>NZ_JBLXIK010000004.1:0-264463 GCF_048269565.1 Maricaulis sp. | reverse complement strand
ATTCACGCGGCATGGCTGGATCAGGCTTGCGCCCATTGTCCAATATTCCCCACTGCTGCCTCCCGTAGGAGTCTGGGCCGTGTCTCAGTCCCAGTGTGGCTGATCATCCTCTCAGACCAGCTATAGATCGTAGCCTTGGTGAGCCATTACCTCACCAACAAGCTAATCTAACGCGGGCCGATCTTTTGGCGATAAATCTTTCCCCCGAAGGGCACATTCGGTATTACACCCAGTTTCCCGGGGCTATTCCGAACCAAAAGGTACGTTCCCACGCGTTACTCACCCGTCTGCCGCTCCCACCGAAGTGGGCGCTCGACTTGCATGTGTTAAGCCTGCCGCCAGCGTTCGTTCTGAGCCAGAATCAAACTCTCAGGTTGAGTTTCGATCCCGACATCGCATGGCATTTCAAAGTTCAACGGGATTGTGGTTCCATTCAGGCCAACCCGAAGGCTGACCAAAACGAAACTTAAATCGTCGTAGAAAAACGCTTCAGCGTTATCGGTCTCTATGGTGGTCTGACCCACCGCAGAGCGCCGCCGCCTGCGTTTCTCTTTCCAATCAACAATGTCAAAGAGCAGAACCGTCAACAACTTCCGTCGTTTAGGTCCGCGCCAGGCCGATCACCTGGGGCGATCTTTCCGGCTAAGGAGGGCGGGGTTTAGGCCGCCCGGCATTCCGTGTCAACTGCTGTTTCAGTACCGTCTGCAGTGCGATGGAGCCGACCGTTTCCCTTGCGAGAACACTCATCGGCGTGATCCAGGGTCACACCATTTTCGGAACCGAAAAGCCGAAGCCTTCCCCTCTCTGTTCGGGCCCGATCTGCTGGGCCGCCCCGTTGAGGAGGACGGGGTTTAAGCCGCCCGGTTTTTGAAGTCAAACGCTTATTTCAGGGCTTCTGCAGTTCGTGGCAACCGGATGATTTTCTTTCGAAAATGTCACCGGTCAGATCCAGGATCGAACCATTTCAGCACCGAAAGGCGGAAGCCTTCCCCTCTCTGTTCTGACCCGATTTTCTGGGCCGTCCCGTTGAGGAGGGCGGGGTTTAAGCCGCCCGGTTTTTGAAGTCAAACGCTTATTTCAGGGCCTCTGCAGTTCGTGGAAACCGGATGATTTTCTTGCGAAAATGTCTCCGGTCAGATCCAGGATCGAACCATTTCAGCACCGAAAGGCGAGAGCCTTCCCCTCTCTGTTCTGACCCGATTTTCTGGGCCGTCCCGTTGAGGAGGGCGGGGTTTAAGCCGCCCGGTTTTTGAAGTCAATTCGCTATTCTCAGGAAGTGCAGAAGATGTTTCAGCGGCCAAAACCGGCGAAAAAATTCCCGACCGTCACACTCGAAAGTGGAACGAGTCATCCTTAAAAAGCGACAAGACCTCACATAATAAACAAACGGCGCTGAGGCGCAAGTGGTAAACCGCTGCGCCGGCGCCGTTGGTGAAGCGGGTTCTACAGGATGGCCGGGATAGAGCAACCCCCTGACGGCATTTTGTATCAGTTTTGTGGCAGCAATCGCCGCATCGCCCTTGTCTGGCAGGTACACACGGGACTGCGCCCGGATGCATCAGTGATGGATATAGTTCCGCAGGTCGTCCGTTTCGGCCTCGACCTCGGCGATACGGGCCTTCACCAGGTCGCCGATCGAGACGATTCCAACCACCCGCCCCTGATCCAGCACCGGTAGATGCCGCACGCGTCGTTCGGTCATGCGCACCATGACGGTCTCGGTCAGATCTTCGGGCGCGGCCGTCAGGAATGCGGCGGTGATGGCGCCGGAGATGGGCCGGCCGAGACCGGCGGCGCCATTGAGCGCCAGTTCGCGGATGATATCGCGTTCGCACACCACACCGGTGGGCCTGTCATGGCTGTCGCAGACCAGCAGTGCGCCGATTCCGTGCGAGTCCATCAGCTTGGCCGCCTCGCCCAGGCTGAGCGCCTCATTGATCGAGACGACGTCGCGTCCCTTGCCGCGCAGAATGGAGTCCATATTCATCGCCAGCCCTCCTCGCAGGTGCGGTTGTTTCATACCACAAAACCGGCCGGGGCGCACGCGGTCCCGGGCCCGGGGGCGATGTGAATCAAACAAACATGGACAAGCCCACGGTGCACAGGCACGCTTTTGCGACCGATCTCAGGGGAGAGACATGATGGGATATCGCGCCAGACTGGCCCGCGACCTGGAACGCTGGATTGCCGCCGGATGGGTCGAGGCCAGCCACCGCCCGGCCATTCTCGCCGATGTCGACGCGCAACCGGGACGCTGGAACGCCGCCGGCGCCCTCGCCATTCTCGGGGCCGCCCTGCTGGCGATGTCGGCCCTGAGCTTTGTCGCCGCCAATTGGGATGCGATGCCGCGCCTGCTGCGCTTCGGCACAATTGTGTTGGCGCTGTGGGCCGCCCTGCTCGGCGCCGGCCGCGCCTTCGACCGCGGCGCTCCGGTGATCGGCCACGCCCTGGCCCTGCTGGGCGCGGCCCTGTTCGGTGCCGCCATCATGCTCACCGCGCAGACCTTCAACATGACCTCCTTCCGCAATACAGCCGTCCTCGTCTGGGCCGCGGCGGCCGGGACCATCGCCCTTGTATTGCCCTCGCGCCCGGTGCTGATCCTGGCGACCGGGCTGGGCGCGCTGTGGGCCGGAATGGAAATCTTCACCCCTTATTCACCCGGCATCGTCTGGGGCTATCTTCCGGTCTGGGGCCTGACCGCCACCCTCGCCCACCGGCTCGGCTCGCGCGTCAGCTTCAACCTGCTCTCGCTTGCCCTGTTTGGCTGGATCGCGCATGTCCTGTGGGAGCAGCAATCGGTGCACCGGCTCGACCCGCTGCAGGCCTTCACCGCCGCCATCCTGATTGCCGCCGCGGTCGGGCTCATCGCCGCCCATGCCCGCGACCGCGGCATTGCCGGCGGCGGCGTGCTGGCGGCCTGGGGCATCTCCTTCGCCCTGTTGGGAGCCTATCTGCTGCAATGGCCGCTCGACGGGATTCGCAATTTCACGGCCGAGCATGGCACCGGCCTGTTCAACGCCATCGCGGCGCTGGCCGTGGTCACGATCGCGCTTGCTTCCTGGCGCCGGGTCGCCACGGGTGATGCCGGCTGGACCACCGCCCTCGCCTACCTCGCCGCCGGCCTGGTGGCGGCGATGATTCCCGCCCTCGTCAGCGCCGCCGGACCGGAGATGCTGTTCGCGGTGCGCATCCTGATCGGCGCGATATTCTACGGTCTGTGCGTGGCGATGATCGTGCAGGGCACACGGCCCGGCCGCTCCTTTGTCGGCGGGCTGGGAATCGCCGGCTTCGTGCTGCAGACGCTTTATGTCTATGCCGAGACCTTCGGCGGCCTGCTCGATACGGCGCTCTTCTTCCTGCTGGGGGGCGCGATTCTCTTCGGTCTCAGCCTCGGCCTGTTGCGCCTGCGCCGGCAACAGGTCGCCGCACCGCCGCCCGCGCCGTCGACGGAGGACGCATCATGAAGATCACCGCGCGCCTCGCCCTGATCGCCGCCGCGATGACGGCCTTTCTCGGCTTTCTCGTCGTCAATCACGCCACAGCCCGGGCCCATGGTACCGAAGTCGTGCTCGATGTCCGCGGCTATGATCCGCGCGATATCTTCCTGGGCCATTTCAGCATGATCACCACCGAGCTGCAGTCGCTCGATGCGAGCGAGCTTACGGACGAGGACGCGTTCAAGGCCGGCGATGCGCTCTATGTCACGCTGGAACCGGGCGAGGACGGCAACTGGCATCCGGTCTCGTTGCAGACGCGTCAGCCCGACAGCGGCGTCTTCATCCACGGCTTCGTCCGCTCGAGCCATACGATCGACTCAGAATGGACCGACCCTCAGACCGGTGATCGCCTCAACGAGCCCCGCCCCGTCCACCGTGTCATGGTGTACGGCGTGTACAATATCGAGCGTTATTACGCCTCGCGTGAGCTGGCCCTGGCCTTCGAGCGGCGGCTGCGCGAACTCGATCCCGATGGCGATAATGGTGTGCGGCTGATCCTGTCGCTGTCGCCAGACGGCAACGCGATCATCAAGGGCTTCGAAATTGACGGCGTGCGCCAGCTGGACCGGCTGTGGTGATCAGGCGCTGAAGCGCCCGCCGTCGCCGCCATCCCGGCCCTGGCCTTCGCCGAATGTCGCCAGGGCGAGCGGGAATAGCAGCGCGCCGGCCACCGTGCCGCCGATATGTCCGGCCCAGCTGATCGGGATCGGCAGCACCATGCCGGTCAGGGCGATCAGGATATTGAAGCCGATCCAGGGCAGCGCCAGGCCGAGCATGCCGCGATAACCGCCGCGCACCCAGCCGGCCGCGGCGATCAGGCCGGAGACGCCGGTCGAGGCACCGCCCATCTGCACGATCCCGTCATGCGGCAACAGCACTTCCAGCGCTGCACCGGCCGCCGCACACATGAAGAAGAAGACCAGGAATCCCGCCGTGCCCCTGATCCCGCCGCCCAGCGCCAGCCCGACGGCACGGCCGGCCCCGATCAGCACCGCCAGATTCATCACCAGGTGCAGCAGGCCGAAATGGATGAAGACGTGCAGCAGCAGCGGCGCGACATGACCGAGCGGCTGTGCCGGCAGGGCCGTGCCGGCCGGACCGCTGATCACCAAGCTGCTGGCCAGGATCCAGCGTCCCGCTTCGGGACTCAGCGCCGTGATGGCCGCACTGGCCAGGATCGCTGTGGCCAGGATCAGGACAGCGGCTGGCATGGCATTGAAGATCGGCGTCCGGATCTGATCGTCCCGTTGCGGCACACTCACCAGTCATTCTCCTCGAAACTCTGGCCCAATCGGGCACTTTCAACGTCTTAACGGAAGGTTTCCCCCAACAGGCGAACGGAGATCGGCCCATTCACCCGCTGGCACGCCCATTGCACATCACCGCTGTGAGAATTGCGTTTTGAAGGACGTGAGACAATGAAAACCCGCAGGATCACGATCGCCCTTGCAACAATCACGGCCATTCTGGCCCCGGCCACCGCGCTGGGCCAGTCGGTCTCGACGACGGCTCAGTGGGAGCGCCCCTATGGCGTTGCCAGCGGTCAGGAGACCCAGGCGTGGTCCGGAGCAAGCTCCAGTGCGGGCGCTGCCGCCAGCGCCGGCGCGGCGAGCCGTTCGACGGCGGGCAATCGCGTCATCATTGACGGCGTGATCCAGACCGGCGTCGGCGTCTCCTCCCATGGCGGCCTGTTCGGCGGCGGGGTCGGGTCCGGCGCCACCGCGATCGGCAACCAGCTCAATGTCAATGTAAGCGGCCAGTACAACACCGTGATCGTCAATTCGACCCAGATCAATAATGGCGACATCAACGCCAGTGCCCAGTCCGACGGCAATGTGAGTAGCGATAATGATTAAAGCCAAACTCCTCCTCGCCTCGCTGGCGAGCGTTCTTGCCCTGACCGGCTGCGCGTCGACAGACCGCTCCGGCCCCGACGGCAATTACGTGACGCCGATCGGCAATTCGCCGGTGACGCCCAATCCGACGCCCTATTCCGAAGCGCTGGTTTGCCTGGCCAATTACGCCCGGGCCCATAATCTGCGCTCGCCGCGGGTCGCGGTCGGGCGGTTGTCGGACTATACCGGCCGCGCCTCGCTGGAAGGCGGCGCCGCCATCACCCAGGGCGCGTCCCTGATGGCGATCTCGGCCTTCTCGAAAGCCGGCATCCGCCTGGTCGAGCGTTTCGACACCTCGATTTCCGAGCTCGAGCTGCGCTATGCCAATAATTCCCTGATCGGCAATGCCGACGGCACCCAGCGCGAGATCCGCGCCGCCTCCCTGCCCGGCTCCGATTACAATCTGGTCGGCGGCATCACCGAGCTCAATTACAATATCCGCTCCTCGGGCACCGACGTGCTGGCCGGCGACCGGATCGACAGCGATCCGACGGGCCTGTTCTCCCGCCGCATGTGGGTGATGAATATCGGCCTCGACCTGCGTCTCAACGAGACCCAGACCATGGAGACCGTTGACGTCATTTCCTACCAGAAACAGATCATCGGTCGCGAGATCAGCGCCGGCGTCTTCGCCTTCTGGGGCGATGCTGTCGTCGACATCTCGGCCGGCGGCCGCTCGCTCGAGCCGGTCCAGCTGGCCGTGCGCACCGTGATCGAACGCGCCGTGCTTGAAATTTCCGCCCAGCTTTACGGCGTCGATCCGTCGGCGGCGTGTGCCTATAGCGACCCGATCGGCGGCGGCGTCAGCAGCGGACCAACCAATACGACCGGCGGGATCAATATCGCCACGGCCTATGGCTCCAGGGAGACCTCCAATGTCCAAATGCGTGAGAGTGTGGATCATGGCCACGAGCGCCGCGATGACAGTGTCCGCACCTATCTTCGCGGACGATACGACTGAGGTCCTCAACGGCCAGCTCAATCTCGATGCCGCGATCTCGGTGATCGCCAATGGTGACACGCCCGAGGCCCATACCGCGACGATGACCGCGATCGGCATGGCCAATGCCGTGACCGGTGATTTCGCCACAGCGCACGATGTCGACAGCGAGCAGACCTTCTCCGGTTCGGTCGCCACCTCGGCGACGACGACGGCGGGAATCATCCACGGCACCGCGATCACGACCTCCTCGGCGATCGGCAATTCGGCCAGTCTGATCAATGACGAGACGATGGATGCAACGGCGAGCCAGACTGCGCTCGACGGCTCCAGCGTCAGCTCGACGGCCCGCCTCAATGTCTCCAATTATGCCATGAGCTCGGTCACCACGGCGACGGCGAGCGCCAATGCCTATGGCTCGGTGTCTTATGGCGGCGACAATACGCTCGACCTGCGCCAGGATTCCGGCGCCGATGTCAGCGCCGACAGCTATGTCCTCGCCAATGGCGGCGGGCTCGGCTGGTCGGCCTCGACGGTCGCCGCGGCCAATGGCAATTCGGCCTCGATCGAGGGTTACTACATGTATCCCTCCCACATCGTCGATCTCGACCAGGACAATCGCGGCAATGTCGGCGCCAGCGCCAGCCTCGAGGCCGGCGGCGGGGCCGAGGAAACCCAGATCATCGCCTCGGCGAATGGCAATTCGGCCTGGATGCAGAACGAGAATGGCTATGCCCACATGCAGGGCAGCCAGGACAATGCCGGCCAGGTCGATGCGGAAGCCAGCGCCGATATCGGCAATTTCGACATTGATGTCGTCACGCTCTCGGCCGAGGGCGTCGGCAATTCGGCCGTCATCTCCAATATCGGCGCCGATGCCTTTATGGGCCTGGACCAGACCAATGATGGCGCCGTCAACGCGGCGACGACCTTCACCGGCGGTGCCGGCGGGGTCGCGCTGGCCTCGGCGACGGCCTTCGGCAATGCGGCCACCACTTATGTCTGTTCGGAATGCCCGGTCACCGCCTATGGCAATATGAACCAGACCAATAATGCCGCCATCAGCTCGGTGGTGACCGGCCAGATGACCAGCGGCTCCATGCTGTCGGGCACCGCGACCGCGATCGGCAACAGCGCCACCTTCCAGAGCATCAATCCCTATTCCAGCGACTGATCCACGATCAGTACCGCAGGATGGGTGGAGGCCCCGGACTTGGGGGAGTCCGGGGCCTTTTCCTGCCCGCCTGCAGCAAAATCTCCACGCGGCAAGCCGCTGGAGGGATGGGGTCGTCATCAGGCGGGATGCACGGGAAGATCCGTTGAACCCTTGTCTCATTAAGCGCTTTAGTGAAAATCCGGTCCGCCGGATCTTCCCGCACGCGATGTTTTTACGAAGGCCGCGACTTGTCTTATCTGTCCAATTCCAAGCCTGCCGGTCCGGCGGGGCCAGTGGCCACGCCCTCACCATCGTGTGGGGCAGAGCCCGCCGGGGTGTAACACCCGGTCTTGCCTCCGCCCATTGATGCCCCTGCCTGTCACGTCCCGGCCTTGGCCGGTACAAGGGTCTGGTCACCGTCAGTGAGTGAACCTCCAGGATCGCCGTCTGTCTCCTTCGCTCTTTCATGGACCGGACCGTTACTCCCGGCCCACTCGAGGCACCGCACCCCAGCCACATCACCAGACGGTCTAGAAACGCCCCGCTCGGCTGAAGATGGGGCGATTATGCGCGGGGATGGAGGGGGTGGGGATAAGTTGGCCCAGACCTCGTCATCCTGACGCAAGTCAGGACCTCGACAGACCGGGCTCCGCACTTGTCGCGTCGAGGTCCCGGCGTTCGCCGGGATGACGTGGGATGATTGTGCAAGGGCGGGGATTAGTGCCAGCTGACGAGCGTGCCCGCCCCTCAGGCAACCTCGCCGCCGAGCACGGCATCATCCGCCGTGGTCAGCAGGATGATCGCGCCGGCCGCATTGGGCACGCCGAGGATCAGCACTTCGGAGAGGAAGCCGGCGATATTGCGCGGCGGCATGTTGACGACACACACGACGCGCCGCCCGACCAGCTCCTCGCGGGCATAATTGGTGATCTGGGCGCTCGACCAGCGCGTCCCGAAATCCCCGAAATCAACGCACAGCTTGTAGGAGGGATTGCGCGCCTTGGGGAATTCCAGCGCCTCGACAATCCGGCCCAGCCGCATCTCCACCCGGGCAAAATCATCATATACGATCTGGGCTTTGGTCATAACGCGCGTCCTGCGAGGTTGGTTTTCGCAGAGATAGGCGCTTGCGCGAGGGAAATCACCCCCTGTTCGGAGCATTCCGGAGCGTTTGGCATTTCCATGATAAATCAAATAATTGTCATCCCTGACGGATGCCCCGCGAAGGCGGGGCGCAGATCAGGGACCCAGATGCGCCATGGTGGAGCCTTTCACGCGCGGCCGGTGAAGCTGGCGGAGATTTGTCGGGCGTCTGGGTCCCTGATCTACGCCCGGATCGCTGACGCATCCGGGCATCCGTCAGGGATGACAACGCGTTGTAATATTGGGTCGGAGATGAGGCCGCCACGCGGGCCACACTCAGGGCAAATCGACCACGATAGCGTCCGACCGAAACAACACCTGATCGAGCTTGCCAGCTGTGTGGCCGGCAATCGGATATGGCGGCGGCGCATTGAGGATTTGGTCGCAATAATACCCTGGGACTTCCAGCGAAACCTGATAGTGGCCGCCGGCAACCAGTTCGTATTGCTCAGCCATGACGGGCCGAATCGGAACGGTCATACCCGGCTGCAGGATCACAATTCGTTCCGGGCCGGGCAATGGGAGGCCCGGCATCAGGTCGACCTTCTGCCCCGCTTCATCAACCACGACCAAAATATCGGACTCGTGGACACCAACGGGGAGCATGTCGTTGGGGATGCACACCGCACGATGATCTGAATTGGTAATTGTGGCCGAAAGCACAACCAGCCCCGGCGCAACACGAAGGACCTCAAACCGTGTGATGTCCTGCATGACGATTTCCGGAGCCCGTGTCTGGGCACATCCGGCAAGGGCGAGATATCCGCAGGCCAGTGCGAGCGCCAGAAGGGATTTAGATGCGCTCACTGACGACACCCCGCCATGATCTCAAACGACCGCAGCCGCGCCGCGTGCTCATAGACATCCGACACCACAATCAACTCATCCGCGCCGGTCCGTGCCACCAAAGCCTCGATGCCAGCCTTCACCGTCTCCGGGCCGCCATGGATGGAACAGATCATCATCTGGGTGACATGGGCCTTTTCGGCGGACGACCAGTAGCGGTCGATATCGTCGATGGGCGGACGGGAGAGGCCCGGGGTGCCGCGGATGAGGTTGGTGAAGCTCATTTGCTGGGTGGTGGCGAGGCGGCGGGCCTCTTCGTCACTGTCGGCGGCGACGATATTGACGCCGACCATGGCGTGAGGCCGCTCCAGCTGGGCGGAGGGTTTGAAGCGGGCGCGGTAGGCCTCCAGCGCCGGCATCAGGGCGGCGGGAGCGAAGTGGGAGGCGAAGGCATAGGGCAGGCCGAGCTCGGCGGCGAGGCCGGCGCCGAACAGGCTGGAGCCGAGAATCCACAGCGGCACCTCGGTGCCGGCACCGGGAATCGCCTGCACCGCCTGGCCGGGCCGCGAGGGGGCGAGCCAGGCCTGCAGCTCCTGCACATCCTGGGGGAAGCGGTCATCCGAGCCGGGCGCACGGCGCAGGGCCTGGACGGTGCGCTGATCGGTGCCCGGTGCTCGGCCGAGGCCGAGATCGATGCGCCCCGGATATAGGCTGGCCAGCGTGCCGAATTGTTCCGCAATGATATAGGGCGCGTGATTGGGCAGCATGATGCCACCCGCGCCGACGCGGATCGTGCTCGTGCCGGCGGCGATATGGGCGATGGCGAGCGATGTGGCCGCGCTGGCAATGCCTGCAAAATTATGGTGCTCGGCCAGCCACATCCGCTTGAAACCCCACGTCTCCGCATGCACGGCGACATCGCGCGCATGGTCGAGCGCGGTGCGGACATCGCCGGTGTCGGTGATGCGGGCGAGTTCGAGAATGGAGAGCGGGGTCATGGGGGCGGGCCTTCCGGGCGGTCTTTGTCGGCTGAAGGTAATCACTGTTCGGCCGGTTGGTGAAGCGGTGCCGGGCGCGGGCGGCTACGCACAATACTCATCGTCATCCCGGCGAAGGCCAGGACCTCGACATCGCAGGCTGCGCCCTTGTCGGCTCGAGGTCCTGACTTGCGTCAGGATGACGAGAATTATTGTTTTTGCTTTGAGAACTCGCCGCGCGCGGCCGCAACATCGCCGGCGAGGCCGGGCCTGTATGACCTGGGTTGGTGATCGCCATTGCAGACGCGTATCGGATCAGCAAGCGAGCACTTGAACCGCCGCTGGCGAGGTGACAACGATATCTGTCGTCCACATCACGAGCCCCGCCATGCCCCTCGCCCGCCCGGTCTATCGCTTCAATGCCGCCATCGTGCGGGAACCCTCGGCGTCTGTGGTGAAGGGGCTTCGCGCTGTCGACCATGGTGATCCCGATTATGACGGTGTCGCGGCGGAACATGCCGCTTATGTCGAGGCGCTGGAGGCGGCCGGGCTGGCCGTGACGGTGCTGCCGCCGCTGGAAGCCTTTCCCGATTCGATCTTCGTTGAGGATCCGGCGCTGGTGTTTTCAGCCGGCGCGATCCTGCTGCGGCCGGGCAATGCTGCCCGGCGCGGCGAGACAGCCCAGCTGGCACCGGTGCTGAAGCGGCGATTCGAGACGGTGCTGGAGATGGCCGGCACAGGCTTCGCCGATGGCGGCGATATCCTGGTGACGCCCGACCGGGTGTTGATCGGCCTGTCGGCGCGCACCAATGCAGCGGGCGCCGGCGCACTCGGCGCCTGTCTCACCCGTCTGGGCCTGGCCTCGAAGACTGTCACGACCCCGCCCGGCGTGTTGCATTTCAAGACAGATTGCGCGCTGATCGAGGAGAACTGCGTCCTCACGACGGCACGTCTCGCGGCCTCGGGCGTGTTTGACGGGCTGGAAACCCTGATCACGCCCGAGGGCGAGGAGGCGGCGGCCAATGCCCTGCGCCTCAATGATGTCGTGCTGGCAGGGTCACAATTCCCGCGCACGATCGAAATGCTGGACCAGGCGGGCTATAATGTGGTGCCGCTGGCCACCGAGCAGATCGGCCGAATCGATGCCGGCCTGTCCTGCATGTCACTGCGCTGGTTCGACGAAACGCTGGACGGCTGAGCCGAAGGCAAAAAAAGGCCCCGGTCTTGTGAACCGGGGCCAGGCCATGCCGAGTGGGCATGTGAGTGTCTTGTTTTCGATCAGCGATAGCCGCCGACGCCGCCATCGAGCATCAGCGTCATCGAGACCAGGCGCATGCTTTCGCTTTCGCGCTCATAGCGGACCTGTTCGGTGTAGTGTTCCTCGCGGCGCATGAAGACCAGCTTGGTGCCGGGGCCATACATGCGCAGCAGCGAGCGCTCGTTACAATTGCGGCGCGGCTCCTGGGCGGAGCAGACCAGCGTTCCGCCCGGGCTGTGACGCAGGGCCTCGCCCTTGCGGCACATGATGGTCGGCGCGTCCGTCCAGTTGTCCTGGCCATCCTGGCGCCAGCCGATCGTCACCTGCATCGCGGTCCCGGCAACACAGCGATAGACCTCGCCGTCATAGGTCGCAGCGACCCGGTCGCCATTGTCCACGCGCGAGGCAGGATGCGGCGTGCCGGTATCATCGACACAGACAGCGCGCACCAGGCGCCATTCCTCGACCCAGCGCGAACGTTGTTCCTCGCGGAATTCGTATTCGGCCTCGCGCTCGAGCCCGGCGACATTCAGCCCGGTGATCGCGGTGGCTGCCGGTGCGGAGGCGTAGGGTGAATAGCTGCCGCCACCGATATAGGTGACCGAGCCGGCGCCCGCGCGCGACGCGGAGCCCGCACCGGCCGTGGCCGTGGAGGTGGCGCTGGAGGAGGCATCGACATTCGTGGTCACATTGGTGTTGACGTTGACGCGCGTCGAGACATTGACCCCGACATTGATATTGCCGCCATGGATATTGATATTGGGCACGTTGACCGTATGTCCGCCGCCATGATCGCAACACGAGGTCGGTGGCGGTGCTGGCGTACAGCAATCCTGCGCCACCGCGCTGACCGAAGCGGCCGGAGCGATACACAAAACGAAGGCGAAACTCGCCAGAATGGTAAAACCGTGCCGGGCTGATACGCGCATGGCCATGCTCCTTCTATCCTGGGACCGGTCTTGCAAACCCCGGGCCGTTTTCCCCGCAGAGGCGATTCCCGCGATTGGCGAGCGTGACCAGGGTGTTTCTCCAGCCGCTTGCATGGCCCCGATCTTGAAACCTCTCCGCCAAGCCGGCACGGCAATCGCGCCGCCGGGTGATGTGACCGCAGTGTCAGGAGAGTGGAATGCGCCACGCGCAATCGAAAGCCCTGCATGCCTATTGGCAGGCCCGCCGATTCGGCGGCGCGGCGCCATACCGGGCTGATATCGAGCCACAGGATATTGCCGCCCTGCTCGGTCATGTCTTCATTCTGGGGCGGATCGATCCGCAACATCACGTGTTCCGGCTGGCGGGCACCAGCCTGTGCGAGCTGTATCAGCGTGAATTTCGCGACCAGAATTTCCTCAGCCTGTGGCGCGGTCATGACGCCGCCCATATCGAGGCCGTGCTGGAAGCCTCGCTCGGCGGTGTATCGCCGGCCTCTGTAATTGCGCGCGCGACAACGATGGACATGCACCAGATCCAGGTCGAGATCTGCTTCCTGCCGCTGCGCGGCCCGGAAGGCCTGGTCGACCGCACCCTGGGCCTGTTCCAGCCCCTCGAGGCTGCCGATTCGCTCAACGGACGGCCGATTCTGCGCACCAGCCTGCGGGAAGTGCGCCCGCCGGCCAATCCCGGCATCCTGTTTCCGCCGCAGCCCGGCCGGGATCCGCGTCTTTCCGTGATGATCGCAAACGACCAGTAGTTGAAAACACTTCTTAACCGCTTGGCCCTATCTTGCCCGCTTGCAGGAGGTGGACGCCATGCAGCAGGACACAGGCCGGTTAGACCGCCGCAAGATCAAGATCGCCGCCCGCGGTGCCCAGGAAAGGCGCCGTCACACGCGCGTGCCGCTACAGCTTCATGGCCGGTTCTGGTCGGAAACGCTGGGTGAGCACGCCTGCCGGCTGCTGGATATCTCGCCGGGCGGCGCCCGGGTGACATCGCGCACCATGCCGGCGGCGAATACCCGCATCGTGCTGATGATCTCCAGCATTGGCCGCATCGAGGGCACGATTGTCCGCGCCGAAGGCGAGGAATTCTCGATCCGCTTCAATGCGACATCGCGCAAGCGCGACAAGCTCGCCGACACCATTACCTGGCGCTTCAACAAGGACCGGCTCGGTCTGGAAGAGGATCGTGCCGCCGCGCGCAAGCCGGGACGTGGCCGCGCGCGCATCCTGCTCAATGACGGTGTGGTGATCCAGGCGAATGTGATCGATGTCTCGGTTTCCGGCGCCGCCTTCGAGTGTCTGGAAAGGCCGCGCCTGGGCGAATTGCTACGTGTGGGTGAAATGACAGGATGTGTGGCTCGCATTCTGGACAATGGCTTCGCGGTCGTGTTCGATCCCCCGGACGCAGATAAGAAGAGTAGCGAAGCCGCCTGATCACCCCCCGATCGTACTTGAGTCGCGTTTCCCCGGTAAAAACGCCGAGTCGGCCTGATTCTTGCCGTATCCGTGGAATAGAAAGTACTTGTGCAAGTGCGAGAGAGAACCGATATGCCTCGCGATGACGGAATCGCAATGTCCTGGTTTGTAAAAGTCGAAGGCCGTGTTTACGGCCCCTATACCCCGCCGCAGATGAAGGCTTTCGTCAGCGAGGGCCGGATTGCGGCCCATTCCCAGGTCTCCAATGCCCGCGATGAAGGCTGGTGCGCCGCCTCTGAAGTCGAGGAATTCACCACCTGGCTCGCGGCGAATGCCGGCGGCCCTGCCCCGGAAAAGCGTGTCACAGCAGGCGTTCGCCCGGCGAACTTCGTCATCGTGACGGAAATCCAGTCCGAAGCCGGTCCCGAATTCCGCAACGCCCTGACCGCCTATGGCGAGCTGGAACAGATCACGCCGGGCACCTGGCTGCTGCGCGGGCCGACCACGGCCGCCGTGCTGCGCAATGAGCTCAGCCACATTCTCGATCGCGATGATCGCCTGCTGATTATCGACGCCACCCATGATCGCGCCGCCTGGTTCAATCTGGGACGCGATGCCGACGAAAACATCCGCAATCTCTGGGGCCGCGCCAACTAGAGCATTTTCAGCAAAAGTGGGAACCGGTTTTGCGGTTCGAAAATGCGACCGCTCAAAAACCTGAGCCGCTTCACCATTTTCCATCTGATGAATCGGCTTCAGACACGGTTTCCAGGCCGGATCGAATCAGTCGATTCGGCGCAGCTCGGCTTTGTGGCGTTTCCAGTTCTCGACATAATGATCGGCGGAGGCCTTCAAAATCTCCGCCATGTCCTCGCCCAGCGTCTTCATGACGCGGCCCGGCGAGCCGACGACGAGTGAATTATCGGGGATGACCTTGCCCTCGGTGATCAATGTGTGGGCACCGATAATGCAGTTTTTCCCGATCACCGCCCCGTTGAGGATAGTCGAGCCGATCCCGATCAGCGAATAGTCGCCGATCGTGCATCCGTGCAACATCACCCGGTGCCCAATGGTCACGCCCTTGCCGATCGTCAGCGGCGCGCCGACATCGGTGTGCAGGACCGAGAGATCCTGGACATTGGAATCCTCACCGATTTCAATCGGATCATTGTCCCCGCGCACCACCGCGCCATACCAGACACTGGCATTCTCGCGCAGGATCACACGTCCCATCACGCTGGCATCGGGGGCGACCCAATACTGGTCATCGCCCGGAAGTTCCGGCCGGGAATCACCCAACGCATAAATGGCCATGTCTGTCTCCCTGAAGAATTCGATGAAATTTTCGCGACGCGCGCGTTGAGATTTGATTCATCACGCTACACTCACACTGTAGCTGCGATTCGGGGCGCTGCCTCGCAATCGTTTCGGTAACGCCGGACGGAAGGCCTGATCAGACGTCATGGACAGTCTGCACCCCAGCCCGCCAGAAACTGGTGCCCCACGGCCCTGCCTGCCGGATTCGTCCGAATCATTCCCGTCGCAAGCTATTTGTTGCCCCTCTGCCTTCGGCCGAGGGGTTTTTCATGTGTGGAGAGCCCTGCCATGACCAAGCGTATCGTCAAACGTCGCACCCGGACCGGTGAATTCAATTCGGCACATTACCAGACAGAGGAGACCAAGGTTCGCGCCCTTTTCCCGGGAACCAACTGGACGCCCGAAACGCGCGATCCCATGCGCGACCAGAGATACGTCAAGAATGTCAAACCCCGCTCGGAGGGCCAGGCGGTCCTGATGAAGGCCGTCGACGAGCACAATCTCGTGCTGGCGCTCGGGCCGGCCGGCACCGGCAAGACCTATCTCGCCGTCGCCAAGGCGGTCGAGGCGCTCGAATCGGGACAGGTCAGCCGCATCGTGCTCTCACGCCCCGCTGTCGAGGCCGGCGAATCGATCGGCTTTCTGCCCGGCGCCATGGAGGAGAAGCTCGCCCCCTATCTGCGCCCGCTCTACGACGCCCTCGCCGACCGGCTGTCGCCGAAACGCCTGCAGGCGATGATGGCCGAGGGCCTGATCGAGATCGCCCCGATCGGCTATATGCGCGGCCGCACGCTCAATAATGCCTTCGTTGTCGTCGACGAGGCGCAGAACTGCACCTATGTGCAGCTGAAAATGCTGCTCACTCGGCTCGGCTGGAACGCGACCATGGTCGTCACCGGCGATCCGGCGCAATCGGATCTCCTGCCCGGCATGTCCGGACTGGGAATCATCGCCGACAAGCTGGAACCGCTCGAGGATATCGCCGTCTGCCGCCTGGCAGCGGAGGACATCGTACGCCATCCGCTGGTGGCGACGATGCTGACGGTGCTCTGAGGCAGATTCGAAACGGGCATCTGGACGGCGCGGCTCTCATGGGCCGCGCCGTTTTGGGTCAGGCCGGGGTTTCAGCGCCTGGATCGGCTGTAGCGCCCGGCGGTTCAGCGCCGCCCGCCCCGGCTGGCTCAGCGCCGGCAGCGGGTGCGGCAGCCGGCTCATCCGATGTTTCCCGCGCCGCCTGGTCGACCAGGGAGGAGCGGAAGTCGGCCCCGAACTCGATCCCGCACTGACGGTGATAGTTGCCGAGCTCTGCCGCGAGCACCGCGAGCTGGGCCGTCCCGCCCTCGGCCTCGTCCATTCGGGCCAGCAAAGCGATTCGCGATTGTTCCCGCGAGGTCAGGGCGGCCCGGCGCAATTCGCGGATATCCTCCCCGTCAAACACCGTCTGTTCCAGCGCAGAGCGAGAGCCCGTGAGGAAGGAGGCCACACCGCCGAGCACGCGGCCGCTGCGATCCGGCGTTGCCAGAGGCACGGCTCCCGACGCGGCCAGCGCGCCCAGTTGCAGCGCGGATACGGATTGATTGCGCACAACGATCACGCGTTCAAAATAATGGTCGCAGATCAGGTCTGACTTCGAAATCAAGATGCCGGCGATTGCGCCATCTGTTCGATTGCGAAGTTCTTCCAGGTCCGCACTGCGAGACCGGGCCGAAATAAGTTCGTACCAGGGAATGGTTTCCTGGCCCGCCGCCGGTACCAGACCGGTATAATGCCGGTATTCGGCTGGACTGAAGGTGATCGCGGGAAGCGCGGACGGCGCAAGTTCGCCATTCCGCTGGGTCATGCAGCCTGTCAGCGACACCGTGATCAAGATTAACAGGGATACGCGCATTGCTACCTCCGCAAGTCGGGGTTTCCACGCACTATGAATACACTCCCCAGTAGCACACCCGTGGCGCGGGCGCGAATCAGGGGCCGCCATGCCCTCCCGGCCCGCGCACCGGCGGTCCGGTCATCGCCCGGTCGCTTCAGTGAATCGTCGGCGGAATCACCCGGTATTTCACCAGCATGCGCAGGGTCAGGCTGTTTTCTTCACCCGGCTGCAAGCCGAGGCGCTGCATTCCGCGCTCGGCGCGCTCACGCACGCGGCGGGCGCGCAGATACTGGACGGCAACGAAGCCGGCGATGGCGACATAGGCCGCATACTCCATGATGCCATACCAGTTGGGCATGAAGATCCAGACGAGGAAGGCGGCGATGGCGGCGAAGATGATGTCCAGCGGCCAGCCCTCTGACGCGGTGAAATAGGCCAGGACCGGGAAAATCGAGCGATCGATATCGCCTTCCGGATCGATTTTCGCCAGCAGGGTCTCGAACTCGGCCGCCTGGGTGGTGTAGGCGCGATTGAGCTCGGTGTCCGGCGTGTATTCCGGCGCGTGCGGCGGCAGATCGCGATTCATCACGGCGCAGGCGCGCATCAGCCATTCGCCATCCTGCAAGCGGCCATGCCCGACATAACCCGCCATCAGTCTTGCTCCAGCCGCGCCGCGAGCCAGGCGGCAGCCTGGGCCGGGGTCTGGTGCTCGAGATCAACCTGGCGATTGGCTTCGCGCATCGCGTCGCCATCAATCGCCCCGATCAGGGGCGCCAGCGCCCCGGCCAGCCCCGGCAGCGCCGCAGCGCGCGGCGACAGCAGGATCACGGCATCATAGGGCGGCAGGACATGCGCCGGATCGGCGAGCACTTGCAGATCATAGGCAGCGATGCGGCCATCCGTGGTGTAGGCGCTGATCAGATCGACCTGGCCATCGCGCACGGCGCCATACATGAAAGTCGAATCCATCGCCCGGGTGCGCATGGCGGCCAGACCATAGGTTTCGCGCGTGCCGATCCATTCCGAGCGCACGAATACCTCCGGGTCACCGCCGACGGTCAGTTCGCCGGCAATCGGTGCCAGATCCGCGAGGCTGTCGACGCCCAGCTCTGCCGCGCGCCCGCGTGTCATGGCGAATCCGTACGCGTTTTCAAAGCCGAGGCGTCCAAGGCTGAGCACACCGTCGCGTTGGTGCAGCCAGGCGGTCATCTCGGCGAGCATCAAATGACGCTCCGCTGCCTGCGGCCGCCCCATCACCGTCGCCCAGATCGTGCCGGTATAATCGATATAGACATCGATCTCGCCGGAACGCAGCGCATCATAGGCGATGGTCGAACCGAGATTGTCACGGCGTTCAACGACAGCGCCGGCATCCTCCAGCGCGCCCTGCATCAGTTCAGCGAGGATATATTGCTCGGTGAAGGCCTTGGCGCCGATGCGGACGGTTTCACCGGCCAGGCTGGCCGGTGCCGCGGCGCCCTGCCCGCCCGTTGTCGCTGCCGGTGATGCGGCGGGCATCAGCGAGGGCAGGACGGAAAGGCCGACCACCAGCGCCAGGGCAATGCCGACGCCGCCGGCGAGACCGCGGCGGCGGGTCTTTGCCGCGACCTCGAGCAGGCGGATCATCTGGTCGAACACAATGGCGAGGCCGGCCGCGAAGACACAGCCGAACAGGACCGAGAGCCAGTTGCGCGTCTGCAGCCCGGCGAAAATGTAATTGCCCAAGCTCGACGCCCCGACGGGCGTTGCCAGCGTTGCCGCGCCGACGACCCAGACGACCGAGGTGCGCAGGCCGGCAACGATCACCGGCAGGGAGAGCGGCAGTTCAACGCGCCAGAGGCGCTGCCGCTCCGTCATGCCCAGTCCGCGCGCGGCCTCGCGCACGCCGGGCTCGACGCCTTGCAGGCCGACAATCGTATTGCGCAGGATGGGCAGGATTGAATACAGCATCAGGGCCAGGAAGGCCGGCCAATACCCGATCATCCCGCCCAGCAGCGGCACCATCAGCGCCAGCAGGGCCAGGCCGGGGATCGTCTGGATGACACCGGCGATATTGAGCACGCTGCCGGCCAGGCGCGGGCGCCGGGCCGCGTAAATGCCGAGCGGCACGCTGATCGCCATCCCCACCGCGATCGCCGCGAGCGAGAGCAGGACATGGCCGGCGAGCAGATGCGGCAGCTCGGCCCAGCGTTCGGCGAAATTCGCGCTCATGCCTCCAGCTCCGCAATCCGGCGCATCTGGCGGCGCGGGGTTTCGAGCAGATCGGCGACATAGTCATCGGCCGGCGATTTGAGCAGTTCGCCCGGGCTGCCCTGTTGCACGATCAGCCCGGCGCGCATCACCGCGACCGTGTCGGCCATGATCAGGGCTTCGGCCATGTCATGCGTGACCATCAGGGCGGAAAATCCGAGCCGGGCCTGCAGCGCCATGAAGTCCTGCTGCAGTCCGTCGCGCGTGATCGGGTCGAGCGCGCCGAAGGGCTCATCCATCAACAGAAGATCGGGCTTGCCGGCCAGGGCGCGGGCAAAGCCGACGCGCTGGCGCTGGCCGCCCGAGAGGGCGTCGGGATAGCGGTCGGCGAACGCGTCATGATCGAGGCGGACCAGCTCGAGCATCTCGCGCACGCGGATCTCGATTGCCCCCGCCTCCCAGCCGAGCAGGCGCGGCACGATGGCGACATTTTCCGCCACGGTATAATGGGGAAATAGGCCATCGCCCTGCATCACCCAGCCGATCGAGCGGCGCAGGGTGACGCCATCGAGGCCGGCAATATCCTCGCCCTCATACAGAATCGAACCGCCCGAAGTCTCCTCCAGGCGGTTGATCAGTTTGAGCATTGTGGTCTTGCCGCAGCCCGATGCGCCGGCCAGGGCCAGCAATTGGCCGCGCTGCAGCGTCAGATCAACGCCGGCAACCGCCTCGACACCGCCCGGATAGGTCTTGGTGACCTGGCGCGCCTCAAGAACGGTCGTCGACGGCTCGATCAAAGCTCTTCCAGATCAATGTCCAGGATGGTGATCTCGAAGGAATAGGAGGTCTCGCCCTCGTCGATCACCTTGGCGACGACGCCGAGGCACTCGTCACCGATATGGATCTCGGCGCATTCGTCCGGACGGTTGCGGCATTGCACGGCCATGTCCGGGTGCAGCTTGGTGCGCAGGAAGCGTTGCAGTTTCGCGGCTTCGACTGCGGTCATGTTCTTGTTCACGGTATCTCTCCGGTCGGGGATTCGAATTGGCGACAAATAAGCCCATGCAGGGGGGGCGCGTCCAGTGCGATGCCTGCGTTGATTCGCGCCCGCGGCGCGCCGAACGCAGACGAGCGGCGCTATTTCCCGTCAGGGATGCTCTGGTCCATGCTCTGCGCGGGCTGCGGACAGCAATTGCCGACCACCTTGGCCGGCACGCCCGCGACGGTGCAGCCGGCGGGCACTGATTTGAGCACCACCGAACCGGCCGCGATACGGGCATGATCGCCGATCTCGATATTGCCGAGCACCTTGGCGCCGGCCCCGATCAGCACGCCGCGCCCGACCTTGGGGTGGCGATCTTCATGCGCCGCGCCGGTGCCGCCCAGCGTCACCTCGTGCAGCAGCGAGCAATCATCACCGACCACGGCGGTCTCGCCGATCACGACGGAGGTGGCATGGTCGATCATCACCCCCTGCCCGATCTTGGCGGCGGGATGGATATCGACACCGAACCGCTCCGACACCCGGCTTTGCAGGTGGAAGGACAGGTTCTGCCGCCCCTCGCTCCACAGCCAGTGGGCAATGCGGTGCAGTTGCAGCGCCTGATAGCCTTTGAAATAGAGGAAGGGCTGCAGCACGCTCTTGCAGGCCGGGTCGCGCTCCTCGACCGCCACCATGTCGGCAATCGCCTGGTCGACGATGCCCGGATCGCCCGCGAGCGCTGCCTCGGCGACATCGCGCGCCAGCATGGCATCAAGCTGGGCATCGGCGAGCTTGCTGGCCAGGCAATAGGCCAGCGCATGGGAAAACTCGTCATGGCGCAGCACGGCCGCATTGAGGAAACTGGCGAGGATCGGCTCTTCCGCTGCCGCGGCAGCCGCTTCGACGCGCAGTCGCGCCCAGACGGCCTGGATTCCGGTCCGCGCTGCGATGGGGGCATTGGCCTGGCTCAGTGACATCACTCTCTCCTGCCTTCAGCGGCGTAGCATGACATCGGCAAGCCCTGCCGCCAACAGGCCTTGCTGGGCCATATAGTAAGCGCGCAACAACATCGCCACCGTTAATGCGTCGGTTATCTGGCCCGACATCGCCTCATCGAGGGCATCAAGAAAGTGTGGGCTACGCGTCAGCAGGACTTCCGTGCCCTCCGGTTCCGGCTCGCCGGGGTGCAATCCGGTCGCCAGATAACCGATCGCGCGCTCGTCGGTGATCGAGTTGGACAGGTCCAGTTGCAGGATCTCGTGCCAGTGATCGGCGGCGAGGCCTGTCTCCTCCTTCAGCTCGCGCCGGGCGCCGTCCATCGCGTCCTCGCCAAGCGGACCGCCGCCCTCGGGAATCTCCCAGCTATAGCGATCAAGCGGGAAGCGGTGCTGGCCGACCAGGGTGATGGTGCCGTCGGCATGAACCGGCAAGATCGCCAGCGCCAGATTGCGCGGCGACATGACACCATAGACGCCGGGCTTGCCATCCGGCCGGGTAACGTCAAACTCGCGCACCTGCATCCAGGGGCTTTCAAACACGGTCCGCTCGTCATGTATGGTCCAGGGACCTCGTGTCTTGGTCATGCTTCGCGCCTCCATCGGGTGCGCTCTAGGCCTGTTCGACCCCCGGCATCAAGCCATCGCGTCTTTGCTTGTAGTTGCGGATCTTCTCCTTGATGCGGCGCTTGCGGTCCTCGAAGCGGGCCAGCAGGGCAAAGGCCGAGGGTGCGAAGACCAGCGCCAGGATCGCCGAACCGGCAACGCCGCCGACCATCGCCGCGGCAAAGGGCAGCCAGAAGGCATCGCCCGATAGCAAGAGCGGCACGAAACCGCCAATCGTTGTCAGCGTCGTCGAAATGATGTGGCGCGTCGCATCGACCACCGTTTCCTGCACCGCGCCCGGCTCCATCGCGACGGCGGCGGGATTGGTGCGCAGGGCCGAGAGCACGACAATCGCGCCATTGATCGACAATCCCATCAGCCCCATCGATCCGACAATGGCATTGAAGCCCAGCGGGGTGCCGAACAGCCAGACCCCGAACATCGCCAGCCCGACCGACAGGACAGCCACGACCAGGATGATGGCGGCATAGCGGAAACTGTTGAAGGCGAGCACGACCGAGCCGATCATCAGCACCAGCAGCGGCACGGCTGTGCTGAGCAGATCGGCCATGGCGTTGCCGCGCTCGGCGGCCTCGCCGGCAATCTGCAGCTCATAGCCCGGCGGCAGCGCGATATTGGCGGCGTCGAGCGCGGTGAAGAAATGCTCCAGCGCCGGAGCCGGCAGGGTATAGGGCTCCAGATAGCCATAGATCGTGTTGACCCGGCGGCCATCCTCATGCGGGATTACCGAGACCTGCGGCGCCAGCGTCATCTCGCCCAGCGCTGAAACCGGCGCGGCGAAGATATCGCCGCCACGGGACGTCAGGGGAGCGCCGGCGACAGAGGCGAGGTTGGATCGCCTGTCGTCCCGGGTGATGACGCGAACGGGGAGTTCCTCGACACCTTCCAGGACACTGCCACCGACGACCCCGTCCAGATCGCCGCGCAAACGGTCGGCGAGTTCGGAAAGGCGCATGCCGGAGAGTTCGGCCGACGCTTCATCGGCCATGATACGGGCCACCGGCTCGCCCATTTCAAGCAGGGCCAGCGTGTGCGTCACCGTCGGGGTTGTTGCCAGCACGGCACGAATTTCATTGCCCAGCCGGTTGAGCTCGGTCAGTTCCGGACCGACCAGCACCAGTTCGATCGGCGCCGGGATTGGCGGGCCCTGCTCGAAGGGCAGGCTGAGAAAACGCGCCTGCGGAAAGGCGTTGAGCATTTCACGCTGCAGCGCCGGCAGGATGCGGTGCGTCGCTGCGGCCGAGCTGGTGTGCACGAAACCGGCGGCATAGTTGGGCATGCCCGAACGGCTGCCGACGACATTGTAATAGGTGCGCGGCCCGCTCTGGCCGATCACCCAGGAAACATGTTCAACGCCCTCATAGCTTTCGATGATGGCCCGGGCCCGCTCGGTCTGGCGCGCGGTCTCGGCGATCGAGGCCGAGGACGGCAATTCCAGCTCGATCTGGAACATGTCGCGATCGGTCGGCGGAAAGAACTGCACCGGCAGGGTCGAGGCGGCTGCAAAGCCGGCGATCGGCAGCAACAGGCTGGCCCCGATCCCGACCCAGGGCCGCGCCGTGATCGTGTCGAGCATATTGCGGTAGAGCGGTGCCAGCGGACCGGCGCCCATGCCGTGACGCCAGAAACGCTTGGGCTCCTCGCCGGCACCGGCATCGTCGAACCAGGCCGCAAAGGCCCCCACCACGGTCATCGCCAGGATGAAGGAGGAACCGACGGCAAAGATGACGGAAATCCCGATCATCGAAATGAACTCGCCCGCCGCACCGGGCATCAGCGCGATCGGGGCGAAGGCGAAGATGGTCGTCATGGTCGAGGCCAGCAGCGGCGCGAACAAATGCTTCAGCGACGCGTCCAGCGCATCAACCGGCGCGCGACCGCGGGCGCGGAACAGCCGGTATTCATCAACCACGACAATGGCATTATCGATCAGCAGGCCGAGCGCGACGACCAGGCCGGTGACCGACATTTGGTGCAAGGGCTCGCCATAGATCCGCGTCAGCAGCAGCGCTGCCAGCACGGTCAGCGGCAGCGCCGAACCGACGACCAGCGCGGCGCGCCAGCCCATCATCAGGAAGAGCACGGCAAAGACGATCAGCGCCGAAAAACCGAGATTCTGCGCCAGACCATTGAGGCGCGAGGCGACATAATCGCCCTGGCGGAACAGGGTCTCGACGCGCACGCCGGGCACCGAGGCGGCAAATTCGGCCACCAGCGCGTCGGCATCGAGCGACCAGAGATCGGCGCGCAATTCCGGCTGCAGATAGGCGGCGACGAAGACCGAGCGGCGCCCGTCCGTGGTGGCCATCGCCTCGACGGGGTTGCGCGCGCCCTTCTCGACATCGGCGACATCGCCGACGCGGATGAAGGAGCCGTCCGGCCCCTGCCCGAGCGCGATGGCGCGAATGCGGTCGACACTGTTGAATTCTCCGGCGATCTCGACATTGAGGTCGACCGTGTCCGAGCGCAATTCACCAGCCGGTGCCTTGGCGTCGGCGCTGGCGGTCAGCCGTGCGACATCGGCCACGCTCAGGCCGAGCGCCGCCAAGGTGTCGGGATCGGCGATAATGCGGATCTCTTCCTCGACCTCGCCGAAAATGGCGGTCTCTTCCGTGCCGGCCATATTGCGCAGCCGGTTCTCGAGATCGGTTGCGAGGCGCGAGAGGATTGGCAGGTTTTCCGTGCCCTCATCACCCCAGGACAGGGCAACAATCATGGTCGCGGCGCCGAGATATTGCCGCCGCACATCAGGGGCCATGGAGCCGGCAGGCAGTGCGGTGCGCACGCTCTCCACCTGTTCGCGGATCTGGGTCCAGGCCTGGTCGACCTGGGTGGCACTGAGATCCTCGCGGATACGCAGATGGATGATGGAAATGCCCGAGCGCGAGGTCGAACTGGTCTCGTTGATTTCGGCCAGCTCGTGAATGGAGTCCTCGAGCGGCGCCGTGATCAGCGCCTCGACCCGTTCCGCCGAAGCGCCGGGAAAGGCCGTGACGACAACGCCGAAGCGTTCGACCAGTGAGGGATCTTCCTGGCGGCCCAGCGACATGAAGGCGCCCATGCCGGCCGCAACCAGCAGGATGACGGCCAGGATGGTCAGCCGGGAATAGCGGAAGAAGATCGTGCTCATTGCGCGCGCGCCTCGATCAGCTCGCCCTCAACGGCGGGCAGCACGCTCTGGCCGGGTGTGATGCGCTGGATACCCGATGCCAACACCAGCTCGCCATCGGCGACCGTGCCGCGCACGAAGACCCGGTCCGCCTCGATGCGGACGGTCTCGACAACGCGGGCCTCAAGGCGGTAACCGGCCCCGTCCTCATTGAGGACATAGACGGTCCACAAACCACGCCGCCCCTCGGCGAGGGCAGAGGTGGGAACCCAGAAGCCTTCCGCCTCGATCGGTGTCGCCATGGACAGGCGCACGACCTGGCCGGCCGCAGCCGGGCCGGATTCAATGTCGAACAGCGCCGTCACGGTGCGGGTCTGGCGATCAACCACGCCGGTCGAGGCGCGGAAGCGGGCCGTCATCGGCTCGCCATCGGCGATGAAGGGATAGTCGCGCCCCGGCTCCAGCCGCGCCGCGAGCAGTGGCGGCAGGCCGACACGGATTTCCAGCGAGTCGCTTTCAACCAGTTCCAGCAGGGCCTGGCCCGGCGCAGCGATGGCGCCCTCATCGGCGAGACGCGCGGTGACAACACCGTCAAAGGGCGCCGTCATGATGGACAGATCGAGCTCGATCCGCAGCGCATTGGCCGCCGCTGCAGCCGCGGCCTGGCGCGCGCGGGCGGCGCGGGTGGTGGTGCGCACCTCGTCAAGGCGTTGCTGAGAGATATGGCCGCGTTCGAGCAATTGTTCCTGACGCGCCTCGGTCTCGGCGGCGAGTGCGGTCTGGGCTGCAGCCTCCGACGTCTGGGCGTCGGCGGCTGCGACCTGGGCCTGCACCGCACGCGTGTCGAGCACAGCGATGACCTGGCCTGCCTCGACCCGGTCGCCGACATCGACATGAATGGCATCGATGCGGCCGCCGCGCTCGAAGCCAAGCGCGCTCTGGCGGCGGGCCAGGATCAGGCCGGGGAAGAATTCCTCGATACGGGCATCGCCGTCATAATCGGCGGTGACCACGGAGACGGGCAATGGTGCAGGCGGATTGATGCTCAGTGTCGCTTCCGCACGCAGGGACGAGACCCCGAAGACCAGTATGGCCACGCAGATGGCGGCCAGCACCACCCCCGTTCTTGCACCCAGTCGCCGACTTGTTCCGGACATATGCCCACCCTCGCTGTGACGTTACAGCTTCATATAGGGCGTCAAATAGCGTTTGAAAAGTGAACAGTGTTCACTTTTTTTGCATAGCTGCTATGCGCTACGCTCGCAGCCCGCGCAGGATCATGTCGGTATGGAAATCGATCACCGCATCGGCGGTGACATGTTCCGAGCCAGGCATGCCCGCCGGGAAGCCTTCCATCGACACCATCAGCGTCGTCAGGCCATGCAGGCTGGCCCAGACGCTCTTGGAGGCAAGCTTGGGGTCGACGGACCGGAACACGCCCTGCTCCATGCCCGCCTCGATCATGTCGACAAGGGCATGTTCGGCCTGGAAGGCGATGTCCTGCTCGTCATGGGCGTGCGGTTCGATCTTTTTGCCCGAATAGAAGGCCATCATGTAGTGATTGGGCTCTTCGATCCCGGTCTCGATATAGGCACGCATGCAGCGGGCACAGAGGCTGGGCGTATCACCGCCCTCCTCCCGGGCGCCATTGATGCGTTCCATCAGGCGTTCGAAAAAGGTTTCCCGAATCGCCTCGAACAGATCGTCCTTGGAGGAGAAGTATTTGTAGATCGCCGCCGGGCTGTAATCGATCGACTCGGCAAGCCGGCGCATGGAGATGCCTTCTTCGCCCTCGGCGGAGAAAATGACCTCGGCGGCATCAATGATCGCATCGCGTACCTTGCGGCGGCGACGATCTGCCGGCGTGTCATCCTCAATGGCAATTTCCACAGTCATCCGTACACTTTCCCTCCCGTATCAACGGGGCGTGGCTACATGCTTACCTGACCGATATAACGATCCCAGAGCCCAAACGTCAAAGCGACATTCTCTCCCACCGCCATGAGGCCCCCCGATGAACGACAAGATCTCCCGTGATTTCCCCGTGCCCGGTGAGCGCCTGGCGTCATCGCACGCCAGCCCGGACACGTTGGCCCTGCTGACCCGGCGGCGCTCGACCCCGGCGATCTGTCTGTCGTCACCGGGACCGGATGCGCATCAGGTCGAGCATTTGCTGGGAATCGCAGCACGCGTCCCCGATCATGGCAAGCTGGCCCCCTGGCGCTTCATCCTGTTCGAAGGCGAGGCGCGCAGCAGTTTCGGCACCATCATGAGCAAGGTCTGGGCGGTCAAGAATCCGGGCGCCACCGCCGATCAGATCAGCTTCGAGCAACAGCGCCTCGAGCGCGCGCCGCTGGTGATTGCCGTCATCTCGACCGTGACCGAAGACCACAAGGTTCCGGTCTGGGAGCAGGAATTGTCGGCCGGCGCGGTATGCCAGAACCTGTTGATTGCCGCCTCGGCGATGGGCTTTGGCGCGCAATGGCTGACGGAATGGTATGCCTTTGATCCCGACATCAAGGACGCACTCGGCCTGCGATCCGGCGAGCGCATTGCCGGCTATATCTATATCGGCACTGCCACCGAGGAGGTCGTGGAGCGGCCGCGGCCGCGCGCGCATGTCGGCCGCTGGAAGGCCTGAGTCAGCGCAAGATTAACAGGCCACTAAGCCGGCTCAGATTTCATAATACTGGCGCGTGCACCATCCTTCGGTCAGAAGAAGTCCTGCAGTCCCGGGCACGCGGCCGGTGGATGAGGTGACAGACCCGCACCGCTCCCCGCAAACAGGCCGCCCGCCCAGGACTCGCATCGCCAGCTGGCGATCTGACACCCCGTCCGACCGGCACCCCCCTGCCGATCCGGCCCAGGCGCTGTTCCTCCCTCCCCCCGAAGGAACAGCGCCTTTTTTCTGTTCAGCCGCGGCCGCGATAGCTGGCGACACCCTGTTCGGGAATCCACACCCCGGCCGGCGGCTCGCCCGTGGCAAAGAACACGTCGATCGGAATGCCGCCGCGCGGATACCAATAGCCGCCAATACGCAGCCAGACCGGATCGAGTTCCTTCACCAGGCGCTGGCCGATCCCGGTCGTGCAGGCTTCGTGGAAAGCGCCATGATTGCGGAAGGATCCGAGATAGAGCTTGAGCGATTTGGATTCGACGATCCAGTCGCGCGGCACGTAATCGATCACCAGATGTGCGAAATCAGGCGCACCGGTCACCGGGCAGAGCGAGGTGAATTCCGGCACGGCAAAGCGGATCATATAGGGCGCATCGCACGGATTGGCGACGCGCTCGAGCGTGGCGGTGTCGGGATGGTCGGGCAGCGGCGTGGTGGCGCCAAGCTGGCCGAGGTCTTGATAGCGGTTATCGGTCATGACGCGCCATTAACCCCGGCGGGCGCGCGATGCAATCGTCAAACGCCCCCGCACCAATTTGCGCGCGGTGGCAAGACGCCTCACCTAGCCGGCGACCGGCAAGGCCTCGGGCACCGGCATGGTCGTGCGCGAGAAGACACGGCGAATGGTGAAGGATGAGACCAGGCGCGCCACGCCGGGCAGTCCGGACAGCACTTCGCGGTGCACGCGCTCATAATCATTGGCATCGCGCACCAGCACCCGGATCAGATAGTCCGCATCGCCGCTCATCAGATAGCATTCCATCACTTCGGGCACGCCCTCGACGGCGGTTTCAAAGCCGGACAGCGTATCGCGCTTCTGATTGTCGAGCGTCACCTGGACATAGACATTCATGCCCCGTCCCAGCGCCTTTTCCGACAGGATGGCGACATAGCGGTCGATCACGCCGCTGCTCTCGAGCGTCTTGACGCGGCGATGGCAGGCCGAGGCCGACAGTCCGGCGCGCTCGGCGAGCTCGGAATTGGTCAGGCGACCATGCTCCTGCAATTCGGTCAGGATGGCGACATCAACATTATCAAGGCGCAACGGGCACTCTCCCCCAATCCCGGACCGGGCGCGCAAAATATTCTGGATTTGCGCCCGATCAAACGATATATGACGCGCCTTATGGCGTGAGACGCAATATAACTCAAGCGAAATGCCGTAAACCTTGAATATTCTTCTATTTCTGGATCGCAGGAACACCCTGAACGCCGGATTCGCCACATCGATCACACAGAAGCGGGAAATATCATGCGTATCGGGGTCCCCACAGAAATCAAAGTTCGCGAATACCGCGTTGGCCTGACACCGGCCAGCGTCGGCGAACTCGTCCTCGCCGGCCACGAGGTCGTGGTCCAGAGTGGTGCCGGCGAAGGCATTGGCTGCAGCGATGACGACTACATCGCCGCCGGCGCGACCATCCTGGCAGACGCGCAGGCCGTGTTCGACGCCGCCGAGATGATCGTCAAGGTCAAGGAACCCCAGCCGTCGGAAACGGCGATGCTGAAGCCGCATCACACGCTCTACACCTATCTCCACCTGGCACCCGATCCGGTCCAGGCCCAGGCGCTGCGCGATTCCGGCTGTACCGCGATCGCCTATGAGACCGTCACCGACAATGAAGGCCGTCTGCCGCTGCTCACCCCGATGAGCCAGGTTGCCGGCCGCATGTCGGTCTCGGTCGCGGCGCATTGCCTGCAAAAGGCGCAAGGCGGCCGCGGCCTGATGCTCGGCGGTGTGCCCGGCGTGCTGCCGGCCAAGGTCGTGATCATCGGCGGCGGTGTCGCCGGGAGCCATGCCGCGGAAATGGCGATCGGTGCCCGCGCTGACGTCACCGTGTTTGACCGCTCGGCCAAACGCCTGTCCGAACTCGATGCGCAATTCGCCGGCGCCGTGAAGACTGCCTATTCCACCCAGGTCGCGCTCGACCAGGCGGTGTTGCAGGCCGATGTCGTGATCGGTGCCGTGCTGATCCCGGGCGCTGCGGCACCCAAGCTGGTGACGCGCGACATGCTGAAGGAGATGAAGGATGGCGCCGTGCTCGTCGACATCGCCATCGACCAGGGCGGCTGTTTCGAGACCTCGAAAGCCACCACCCATGATGACCCGACCTTCATCATTGATGGCGTGGTGCACTATTGCGTCGCCAACATGCCCGGCGCCTATGCCCGCACCTCGGCCTTCGCGCTCAACAATGCCACCCTGCCCTTCGCGCTGGCGATCGCCAACAAGGGCACGCGCGCAGCCCTCAATGCCGATCCGCATCTGGCACGCGGCCTCAATGTCGCCGGCGGCGAGATCTGCTGCGAGCCGGTCGCCCGCGATCTCAAAATGCCCTACGTCAAACCTGACTGGCTGACGTCGATTTAAGGGTGCAAGCGGCCCGAGAATCTGCAAACTACAAGGGGTCGGCGCCAGCTGGCCCCTTTTTGCTGCCCGCCGGAGTTTGGATTTGACCTTGCGCTACGACCTCGTCGTGTTCGATTTCGACGGCACACTGGCCGACAGCCTGACCTGGTTCAGGACCGCCCTGTCCGATGTGATCGAGAAACACGGGCTGACCCCGATCTGCGAGGAGCGCGCCGAGGCCCTGCGCGGCATGGCGCCGAAAGCGATCATGGACGAGCTGGGCATCCCGACCTGGAAACTGCCCTTCATCGCCGCCGATGTCCGCGACCGCGCTGCCAGGAATGTCGACCAGATCACCCTGTTTGACGGCATTGCCGAGCTATTGCTGGAATTGCGCGCTGCCGGGGCCACCATCGCCGTGGTGAGCTCCAATGGCGAGGAGGCTATCCGCCAGGTGATGGGGCCGGAACTGGTCGCCCATATCAGCCATTTCGCATGCGGCGCGGCCCTGTTCGGCAAGGCGGCGGTGTTCCGCAAGGTCGTCAGGAAAGCCGGCAGCACACCGGAGCGCACACTGTGCATCGGCGACGAGGTTCGCGATATCGAAGCCGCCCGCGAAGCCGGCTGCGCCTGCGGTGCCGTCAGCTGGGGCTTTGCGACGCCCGCCATCCTCGAGGCCAGCGATCCCGACCATCTCTATGACGTGCCGGTCGACATTGCGCGCTGCGTCATGCCTGCCGAGCAGGCGACGCAGCGCGCCTGAGCCATCTAGCCGCAGATTTTTGCCCTGGCGGCGGCATATTCCGCGATCAGTTGTTCAATGTAATCGCCGGCTGACTGCACGGCCTTGATCGAGCCGATGCCTTGGCCGGAACCCCAGATATCCTTCCAGGCCTTGGCATCAGAACCGCCACCGGAACCAAAATTCATTGCCGACGGATCGCTTTCCGGCAGATTGTCCGGGTCGAGGCCGGCAGCGACGATCGAAGCCTTGAGATAATTGCCGTGCACACCGGTGAAGAGGTTGGTGTAGACGATATCCTCGGCGCTGCCCTCGACAATGCCCTGCTTGTAGGCCTGGTCGGCACGCGCTTCAGCCGTCGCGATGAAGGCCGAGCCGATATAGGCGTAATCCGCGCCCATCGCCTGGGCGGCGAGGACGCCGCCACCGGTCGAGATCGAGCCGGAACACAGGATCGGGCCGTCAAACCAGGCACGGGTCTCGGCCACGAAGCCAAATGGCGAGAGCGCGCCGGCATGACCGCCGGCACCAGCCGAGACGCAGATCAGGCCCGTGGCCCCCTTCTCGATCGCCTTGTGGGCAAAGCGCTGATTGATCACGTCATGCAGGGTGATGCCGCCCCAGCCCTGCACCGCCTGGTTCACTTCCGCCTGCGCACCCAGCGAGGTGATGACGACAGGCACCTTGTATTTCTCGCACAGCGCCATGTCTTCCATCAGCCGGCCATTGGAGCGGTGGACGATCTGGTTGACGGCGAACGGGGCCGCCGGCTTGTCCGGATTGGCGCGGTTATAGCTGTCGAGCTCGGAGGTGATCTGGTCGAGCCATTCATCGAGCTGGCTGATCGGGCGCGCGTTGAGCGAGGGGAATGACCCGACAATGCCGGCCTTGCACTGGGCGATCACCAGATCGGGATTGGAGATGATGAAAAGCGGTGCGCCAATCACGGGCAGGCGCAATCTGCCCTTCAGAATATCCGGTTCAGCCATGATGTAGTCCCTTGTATCTCGACATTTATCGACCGGTTCCGCCCGGCTCGTTGAAATTGGCCGCAGGCGTGAACACTGTTCAGGTCGAGACTAGGGGCGGGCGCAGGACGTGTCGAGTGAGGTTTGTAGCTGGGTTATCCGGCATCCCTGGCCATCGCAAACTGACCCCGGGCATCCATGCGGCCGTGCAAAATGCGAACAATCTCAATAGCATCCATCGAAATACGATAGAAAATGCAATGTGCTTCGATGGGCAGAACGCGATAGCCTTGTCGGATATCGTCCACGGCGCGACCGGTCTCCGGAAACAAACACAATCCCGCCATCGCAGCCTGGAGGCGCCGAAGATAGGCATCAGCCTGGGCGGTGTCCCACCGGTCGACCGAATAATCCCAGATTCGGTCCAGATCGTGCTCCGCGGCGCGGGTGAGAGAATAGTCGGACTTCACGCTCGCTCTGCATGCTTTCTCGCCAGGAAGGCCTCGATATCGAACGGCTCTGCCCTGCCGCTCGCCTCACCTTCTGCGAGCGCCTGGCGCACTGCCTGGAGCTGGCTCTCCTCACCTTCCAGCAAACGCAACCCAGCGCGGACGACCTCGCTGGCCGAAGCGTAGCGACCGTGTTCGACCTGTTGGTGTATAAATTCGGCGAAATGCTCCCCGACGGAAAAGCTGGTGTTCTTGCTCATGCCGATCTCCTTCAGAGCCGCATAATACCAAAATTTGGTACACCCGCCAAGCACAGCCCTACCCCACCGCCTGCCCGTCCGGCGGCGCGTCGGCATGGGCCCACATATAGAGCGCCAGCCAGGAGCGATAAGGTTTGAAGCGCTGCGCCGTACGCACCGTCTTGCGGCGTTTCGAGGTCAGACGCTCCAGCGTCTTGCGGGCGGCGACATCGCCATCGGGCCAGATATCGGGCTCGCCGAAATAGAACATGTTCATCATGTCGGCGGTCCATTGGCCCACGCCCCAGATCGCGGTCAGCCGCGCCGTGCGTTCGGCAATCGGCAGGGCGCGCAGCTCATCGGTATCGAGGCCGATATTGCGATGGGTGTCGGCGATGGTGATAATGGTTTTCGTCTTGGCGCCGGACAGGCCGCAGGCGCGCAGCGTGTCGGTATTGTCCGCGACGAAATGATCGAGCAGAGGTTTGCCTGCCGCACTGGCCTCGACGCGGTTCCAGATACTCTGCGCCGCCTTGACCGAGATCTGCTGGCCACCGATCGCGCGGCAAAGATAATGCGGGAAGGGCTGGCTGTCGCGGCGCGGAAATTCCAGCGGCCCGAGACGGAGCAGCGCCGCCTCCAGCGCGGGCGAGAGCCCGGCGGCAGCGTCAAGGAGATGCTGGTGAACGGCGTGATGTGTCATGGGCGTCACGCTAGCGCGCCCGCTGCAGGCGTGGAAGCCCGCTGACGCGTTTGTCGCATGGCCGTGTCCTGACCCGCATGCTAACCGGCGGACATGCTGACCATGTTGCGCCAGGGCCGAACAGTGTGGGCGCAGGGGATTCTCGTCCTTGCGCTGCTGGCGGCCGGCATCCAGGCCAGCCTGCCCCAGGGCTATATGCTCGACCGCGATACCGCCTCGGGCGGGGTCTCGGTCGTGTTCTGTACCGGTCATGGTGCCGAGCAGCGCTGGCTGGATCTGGCCACCGGGGAGGTGCGCGAGGGCAGCGCCCCGGCACCTGCCGATAGCGGCCAGGGCCAGCCCTGCGCCTTCGCGATGGCGACCGCCGCCATCGGCCCCCTGCCACAGGCGCCGCTCTTTCTGCCGCCAACCGACGCCGGCAGCGGCAGCATGTTCCTGGCTGATGCGGCCCTGCCCGCCGGTCATCGCCGCATAAGCCCGCCGGTGCGCGCCCCACCTGCTTCGCTCTGACAGCCAAAACCCATTTCCAATGACCGTCAGACGGCGGCCCGCCCGGGCCGCCACGGAGCTATTCATGTCATCCATTCTCCTGCGTTCCGCGAGCGCGCTCGCGCTGTCCTGCCTGACCGCCATCCCGGCGCTGGCCCAGGACGCCTCTCCCCTCACCGATATCATCACCGTTTCGGGTCATCAGCTCGACAGTGAGCGTATCGACCGGCTTGATCCGGCCACGCTGCCGCCTTCAGGGCCGGATGCTGCCGCCCTGATCGCCCGCCTGCCCGGCGCCGCCGTGGTCGGCAATGGCGTGTTGTCGAGCCAGGTCCAGTATCGCGGCCTCTCCGGCGGCCGCATCAATCTGCGCATTGACGGCCAGAGCTTTGCCTCCGGCGGCCCCAATCTGATGGATCCGCCGCTGCACTATGCCCCGATTGCCCTGATCGAGCGGATCGAGGTCGACCGCAGCGTCAGCCCGGTGCGCAGCGGCCCCGGCCTCGCCGGCGGTGTCAATGCGGTGTTCAAACAGATCGGCTTTGCCGACACGGAGCAATGGCAGACCCGCTATGACCTGACCCTGGCCGGCCGCTCCGCCGATGACAGCACCGCCTATGGCGGTGTCGTCGGGATCGCCAATGACCAGTTCCGCATCCAGCTGCTCGGCTCGCAGGAGTCCGGTGATGATATCAGCTGGCCCGGCGGCACGATTGGCGGTTCGGCCCATGAACGCCTCGTTTACGGCGTGGGGCTGGGCTATCGCACCGGCGTGCATGAAGTCTCCCTCGACCTGCGGCGCCAGGAAACCGGTGCGACCGGCAATCCGCCCTTCGCCATGGACATCCGCTACTTCGACACCGATTTCGCCCGCCTCGGCTATCGCGGTGAGTGGGACGGTGTCAGCGTCAGTGCGCATCTCGCGATGGCCGATGTCGCGCATGCCATGAATAATTTCGATCTGCGGCCGGCACCGGCGATGGCATCGATGTATCGCGAATCCCTCGCCACGGCTCACACCGTGTCCGGCGGCGCCGATGCCGCGTTTGCGGCGCTGGGCGGATCCTTGCGCCTCGGCTTCGACGGTGAACAGGCCGAACATGACCTCGCGATCACCAATCCATACAATGCGGATTTCGTGCTCAATTCCCTGTCCGGCATCACCATGGAACGCCGCGGCATTTTCGCGGAATGGACCGGCGCGGCCGGCGGATGGCAGGCCGAGCTGGGCCTGCGCGCGGACCGGCACAGGGCCGAAGCGGGGCTGGCCTCGGTCGGGACAGCCGTGCCCGCCATGCCGGGCATGCTGGCCATGGCCTTCAACGCCACCGACCGCCGTCTCGACGACACCACATTCGACGCCGTTGCGCGCCTGTGGCGGCCGCTCAATGACGCCACGACCCTGCGACTGACCCTGGCGCGCAAGACCCGGGCGCCGGGCTATGTCGAACGCTTTGCCTGGCTGCCGACCGAGGCCTCGGGCGGACTGGCTGACGGCAATACCTATGTCGGCGATGCCGACCTGTCGCCGGAGACCGCCTGGATCGCCGAAGCGGGTCTGGACTGGGCGTCGGGCTCTGCCTATGCGCGTCCAACCCTGTTCTATCGCTCGGTCGATGATTTCATCCAGGGTGTGCCCTATGATGCCACACCCGGCGTGATCGATACGCCGGTGGAAATGGTCTCGGCGATGAATGGCGATCCGACGCCGCTGCGTTTCGCCAACACCGATGCCCGCCTCTATGGCCTCGACATGGATTTCGGTGTCGCGTTCAACGCGGCCTGGCATCTCGACGGCACCGCCTCCTGGGTGCGCGGCGAGCGGCGCGATATTGACGACAATCTCTACCGCACCGCACCGCCCAGCCTGCGGCTCGGCCTGACCCGTGAGGCCAGCGCCTGGTCGGCGACGCTGGAAACCCTGGCCGTGGCGCGGCAGGACCGGGTCTCGACGTCCAATTCCGAACTGGAGACGCCCGGCTATGTCCTGCTCAACCTGTATGGCAGCTGGACCCTTCGCGACGGCGTCAGCCTGTCAGCGGGCATCGAGAACCTGCTCGATCACAGCTATCGCCAGCACCTGGCCGGCTATAACCGCAATGCGGGCCCGGATGTGGGGCTGGGCGAACGCCTGCCCGGCACCGGCCGTTCGCTCGGACTGCGCCTGACACTCAGAGGGTAGGCCTGACCGACCCGGTCTGGCGGACCGCCCCGTGGCTCCAAGGGGGCGGTCCGCCGATTCCGGGCAGCGCGCGCACAACGGGCCACCCGCCGGCATTCAACCGGATCGTGCAGTCAACACCCGGCTTGCACGTCAGGCGGGCATCGTAAAGTTAACGCCGCTTAGAAGTGTTTTTCTGTTTGATTTTAAGTATCTACGACTATTTTTCGTGTTTTTCCGAAGCGTTTCGTTAACCAAAACTCCCCCCTACTGCGCCCCAAGCGGGTCCGATACAGGGCCGCGGCAAGGGGAAGCATCATGAAGTCCATCCTGAATTCCGGCGGCGGCGACGCCCGCGCCACGCTCGACGCGCTGGGCCGTTCGCTCGCCATCATCGAGTTCAAGCCCGACGGAACCATCCTCACGGCCAATTCCAATTTCCTCAATGCCATGGGCTATTCCCTCGCGGAGCTTCGCGGCCAGCACCACAGCCTGTTTGTCGACCCCGCCGAACGCAACTCGCCCGCCTATCACCAGTTCTGGGCCGATCTGCAGCAGGGTGATTTCAAGGCGGCAGAATTCAGGCGCATCGCCAAGGGCGGGCGGGAAATCTGGATCCAGGCCAGCTACAATCCGATCCTCGACCGGTCCGGGAAGGTCACGAAGGTTGTCAAATTCGCCACCGACATCACGCAGCAAAAGCTCGACGCCGCCCACGCCCAGGGGCAGATCGCGGCGATCCAGAGTTCACAGGCCGTGATCGAGTTCGAGCTTGACGGCACGATCCTCACAGCCAATGCCAATTTCCTCGCCGCCCTCGGCTATGAGCTCGACGAGATCGCGGGCCAGCACCACTCGATGTTCGTCCCGGCCAGCGAGCGGGATGGTGACGCCTACCAGGCCTTCTGGAGCGCCTTGCGTGACGGCCAGTACCAGGCCGCCGAATTCCTGCGCATCGGCAAGGGCGGCCGCGAGGTCTGGATCCAGGCCGTCTACAATCCGATCCGCGACATGAATGGCAAGGTCTACCGCGTCATCAAGTTCGCGACCGACATCACAGCCCAGGTGCAATTGCGCCAGCAACGCGCTGCCGCGCAAAAGAGCATCGGTGCCGATCTCGACGGTATCGGCAACAGCGTCAGCCAGGCGGCTGACCAGGCAACCACCGTGTCCTCGACCTCGGAACAGACCTCCGCTGCGGTGCAATCGATTGCGGCGGGCATCGAGGAAATGGCCGCTTCGGCCAATGAAATCGGCAGCCAGTTGGTCCGCGCGACGGAAATCACCCGCAATGCGGTCACCATGGCCAATCAGACCAGCGATGTGATGGGCGGCCTCGCCGAATCGGCGCGGCGGATCAATGAGGTCATCTCCCTGATCAATGACATTTCCGAACAGACCAATCTGCTCGCCCTCAACGCCACCATCGAGGCCGCGCGCGCCGGTGAGGCGGGCAAGGGATTTGCCGTCGTCGCGTCGGAAGTGAAGGGACTGGCCAACCAGACCGCCAAGGCAACAGACGGTATCGCGGCCCAGATCTCCCACGTCCAGAAAGCCACCAATGACGCGGTCGACGCCATTGCCTCGATCAGCAAGACCATTGCCGAGATCGACGAGGTCGCATCCTCGGTGGCCAGCGCGGTCGAGGAACAGTCCTGCGTCACACGGGAAATCTCGGGCAATATGCAGGAAGTCGCAGCCGGCGTGGACCAGATCGCCTCCGGCATTCGCGGCATCGCCACGGCAAGCCAGAGCATCGATACCGCGACGCGCAATGTCCGCGAGGCGGCGCAGGCGCTGGGCTAACGCCGGGCGCTAGCCCAGCTGCGCGTCGGCGAACAGATTGCGCAGGCGGGCATATTCCAGCAGGTCGGCCAGCGAGAGCACGCCGATAAAGTGGTCCCCGTCGACGAGGAAGAGGCGCTGCAGGTGATGGCGCTGCATCTGGGCGAAGGCCTGGTCAGCGCGGGCGCCGGCGGGCAGCAGATGCTGGGGGCCCGGCCGCACGGCAATACTGGCCAGCGGCGTGCCGGCCCGCGCAGCCACCGGCACGGCCTGTGCCTCGGCCAGGCCGGCGCTGCCCACCAGACGGCCCGACTCGGTGACGGCAAACCAGTCGCGGTGATGGCGCACAAGCTTGTCGGCGATGAAGTCGGCCACGCTCATGCCCGCATCGGCGGTCTCGATCCCCGGCGTCACCAGATCGGCCGCACGCACCTCGCCCAGCGCCACGCGGGTCTCCAGCTCGACACGCGAGGACTTCGCGGCCGACCGCAGGAACAGCCCGATCAGCACCCACCACAGCCCGCCGAGCGAGCCGGTCGAGAGCAACACGAAAATACCGGCGACGATAAAGAAGACCGCGAAGGCCTCGCCGGCCAGGCTGGCCCAGCGGGTCGCGCGGCGGCGATCACCGCCGGCCATCCAGAGGATGGCCCGCAGCACGCGCCCGCCATCGAGCGGGAAGGCCGGCAGCATGTTGAACAGCGCCAGCAGAAGATTGATCAGGCCGAGATAGGCCAGCACCATCGCCAGCGGCGCCTGCGGCCCGCCGGTCATGTCCAGCCCGGCCAGCTGGCTGAAGACCAGCGCCAGCAACAGGCTCATCAACGGCCCCGCCAGCGCCATCACCAGTTCGGTCATCGGCGTTTTCGGCTCTTCCTCCAGCTCGGCCGCGCCGCCGAACATGAACAGCGTCACCCGGTTGATCGGCATGCCGAAGGCGCGGCCGACAAAGGTATGGGAGAGTTCGTGCGCGATAATCGAGAAGGTCAGTCCGAACACGCCAAGGATCGCCATGAAGACATAGGTCGATGTCTCCAGCGCCGCGTTCTGGTCCGGAAAGAAACCAACAGCCAGCGACCAGCCGACCAGCAGGGCCAGAAACAACCAGGACGGCTCGGCGCGAACGACCACACCACCGATTTTGAAAGAGAAGAGGTAGGGGCGCATCGGGAAACCTTTGAGTGAAGGCCGTCACAGTGCACCAGCGGGCCGGCTGTCTCAAGAGGCGTAGCGTCGCAGCGGAGGCGGGATTGCCCGGCCATGGCTGCGAGATGACGAGCGGTCCGCCTTCGCCCTTCGGGCTATGAGACGCCACGCCGTCAGAGGACTGGATGTTGGGGCTCGCCCGGCCGTAGCTGCGAGATGGCGAGCGGTCCGCCTTCGCCCTTCGGGCTATGAGGCGCTACTCCATCAGAGGACTTGGCGTTGGGGCTCGCCCGGCCGTAGCTGCGAGATGACGAGCGGTCCGCCTTCGCCCTTCGGGCTATGAGGCGCTACTCCGTCAGAGGACTTGGCGTTGGGGCTCGCCCGGCCGTAGCTGCGAGATCGCGAGCAGTCCGCCTTCGCCCTTCGGGCTATGAGGCGCTACTCCGTCAGAGGACTTGGCGTTGGGGCTCGCCCGGCCGTAGCTGCGAGATGACGAGCGGTCCGCCTTCGCCCTTCGGGCTATGGCGTGACAGCCTTCGCCACTTCGCAGCGAAGGCTGGTGCGGGCGGCCGGACTCGAACCGGCACGATCTTTCAATCGACAGATTTTAAGTCTGTTGCGTCTACCATTCCGCCACGCCCGCACGGCGCCGAGGCGCGATCCTACACGGGGTTTGGCGCGAGGCCAGCGGGCAATTCACCGGCTTGCCGCCGCTGCATCACCGCAGCCAGAAAGAGAGCCGCACCCATCGGGCACGGCTCGCTTTTCATCACATCCGGCTGCCGGGCGGGCTATTCCGCCGTCTGACCCTCGGCATTGGCGGCATAGCGGGCAATGCGGACGAGTTCGAGGAATTCGTCGCGATGGCCGTATTCGTCCGGACCCAGCGCTGCGCTGGCGCCGTCGAGGATCTGGTCATAGCCATAACCCTCACGCAGATAGGGATCGCCGCGCAGCATTTGCGCGAAACCGGCGACCTCGATCGAGAAGCGGGTTTCCTGGTCCGCCGCCGCGAAATCGGTGACCGCATCGGCGGGCGTCACCGGCCGCTCGATCAGATTGCTCTCATCCTCGCCGGGATGCTTGTAGCGAATGCGCAGCAGGCCGTATTCCGATGACAGGTCTGATGCGGCCGCCGGCGCTTCGCCATAGCGCAGCGGATCGATCAGCGCGCCTTCAGAACCCGGCGCCGCAATCTCATAGATGGCGGTGACAGCATGGCCGGACCCGACCTCGCCGGCATCGACCGCGTCATTGTTGAAATCGGCGCGTTCGAGCATGCGCGTCTCATAGCCGATCAGACGGTACTCAGCGATGCGGGCCGGGTTGAACTCGACCTGGATCTTGACGTCATTGGCGATCGGGAACAGCGCGCTCGAGCTTTCCTCGACCAGCATGCGCCGCGCCTCGGCCCGGCTGTCGATATAGGCGGCGGTGCCATTGCCGGCCTGGGCGATGGTCTGCATCATGGCGTCGTTGTAATTGCCGCGACCAAAGCCCATCACCGAGAGATAGATGCCACTGTCGCGCTTGCGGGCGACGAAATCCTCAAGCCGCTCGTTCTGGGTGACGCCGACATTGAAATCGCCATCGGTCAGAAGCATGACGCGATTGACCGCCTCGGGATCGAAATTGCGTTCCGCGAGGTCATAGGCCAGTGACAGACCGGCCCCGCCGGCGGTCGATCCGCCGGCCCGCATGCGGTCCAGGGCCTCGTGGATCTGGCGCGCATCGCGGGCCTGGGTCGGCTCGAGCACGGCCCCGGCTGCACCGGCATAGACCACGATGGCGACGGTATCGTCGGGATCGAGTTCATCGACCAGCAAATGCATCGCCTGCACGGCGAGCGGCAGTTTATCGGGCGAATTCATCGAGCCGGAGACATCGATCAGGAAGACCAGATTGGCGCGCGGACGCTCCTCGGGCACCAGCTCATAGCCCTGCACCGAGACATGCATCAGCTGCGTCGCCGGTTTCCACGGATTGGGCGTCACCTGGACCCGGGCCGCGAAGGGCTCGTCCATGCTTTCGGGCAGCGCGTAGTCGTAATCGAAATAATTGACCATCTCCTCGACGCGCACCGCATCCTGGGGCGGCAGGTTGCAGTCATTGAGATAGTCACGCACGACGGCATAGCTGGCGGTGTCGACATCGATCGAGAAGGTCGAGACCGGTTCCTCGGCGGTCGCGTGCACGGTGTTGAGCTCGACATGCTCATAGCGTTCGCGGTCGACATTGCCCGGATGCGGCATCACCGGCAGTGGCGCATAGCCGCGCATGTTCTGCTCCTGCGGCGGCGCCATCATGTCGGCCTGTGCCACCGAAGAGTGCGGTGGCGGCGGTGGCGGCGGGGGTGGCGGCGGTGACGGCTGCGGCGCTTCGGCCTGGACCGCGCCGGCGATCAGGCGCGAGCCGGTCACGCTGACCTGTTCGCGCAGACCGACACCATCGCGCCCGCGATTGCGGCAGGCGGCGGGGATGGCGTCGAGCAATTCCTGCTTGGCCGCCTCGTCCCGGGCCAGCGCCATCGGCGCCGACTGTATCGAGGTGGCGGCAACCAGCGCAGCGAGCGCGGTGCCCATTTTCAGATTCCGTGTCATGCAAGTCTCCCCTTCCCGTTCCCAGCTCCGGCATTTGCACGCACGAATTGATCGGAGGCAAGGCGAGAACGGGGCGATCTCAAGGCGTCTTGTTCATCGCCGCGCGCGCCGTGACGAACACGCCCAGCCCCTTGACGAGTTCAGGCACCAGCAGGATCGGGACCGCCAGCAACAGGATACGCTGCCACGCCGCCCCGTCCAGCGGCACCGAATGCAGCACCAGCTGCAGCGGCGGCCAGTAGACCGCGCCCAGCTGCAGCGCGATCGAGACGGCGATCGCCAGCAAGAGCCAGGGATTGGAGAACAGGCCAATCAACGCCAGTGGCCGGTCGAGGGAGCGGAAATTGAGCACATTGGTCTTCTCGAACACGATCAGCCCGGTAAAGACCAGCGTCTGCGCGTAGAGCAGGCTCTCGCCGCGCGCCAGCGCATCCTGGAACAGCCACAGCGAGGCCAGCCCCATATAGCTCGCCAGCAGGATCACCACGACGAGCCCGCCGCGGCTGACCACGGCGGCATCGGCCGCGGCCGGCGGATGGCGCATCAGATCGCGGTCGGCCCGCTCGATCCCCAGCGCCAGCGCGGTGGGCCCGTCGGTGACCAGATTCATCCACAACACCTGCACCGGCAGCAGGATCAGCGGCCAGCCCATCAGCAGGGCCGCGCCGATGGCAATGAGTTCGGCCATGTTGGAGGAGAGGAGATAGCGGACGAATTTGCGGATATTGGCGTATTGCCGCCGCCCCTCCTCGACCGCACCGATAATGGTGGCGAAATTATCGTCCATCAGCACCATTTCAGCCGCATCCTTGGCCGCATCGGTGCCGCGTATGCCCATGGCGACGCCAATATCGGCACGCTTCAGCGCCGGCGCGTCATTGACGCCATCGCCGGTCATGGCAACGATCTCGCCATCACGCTGCAGGATCTCGACCAGACGCAGCTTGTGCTCCGGTGCCACGCGCGAGAACACGGCGCCGTCATGGATGGCGCGCAGCAGGGCGGCATCCTGCATCGCGTCGAGCTCAACGCCGGTCAAGGCAGACCGGGCATCAAGGCCGATACTGTGCGCCACCGCCAGCGCCGTCGCCGGAGCATCGCCTGTGATCATCACCACGCGCAGACCGGCGGTATGGGCCCGCGCAATCGCGGTCGGCACTTCCTCGCGCGGCGGATCCATGACGCCAAAAAAGCCCAGAAAGGTGAGATCGCGCTCGATTTCGGCATCGGGCGCGTGCGGGTCGGCCGTGGTCTTGCGCGCGACGGCCAGGACGCGCAAACCGCGTTCGGCCATGCCTTCGAACACCCGGTGCAGGTCCTGCACGCCGTCCGCGTCCAGCGGCACATCCGCCCCGCCATCGAACACGCTGCTGCAACGCGCCAGCACTTCTTCCGGCGCGCCCTTGAGATAGACCTTGGCGCAATCGCCGGCCGGGATGATCAGGCTCATGCGCTTGCGTGCCGAGCTGAAGGGGATTTCACGGGCATGCGCCGTCGAGGGCCGATCCAGGCCCGCCTTGAGCGCCGCCGTCACCAGGGCGCCTTCGGTCGGTTCGCCATCGAGCCGCCACAACCCGTCGCGCTCGAACACCCGCGCATGATTGCAGATCAGACCGGCCTCAAGCAGGGCCATCAGGCCGGGATGATTATCCGGATCAATGATATGGCCATGCGCCTTGAACGCACCGCTGGGCTCATAGCCGGCGCCGCCGATCCCGACTCCGGGGCCATCACCATCCTGCGGCGTCCACACCTGCGTCACCGCCATCTCGCCATGGGTGAGCGTGCCGGTCTTGTCGGAACAGATAATCGTCGCCGCCCCCAGCGTCTCGGCGGCCGGCAGGCGGCGTACCAACGCATTGCGCCGCGCCATCGCGCGCACGCCGAGCGCCAGGGTCAGGGTCACGACAGCGGGCAGGCCCTCGGGCACCATCGCCACAGCCAGCGCGACGCCGGTCAGGAACATCTCCAGCGCATCGCGCCCGAGCAGGAAACCGCTCAGCGCCAGCACGGCCGCGACCGCCGCCGCGATCATGCCGAGCCGGGCGCCGAGACGCGCCAGCCGCTTTTGCAGCGGGGTGATATCGCGGTCGATCGAGGTCGCCAGCAAGGCGATACGCCCGAACTGGGTCGCATAACCGGTCGCGGTGACCAGTCCGGTGGCGCGTCCGCGCACCACCAGCCCGCCGGCATAGGCGATGGAACGGCGCTCGGCGATGGCGGCGTCTTCCTCCACCGAGGCCGGGAGCTTGTCCGCGGCGTGCGACTCCCCGGTCAGGGCAGATTCATCGATCGCCAGATCGCGCGCCTCGACCAGACGCAGATCGGCCGGGGTGTGATCGCCCGGCTGCAACCGCACCAGATCGCCCGGCACCAGCTGGCTCGCATCCATCTGCCGGCTGACCCCGTCGCGAATGACCCGGCAACTCGGCGCCAGCAGACGTTTCAGCGCCGCCAGCGCCCGTTCGGCGCGGTATTCCTGGAAAAAGCCGAGCGCGGCATTGAGACTGACAATCGCCAGGATCGCGACGGCATCGACCGGATCGCCGAGCGCCGCGGAAACAGCGGCAGCCGCGAGCAGGATGATGATCAGCACGTCCTTGAACTGGCGCGCCAGCATCACGGGCCAGCGCAGTGTCTCGCGGGCTTCGAAGGCATTGGGCCCGTAGCGCTCCAATCGCCGGGCCGCCTCTTCGGCGCTGAGCCCGGACTCGGCATCGCTGTGCAACAGCTTTGCCGCCTCGTCCGGTGGCAGGGCGTGCCAGGCGCGGGCCTCCGGGCTGGCGACAGTGCTGTCCGCTGTTGATGTCTTGGGCAGGGGGGATGTCATGCCGGTATCAGGCTGCCGTCAGGCCGCGATAGCAAGCGCGATGATGTCGCGCCTCAATCCTCCGGATCGATCCGCCCGTCAAAACCCAGCGCCGCCACCATCGCCGCGATCTCGCCGATGACGGCATCGAGCGCGGCGTCGTCGGTCGAGCGGGCGACGAGATGGGTGCCGCGCTTCACTTCGCCCTGGCTGACCTCGAGGAAATACGGATAGCTGCCGATCGAGACCTGCGGATAGCGCGCCTGCATCTCGCCGAGCGGAATGGCGATATCGCCTTCGCGCAGATTGTCGGCCTTGACCGAGCGCGAGCGGGTGACGGCGCCGCCATGCAGGCGATGGGCGACATCTTCCAGCATGCCGCGCGTGATCGAGGGCACGCCGGCCATCACGAAGACGTTTTCGACCTGGAAGCCGGGCGCGCCGGTGACCGGATTGACGATCAGGCTCGCGCCGTCGGGGATGCGCGCCATGCGCTTGCGGCTCTCGGTCAGCGGCGTCTTGGTCTTGGCATACCAGTGCTCGATCACCTCCAGCGCATCATGGCGGATATCGATGCCGACGCCGAAAGCGGCGGCGATACTGTCGGCGGTGATGTCGTCATGGGTCGGGCCGATACCGCCGGTGGTGAAGACATAATCGGCCTTGGCCCGCAGCGTGTTGACGGTGTCGGCGATCACATCGGCATCGTCCGGAATGGTGCGGCATTCGATGACATTGATCCCCAGCGGCGCCAGGAATTGCGCGATCTGCTGCAGGTTCTTGTCCTGGGTGCGGCCCGAGAGAACCTCATCGCCGATCAACACCACTGCCGCGGTCACGCCTGACGCCTTGCCCATGAGATTGTCCCTCGTTTCCGTGTTCGCCTCGGGTATAGGTGGCGCAACAGGAGAATGCCAAGCCATGAAATTCGCCACACCGCTGATCGAGGGCCTGCTGGTCTCGCGCTACAAGCGCTTCTTTGCCGATGTCGAACTGCCCGGCGGCGAGGTCGTGACAGCGCATTGCGCCAATACCGGCGCCATGGCGGGCATCAAGGACGCCGGCCTCAAGGTCTGGCTTTCCCGGGCGGACAATCCCAAGCGCAAACTCAAATTCACCTGGGAGATCGTTGAAGCCCAGGACACGCTGATCGGCACCCTGCCCGGCCGCGCCAATGAGCTGGCCGAGGAAGCGGTGCAGGCCGGCATCCTCACCGAGCTGACCGGCTATGCCTCGCTGCGGCGCGAAGTGAAATACGGCGAGAACTCCCGCATCGACCTGTTGCTGGAACACGAAGATCGCCCGCCCTGCTGGGTCGAGGTCAAGAATGTCCACTGGATGCGCCAGCCCGGCCTGGCCGAATTCCCCGACGGCGTCACCAGCCGCGGCACCAAGCATCTCGGCGAACTCTCCGCCAAGGCGCAGGCGGGAGAGCGCGCCGTCCAGCTCTTCATCGTCCAGCGCAGCGATTGCGCCCGCCTGCGCCCGGCCGATGATACCGACCCGGTCTATGGCGAGGCCCTGCGCGCGGCGCACCAGGCCGGCGTCGAGATATTGGCCTATCGCTGCGAAGTGACACCGGCGGGCATCGCGATTACCCATCCGATGAGCGTGGAGCTGACATGATGAGCGATTTCCAGTGGGACCTGCCCAACCCTTACGTCCACCGCATCAAGGTGGTGGCCGCCGATATCGATGATTTCGGCCATGCCAATAATGCGCGCTATCTGGAATGGGCCGATGCCGCCGCCTGGACCCACTGGGCCTCGAAGGGATTTTCGCGCGAAGCGTGCGAGGCCGATGATCGCGGCATCGCCATCATCCGCACCGAGGCCGACTATCTCGGCCATGTCCGGCTCGGCGATGAACTTGACTGCGCTGTCTGGATCACCAAATCCGATGGCCGCCTGCGCGCCGAGCGGCGCTATCAATTCGTGCGCGTCAGTGACGGCGTGACGGTATTCCGCGCGCTCACCAAGGTCGTCTGTTTCCAGCTCTCGACCGGCAGGCCGGCGCGGATGACGGAGATCTTCCGCGCGCACTATTCGGTTCCGCCTTCGGTGGCGGCAGCGCTGTCAGCGCAGAACTGAGTCCCTAGAGCCAACCCTTCTCCCGCGCCAGACGCGCCGCCTCGATCCGGTTGGCGGCCCCGAGCTTGGAAATCGCGCTGTGCAGATAATTGCGCACCGTGCCGCGCGCCAAACCGGTCGCTTCGGCCATGGCCGGGCTTTCCAGCCCCGCCTCGGCCAGGCGCAGAAGACGGCGCTCGGCATCGGTAAGAGGATCGTTCTCGCTCCAGGCGCGCTCCGCCAGTTCCGGCGCGATCACCCGTTCACCGGCCGCGACACGCCGGACCGCATCGGCGAGACCGGTCGAAGGCCCGTCTTTCAAAATGAAACCCGCCACGCCCGCCTCGAGCGCGCGGCGCAGATAGCCGGGCCGGTCGAAAGTCGTCACGATCAGCACCCGCGCCCGCGCACCCTCGCGCTTGAGCAGGGCGGCGAGTTCCAGCCCGGTCATGTCCGGCATCTCGATATCGGTGACGACGACATCGGGGTCGTGGCGGCGCACGAGATCATGCGCCTCGCGGCCATTGGACGCCGTGCCGACAATCTCGATATCGGTCTCGAGCCCGAGCAGTGCCGCCAGGGCCTCGCGCAGCAGGGTCTGGTCTTCGGCCAGGATGAGTCTAGGCATGGTCTCCACCTCCACGTCCGGGCAGCCAGGCCTGGACCTGTGTTCCGGTTCCCGGCGTTACGGCCCCGACCAACATCCAGCCCGAGAGCGCCTCGATGCGCGCCGCCAGTCCGCCCAGCCCGCCGCTGCCGGTCCGGGCACCGCCGCGGCCATCATCGCCGATACTCAATTCAATACCGCCATCCAGGCTGGCCGTCCGGATCGTGACATGACGGGCTTCAGCATGGCGCAGGATATTGGTCGCTGCTTCGCGCACCACCATCGCCAGCGCCGTCGATTGCTCCGCCGTCGCGGGGCCTGCCTCAAGCTCGACCGAGACTGCCAGTCCGGCCGCCTCGAGATGCTGACGCGCTTCGGCGGTGGCACTCTCCAGGCTGCGGTCGCGCAGACCGGCGACCGCCTCACGCACCTCGGCGAGGGCCGTCCGGGAAATCGACTGGATTTCGGCCAGCTCGCTGCGAGCCCGTTGCGGCTCTGCATCGAACAACCGCGATGCGAGATCGGCCTTCAGGGTCACCACCGAGAGCGTATGACCGAGCAGATCGTGCAGATCGCGGGCGATGCGCTGGCGCTCGGCCTCGGCTGCGCGGTCCGAAGCCCGTCGTTGACGCGCTTCGCCATCGGCCTCCTGGCGACGGCGCCGCGCGCCCATCGCCGCTCCCCCGGCAGCAATCGCGGCGAGGATGAGGAGCACGGCGGCATAGGGGAGCGGTTGTTGCGTCAGCCAGCCCGCCGCGAGGATGGCCAGCGCGACAGCAACCAGGCCGACGGTGCGCGCCCGGGAATGCGGCAGCCAGCCCAGCATGGCGGCGGCGAAGACCAGATAAACCCCGCCGCCAATGGTCACCGGCATGAAGGCCAGGCCCAGCAGAGCCGCCCCCAGCGCCACCGGATACACTGTCCAGTCGCAGCGTCGCAGGCTGAAAATATAGAGGCTGACAAATCCGGCCATCGCCACCAGACCGATCACCACCTCGTCCCATCCGGGCGGCTGGTAAAGCCAGGCGAAGAAGAAAAAGCCCAGATAGACCAGATGCAGCCAGGGCCGGTTGGGCGATAACAGGGCAAGTATCCGCTGCATCATGGCCTCTCCCCCTTCACCTTCACCTTCACAGCGCGCCCGATCAGGCCGCGCTCACCCCGGCGCGGCGAAAGCGCAGGACTTCCCAGCGCAGGCCCGCAGCCGCGAAAAGATAGAGCCCGGCCACGACAAACGGAATGCCCGTCAGCCGCCATTCGGGAAAGCCGTACCAGATCACTGTCACGGCCGCGACCCGCACGAAGGCGTGGATCAGGCTGACCCGGCTGTGATAGGCCCAGCCGATGATCGGCCAGTGCAGGCTCATGCCGATGGCGAGGGTCAGCGGTGCCGCCTCGGGGAAACCACCGATCAGCAGGATATGAATCGGCCATAGCAGATTGATCGCGGCGATCGCCGCCATGGTGACACCCGACAGGGGCGATTTCGACTTCATGAAGGGCGAGCGCATCGGGGCCTGCAGCAGAATGCCGAGCGGGAAGATCAGTCCCGATCCCGCCGCCGCCGCAATCGCCCATTGTGATGGCGTGAGGTAGAAGCCGAGCCCGCCCATCACCGCCCAGTAGAGCGCGCCGGCGACGGGCAGCGACACACCGCCGCCGGCGGCGACGCAGTAGCGTTTGCGTTCGTGATCTATGGTCTGTCTCAGATCGGTCATGGTGAGGTCGTTCCTGTCCTGTTTGTGAGCTCACCTTGCCGCGCACGGCCACCGGGCGGCAGACACAGGCGTCACCCATCGTCCGTGACAACTGTCATGCCGGACCGGCTGCACCGCCCCTCGACCTCACGGATAATTAACATCCGCTCACATTGTGCCCATGCCTGCGCTCGCTATAGTCCGCGCCAACAATTACCGCTTTTCCAGAGGAGGCTTCGATGAAGTTTCTGGCACCAGCATTGGCCTGTCTCGCGCTCGTCGCCTGCGGCCCCACCGATACGACGATCGGCAGCGCCGTCGAAGCGCCCGCCGATTTCATGCCGAATGTACGCACCGGGAATATCGAGGCGCATATCCGCTTCCTCGCCTCGGACTATCTGCAGGGCCGCGATGTCGGCACGGATGGCTATGAAATCGCCGCCAATTATGTCGCGGCACAGATGCAATTGCTCGGGCTGGAACCGGCTGGCGACAATGGCGGCTATTTCCAGCAGGTACCGTTGCAGGATGTGAGCGCCGACGCGGCCTATAACAGCCTCAGCCTCGACGGCGAGACCTTCGCCCAGGGCGACGACGTCTATGTCGCGACCAATCCGAGCCTGCCCGAAGCGAGCGTCACGGCGCCGCTGGTGTTTGTCGGTTATGGCGTCTCGGCCCCCAATCGCGATCATGACGACTATGCCGGCCTCGACGTTGCCGGCAAGATCGTGGTCATCGTGAATGGTGTCCCGGGCGGCCTGCCCAGCGAAGAGCGGGCCCATCACTTGTCGTCCACCACCAAGCGCAATCTCGCCGCCGCCCATGGCGCCGTCGGCATGATCACCGTGACCAGCCGTACCGACGAGCAGATGCGCACCTACGCCAATGGCACCGCCGCGCTTCCGGTCACCAGCCTGACGCCGGCCACAGGCCCGTCCTCACGTGACCAGATCCGGGTGAGCGCCGAGGTTGGCGCCACGCTCGGTGCACGCCTGTTCGAGGGCGCCGAGATGAGCCTGGAAGACGTCCGGGCCGCGATGTCGGACGAGGAAAACCCGACCTTCCCGCGCTTCGATCTGCCGCACAGCGTCAGCCTGCAGCAGCGCACGATCTCGGAGCCTTTCACAGCCCCCAATGTGGCCGGCCTGCTGCGCGGCAGTGATCCGGTGCTGGCCGACGAGATTGTCGTGCTGACGGCGCATCTCGACCATATCGGCACCATCCACGATCACATGCGCGGCCGCGGTGGCTGCCGCTCAAATGACGGTGAGGATTCGATCTGCAATGGCGCGGTCGACAATGCGTCCGGCGTCTCGATCATGCTGGAAACGGCACGCGCCTTCATGCAACAGGGCACGCCGCGGCGTTCGGTGCTGTTCGTCGCCCTGGCCGGTGAGGAGAAGGGCCTGCTCGGTTCCGAGCATTTTGCCCGCAATCCGACAGTGCCGGCCGACGCCATCGTCGCCAATGTCAATCTCGACATGCCGGTCATCGTCTATGAGTTCAACGACGTCGTCGCCTTTGGCAGCGAGCATTCCAATCTCGGCCCGATTGCCACGCGCGCGGCGGCCCGGATGAATATCGAGGTCAGCCCTGATCCGATCCCGGAGCAATCGATCTTCGTGCGTTCGGACCACTACAACTTCGTGCGCGAGGGCGTGCCGTCGCTCTTCCTGATGACCGGCTTCTCCTCGCCGGATCCGCGCTGGGATGAGGGCGAGGGCTTCATGGGCTTCTTGAGCACCCATTATCATCGTCAGACCGACCAGCTCGACGGCGATCTGGAAGTCCTGTTCGACCAGGGCGCCAAATTTGCCAATATCAACTATCTGATCGCCCGCGAAATCGCCGACAGCGACGAGCGTCCGGCCTGGAATGATGACAGCTTCTTCGGCAATCTCTACGGCCAGGCCAGCGAATAACCGGAAAGAAATTACCAGCAATCCCAGCGCGCGCCGTTTCAAACGGCGCGCGCTTTGGCTATATGGGGGGATAACGGAGGACTGCCCCTTGACGACTGCCTATGACAGCATTGACGATTATGATGCCCCATCGCCGCGCGACGGGCGTATCAAGCTGCACGGAGCCGAAGGTTTCGAGGGCATGCGCAAGGCGGGACGTCTCGGCGCCCAGGTGCTCGACATGCTGGTGCCCGAGGTCAAGGCCGGCGTCACCACGGAGCATCTCGACCGGCTGACGCGCGAATTCATCCTCGATCATGGCGCCACGCCGGCGACGCTGCATTATCGCGGCTATCGCCACTCGCTGTGCACCTCGCTCAACCATGTCGTCTGCCACGGCATTCCCGGGCCCAAGGCGCTGCGCGATGACGATATTCTCAATATCGACGTCACCGTCATCGTCGATGGCTGGCATGGCGATACCAGCCGCATGTACACGGCCGGCCAGCCCAAGCGCAAAGCCGAACGCCTGATCGACATCACCTATGAAGCGATGATGGCCGGGATCGAAGCGGTCAAACCCGGCGTCACGCTGGGCACGATCGGCGCCATCATCCAGGAGCACGCCGAAGCCAATCGCTGCTCGGTGGTGCGTGATTTCTGCGGCCACGGCCTCGGCCAGCTCTTCCATGACAGCCCCAATGTGCTGCATTTCGGCACGCGCGGCGAAGGCGTCGTGCTCAGGGAGGGCATGTTCTTCACCATCGAGCCGATGCTCAATCTCGGCCGGCCCGATGTGAAAGTCCTGGGGGATGGCTGGACGGCCGTCACCCGCGACAAATCGCTCTCGGCCCAGTTCGAGCACTCCCTCGGAGTCACCGCCGATGGCTACGAGATTTTCACCAAATCGCCCAAGGGCCTCGACAAGCCCCCCTACAACGTCTGACGCCATGGCCGGCCCCGCGCAAAACGACGGTCACCGCGAGCGTTTGCGCCAGAAACTAACCTTGGCGGGTGGTGAGGCCCTGCACGATTACGAGCTGCTGGAGCTTTACCTGTTCCGCTCCATCCCGCGCCGCGATGTCAAACCGATCGCCAAGGCGCTGATCGCCCGCTTCGGCGATCTCGGCGGCGTCGCCGCAGCCCCGGTCGAACAACTCATCACCATTGATGGCGTCTCGGAGCGCTGCGCTGCCGAACTCAAGCTGATCCAGGCGCTCTCCGCCCGGCTAGCGCGCGAACAGGTAATCGGCCGCCCCGTCATTGCGTCCTGGGCGGCGCTGGTCGCCTATTGCCGCACGGCGATGCAACACGCCACCACCGAGCAATTCCGCGTCCTCTTCCTCGACCGCAAGAATAAGGTGATCGGCGATGAGGTGCTCGGCACAGGCACGATCGACCACGCCCCGGTCTATCCGCGCGAAGTCGTCAAACGAGCGCTGGCCAATGAGGCCTCGGCGATCATCCTGGTCCACAACCACCCTTCCGGCGACGCCACCCCCAGCCAGGCCGATATCGAGATGACGCGCACCCTGATCGATGTCTGCAAACCCTTCGAGATCGTCGTCCACGACCATCTCGTGATCGGGCGCGAGAACACAGCCAGTTTCAAGACACTGGGGCTGATGTGAAAGCTCTGGTCATGGCGGATCATTGCCCTAGCATGGGCGGCTGACACAACAGCAGAAGCGCCTCGCCATGAAACGACTGATCGCCACCGCCCTTGCCCTGCTCTTGCTGAGCTGGGGCGTGTCGCTGCGGGCGCCGACGGCGTCGCAGCACCAGATTTTCCATGGCGGCACCATCCGAACCATGGCCGGCGATCAGACGGTCGAGGCCGTCTATGTCCGCGACGGCGTCATCATCGCGACCGGCAGCAAGGCCGAGATCGAGGCGCTCGCGCCGTGGAACACCAAGCGGGTCAATCTGCTCGGCGGCACGCTTGTGCCCGGCCTGATCGAGCCGCACACGCATCCGCTCGCCTCGGCGCAGCTGGGCGCGGCGGTTGATGTCAGCGGGGTCAGCCATGCCAGCCGCGAAGAGATCATAGAGACGCTGCGCCGGGCCGCGAGCCAGCGCGGGCTGACGCCGTGGATCATCGCCTTCGGCTGGGATCCGGCGATGCTCGACCCGCTGCCACCGCCCGGCCTGGCCGAGCTCGACGCCATCGCGCCGGAGCGGCCGATGATCATCCTCACCCAGATGATGCATGAGGCCTTCGCCAATTCCGCCGCCCTGGCCGCCGCCGGTCTCGGCAGCACATCGCCCGATCCGGAAAACGGCCAGTTTGAACGCGATGCCGATGGCAATCTCACCGGCCGCCTGATCGAGATCAGCGCCATTGGCCAGGTGATGGCCGCCATGCCGCAGGCCGGCGATGCGGCGCTGAACCTGCTGCTCAATCTTCAATATGATGCCTATGCCCGCGCCGGCTACACCACGATCGGTGCCGCCAGCCTTGTCGGCAATGCCCGCGATCCGCTCGCCCTGGTGCACGGCGTCGCCAGCCAGCCGCGCGCCCCGGTCAACACCGTGCTCTACACGGCCCCGGCGCGGCGCGACCATGCGCTCGAGCTCTGGGCCGGACAGGATGCCAACACCTCGCTGGCCGGGGTCAAGATCTGGATGGATGGCTCGCCCTTCATCGGCGGCGCGGCACTGGCCGAGCCCTATCAGCGCTCGCACTTCACGCAAGACGTGCTGAGCCTCGCCCCCGACTGGCGCGGCACGCTCAACTACAGCCAGGACGCCGCCAATGCCCTGGTGCTCGAGGCCCAGCGCGGCGGCTATCAGATCGCCATCCACGCCCAGGGCGAGGCGGCGATCGAGATGGCGCTCAATGCCATCGAGGCGGCGCAGACCGCCGCGCCGGACCCCATGCTGCATCACCGGCTCGAACATCTCGCCCTGATCACCCCGGCCCAGATCGAGCGCGCCGCCCGGCTCGGCGTCAGCCTCGGCTTCTTCGTCGACCATGTCTGGTTTTATGGCCATATCCTGCCCGACCTGGTCGGCCCGGACCGCACCGCGCGCTACATGCCGGTCGGCGACGCCTTCGCCAGCGGCGCCGTCATCACCCTGCATGGCGATCATCCCGCCACCCCGATCGATCCGATGCGCACCCTGGCCACCGCCATCGAGCGCCAGCCGCGCCAGGGCGGCGAGCTGATCGGGCCCGACCAGCGGCTCAATACGCAACAGGCGCTTGAAGCGATGACGATCAATGCCGCCCGCCAGCTCGAGCTGGAGGCTGAGATCGGCACCATCGAGCCGGGCAAGCGCGCCGATTTCACCTGGCTGGCACGCGATCCGCTGAGCCTTGATGCCGGCGACTTGCGTCAGCTTGAAGTGCGCGGCACCTGGGTCGCCGGCCGTCCGGTCGACACCCGCATGATCACCCTGCGCCATGCCGGATTGGTGTTGAGGGCAATCTGGTCCAGTCTCACCACCTGATCACAAGCCCTGGAGCGCCCATATGCACCACGACTATGTCACCCATCTGGAATGCTCCGAGACCGGCAAGCATTACGACAAGGACCAGCCGCACAATCTCTCCGCCGCCGGCAAGCCGCTGCTGGTGCGCTATGACCTCGCCAAGGCGAAGCGCGAGATTGATCGCGGTGCCATATCGGCGCGGCGCGGCGGCTTCTGGAAATGGCGCGAGCTTCTGCCCGTCGCCGATGACGCGGATGTCTGCCGCCTCGGCGAGCTGACAACGCCGCTGATCGATGTGCCCGCGACGGCGAAAGCCTCCGGCGCCACCGGCCGCGTGCGCATCAAGGATGAGGGCCGCCTGCCGACCGGCAGTTTCAAGGCGCGCGGCCTCGCCCTCGCCGTCGCCATGGCCCACCGTTTCGGCCTCAAGCGCCTCGCCATGCCGACCAATGGCAATGCCGGCGCCGCGATGTCAGCCTATGCCAGCCGCATGGGGATGGAGAGCTATGTCTTCGCGCCCGATGACACGCCCGAGGTCAATATCCGCGAGATGGCGCTGCAGGGCGCCCATGTCTTCCGCGTCAACGGCCTGATCCATCATTGCGGCGCCCTGGTCGCCGCCGGCAAGGAGAAGATGGGCTGGTTTGACCTCTCGACCCTGAAGGAGCCCTACCGGATCGAGGGCAAGAAAACCATGGGCCTGGAACTCGCCCACCAGCTCGGCTGGCGCATGCCCGAAGCGATCTTCTACCCCACCGGCGGCGGCACCGGTCTGATCGGCATGTGGAAAGCCTTCGACGAGATGGAGCAACTCGGCTGGATCGGCAAACGCCGCCCGAAAATGATCGCCGTCCAGGCCGAGGGCTGCGCCCCCATCGTCCGCGCCTGGGACAAGGGCGAGCGCCACGCCGAAGAATGGCTCGACGCCAGCACCGCCGCGATGGGCATCCGCGTCCCCAAGGCGATCGGCGACTTCCTGATCATCGATGCCTGCCGCGAGAGCGAAGGTTTCGCCATCGCCGTCTCCGAGGCGTCCATCGAGGCGGCCCGCGTGCGCTGTGCCCGCGAGGACGGCCTCCTCTTGTGCCCGGAAGGCGCCGCAACGCTGGCCGCGATGGAAAAGGCGATGAATGACGGGCTGATCGAGCGCGATGCGGATTGCGTGCTGTTCAATTGTGGCTCGGGTTTGAAGTATGCGATGCCGGATGGATCGCGGGTGCTGGATCGCAACGCTGAGGTGGATTGGGGGGCGATGTAGCCCCATTCCCTCTCCGCGAGGAGAGGGTGCCCGGCAGGGCGGGTGAGGCGGGCGATGGGCACGGTGCAGGACTGCGTCGCCCCCGCCAATCGCCCACGGTGATTTTGCCCGCCTCATCCGGCGCTTCGCGCCACCTTCTCCTCTCGGAGAAGGACGTGCCCTCCCCTTGACCTTTTCGCCCCCATAACGCATCTCCCGCGCTTGCTCACAACGCGCCGACGGAGCCGCCCATGATCCCCCGCTATACCCGCCCGCAAATGGCCGCCATCTGGTCGGACCAGAACAAGTACAAGATCTGGTATCTGATCGAGGCGCATGCGACCGAGAAGCTGGCGGAGCTGGGTGTGGTGCCGCAATCGGCGGTGGCGGCGGTGTGGTCGGCGAAGGATGTCGAGTTTGATGTCGACCGGATCAATGAGATCGAGGCCGAGGTCAAACATGATGTCATCGCCTTCCTGACCCATCTCGGCGAGCATGTCGGCGAGCAGAGCCGCTTTGTGCACCAGGGCCTGACCTCATCCGACGTGCTCGACACCTGCCTGGCCGTGCAGATGCGCGACAGTGCCGATCTTCTGCTCCAGGGCATGGACCGGGTGCTCGCGGCGCTGAAGACGCGGGCGCTGGAGCATAAATTCACCGTCTGTATCGGCCGCTCGCATGGCATTCATGCCGAGCCGACGACGATGGGGCTGAAATTCGCCCGCTTCTATGCCGAGTTCAAACGCAACCGGGCGCGGCTTGTTGCGGCGCGTGACGAGATCGCCACCTGCGCCATTTCCGGCGCCATCGGCACCTTCGCCAATATCGATCCGCGCGTTGAGGAACATGTCGCAAACGCGATGGGCCTCGCGGTCGAGCCGATCTCGACCCAGGTCATCCCGCGCGACCGCCATGCCAATTATTTCGCTACCCTCGGCCTGATCGCCTCGGCGATCGAGAACCTCGCCATCGAGGTGCGCCATCTGCAGCGCTCCGAAGTGCGCGAGGCGCAGGAGTTTTTCTCCAAGGGGCAAAAGGGCTCCTCGGCAATGCCGCACAAGCGCAATCCGATCCTGACGGAAAACCTCACCGGGCTGGCGCGCCTGGTGCGCTCCGCCGTCACCCCGGCGATGGAAAATGTCGCGCTCTGGCATGAACGAGACATCTCCCACTCCTCGGTCGAGCGCGGTATCGGGCCGGACGCCAATGGCCATCTCGATTTTGCGCTGCAGCGCTGTGCCGGCATGGTTGAAGGTCTGATCGTGCATGCTGATCGCTGCCAGGAAAATCTCGACGCCCAGGGCGGCATCCACAACTCCCAGCGCCTGCTTCTGGCCCTGACCCAGGCCGGTGTGTCACGCGAGGACAGCTATCGCCTCGTGCAGCGCAATGCGATGAAAACCTGGGATGAAGGCGGCCAGCTGGTCGACCATCTCAAGGCCGATCCCGAGGTCACCGCGCATATGAGCAATGCGCAGATCGAAGCCTGTTTCGACGAGGCCTATCACCTCAAACATGTCGACACGATCTTCGCCCGGGTGTTTGCCGACTAGCGACTTTTCTCCCCGGCTCGCCGCCCCATCGGCCCGGACTGCGTCCGGCCCACTTCCCCGTCAGGGACGGGGAAGAAAGCCCGGCGAATGGATGGAAATCATCCGGGTCCCGGCATAAGCTTCTCCCGAGCGAGGGAGACATCCATGAGCAAGATCTACGAGACGATAGACGACAAGGTCACAGCCTTCATCGCGGCGCAGAAGATGTTCTTCGTCGCCACCGCGCCGTCGGGCCATGGCCATGTGAATCTCTCGCCCAAGGGCCACGACACTTTCCGCATTCTCGGCCCGCACGAGGTGGCCTATCTCGATCTCGGCGGGTCCGGCATCGAGACGGTGGCGCATCTGCGCCAGAATGGCCGCATCACCTTCATGTTCTGCGCCATGGACGGGCCGGCCAAGATCTTGCGCCTGTATGGCAAGGGCCATGCGGTGTGTTTCGACGAGCCCGGCTTTGCCGAGAAGCGCGCCCTCTACGGTGATTTCCCCAAGGCGCGCGCCGTCATCACCGCCCGCATCTCGCGCATCCAGGACAGCTGCGGCTGGGGCGTGCCGCTCTACGAGTTCAAGGGCGAACGCGACCAGCTGCTGCGCTATAACGAACACCGCACCGACGCCGAATGGCGCGAGCGCCGCTACACCGGCAACGCCCTGTCGATCGACGGCCTGCCAGGCCTGATCCGGCCGGAAGAGGCGGAGTGAGGCTCACATAACGCGAGTGTGATGGCGGCCGCGCTCGCCTTATCGCCTCGCCCGCCTATAGTCCGGACAGGCATCACACGGAGCTTCGCCACATGCGTACCGCCCTCATCGTCCTCGCCCTGCTGGGGGCTTTTCTGGCGCCGAATTTTCTGCGGGCGGAATGGAGCGCCGAGGCCGAGACCTCGCAGACCGAGCAGGAACGGCCGCGGCTGGTGGCGGCGATGTTTCGCTCATCCTGGTGCGGCGCCTGCCGCATCCTGGAACCGCGCATCGATGATGTCCGCCCCGACTATGCCGATGCCGCGGTGGAATTCGTCCGCTTTGACTTCACCCTCGGTCAGCGCGCCGCGGTGCGCGAACGCGCCGTGGAGGCGGGCATCACCGGGCTCTACGACCAGATGGTCGGCCGCACCGGTTTCCTGGTCCTGATGGACCGCGAGACCGGCACGGTGTTCGAGATCATCACCACCAATTACGACCGCGACCATATCCGCGAGGCGCTGGATCGCTGGCTGTCGGTGACGGCGGAGGTTGAGGCGGCGGGCTGACCCCGCCGCGCGCCTAGCTTTCGGTCTGGATCTGGTCGCGGGCGGTCGCCATCAGTTCATCCATCTGCTTGCGCAGGAGATGATCGGAGAGTTCGACCTTTTTCGCGTCGAGATCGGCGCGGATCTTGCGGAACACGTCGTCATCGCCGGCTTCCTCGAAATCGGCGACGATCACCGTCTTGGCATAGGCCAGGGCTTCCTCGCTATCGAGGCCCATCAGTTCGGCCGCCCACAGGCCCAGCAGCTTGTTGCGCCGGGCATTGGCCTTGAAGTCCAGTTCCTGGTCATGGGCATACTTGTTTTCGAAACCGGATTCGCGATCATCAATGCCAGACATGGCGGCTCTCCTTGGGGATGGGTCGTTGGGGGATTGGTTAGCTTGCCCGCTGCATGAAATCAATCGCCACGGCACAGGCCATGCCGCACCGCAGCAAGGGATTGCGAATAACACAAAGGCCGGATAATTTGCCCCCTCAACGCGCGGTCCGGACTCCGATTCGGGCCGCGTCGCGCATTTTCGGTCCGAACATGACCCGGACCCCGACTGGAGCGCCGCCCATGTCCCGCCGCAAGAAACTCTACGAAGGCAAGGCCAAGATCCTCTATGAAGGTCCCGAGCCGGGCACGATCGTCCAGTATTTCAAGGACGACGCCACCGCCTATAACGGTGAGAAAAAGGCGACGCTCGAAGGCAAGGGCGTGCTCAACAACCGCATCAGCGAATATGTCATGATGCAGCTGGCCCATATCGGCATCCCGACCCATTTCATCCGCCGCCTCAACATGCGTGAGCAATTGGTGCGTCAGGTCGAGATCATTCCGCTGGAAGTCGTCTGCCGCAATGTCGCGGCCGGCTCGATCAGCAAGCGCCTCGGGATCGAGGAAGGTCAGCAATTGCCGCGGGCCATCGTCGAATTCTATTACAAGAAGGACGAGCTCAACGATCCCATGGTATCGGAGGATCACATCACCTCCTTCAACTGGGCCAGCCCGCAGGAAATCGACGACATGATGGCGCTGACCCTGCGCACCAATGATTTCCTCTGCGGCCTGTTCGCGGCCGTCAATATCCGTCTGGTCGATTTCAAGCTCGAATTCGGCCGCCTCTATGAGGGCGATATGGTCCGCACCGTGCTGGCCGATGAAATCAGTCCCGACAGCTGCCGGCTGTGGGACATGGAAACCAATGAGAAGATGGACAAGGACCGCTTCCGCCGCGATCTCGGAAATGTCACCGAGGCCTATGCGGAAGTTGCCCGCCGTCTCGGCGTCATGAAGGACATGCCGCGCTCGGTGCCCGACGCAGCGGACGAAGCGGGCAAATAGTTCGCGGTCCGAACCGGCTTGAGAGCGCCCCCGCATCGCCGGGGGCGTTTTCATGTCTGAAGCGGCCGATCAACTGGCGCTGCTTGATTGCATCGGCAGGCCGCGCGCTTTATGCAGGGCGCATCCGAAGCAGGCCTTAAAAGCGAGTCGTTCCCGTGAAAGCGAAAATCCACGTCTACCTCAAGCCTGGCGTTCTCGACCCACAGGGCGCTGCCGTTGCCGGTGCGCTGCACAATATGGGTTATGCCGAGGTCGCTTCCGTCCGCCAGGGCAAGCTGATCGAGCTTGATCTGACCGGAGATGACATCGAGGCCGCCCGGGTCCGCGTCGACGAGATGTGCGCCAAACTCCTCTCCAATCCGGTGATCGAGAGCTACTCGATCGAGCTGGAATAGGGGCGGCGTGACCATGAAATCCGCCGTCATCGTCTTTCCCGGGTCCAATTGCGACCGCGACGCCCATGATGCGATCGAACGCGTCACCGGCACCGCCCCCGCCATGGTCTGGCACCAGGAAACCGCCCTGCCCGAAGGCACGGATTTCGTCATGGTGCCCGGCGGGTTTTCCTATGGCGACTACTTACGCTGCGGCGCGATGGCGACGCACTCGGCGATCATGCCGGCGATCATCGCCCATGCCGCTACCGGCGCGCCGATCCTGGGCGTGTGCAATGGCTTCCAGATCCTGACCGAATGCGGCCTGCTGCCCGGCGCCCTGATGCGCAATGCGCAGCTCAAATTCGTCTGCGAAGACACCCCCGTCACCGTCACCAACGCCAATACGCGCTTCACATCGCGCTATCCGGCCAATGCCAAGCTGATCATCCCGATCGCGCATCATGACGGCAATTATTTCGCCGACGCCGAAACCCTGGTCCGGATCGAGAATGAAGGCCAGGTCGTCTTCCGCTACGGCGCCAACCCCAATGGCTCCGCCAATGACATTGCCGGCATCGTCAACGAGCAAGGCAATGTGCTCGGCATGATGCCGCATCCCGAGCGCGCTGTTGATGCCAGGCATGGCGGGACTGACGGGCTGGCGCTGTTTGAATCTCTGCTTGGATCGGCCTGATCACATGACTCAATACGCCGAAAATATCACCGCCGAAATCGTCAAGGAACACGGGCTGTCCGAGGCCGAGTACCAGGTCATCCTCGACCGGATGGGCCGGGCTCCGAATATCGTTGAGCTCGGGATTTTCTCGGTGATGTGGTCGGAGCATTGCTCCTACAAGTCCTCGCGCCTGCACCTGGGCAAACTGCCGACCAAGGGCGGACGTGTCATCCAGGGGCCGGGCGAGAATGCCGGCGTGGTTGATATCGGCGATGGCCAGGCCGCCATCTTCAAGATGGAAAGCCATAATCACCCCTCCTATATCGAGCCCTATCAGGGCGCGGCGACCGGGGTTGGCGGCATTTTGCGTGATGTCTTCACCATGGGCGCGCGGCCGATTGCGCTGATGAATGCGCTGCGCTTTGGCGCGCCGGACCATGCCAAGACACGGCAATTGGTCGACGGCGTCGTTGCCGGGATTGGCGGCTATGGCAATTGCGTCGGCGTGCCGACGGTCGGCGGCGAGACCAATTTCCATGCCGGCTATAACGGCAATATCCTCGTCAACGCGATGGCCGTGGGCCTGGCCGATGCCGACAAGATTTTCTATGCCCGCGGTGCCCAGCCGGGCCAGCCGATCGTCTATGTCGGCTCCAAGACCGGCCGCGACGGTATTCACGGCGCCACCATGGCCTCGGCCGAGTTTGATGATGACAGTGCCGAAAAACGCCCCACCGTCCAGGTTGGCGATCCCTTCACCGAAAAGAAGCTGATTGAGGCCTGCCTCGAGCTGATGGCCACCGATGCCATCGCCGCGATCCAGGACATGGGCGCCGCCGGCCTCACCTCCTCCTCGGTCGAGATGGCCGACAAGGGCGACATCGGTATCGAGCTCGACATGGACAAGGTGCCGCAGCGCGAAACCAATATGTCGACCTATGAGATGATGCTCTCGGAAAGCCAGGAGCGCATGCTGGTGATCATGAAGCCGGGCCGCGAAGACGTCGCGATGCGGATTTTCGAAAAATGGGAACTCGATGTCGCCGTCATCGGCCAGACCACGGATTCCAAGCGCATGGTCCTCACCCACAAGGGCGAGACCGTCTGCGATATCCCGATCGCGCCATTGGCCGATGATGCCCCCAAATATGACCGCCCCTGGTTTGCGCCGGAAGTGCGGGCCCAAATCCCGGCCGGCGATGTCGCCAAACCGGCGCATATGGGCGAAATTCTGCTCAAGCTGATGGGTTCATCCGACATGGCGTCGAAGGCCTGGATCTGGTCGCAATATGACCGCCACGTGATGGCCGACACCGTCGCCAGCTCACAGAACCCGTCCGACGCCGCCATCGTGCGCATCCACGGCACCAATAAGGGTCTGGCGATCACCACCGACTGTACGCCACGCTATTGCCAGGCCGATCCGTTCGAGGGCGGCAAACAGGCCGTCGCCGAAGCCTGGCGCAATCTCACCGCCGCCGGTGCCGATCCGATCGCGATCACCGATTGCCTCAATTTCGGCAATCCGGAACGGCGCGAGATCATGGGCCAGTTCGTCGGCTGTATCGATGGCATGGCCGAAGCCTGCGCCAAGCTCGACTTCCCGGTCGTGTCCGGCAATGTCAGCCTGTACAACGAGACCAATGGTGCCGCCATTCCGCCAACGCCCGCCATTGGCGGTGTCGGCCTGATCCCCGATCTCGACAAGCGCGGCCAGTTTGGCGGCCTGAAAGCCGGCGATATCCTGCTGCTGGTCGGCGAGACCAAGGGCGCGATGGGCGCCTCGGTCTATCTCAAGGAAATCGAGGGCCGCGAGGAAGGCGGTGCGCCGCATGTCGATCTCGCGGTCGAAAAAGCCAATGGCGATTTCGTGCGCGGCCAGATCCGCTCCGGCCGCCTGACCGCCTGTCACGACCTCTCCGATGGCGGTCTCGCCTGCGCCGCCGCCGACATGGCACTGGCCTCGGACCTTGGCATCAAGCTCGCCCATGAAGGCGATGTGCCGATGCATGGCTTCCTGTTCGGCGAAGACCAGGCGCGCTATCTCATCGCCGCCAAAAAGGAAGACGCCATCGCCATCCTGCAGGACGCGAAAGCCGACGACATCCCGATCCAGGTGGTCGGTCTGGGCGGCGGCACGGCCATCACGGTCAATGGCGCCCACAGCCTCGAACTGACCCGTCTGCGCGAGGCGTGGGCAGGCTGGCTGCCCGGTCTGATGAACAAGGTCGCGGTGGCGGCGGAATAGCAAGCCCGGCGCGAATTCACAGGTATCGGCGCACCCGGCCACAATAGGCGCGATAGGCGTCACCGAGATCGCGCCTCAGATGAGGCTCCTCCACGCCGGTGACGAACACATGGATGAAGGCGGCGAAGACGAGCGCACCGCCCAGCGCCAGGGCTGACCCTGACGCCAGGCTGCTCCCCAGCATGAGGGCGAAATAGCCGACATATTGCGGGTTCCGTGAACGCCGGTACACGCCCTGTTCAATCAGTTCGTCCTCGCGCAGGCCGTAGACCCGCGCCGTGGAACCAAATCGTCTGCGTCCGATATGGATCATCCATCCGCCAGCTGTGGCCAGGACAAGCCCCGCGACAAGGATGACCGGCGTGACGGCATAAAGGCTGCCTCGATCACTGAAGGCGAGCCCGAGAATGGCCAGCGCCAAACCATGCATCAACACCCCGGAGGCCAGCGCGACGGGGAGCGACCATCGGCCCAGTCGGGCGAAATCCCGCCGGGCTAGGATCACGAAGGGGATGGAAGCCAGCGCGATCACGCCGATGGCAACCAGGAAGGCGACGGTCATTCCAGACATGAGAACCTCACGAAACAATCCTCGAAACGAGTGCCGTGAGCTTAATCTCTCTAGTCGCTAGAGCTTCAAGCCCTGATTTTCCCTAAACTCAGCGCCCCGACCGGTCGCCGATCAAGTCGAGCTGACGGTCGGACTCGCGGGCGAAATCGACCACCGTCTCCGAGGCGTCCTGGAAGAAATCCAGCGTCATGTTCTCATAGGTATCGGTCGGCTCGTGATAATGCGGGTGATAATCGACGCCGAGATAGATGAAGGGGATGCCGACGGCATGGAAAGCGCCGCTATCGGTCGCATTGGTCCAGTCGGCGCCATGATCCTCGGACGGCTCGTCAAAACCGGTCGGCAGATTGACGGCAGAACGCGCGCGCACCGCCTCCACGACCGGCATCAGGAAGGGATAGTGATAGGTCCCGACCGCCCAGAGAATGCGCTCGTCGGACATCGCAAGCATGTCGAGATTGAGATTGAAGGCGATGGTCTCGATCGGCACCGGCGGGCTGGCGACAAAGGCCTCGGCGCCGCGCAGGCCATGCTCTTCGGCATCGAAGGCCACGAAAACAATATCATGTTCGGGCGGGCTGGCGGCAAAGCTCGCGGCCGCCGCCAGCAGGGCCGCGACACCGGAGGCATTGTCATCGGCGCCATTCCAGATCTGGCCGCCGCGCTCGCCCATATGGTCATAATGCGCACTGAGCACCATCACCCGGCCGCTATCGCCGGTGCCGCGCAGGCGGCCGATGATATTGGTGCCGACCGTGGTCGGGCTCCAGCCATTGGGGCGATCGAATTCGAAGGTCGACACGAAGCTGTCATTGATCGGCTCGATGCCGATCTCCTGGAAGCGCGAAATAATATAGGCGCGGGCGCGTTCACTGCCCGCCGTCGCCACGAGGCGGCCTTGCATGTCATCGGCCGCGAGAATGCGCAGATCCTCGAGCAATTGCGCCCGGTCCATCGCCGGTGCGACGGCGGAACCGGCAGCCGCCGCGGTCTCGGCCTCCGGTGCGGAGATTGTCGTCGGTGCCTGGCACGCAACAGCAAGGACAGTACAGGCGGCAGTGGCCAACAGGTGCAGGTAACGCATGAGATCTCCCCGTATAATCTGCGTCGCACTCTGCCACGGCGTCGGCGTCAACCCCATTTGTTTTTCTGCGAGTTCAGAACCAACGGCTCGGGCGAGCCGCCGGACCGGCCTCGAGCGCGGGCCAATTGGCTTCCGAGCGGGCCAGATAGCCGGGGATGTCGGATTGCCAGCGGCGATGGATGGCGGGAGAGAAATTGAGGTAGAGCCGGCCATCGACAATCTGCCAGGCCAGCGGATCGCTGCGCACCTTGCGGCCATCAGCGAGGGCAAAGGCGCAATGCCCGTCATAGGCCGGGGCGTAGCGAGACGGGTCTGCCAGGAAGGCCTCCCGGCTGGCCTCGCTGGCAAACCACCAGCTGGCGCCATTATGGTCGGCGGTGATCGTCTCCAGCCCCGGCACGGGCCCGGTCTCGCTGAAATAGCTGACCACGTCATAGCCGTTGAGGGCGCGTCCCTCGCGATCGGTGTATTGCTCGCCGGCCCGGGCGATCCCGGCGGGCAGGACCAGCAGGGCGATGAGCGCGAACAGCGCCGCCGGGCGCCAAGCCGGGAGGGCGGCTGCAGGTGAACGGGACATGGACTTCTCCTTGGCGAGGGTGACGTATAGCGTGGCCTCCTGTATGAGCCCGATGCCGGGACTTGAACACCGCCGCGGAAGCGCGAAACGGTCACGCCTTGATCCCGGCGCCGACAAGATTTCGTGATCACAGCAACACCAGGATGCCCGACCATGCCGATGCCCGCCGAAGAGATCATCGCCCACATCAAGGCCGGCCTGCCGGACGCAAAAATCGAGCTGGAGGACCTGGCCGGCGATAATGATCACTGGAAGGCCATCGTCACCAGTGAGGCGTTCCGCGGCAAGTTGCGCGTCGCCCAGCACCAGATGGTCTATGCGACGCTCGGCTCGAAAATGGGCAATGAGCTGCACGCCCTGGCGCTGGAAACCCGCACACCCGATGCCTGAGGCATGAGCGATCCGGCCCCCCTCTCCCGTCTCGGTTTCGGTGTCACCGGACCGCATGCGTCCCTGGCCGTCTCGCGGCGTGACACACAGCGTCTGATCGCCGAGGCGATCGATCTCGGCATCACCCTGTTCGATACCGGGCCGGCCTATGGGCGCGGCGAAGGCGAACGCCGCCTTGGCGAGGCCCTGCGCGGGCGCCGGCGCGACGGATTGTTCATCGCCACCAAGGCCGGCATCGATATCGACCGCCACCGGGACTTCTCCGCCGGCGGCATCGAGATGTCCGTGCGCGGCTCGCTGGAACGTCTGCGAACGCCCTATATCGACCTGCTGTTGCTGCACGGCCCCTCCGCCGCCGAAATGTCGGACCGGCTCATTCGCCGCCTCGAGGCCCTGCGCGAGCGCGGCATGGTGCGCCAGATCGGCGTGTGTGGCCGCGGGCCCGAGCTCGACGCGGCGATCGATCTCGGTGTGTTCGATGCGCTGATGGCGCCCGTCCATGCCGGCCTCGACACCGCCGCCCTCGCCCGGCTGGCGCGCGCCAGCGAGGCCGGGATGAAGGTGATCGGTATCGAGGCGATCAGCGCCTCGGCGCGGCCGGACCTGCGCTTTCCGGCTTCGCGCGCTGATCTGTGGTATCTCGCCCGCGCCGCCAAACGCGCCCTCACCGCAGCAAAGACCCAGCGCATCACTGCGCCGCCCGGGGGTGCGCTGAAATGGGCACTCGCCCGGAGGGGCGTCGATGCGGTAGTATGCCTGACAACGCGATCCGCCAATCTCGCTGCCAATGCGCGGCAGGCGGGTCTTGCAGCGGGAGCCGGGACCCCCCAGCTCTCCGGTACGGATTTACCAGGAGCACCATGATGTCCACCAATGCCCACGACGCCATCAAGGCCACCGTCGAGAATAACGACATCGTGCTGTTCATGAAGGGCACGCCGGTCTTCCCGCAATGCGGGTTTTCCTCGGTCGTGGCGCGCGTGCTCGACCATCTCCAGGTCGATTTCGAAAGCGTCAACGTGCTCGAAGATGCCGACATCCGTCAGGGCATCAAGGATTTCTCCAATTGGCCGACCATCCCCCAGCTCTATGTGAAGGGCGAGTTTGTCGGCGGTTGCGACATCATCAAGGAAATGTTCGAGACGGGCGAGTTGCAGGCCTATCTCAAGGACAAGGGCGTGCTCGAAAGCGCCTGACCGGAAAGGGCCGCCATGACAGACACACCGGACCGCCCCATCCTGCAGCCCGGGATCGACCATCCGCTGGAATTGCGGGAGATCGATGATCAGGTCCGCATCCGTGTTGGCGATGAAGAACTGGCCGGCGCGGCCCAGGCACTGGAGCTGCGCGAGCACACCTGTTCGCCCGTGCTCTATGTCCGCCGCAGCGATATCGCGCCGCGCTTCCTGCAGCGCTCGATGCAGACCAGCTGGTGCCCCTATAAGGGCAAGGCGAGTTATTTCCATATCCGGCTGAAGGATGGATCGCGGCTCGCGAATGCGGTGTGGAGCTATGAAAGCCCTTTCGCCCATATCGCGGCGATCAAGGACCGGCTGGCCTTTTATCCCGACAAGGTGTCCGTCGAGCGGCTGCAGGCAACCCCGGCCTAGCGTTGCGCCATATCCTGGCGGCCACTCTCGTTCCAGTCCCAGGCGCGCTGGTCGATCGGGTTGAGCACGATGACGCGGCCACCGATCGGCACGCCCAGCTCCTCGAAACCAAAGCCGAGCTGTGCCCCCCAGGGCAGGGTCTGTCCGCAACGGTCCGGCTGGGTGCGCACCAGCCGCACGGTGTAGACATCGCGATGGTACTGCTCGACATCGACCGTGAAATCCGAGCGCACGGTGCAGCCATGGGTATCGGCATGCACCACCAGGATATCGTCATCGATCACGCGCCAATAGACCACCGGCTCGAGATCGGGATCGACCTGCGGCGCCTGGCGGTTTGTGCCCGGCAAGTGGATATTGGCCAGATTGACGTCCGGCATGTGAATCGTCGGCAGCGACGGCATTGATGGCAGGGAGGCGAGCAGCCCCGGGCGCGCATCCGGCTCCGGAGCCGGCGTGCTCGAACAGGCGATACAGGACATCGCGGCACCGAACACCGCCAGAAAATGCATACGCATGGTCTATCCCCCCAAGGACGTGCCGGCACTGCACCCAGCGACCGGCGGCTCCAGACCCAAACTGAAACACTTTGTTCATAAGTCGCAAAATGAAGGCCAAATCAACGCGATGACGGTGGCGCACACGCCATTGGCAATCGCGCAGCAAAAAGGCCGCCCGGCATAACCGGACGGCCTTTTCATGTCTGGATATTCGCGTCGCCTAGGAGGAGTAGAACTCGACCACGAGGCTTGGCTCCATCTGGACCGGATACGGCACTTCGGCGAATTCAGGGGTACGCACGAAGGTGACCTTCATCGCTTTCGCGTCGAGATCGATGTAATCCGGGATATCGCGTTCGGCACTTTCCAGCGCTTCGAGCACCAGGGCCATCGAGCGCGAACGTTCGCGAACTTCAACCACATCGCCGACCTTGCAACGGTAGGACGCGATATTGACGCGCTTGCCATTGACCAGGACATGGCCGTGATTGACGAACTGACGCGCGGCAAACACGGTCGGGACAAACTTGGCGCGGTAGACCAGCGCATCAAGGCGGGATTCCAGCAGACCGATCAGGTTCTCGGCGGCATTGCCCTTGCGACGCGAAGCTTCGTCAAAGGTGCGGCGGAACTGCTTCTCGGTGATATTGCCGTAATAGCCTTTCAGCTTCTGCTTGGCGCGCAGCTGAAGGCCGAAATCGGAGACCTTGCTCTTGCGACGCTGACCATGCTGGCCAGGACCGTAAGAACGGGAATTGACAGGAGATTTTGGACGGCCCCAAAGGTTTTCACCCATGCGGCGGTCAATTTTATACTTCTGGCTATGACGTTTTGACATGTTCTCTCTTTTCGATGCGGCCCGGTGAACCTCCCTCAAGGCTCACGATCTAAACGGCGGTCCACGCATCGTCCCGTTGGGGTTGATCCACACAGAGCAAGGCTCCGGCGAGGGAAAAGGGGTTCTAGACGTGTGGAGGCGAATGTCAATGGCTGTGGGCGGCGGGAGAGTAACCGGCACTGCCGGAGGCGCCGTTTGACTGGAAGTTCCGCCCCGACTAGGGAAAGCACATGCTCAAAACACTCACGGCCACCATCGCCCTGTTCGCCCTGCTCCTCGTTTGGCCCGCCGCCGTACGCGCACAGGACAGCACGTATCTCGCCCGGCTCGCAGCGACCGCCTATGATCAGGCAGCCGCCGCGATCGCTGACGATCCCGCCCCGGGCATTTCCGTAACGGTGCTGCTGCCCAGCGGACACTGGATTGATGCCACGGCAGGGCTCGCGGACCGAGTCTCACACACCGTCGTGTCGCCGGATACCCGATTCCTGTCTGGCAGTATCGGCAAGAGCGTGACGGGCCTGATCGCCGCGGAACTGGCGAGTGAAGGCGTGATCGATCTCGACGCCCCGATCTCGACCTGGCTTTCCGGCCAGCCGTTCTGGCCCGACTTGCGCAATGCCGAGGCTATCACCCTGCGCATGCTGCTCAATCACACCGCGGGTGTGCCGGATTATCTCGAGGATCCGGGCTTTTTTCTCTCCGGATTCCTGCGCGGCGGGCGCGGCTATACTCCGGCGGAACTTGTCGGCTTCGTTGCCGATGAGGCGCCCATCAATACGCCGGGAACCGCTTTTTCCTATTCCGACACCCACTACATCCTCATAGGCCTGATCCTGGAAGCCGCTACCGGGCAGGACTATCATTCACTGGTGCGCGAGCGCGTGATCGAGCCGCTCGGCCTGACGGATACGGAAGTGCTTTCCGGCCGCGATCATGATCGTTTGGCCAGCGGCCATGTCAGGGGGGTGTTCGGGCTTTCCGCCACTGCCCGCAATCACCGCCTCAATCACAATCTCGACCATGAGTGGGCGGCCGGTGGACTGGTGACCACGCCGGGCGACCTCGCGCGGTTCTATGCCGCGCTTGGTTCGGGTGAACTGTCCGCGCCCGGCGCACAGATGCGCGCCAACGCCTTTGTCGTCGATGCGGAGCGAGGCTCCAGCTATGGATTGGGCCTTTATGTGCGCACCTATGAGGATGGCGCGTTCCGCATCGCCCATGGCGGTGATTTCGGCGGCTATCGCTCCGCAGCGGTCTACGACTCGAAGACCGGCATCACGATCGCAGTCCAGGCGAACGGGAAGAGTTTCGAAGCGCCGGACTTTGCCTTTGCCCTGATGGACGAAATTGCCGCCATCACGCCCTGACGGCGGTCTTCAGCCAAACCCGCTTCCCCCATCGCCGCAAATGCGGCAAACCATAGCCAGCCCGTGGGGGAGCCGGCCTTGTTATTCAATTCGATCCAATTCCTGTTTGTCTTCCTGCCTGTAACGCTGGTGTTGTACTACACCGCGCGGCGCTATGCCGGTCACCAGGCAGCGCTGGCTTTGCTGACGCTGGCCTCGATGGTCTTTTATGGCTGGTGGAATGCCAGCTATCTGGCACTGCTGCTCAGTTCGATCATCGTCAACCACGCGTTCGGCGTCGCGATCCGCCGGCGCGGCTCCCAGCCCTGGCTGGCGATCGGCATCGTGTTCAATCTGGCGCTGATCGGGGTCTATAAATACGCCGACTTCTTTGTTGCCAATACCAATGCCGTCACCGGGCTCGACCTGCCGCTGGCGCATCTGGCGCTGCCGCTGGCGATCTCCTTCTTCACCTTCCAGCAGATCAGCTATCTGGTCGATGTCGCGCGCAATCATGCCAATCCGGGCAGCCTGGTGAAGCATGCCCTGTTCGTCTCCTTCTTCCCGCAATTGATCGCCGGCCCGATCATTCGCCACCAGGAGATTGCCGACCAGTTCGATGACGCCAGGCGCAAGGACGTGCTCGCCGACAATCTCGGCATCGGCTTCACCATCTTCGCCCTCGGCCTCGCCAAGAAAGTCCTGCTCGCCGACAATCTGCAACCCTTTGCCTCGAGCGGCTTTGATATTGCGGCCCATGGCGGCGAGGTCGGCGCGCTGGCGGCCTGGACCTCGGCCCTGTGCTATGCCTTCCAGATCTTCTTCGACTTTTCCGGCTATTCCGACATGGCCCTCGGCCTGGCGCGGATGTTCGGCTTCCACATCCCGGCCAATTTCAACGCACCCTACCGCGCCACCTCCATCGTCGATTTCTGGCGCCGCTGGCACATCACCCTGTCGCGTTTCCTGCGCGACTATCTCTACATCCCGCTCGGCGGCAACCGGAGGGGCGAATACCGCCGCTGGGCCAATCTCTTCATCGTCATGCTGCTCGGCGGCCTCTGGCACGGCGCCGCCTGGACCTTTGTCGTCTGGGGCGGTCTGCACGGGATGGGGCTGGCCTGGTGTCACTGGATCGACAGCAAATTCCCGGGTGGCCTGTTCCCGAAACCGCTGAAATTCCTCGCGCCGCTCTTCACCTTCCTCTTCGTCACCTTCGCCTGGGTCTTCTTCCGCGCCGACAGTTTTGCCGCCGCCAATGCGATGCTCGCGGGCATGGCCGGGTTTAACGGGCTCGGCGAGAATGTCGGCGACGATCCTTTCATCGCGATCATCATCAGCCTGGCGATCATCTGGTTCCTGCCCGACACCATCTCGGCGGTGTCGCGCTATCTCGACCCGCGCACGCTGGCGGGCCAGGAGAACCACCTGCAAAAGGGCTGGCGCTGGTCAGCGAGCACCACCAGCGCGATCCTGATTGCCAGCCTCTTCTTCCTCGCCATCATCAATTCCTGGACCGTGGCGGAGTTCATCTATTACCGCTTCTGATCCCCCCGATGCCGATGCGTTCAAGCGTCTGGCCCGTTATGCGCGCATCTTCGCGGCAACCCTGGTTGCGTGGCTGATCGGCTTTGGCGGCTTCACCCTTGTGGTCGACCCCTATGAGATCGCGCCCTGGATCTCGATCGATGGCGTCAATGCCCGCCGCACGCGCGCGCATGAGGACGGCTACCGGGTCCATGTCGGCCACCGCCTGCTGACCAGCGAGGCCGGCACCATCACCCTGGGCAGTTCGCGGGTGATGGACGGCTTCCCGCGCGACCTGCCCGACTGGCCCGGCGGCTATGAGAATCTCGCCATGGCCGGGACCTCGGCATTCGAGCTCGCCCGCGCCAGCGCCCTCGCCGCGCGCAATGAGGCGATCAATTGCGTCATCATCGGCGCCGATCTGCGCGAGTTTTCCACCGACACCAATACCCAGGCGACCTACTGGATCACGCCGATGGCCGGCGGCTCGCAGATCGCGGCGCTGGCGAAGATGGCCCTGTCACCGAGCGCCTTTGCCCGCGCCCTGCAGACCGTCGACGACAATCGCACCGGCGGCTCCGACGAGCGCTGGGAGCATGCCTATAACGAGGCCGGGCTGCCAGCGCGCTTCGAGGAAGAACTGGCCAAGCGTTACCGCTATTACGCCTCGTATGAATACGATCCGGAACGCGTCGCCTTCCTGTTCCGCGGCATTGATGCCCTGCTCGCCTCGGGCAAACAGGTCGTGGTCTTCATCCACCCGGTCCATGCCTGGTATGAGGAAGCCCGCCAGCGCGCCGGTGCCGGCCCGGCCGAGATCGCCCTGCGGCGCGATATTGCCGCCCAGATTGCGGCGCGCGGCGTCACGGCAGAGGCCAATCAGGCCTGTTTCGACGGACCGGCCCTGCAGGGCTGGGATTTCGGCGGTTTCTCCGAGCCGGCGCAAAGCGCGCCGCCCGCCGGCGATGGCTCGGCGCCCAATCCCTGGTATTACGTACCGTCGCATTATCGGCCCGCCCTGGGCCAGGCGATCCTGGACCGGCTTGCCGGGCACAGCGATACCGGACAGGTCGGCGAGGGGTTTGGCCGCCGGCTCGACGGTGACACGCTGGAGGCCGATCTCGCCGCCTTGCAGGCGGGCCGTGAGCGCTGGCTGCAATCGGGCACGCCCTGGCAGCAGCACGCGGCGCAGGCGTTTGACGCCTTCGACATCGATCCGCCGGCACCGGAAGCCGGACCGCGCATATTCCTCAGCCATGGTGACCGGGTTGATCTCGAGCGTGATGTGCGGCGGATCGAGGAGCAGTACCGCAGCGACCGCTAGAATCGCCTCAGTCGTCCTGCACGGTACGCGCCCGGCCGCGACCGCGCGCCAGCGCCTTCACACAGCCACGAAAGGTGCGCACTTCCTGGGTGGTCCAGCGGCCGCGCACGAAGGCGGCGCGCAGGTTTTGCACCATCAGCGGGGTCTTGTCGGGCGGGTAGAAGAAGCCGGACCGTTCCAGCTCGGCTTCGAAATGCTCGAACATGCCCTCGAGATCAAAGCGCGAGGCAACATCGGAGACCGGGTCGAACACCGCCGGGGCGCCCTCCTCGGCCATCCACTCATAGGCGAGAATGCCGACCGCCTGGCCGAGATTGAGCGAGGAAAAACTGCGATCGACTGGCAGGGTGATAATGACATCGGACAGGGCGACGGCATCATTGAGCAATCCGCCCTTCTCGCCGCCGAACAATATGCCGACCTTCTCGCCCGTCGCGATTGCGGCGCGGGCATCGGCCATGCCCTCGCGGGCCGTCATCACCGGCTTCTCCATGCCGCGCGGCCGTGCCGTCGTCGCGTAAAGCCTTGTAAAACCGCCAACTCCCGCCGTCAGATCATCCACCAGCCTCGCATTGTCCAGCACGGGCGAGCCGACCGCCATCGAGACCGCCTTCGGATTGGGCCAGTCATCGCGCGGCGCCACCAGCACCAGATCCTCGAGGCCGAAATTGCCCATCACCCGCGCCGCAGCCCCGATATTCTCGCCCAGTTGCGGGTGAACGAGGACGAAGGAGGGCGCAGCGGTCGCTTGGGTCATGGAGCAGGGCCTTCACCTTGGGGCGCGCCAATGCTAGAGAGCGCGCAAATCAGAATACAGGGCCATACCTAGCGCCTTACACACCCGTCCGAAAAGAAAGCACAACACCATGGCGAAGATCAAAGTCGATACCCCGGTCGTCGAACTCGACGGCGATGAGATGACCCGCATCATCTGGCAGCTGATCAAGGACAAGCTGATCCTGCCCTATCTCGACATTGATCTGAAATATTACGACCTCTCGATCGAAAAGCGCGACGAGACCAATGACCAGATCACGGTCGATTCGGCCGAGGCGATCAAGAAATACGGCGTCGGCATCAAATGCGCCACGATCACCCCGGACGAGGCCCGCGTCGAGGAATTCGGCCTCAAGAAGATGTGGCGTTCGCCCAATGGCACCATCCGCAACATTCTTGGCGGCGTTGTCTTCCGCGAGCCGATCGTCATTTCCAATGTCCCGCGCCTGGTGCCCGGCTGGACCCAGCCGATCGTCATCGGCCGCCATGCCTTCGGTGACCAGTACAAGGCGACCGATTTCCTCGCCCCGTCTGCCGGCAAGCTGACCATGACCTTCCAGCCGTCCGACGGTTCCGAGCCGATCACGCGCGAAGTGTTCGACTTCCCGAGCCCCGGTGTGGCGATGGGCATGTATAATCTGGATGACTCGATCCGCGATTTTGCCCGCGCCAGCCTGAATTACGGCCTGCGTCGCGGCTGGCCGGTCTATCTGTCGACCAAGAACACGATCCTGAAAGCCTATGATGGCCGCTTCAAGGACCTGTTCCAGGAAATCTACGACACCGAGTTCAAGGACGCTTTCGCGGCCAAGGGCATTTCCTACGAGCACCGCCTGATCGACGACATGGTCGCCGCAGCGATGAAATGGTCCGGCGGTTTCGTCTGGGCCTGCAAGAATTACGACGGCGATGTCCAGTCCGACACGGTCGCCCAGGGCTTCGGCTCGCTCGGCCTGATGACCTCGGTTCTGATGTCACCCGATGGCTCGGTGGTCGAGGCGGAAGCCGCCCACGGCACCGTGACGCGCCACTATCGCCAGCATCAGCGCGGCGAGCAGACCTCGACCAATCCGATCGCCTCGATCTTCGCCTGGACCCAGGGCCTGTCGCATCGCGGCCGCATGGATGACAACCAGGCGCTGATGGACTTTGCCGCCAAGCTGGAAGACACGATCATCAAGACGGTGGAAGCCGGCTATATGACCAAGGATCTGGCGCTGCTGGTCGGCGATCACCAGGGCTGGCTCACCACCCAGGGCTTCCTCGACAAGGTCGACGAACGCTTCAAGGCGGCGATGGCCTGATCGCCTCGAAATAACCCCTGCCGGACGGACGCCTCCTCGACGGGGGGCGTCCGCCGGCGCCGGGAAAGCCGTTAAAACCCGGGCCAGCAACGCCGCGCCTGGCGAGATTGGACACCGATGCCCTCCTCGTATGAATTTTCTGCTGAGGACCAGCTCTGCGTCTGGACCATGAGCGGCCGGCTCAGGGTGGATGCGATGCTCGAGTCCGTTCTGGCGGCGCGCGCCGATCCGCGCTGGTCCAACGAGTACGATTTCCTGACCCTTTTCATCGATGCCAGCCTCGCCGACGTCACGCCCGATGATGCCAGCGCGCTGGTGGAGAGCTTCGCGACGCTGGACACGCCCCGTGCCGACGGCCTGCGCAAGCGCGCCGGCATCGTGTGCAGCGACGAAATGGCGGCCGGGCTGCTGGTCTATTACGAGGTCAGGTCGGACAGCGCGCGCGCCAGCATCGAGCGCTATTTCCGGACCGAACGTGAAGCGCGCGCCTGGCTGGCCAGCCCGCGCGAAAAATAGGCCTCAGCCCTGGCGTTTCAGGGTCACGAAGATTTCCGCCTCGATCGTCCAGCGTGCGCCGTCAAAGCGCCATTTGGCGAAGTAACGGCCGCTATAGCGGATCGAAAACCCCTCGCTTGACCAGGCGCCGCGCCAGCGGCCCGTCTCGCCGGCCAGCTCGCCATCCTCACCGATCTCGATCCGCGCCGGTGTGCGCACATAGCTGACATCGGGCATATTGGTGAAGATCGACTGCCAGGCCTCCAGCTGCGCCTCGCGGCCGGTAATCAGCACCGCATCATCGCCGGGCACCAGGGTGACCGCATCAGACAGGGTCTCAGCGATCACGGCCATGTCGCGCGCCGCCAGTGCCGCGTTGAATTGGGCCCGCGCCGCCGCAACAGCGCGCGCTGCGGCCTTGTCGCCAACCAGCTGCACCTCGGCGCCGGGTGCCGGACGCGCGAGCCGGGCCATCAGGCGCCCAGTGCGGTGCGGATCGCGTCCAGCCCGGCCTGGGCCTTGGCACCGTCCGGCCCGCCGGCCTGTGCGAAGTCAGCGCGGCCACCGCCGCCCTTGCCGCCGACCGGCGCCGCCCCGGCACGCACCAGCTCCACGGCCGAAAAGCGATCCGCCAGGTCATCGGTGACACCGACCGCCAGCGCCGCCTTGCCGTCATTGTTCGAGATGAAGGCGGCGATGCCCGAGCCCATCTGCGTCTTGGCCTCATCGATCAGGCCGCGCAAATCCTTGCCGCCCACGCCTTCGACAACGCGGCCAATGAATTTGATGCCGGCAATATCTTCCGGACCGGCCGGTGCACCGGCCGTGCCGCCGCCCATCGCCAATTGCTTCTTGGCCTCGGCGAGCTGGCGCTCGAGTTTCTTGCGCTCATCGATCAGGCTCGCCACCCGTGCCGCCAGTTCAACGGGCGGGGTCTTGAGCGTATCGGCAGCGGCGCGGCCGAAACCGATCTGTTCTTCCATGAACAGGCGGGCCGCCTCGCCGGTCAGCGCCTCGATCCGACGCACGCCGGAGGCGACCGAGCTTTCCGCCACGATCTTGAACAGGGCGATATCGCCGGTGCGCGCGACATGGGTGCCGCCGCACAGCTCGACCGAATAGGGCTTGTCGCTGCCATCGAGCGCATGGCCCATGGCGAGCACACGCACCGTGTCGCCATACTTCTCGCCAAACAGGGCCAGCGCCCCGGCCTCGATGGCGGCGTCGGGCGTCATCTCGCGGGTCGAAACGGCGAGATTCTGGCGGATCACGGCATTGACCTGGGCCTCGACCGCCGCGAGATCGGCGGCGCTGATCGGCTTGTTCTGGCTGAAATCAAAGCGCAGCCGGTCGGGGCCGACATAGGAGCCCTTCTGCGACACCTGCGGCCCGAGCACATCGCGCAGGGCGGCATGCAGCAAATGCGTCGCGGAGTGATTGGCGCGCGTCGTATTGCGGCGCGCCGCATCGACCCTGAGCACGGCATGATCGCCGAGCGTGATTTCGCCGCGCTCGAGCACGCCGACATGCGCATGCATGTCGCCGCCGCGCTTTTGCGTGTCGGTGACGCGGAAAATGGCGCCATTTTCGAATTCGATCAGACCACTATCGCCGGCCTGTCCGCCGGATTCGCCGTAAAACGGCGTCGCATCAAATACCAGCTCGCCGCGCTGGCCGGCACCGAGCGCCTTGGCCTCGTGGGCATCGGCGATAATCGCGGCCAGCCTGCCGCGGCCTTCCAGCCCGTCATAGCCGAGGAATTCGCTGGCGCCGGCCTTGTCGCGCACGGCAAACCAGACCTCGTCCGGGGCCGCCTGGCCCGAGGAGAATTTGCTGGCGCGCGCATCGCTGCGCTGCTTGTCCATCGCGGTCTCAAAACCGGCCTCATCGACCGTCATCCCCTTGGCGCGCAGGGCATCCTGGGTCAGATCGAGCGGGAAGCCATAGGTATCGTAGAGCTTGAAAGCGGTGTCGCCCGGCAGAACCGCACCGGCGGCGAGGCCGGCGGTGGCTTCCTCGAGCAGGCCAAGCCCGCGGCCGAGCGTGGTCTGGAAGCGCTCTTCCTCGATGCGCAGCGTATCCTCGAGCATCGGCTGGGCGCGGACCAGTTCGGGATAGGCCTCGCCCATCTCCACCTTGAGCGCTTCGACCAGCTTCCACATCACCGGCTCGGTCGCACCGAGCAGATGCGCATGGCGCATGGCGCGGCGCATGATGCGGCGCAGGACATAGCCGCGGCCCTCATTGGACGGGCTGACGCCATCGGCCATCAGAAAACAGGTCGAGCGCAAATGATCGGCGATCACACGGTGGCTGGCCAGCGCCGTACCCTCCGCCTTGACGCCGAGTACGCTTTCGCCGGCCCGGATCAGATTGGCGAACAGATCGATCTCGTAATTATTGTGCTTGCCCTGCAGGATCGCGGCGATGCGCTCCAGCCCCATGCCGGTATCGATCGACGGCTTGGGCAGGTTGACGCGCTCCTCGGGGGAGAGCTGCTCATACTGCATGAAGACGAGATTCCAGATCTCGATGAAACGGTCGCCATCCTCGTCCGGCGAACCTGGAGGCCCACCCGGAATGTCGGCGCCATGGTCGAAGAATATCTCCGAGCACGGACCGCACGGACCGGTATCGCCCATCGACCAGAAATTGTCCGAGGTCGAGATCGAGATGATGCGGTCGTCGGAGAGGCCGGCGATCTTGCGCCACAGGGCCCGCGCCTCCTGGTCTTCGGAATAGACCGTGACCAGCAGCCGGTCGGCGCTCAGGCCGTATTCCCGGGTGACCAGCTGCCAGGCATGATGGATCGCCTGCTCCTTGAAATAATCGCCGAACGAAAAATTCCCGAGCATTTCAAAGAAGGTATGGTGGCGCGCCGTATAGCCGACATTGTCGAGATCATTGTGCTTGCCGCCGGCGCGGACGCACTTCTGCGACGAGGTTGCGCGCGTGTAGGGGCGCTTTTCCTTGCCGGTGAAGACATTCTTGAACGGCACCATGCCGGCATTGACGAAGAGCAGGGTCGGATCGTCCTGCGGCACCAGCGGGCTGGAGGGCACGACCTCATGGCCATTGCGGCCGAAGTAGTCGAGAAAAGTCGCCCGGATATCGCGCAAGCTGGCCATGGAATCATCCTGTTTAGCATCGTCATTTCGGCGCCCGGCCGAAGCCGCTGCGTTACCAGTTTTCAGGAGATATGGAAACGTGGCGGCCTGTGCAAGCCGTGCGTCTCAACCCGCAGGCGCGATCGTCCCGACCTCGCCGAAATGACGGAACCCCTTGCCTTGCCGGATGTCCTCGAGCCAGGCATCGGGCAGGCGGTAGGCGGCGACTGCAGCCTCGAGCGTATCGACATAGCGCCGGTCCTTTTGGGTGCATTCCGGATCATGCGTGAATTCACGCCATAGCCTCGCCTCGCTGCGCACCTGCTCCGGCATCACCCAGATGGTTTCATCCGGCAGGACATCATCTCGAGTACGCCTGGCTTCAAAGAACCGGTCAGCCAGGGCGCCCAGATCCTCCGCCTCGATTTCGGCCAGCGACACATCGGGTGCGAAATGGACGATCTCGCGATCGGTGAAGCGGTAGTGCTCGCGATCAATGTAGCGCGTGGCCACGAATTCAAGATCGGCGGGTGTGACACTACCGCTGAAGGTAAAGATCCGGATGCCCCGTTCCAGATCGACAGACATACCAATGGCCATAACAAGACTTTCAAAAGACACTAGACGGCAAAAAGGCCGGACCTCCTGTCAAGGAGACCCAGCCACATTTACCACCCCTAAGCCAGACGCCACCTTGCGCGGGACTGGTTAATGAAAAATGGCCGGCCTGCGCGCAAATCCGTGCGGGCCGGCCGGATTATCGTCAGCCAGCCGCCGCCTGGTCGTCTTCCAGATCCTTGCCGACCAGCAGGACATCGGCGATCAGGCCGGCATTGGCGCGGACCTTGTTCTCGATTTCCTGGGCCATGGCCGGATTGGCGAGCATGAATTTGCGGGCATTCTCGCGGCCCTGGCCGATGCGCTCCGAATTATAGGAATACCAGGAGCCGGACTTCTCGATGATGTCGCCCTTGACGCCAAGATCGATCAGCTCGCCCATTTTCGAGATGCCTTCGCCATAGAGAATGTCGAACTCGACCTCACGGAAAGGCGGCGCGACCTTGTTCTTGACGACCTTGACGCGGGTCTGGTTGCCGATCACCTCGTCGCGGTCCTTGATCGCGCCGATGCGGCGGATGTCGAGACGGACCGAGGAATAGAATTTCAGCGCATTGCCGCCGGTCGTGGTTTCCGGACTGCCGAACATGACACCGATCTTCATGCGGATCTGGTTGATGAAGATCACCATGCATTTCGATTTCGAGATCGAGCCGGTCAGCTTGCGCAGCGCCTGGCTCATCAGCCGGGCCTGCAGGCCGGGCAGGCTGTCGCCCATCTCGCCCTCGAGCTCGGCGCGCGGCGTCAGGGCGGCGACCGAGTCGATCACCAGAACATCAACGGCGCCGGACCGCACCAGCGTATCGGCAATCTCCAGCGCCTGTTCGCCGGTATCGGGCTGGGAGACCAGGAGTTCGGCGACATCGACGCCGAGCTTGCCGGCATAGACCGGGTCGAGCGCGTGTTCGGCATCGATAAAGGCGCAGACGCCACCGAGCTTTTGCCCCTCGGCAATCGTGTGCAGCGCCAGCGTCGTCTTGCCGGAGCTTTCCGGGCCGTAGATCTCGATGATCCGGCCCTTTGGCAGGCCGCCAATGCCGAGGGCAATGTCCAGCCCCAGCGAGCCGGATGAGATCGCCTCGATCTCCATCGCCGGCTTGGCGCCGAGCTTCATGACCGAGCCCTTGCCGAAGGCCTTGTCGATCTGGCCCAGTGCGGCCTCGATCGCTTTTTTCTTGTCCATGCCTGTATCGTTCACGAGTCGAATCGCGCCCTTGCTCATATCGATATTCCCTTATTTCACGCCCCTCGGTCACGGGCAACCGAGACACAACGTACCAGTTTTGTTCCAGAACACAAGTGGAACATTTATGGTTAACAAAACGGAACAAAGCGACGCCGCCAGGACTGACTTGGCGGGGGCGCGGCGAGCGCTTATCGTTGGAGCGATGATCCCTGCCCGATTTCTTCGCGCCATGGCGATGGCATCCATCCTGACCGCTTGCGGCCCGGCGGCCGTGCCCGGCGGTATCGCCTCGGTGGAGGCCTTGCAGGCACGCGGAAGCCTCATCGTCCTGACCCTTGAGGGCCCGACCAGCTATATGGCGGGCGAAGACGGCCCGAGCGGCTATGAGGTCGACCTGGTCCGCGCCTTCGCGGGCCATCTCGGCGTCGATGCACATTTCGAGACACGGCCCTCGATTACGGCACTCACGGCCGCCCTCGCCGCCGGCGAGGGTGATATCGCTGCGGCCGGCCTGACCGTCACGCCTTCGCGCGAAGCGCATATGGTGTTTGGCCCCGCCTACAAGACGGTCACCGAACAACTGGTCTGCCATGCGGGCGGCCCGGTTCCGACCACGGTGGACGATCTCGGTCGGGCCCGCATCGTGGTATTGTCGGGTTCAAGCTATCTGGAGACGCTGCAGGCCCTGCCGGCCCGCGATGACGAGCTGCACTGGACCGAGCGCCGCGCGGGGTCGGCCATGCCGCTGCTTGAGGCCGTCGATGCCGGGAAGTTCGACTGCACCATTGCCGATTCGCACCTCGCGGACTTCGCGCGCCGCCGCCATCCCGATCTCGTCGTGGCGATGGATTTGACCGGCGAGCAATCCCTCGCCTGGGCCTATTCCGGCCATATCGAGGGCCTCGGCGACACCATGGCGGCCTGGTTTCGCCAGATCCACGACGGCGATCTGCTGGAACGGCTGGACGAGACCTGGTTCGGCCAGTTCGGCGATTTCAATTATGTCGACGTGTCCAGCTTCGTCGACCGGGTCGAAACCCGCCTGCCGCGCTATGAGGACTGGTTCGAGGCCGCCGCCGAGCAGACCTCGTTCGACTGGGATCTGCTCGCGGCCCAAGCCTATCAGGAGTCGCACTGGAATCCCGACGCAGTCAGCGATACCGGCGTGCGCGGCCTGATGATGCTGACCCTGTCGACGGCCGAGCGGGTCGGAATCGAGGATCGCACCGACCCGCGCCAAAGCATTGAAGGCGGCGCTGCCTATCTGGAAGACCTGTACCAACGCGTCCCGGACAGCGTCACCGGCGAGGACCGGGTCTGGTTTGCCCTTGCTGCCTATAATATCGGCATGGGTCACATGTATGACGCGCGCGCCCTGGCCGAACGGCAGGGTCTGGACAAGGATAGCTGGGAGGATCTCGCCATTGTGCTGCCCCTCCTGTCCGATCCGGCGCATTATCGCGGTCTGCGCTATGGCTATGCCCGCGGCCAGGAACCGGTGCGATACGTCCAGAAAGTGCGCGAATACCGGGCCCTGCTCAATGCGCAGCCCCTTTGAAGGCGACCCTGGCTGCCCGCCTCGCGATACCGTCACCAGCTCCGCCCCGGCACTTATCCCCCACCGCCGACAATTATCCCACGACATCCCGGCGAAGGCCGGGACCTCGACGTGACAGGGTCGGAGCCTGCGATATCGAGGTCCCGACTTGCGTCGGGATGACGAAATTTGAGTGAACTTATCCCCCCCCCTGCAGCCTGGCGCATAATCACAGCGTTCCGGTTGCACGGGAGGCGTGAGCTCAGTCACTTGCGGCGATCGGGAGCGTGGAGCTCGTCCGGGCAGAGGGGTGACATCCTTAAGCCCCGGCGTGGCCACCGGAGAGGAAAGGCGGCACAAAGCTCGACCGCACAGTCCATTCCGGTTTCGAGACGGGGGCCGTAAGGCGTCCGAGCAAATCTCCACGTGCGGGACGTTTCGAATGTCTCAACTACTTATTGCGCTAAACGGCATTCGCCGCGTCCCGCACACCTCCCAATCCGGGGAGGCACCACCCAAACCTCCAGCGGCGAGCCCGCGTGGAGATTTTCGTGCAGCACTCAGTTTTTTTCGGCCCGTTTCACCATCTCCTGCTTCACCTTCTCGGCCAGCTGGATCAGGGTGAAGGGCTTGGGCAGGAAGGAGACTTCCTGCTCTTCCGACAAGGTCTTGGAGAATTCCTCGGCGGCATAGCCGGAGATGAAGACCACGCGGGTATCGGTCAGCATATGCCGGGCCTTTTGCAGCAGGCCGGGGCCATCCAGCCCGGGCATCACGACATCGGACAGAAGGAGGTCAAAGCCTTCCTCATCATCCTCAAGGATCTCATAGGCCTCCTCGCCATCGCAGGCCTCGACCACCTCATAGCCGCGCTTGACCAGGGTCTTGGCGGCGATATTGCGCACCGCATCCTCGTCCTCGACCAGCAGGATGCGGCCATAACCGGACAGGTCGGCCGGCGCCGGCTCGACGGTGCGCGCCTCTTCGGCCTGCTTGTACTCGGCGCTCTCTTCGTCGGTGGGGAGATGGCCGGGCAGATAGATGGTGAAGGTCGTACCCTTGCCGACGGCACTGTCGGCGAACAGGAAACCGCCCGATTGCTTGACGATGCCATAGACGGTCGCCAACCCGAGCCCGGTGCCCTTGCCGGCCTCCTTGGTAGTGAAGAAGGGCTCGAAGATCTTCTCCAGCGTTTCGGCATCCATGCCATGGCCTTCATCGCTGACGGCGATCGCCACCCAGGGACCGGGCCGCGGATTGGGGCCGCCGGCCTTGCGGACGTCCTCGTCGGAGAGCACCGAGGTGCGGATCACCAGCGAGCCGCCGCCCTGGTCGCGCATGGCATCACGGGCATTGGCGGCGAGATTGATGATGGCGGTTTCCAGCTGGCCCTTGTCGACCTTGATCAACGGCACATCGCGGCCATGGATGATGTCGAGCCGCACCGTCTCCTCGACGATCTGGCGCAGCAGGACCGAGACGTCGGACAGCAGATCGCCGATATCCATCGCTTCCATGCGGAAGGTCTGCTTGCGCGAGAAGGCGAGCAGTTTGCGCACCAGTCCGGCGGCGCGCACCACGGTCTGGTTGATCGATTGCAGCTCGCCATAATCGGGATCGCCGACCGGGTGGCGGTTGAGCAATTCATCGCAATTGAGCCGCACCGCGGTGAGCAGATTGTTGAAATCATGCGCGACACCACCGGCCAGCTGGCCGACTGCCTGCATCTTGTTGGCCTGGGAGAATTGCCGCTCGAGCTCCTTCCACGCCGTGACATCGATGATGTAGGCGACGCGCTTGCCGCCGCGTGCCGGAGCGAAGGCGAGGTGGACATAGGTCGCCGTCTCGCTGTCGAGCCGCGCCTCGGCCGGCTCCTTGCCGCCGGCCATCGCCACGGCAAAGGCGTCGGTCGCCGAACGCCCGTCTTCCCAGTTGAAGATCTCGCGGAACTTGACCCCGGGGATCGCCTTGCCGCCGGAAAGCTGGACCAGGGCCGGATTGACGTCCTCGATCATCGCGGTTTCCGGGTCGGCACCATCGAGGCGCACGACGCCGAAGGGCGCGCTGGCGAACATGTCGTCGAGCGTGCGTCCGGCCGGACGCGTCTCGCCCATCGACTGGGCCACGCCCGGCGGCGAACCGGTCGGCGACAGGCCGTAGAGCACACCGCGGCCGATAGAGGGTTCACCCGGCGCCCATTCGATCGCGACCACGACCGGGCTCTCAATGCCGTCACGGGCGCGCAGCCGGCAGTCAATGCGGGCGATCCCCTCGCCGCCGCGCGTCTGCAGCACGGACTTGGCACCATCGCCGGTGAGCACATCGCCGAGAGCAGGGAAACCCTGTCCCTCGATCAGACCGAGCCATTCGCGCAAGGTGGCATTGCCCATCGCGATCTCGCCATTGGCGCGCAGCGAGAACAGGCCGACCGGCGCATGCTGCGACCAGTCGGCCATCGAGGAAGCCTGGCCCATCGAGCGTTCGCCGACCGGCGTCAGGCGCCACAGGATCATCTGGTCAGGCTGTGGCATGGCGTCGAGCTGATACTGGCCAATCGCGCCGTCTGCGAGATCAAGCGGTGGCAGCAATTCGCACGCGCCCTCGCCGCGTGCCGCAGCACGGGCCAGCCGGTAAACCGCGCCGTCACCGCCCCCGGCGCCGGCCCAGATGCGGTCAATGCCGGGAATGCCGAAGCTCTGGCCGAAACCGGCCGTGGCCCGGGCGAGATCGCGATAGGCCGCATTGGCCCAGCGCGCCGCACCGCGCTGATCGGTCATCAGGACCGGATCGGGAAAGGCTTCCATCGCCTGACCGGCCAGCATGGCCGGGCTCGGCGCCTTGTTCTGGTTGATCTGCTTGCGCATGCTGCGCCCGGCGGTCTCGCCGGCGGCAATGGCGTAGAGCACCAGAAAGCCGATGGCGGCGAGGCCGGACAGCAGGATGAAACCCTGCCAGCCATCCTGGCCGGCGGCGAACAGCGCCGCCAGCGCGGCCAGGCCCACGATGAAGACACAGACCCAGAAGGCGACCCGGCCGAAAGGCTTCGACCAGAAGGACTTGCGCCCGGCAGCGGGCCGGGTGTCGGTATCGGTGGCGGGCAATTCAGCCATGGGAGGCTCCAGCACGAATCAAAAAGCGTGGGGTACAGACTACTCGCTCGCAGCGTATTGTGCGCGACCGCGTGAGAGCGACAGCACATAGCCGATGATCTTGGCCACGGCCTTGAAGTGGTCGACGGGAATTTCCTGGTCCAGCTCGGCGGTTGCGAACAGGGCCCGGGCCAGCGGCGGATCCTCGACGATCGGGATATCATGCGCCTTGGCGACTTCCCGGATCCGCAGGGCGACTTCGTCGATCCCCAGCGCCAGACAAACCGGCGCCGGGGTCGTGCCCTGCTCATACAGCAGCGCAACGGCATAGTGGGTCGGGTTGGTGATGATCACGGTCGCCTCGGGCACCCGCGCCATCATCCGCCGCTGCGAGCGTTCATGCCGCAATTGGCGCAGCTTCGCCTTGACGTGGGGATCGCCCTCGGAATTCTTGTGCTCGTCCTTGATTTCCTGCTTGGACATGCGGTTGCGCTTCATGAAGCTCTGCTTCTGGAAGGCATAATCGGCCGCCGCAATCATCGCGTAGACGATCAGGCAGGCGAGCATCAGTTCGATCGAGATCTGGCGCGCCAGGCCCAGGATCGCCGAGACATCCAGCGCCGGCATGCCGGCGAGCAGGTCGCGCTTGGGGAACAACACCACGAAGGCGGCGAGCCCGACCAGGCCCATCTTGCCGATGCCCTTGAGGAAGTTGGCGACGCCCTGGGGGCCGAAATTGCGCTTGAAGCCTTCCACCGGATTGATCTTGGAGAGCTTGGGCTGGATCTTGTCGGTGGTGAACAACATCCCCTGCTGCAGGTAGTGACCGGCAAAACCGGCGGCGGCGAGCACCAGGATCGGCACGCCGACGATCACCGCAACATGCCAGGCGGTGGCGCGGACCGTCGCCATCAGGGCATTCGGATCGGTTGCAAAGGCGTCGGCATGGTCGAAATAGACCACCAGCGTCCCGGCGAGATTACGCGCCATCGGCGGGAACATGAAGCTCAGCAGGGCCAGCCCCGCGGCGAGGACAAACCAGCCGGGCACTTCCTGAGACTTGGCGACATCGCCCTTCTCGCGTGCATCGTCGAGCCGCTTCTGGGTCGGTTCCTCGGTTTTCTGACTTTCGTCTTCGCCTTCGGCCATCCCCGCCCCCGCTAGGTCATATCAAGGGCGAACGCGCGCATCCGGTCGAGCCAGACCGCGCTCATCGCGCCGAGCGATATGGTGAGAATGAACAGGCCGACCATGATGTTGGACGGCATGGCGATGAAGAATATCTGCGCCTGCGGCATCAGGCGCGAGAGCACGCCGAGCGCCAGATAGAAGACCAGGCCGAACACGATCATCGGCGCGGCAATCTGGATGCCGAGCCGGAAGGCGTCGGTGAAGGCATTGAGCGCCCATTCCGCCGCATCGGCCAGCGCCGGCAATTCCCCCGGCGGAAAGACGAGATAGGAATTGGTCGTCGTCAACAACAGGAGATGGTGCAGATTGGTCGAGAACATCAGGATCAGGAAAATCAGGTTGAGCAGGGTGGCAAACAACGCCCCCTGCTGCCCCTGCGACGGATCGAAGGTCTGGGCGAAGGCGAGGCCGCTCTGCATGCCGATCACCTGGCCCGCAACGGCGGCCATCGACATCAGGATGCGTGCGATCCCGCCGATCATAAGCCCCACCAGCATCTCGCCCATCACCAGGCCGGCCATCGGCAGCGGCTGGTCCGGCATAGGCGGCAGGGCGGGTGACACGATCGGACCGAGCATCAGCGCCACCAGCAGGGCGAAGGAGAGCCGGATCCGCATCGGTATGCTCGGCTCGGCAAACCCCGGCATCAGCATCAGGATCGAGCCGACCCTGGCGAAGACCAGACCGGCGGCGAAGACCAGCCCTGGCAGGTCGGGAATCATGGATTGACGATCCGGTCGATCACCGAGGCCATGAAGCCGGACAGCAGCGCCCCCATCAAGGGCAGGAAGATCAGCATCGAGACGAAGATGGCGATGATTTTCGGCACGAAGACCAGCGTCATTTCCTGGATCTGGGTCAGGGCCTGGAACAGGGCGATCACGATCCCCACGGTCAGCCCGGTCAGCATGATCGGTCCGGCCATCGCGAGGGTGAGCCAGATTGCATCGCGTGCAAAGTCGAGGACTTCGGGTCCGTTCACGTGTGTCGCCTCGGCCGGCAAAGAGAATCGGGGTTACGGTTAATTATCTTTACGCTTCGCCGCGTCGCGTTAAGAAAGAGTCAATTTTCGGCTTTCAAGGGGGATGGACCACCATGGCATTGCGATCACTTCTGACCGGCAGCAGCGCGCTGATCCTGCTCGCCGCCTGCTCACCGCAGACCGGCGAAAACACAGCTGCGCCGGCCGAGACCGCCGCGACTGAAACGGGGCACGAAACCGCGACCGCGGCCGTGCAGTCCGAGACCGAACGCCTCAATGCCTGGTTCGACGAGCAGTTCGCCGCCGAGCTCGCCTTCTCGCCTGAGGGCAAGACCTATCTGGGCATGCTCGATGATCTGGACGCCTATGGCCAGTGGGATGATCCCTCCGAAGCCGCCTTCCGGGCCGGGCTCCAGCGTGCCGCTGACCGCCTTCGCTACATGCAGGAGAATTTCGACTATGACGCCCTGACCGAAGAAGCCCAGGTCAGCTGGCGCTTTGCCGAATTCATCGCCGCCAACGACGCCCAGCAGGGCGAGTTCCGCGACCACAACTACACCTTCACCCAGTTCTTCGGCCCGCATACGGGCATGCCCACCCTGTTGATCGGCTATCACCGGGTCGACAACATCGAACAGGCCGAAGCCTATCTCAGCCGTCTGTCCAGCCTGGGCGAGACGCTCGAAATCCACACCGCCCAGGCCGAGGCGCAGGCACAGGCCGGGATCATCGCGCCGGCCTTTGCCTATCCGATCGTGATCGGCGCGGCGCAGCGCTTCATCACCGGGGCGCCCTTCGACGACAGTGGCGAGGATTCGCCGCTACTGGCTGATTTCCGCGCCAAGGTCGAAGCACTCGAGATCGATGATGCCGCGAGAGCCGCCCTGATCGACCGGGCGATCACCGCGCTGACCGATGGCGTCGCGCCGGCCTACCAGCATCTGATCGAGGTGATGGGGCAGCATGCCGAGCTCGCCGACGGCCGCAATGATGGCGCCTGGGCCCTGCCCGATGGCGAAGAGTATTATCGCAGCCAGCTGACCAATTACACGACCCGGACCGACCTGAGTGCGGCCGATATCCACCAGACCGGCCTCGACGAGGTCGCCCGCATCCATGGCGAGATGCGCGCCATCATGCAGCAGGTCGGCTTTGAGGGCACGCTGCAGGAATTCTTCGCCTTCCTGCGCACCGATCCGCAATTCTATTATGCGGATACCGAGGAGGGCCGCGCGGCCTATCTCGCCGAGGCCACCGCCATCATTGACCGCGTCATGGACGCGGCGCCGGACTATTTCGGCCAATTGCCGGCTGCCGATCTGGAAGTGCGTGCCGTCGAGGAATACCGCATCACCACCGCGACCGGCGCCTTCTATGAACCCGGCTCGCTCGATGGCACACGGCCCGGCGCCTATTACGTCAATCTGGCGAACATGGCGGAAAGCCCGACCTATCAGATGGAGACCCTCGCCTATCATGAAGGCGCTCCGGGCCACCATTTCCAGAGCTCACTGGCCCAGGAGCTCGAAAGCGCGCCGATGTTCCAGCGCCTGACCTGGTATTCCGCCTATGGCGAGGGCTGGGCGCTTTATGCCGAAAATCTCGGCAAGGATATGGGCTTCTTTACCGACCCCTACATGGATTTCGGCCGCCTCTCCTATGAGGTCTTCCGCGCCGCCCGCCTGGTCGTCGATACCGGCATTCACGATCTGCACTGGAGCGAGCAGCAAGCGGTCGACTACATGACCGAAAATACGCCGATGGCCGACAGCGATATCCAGAACGAGATCCGCCGTTATATCGTCTGGCCGGGCCAGGCGGTGTCCTACAAGATCGGCATGCTCACCATTCTCGACCTGCGCCAGCGCGCGATGGATCAGCTTGGCGATGATTTCGACTGGGGCGAATTCCACGATGTCGTGCTGACGCATGGCTCGGTGCCGCTGACCCTGCTGGCGGAACTGGTGGACGACTATATCGCCGACAAGCTCGCAGCGCGCAGCGCCGAGTGATGCGGCGTGCCGGAGGAGGCCCCCTCCTCCGGCCCCGCCCTCCGGGCAATACTGCCGCAGGCGGGTCTTGACCGGGCCGGAATATCCGCTGACGGTATTGTCCGGATAATGACCAAGCCGGACGCAGGCGAGAGCCTCGCAGGACTGCCGGCGGCAGACATCGGGGAAACAAGATGCGTCGCATGATCCAGGCACCCTTGGCGGTGTCTCTGTTCGCATTGATGGCAGCATGTTCGCCATCGCAACCAATAACGGGCGAAACGGCCGCGCCGGCCGAACAGGGCGCCGCGGCCACCCAGACCGAATCGCAGCGGCTCAACGCCTGGTTCGCTGACCTGTTCGAACAGGATCTGGCACGCTCGCCGGAGTCACAGACACAGCTCGGCCGGGTCGATGATCTCGATGCCTATGGCCGCTGGGACCCGGTTGACGATGCCGATGCCGCCGCGACCAATGAGCGCCGCATCGAGCGTCTGGCCCGCCTGCATGAGGAATTCGATTTCGACGCGCTCGACGCCCAGGCGAAGGCCTCCTACCGGGTGTTCGAATATCTGCAGGAAACCGGGATCCGCAATTACGGCTTCCGCGACCAGCGCTATATCTTCACCCAGATGTTCGGCCCCCATACCGGCATGGCGACGACGCTGATCAGCCAGCATCGCATCACCAGTCCGGACCAGGCCGAGGCCTATATCCGCCGGCTCGAAGGCATGGGTCCGATCCTGCGCGAATTGATGGATCAGGCCGAGGCCCGCGCCCGGGCCGGTGTCATTCCGCCCCGCTTCGCCTTTGCCTATCTGATCGACAATACCGCCCGGCTGGTTGCCGGCGCGCCCTTCGACGATAGCGGCGAGGTCTCGCCGCTGCTGGCCGATTTCACCGCCAAGGTCGAGGCGCTCGAGATCGGGGACGCCGCCAGGGCCGATTTGATTGCCCGCGCCACGACGGCGCTGCTGGAACAGGTCGGACCTGTCTATACCGAGCTGCTGGCGATGTTCGAGCGGCATCGCGAGATGAGCGATGACCGCGACGGCGCCTGGAAATTGCCGCGCGGCGAGGCCTATTACCAGTCCCAGCTCGCCACATTCACGACGATGGTCGACCTCTCGCCGGAGGAAGTCCACCAGACCGGTCTCGACGAGATCGCCCGCATCCATGACGAGATGCGCTCCATCATGGACCAGGTGGGTTTTGAGGGCTCCCTGGCGGAATTCTTCGAATTCATGCGGACGGACGAGCAGTTCTACCTGCCCAATACCGATGAGGGCCGTGCCGAATACATGTCCCGCATCGACGCGATCTTCGACCGCGTCCGCACCGTCCTGCCAGACTATTTCGACACCATGCCGCGCGGCGAGCTGGTCGCCCGCCAGGTCGAACCCTACCGCGCCGCCGGCGCGCCAAGCGCGTTCTACAACACCGGCACCATGGACGGCACACGGCCGGGCATCTTCTACGCCAACACGTTGAACATGCGTAACCTGCCGCTCTACCAGATGGAGACGCTGGCCTATCACGAAGGCATTCCGGGCCATCACTTCCAGTTGACCCTGGCCCTGGAAGCGGCGGATGCGCCGATGTTCCAGCGCCTGCTCTACCTGCCTGCCTTTGGCGAGGGCTGGGCGCTGTATTCCGAGAGCCTGGGCAAGGATATGGGCATGTTCACCGACCCCTATCAGGATTTCGGACGCCTCGCCTACGAGCTGTGGCGGGCCGGCCGGCTGGTAGTTGATACCGGCATCCACGCCATGCAATGGTCACGCGAGGATGCGATCGATTATCTGCGCTCCAACACCTCCTTCACCGAGGAGGAGATCACCCGCGAGGTCGAGCGCTATATCGTCTGGCCGGGTCAGGCGACCGCCTACAAGACCGGCCAGATGCGCATCCAGGCGCTGCGGGACTTCGCGCAGCAGGAATTGGGTGATGCCTTCGATTATGGCGAGTTCCATGATGTGGTGCTGACAAATGGCTCGCTGCCGCTGCCGGTCCTCACCGAGCTCGTCAATGATTATGTCGCGGCCAAACGGGCCGGGACCGCGCAATAGGAAGACAAGAGATGAAACAGTTCAAACCCCTCCTCGCCGGCACCGCCATGGCTGCCCTGCTGGCCGCCTGTTCCGGCCCGACCGGCTCGGACACCGATACCGCAGCGGCACCAGCCCCTGCAGCCACTCCGGCTCCGGACACGGCACCGGCTGTCGACACCCAGGCCGTCGCCGCTGAATCCGAGCGCCTCAATGCCTGGTTCGAGGACATCTTCCAGCGCGATGTCGGCCGCTCGCCGATGATGCAGACCTTCCTCGGCCGCAAGACCAATTACGACCAGTGGGGCGATGCCTCGCCGGCCTTCGACCTGGAATCCTATGCCCTGAGCCAGGCCGATCTCGCCTATATGCACGAGAATTTCGACTTCGATTCGCTCGATGACAGTGCGCAGATCTCCTGGCGCCTGTTCGAATATGACGTGCAACGCGAGGCCGATGGTCAGCGCTGGGCCGATCATGGCTATACCTTCACGCCGCGCTCGGGTCCGCACATGAATGCGCCGACCTTCCTGATCAATAATCACCGCGTCGACACCGTCGCCGATGCCGAGGCCTATATCGGCCGCCTGCGCAATCTGGGCCCCTGGATGGACCAGAATATCGAGAACTCGCGGCGCTCCTTCGCGCTCGGCGTCTCGACGCCGGACTGGACCTATGAGCCGATGATCGCGACGGCGCGCAATATCATTTCCGGCGCCCCGTTCGCGGATGGCGAAGACAGCCCGCTGATGGCGGATTTCCGCGCCAAGGTGACCCGTCTCGGCCTCGAGGATGCCGAACGCGACCGCCTGCTCGCCGAAGCCTCAACGGCCCTGCGCGAGGTCGTCCAGCCGGCTTACCAGCGCGTCATCGCCCTGTTCGAGGAACAGGCCGAGAGCGCCACCGGCGATGATGGTGTCTGGAAACATCCCGATGGCGGTGAGTTCTACAACTACCTGCTCAACGGCTACACCACGATGGATATCTCGGCCGAGGAAATCCACCAGCTCGGCCTGTCGGAAGTCGCCCGCATCCACGACGAAATGCGCGGCATCATGGACCAGGTCGGCTTCGAGGGCTCCCTGCAGGACTTCTTCGAGTTCATGCGCACCGACCCGCAATTCTATTATTCCAATGACGAGGCCGGCCGCACCGCCTATCTCGCCGACGCCACGGCGCTGATCGACACCATGCGTGAAACCCTGCCGCAAATGTTCAACACTTTCCCGCGCGCCGAGCTGGAAGTGCGCCGGGTCGAAGCCTTCCGCGAAGCCTCGGCCGGCAAGGCTTTCTACAACCGCCCGGCGCCGGACGGTTCACGGCCGGCCTATTATTACGCCAATCTGCGCGACATGGCCGACATGCCGACCTACCAGATGGAAGCGCTCGCCTATCATGAGGGCATTCCAGGCCACCACATGCAGCTGGCCATCATGCAGGAACTCGAAGGCGTGCCCTCCTTCCGGCGCTTTGGCGGCTACACCGCCTATACCGAGGGCTGGGGTCTCTACACCGAATATCTGCCGCGCGAATTCGGCTTCTATTCCGACCCCTATTCCGACTTTGGCCGACTGGCGATGGAGCTGTGGCGCGCCTGCCGTCTCGTCGTCGACACCGGCATTCACCACCACCAGTGGTCACGCCAGGACGCCGTCGACTATCTCGCCGAAAACACGCCCAACCCGCAGGGCGATGTCGAGAATGCGATCGATCGATATGTCGTCTATCCAGGCCAGGCCAATGCCTACAAGATCGGCATGCTGGAAATCCTGCGCCTGCGCGGCATCGCCGAAGCCGAGCTCGGTGAAGCCTATGATATCCGCGACTTCCACGATGTCGTCCTGACCCAGGGCGCCATGCCGCTGGCGATCCTGGAGGAGCGCGTCCAGGACTATATTGCTGCCACCCCGCACTAGGCTTGGCAGTCAGACAGACAAAGGGCCGCCCGATCCAGTCGGGCGGCCCTTTTTGTTGGCAGACGCTGCAGCAAGCCTACATCGGCATGCGCAGGATTTCCTGATAGGCGCGAACCACTTCGTCACGAACCGCGACCATGGTTTCCAGCGAAATCTCGGCGGCCGAAACGGCGGTGGCCACATCGACCAGTTCGGCCTGTCCGGTGGCCGAGGCAGCCGTCAGCTGCTCGGCATTGCCCAGCGCACCCGAGGTCTGGTTGATCGCATCGGCGACCATATTGCCGAAATCGAATTCCGACGATTCGACCTTGTCGCTGCCGCCGGCAACATTCTGGGCGGAACGGATCGCGGCCTGGTAGGCCTGTACTCCGGTAAGATCGGCTGCCATGGTCTGGCTCCTTCAAACTCGTTCTGAGCGTTGTGCGCTAGCGGCGCAGAAGATCAAGCGCACGCTGCTGCATGCTGCGACTGTTTTCAATCATGTTCAGATTGGCCTCATAGGTCCGCATCGCCTCACGCATATCCATCATTTCCACCAACATGTTGACGTTGGAGGTGCGGACATAGCCATCGGCGTCGGCGGCCGGATGGCCCGGATCGAATTCGAGCGTGAAGTCGGACGTGTCCTGCGCGACATCGGTCATGCGGACGCGATTGATCCCGGTGGCCCGGTCAAGCTCGGTATCGAACACCGGGATCTGGCGCTGATACGGATCACCCCCGGCCTCGCGTGCCGTCGAATCGGCATTGGCGATATTCTCGGAGATAATCCGCATCCGGGCCGCCTGGGCCCGCATGCCCGATGCCGAAACCTGCATTGCGTCTGATGCGTTTCCCATGACTCAATCTCTCACTTATCGACCGGACTGGCGGATCGCCGTGCGGATCATGCTCAGGCTTTTCTGGTAGAGGCTCAGGGCGCTCTCGTATTCCAGCCGGTTTTCATTGGCCCGGATCATCTGCTCCTCGAGCACGACCGAATTGCCGTTGACCGTGGTCTCGGAATCCGGCGCATCCTGTGACTGCCACTGGCGCGTGGGCGAACTCAGCGCCGGGACACTTGCAGCGCCGCGCGCCGCTGTGCTGCCGCCGGCACGGGCCTGCAACAGATCCTGCAGTTCACGCTGGAAGGCGTTCTGGTCGAGATCCTGGGCGACATAGCCGGGTGTATTGGCGTTGGCGACATTTTCCGCAATCACCCGCTGACGCTGGGCGTGAAAACTCATTGATTGCTTCAAAACGCCCAGTACGGGCACGTCATCGGGTCGCATGGCGAATCGCTTTGTGGCTGGCATTCAGGCTGCGCCCGCACGGTTAACGCTGGCTTAACCGCATCGGCCCACAAGGCGAAGGGAAGCGACACGCGGCCCTGTCCATGAACGATATCATCGATTGGAACCAATACCTGCTCGCGCTGATGGTCCTGCTGGGCCTGCTCGGCGCCATGGGCCTGTTTGGCTATGCCGTGCAGCGCGGCTGGATTCTGCAGGGCGTCACCGGCCTGCGCGCCCTGAGACCGACCACCCGCCGCCTGGCGATCTCCGAGACGCTGATCATCGATCCGCGCCGGCGCGTCGTGATCCTGCGCTGCGATGAGCGCGAACACATTCTTCTGCTCGGCGCCGAACGCGAAACCATCCTGGCCAGCCATGAGCTGCCAGCCGAGACAACACTGGATCACGGGGATACCGGGGCATGAAAAAAGCGTTCTGGCTCTATCTCGCCCTGTTTGCGATCGGCGCCGCCCTGCTGTTTGGCGGCGGCGCCCAGGCCCAGTCGATCACGCTCGATACCGGCACCGAAGGCGGGCTGACCGAACGCGTGCTCCAGCTCGTCGCCCTGATGACGGTCCTGTCGCTGGCACCGTCGATCGTCATCATGACGACCAGTTTCGTGCGCATCACGGTGGTGCTGTCGCTGTTGCGTACCGGGCTTGGCCTGCAGCAGAGCCCGCCCAATGCGGTCCTGGTCAGCCTGGCGATCTTCCTGACCGCCTTCATCATGGCGCCGGTCTTCACCCAGTCCTATAATGAGGGTATCGAGCCCTTGCTGAACAACGAGATCGAGCTCACCGAGGCCTTTGATCTCACCACCGGGCCGGTGAAGACCTTCATGCTGATGCATACCCGCGAGGATGATCTCGGCCTGTTCATCGGCATGTCGCAGGAAGGCGTGCCCGAAACCCCGGCCGATGCCTCCTTCTTCGTCGTCGCTCCGGCCTTCATGATTTCCGAATTGCGCCGCGCCTTCGAGATCGGCTTCCTGCTCTTCATCCCCTTCCTGGTGATCGACCTGGTCGTCGCCTCGATCCTGATGTCGATGGGCATGATGATGCTGCCGCCCGTGGTCATCTCACTGCCGTTCAAACTGATCTTCTTCGTGCTGGTCGATGGCTGGCGGCTGGTCACCGGCGCGCTGGTGCAGAGTTTCGGCACGATCGGGTGACGACGGACCTGCCATCAATCCCGCGCTGAACCGGAGTGCCGGCCCGTAGAGCCTCACCTGACTGGATCAGGCTGGCCCACCACCATTATTGAAGCGGGCCCGGAAGGGTTCCATGAAGGCGTCGAGCGTATCGATGCTGGCAATTCGCGCCGCCAGGTCCGAGAAGCGGACATTGCCCGGCGGGATATCATCATCCGTCAGGACCTCGAAGGCGGCGCCCCCCTCGGTGATCGACATGGCCTCACCATAGCGGCGCCCCAGACGGCCGGCCGCGGCGCGGTCTCCCGACATTGAATAGGCGATGGCCGCGCGAACGAGATCGGACTGTTCCGACGGGGTCAGCGGGGCGGCATCCTGGTAGCGATTACCGAGCAGCGCCTCGAGGCGGCGGCCGGTATTGGGCCAGTCCCGCTGCGCCCAGGTCACATCGGCCCGCAACCGGGCCGCGGCCGGCGACTGGTCATCCTGGATCAGTTCCAGCGCCTGCTCGTGGCGGCCCAGCTCGGACAGGGCACGGGCCTCAAGCAGGTAACGCTCGTCGACCAGCGCTTCGGGCAGACCGGCGACGCGTGAGCTGCGGATGGTGTTGAGGGCGTCCTCATAGCGGTGGTCCATCAGATAGACCACGGCGAGATCGGTCGCGACACGCGCCCGCGCCGTCGGTTCGCGCAGGCGGTAGGTGCAATCACTGCCCTCGCTGATGCGGTGGCAACCGACCTGATGCTGCAACAATTCGGAGGCCGGGCCAAGCAGGTCGAAGGCAATCAGTCGGTCGGCGAGGCGCCGGATCATGCGGTCACCATCGGAGCCGATCGGGGCCAGGTGCTGGTACTGGTAGAAGATCGCGACAGCCTCGACCGGATCCATACGGTCAGCTTCGCCGTCAAGGAAAAGGCGGCGGAAGATCGAGACCATATCCTCGCCGATCCGGCGCCCGGCCTCGGTTTCGGGGAAACGTGACTGTGCCGTGCTCATGGTCTCCAGACCACGCGCAAAGCTGCCGGACTGGACATAAAGTTCGCCGAGCAGGCGCACGGTCTCAAGTTCAATCGTGTCGCCACGCCAGCGGAAGCGGAGATTCTCGAGCCCGTCGATCGCCTCGTCTCGCGGCATGCGGCCATCGGCGACCTTCAGCCGGTAGAGTTCGTACAGCGCCCGCGCCTCCAGCGGCGGCACGCCGGACTCGGCGAGGTTTTCGAAACGGCGGATGGCTTCATCCAGATTACCCATTTCCGCTTCCACCCGGGCCGCGATATAGGCCGCATCCAGCCGGGTGCGGCGATCGGGTTCACCCGCGTCGACACTGTAGAGATAATCCTGGGCGGCCGCGATATCACCGAGTTCCAGCGCGGCGCGAGCCTGGGCAACCGCGAAACGGGCCTGCCATTCCGGCGGGTAGGCGCCCGCCACGGCCTGGCCGGCCAGCAGTCGCCGGCGCGCGTCCGGCCAGCGCTCCTGACCGACAGCGACCATGCCGCGCCACAGATCGGCAGCCGGGTCGAGCAATAATGAGGGATCCGCGAGATAGCCGGCGGCATCGTCAAGACGGTACATCTGGTAAGACGCGACGGCCTGCAATGCGCGAACCCCGGAATCATTGCCAAGCTGAGGCTCGCCATCGACGGCAAGATCGAGCATGCCGAGCGCTTCCGGGGCCATATTGCGCGCCAGCAGGAAGCGCGCCAGGGCGATACGGCTTTCAGAGCTGTCCTCGAGGGCCGACTGGCGCAGGCGTGCATTCCAGGCCGGCGCAAACGGCCCCTCTCCCCGCCACTCCGCAAAATGCATCATCGCCGGCGACGCCATCGCCGCGGCATTGGCACCGCTCGCACTGACGGGCCCACCGGCCGGCGTCAGGTCGAGACCTCCGGGACGTCCGATCGCGGCGCCGGCACCGATCAAGCCCAGCTCGAGGTCCTCGGCGATGACTTCCACCGCGCCGCCATGAGCCGAGGGCAACAGGGCGCCGCCGACAAAGTCGCGCCGCGAGACCAGCCCCTGGACCGGGCCGGTCGCGGTCACGACAGCAATGCGGTCACCAACCACAGGGTCCGGGACCCAGCGGATCGCATGGGCGCCATCGAGCCCGATCAGGATACGGCCCGGCCGGTCACGCCGGGCATCGCGGCGGATCTGGATCGGGCGCGGCGGTGCGTCGATCTGGTCGCTGAACACGATGATCCAGCGCCCGCCATCGATGCGGGCCTCGGCCTGGGTCACGCCCGAGGCGACGAGGCGCAGTGCTGAATAATCAGCACCCTGGAGAATTTCATAATCGCGGATATGCGCCTGCGGTCCACGCGGGAAATCGCCCAGCTGCAATGCGGCCGCAGCGTCGAACACGATCCAGATCGCATCGCCCCGCCGGAAGATCGCGGCGCCGACCGGGGCCGCCCATGGGAATTCAGCGCGCAAATCGCCATTCGACTCGGCGAGACTGACCGCGACAATGCCATTCTCGGGCACCGGATCGAGTGTCGCTGCCGGTACCACGGGCTCTGCCGGCGCGATGTCCGACGGGCCGGCACCATCCGGCTGTGCATCGACAGCCAGGCGGACCGGGTCAATGCCCTGCCCCGCAGCCGCGTCACCGGGCGTGGCGGGAACAGAATCATCAGCCCCGGGCACGATAGTCTGTGGCCCGGGCGGCGTATTGGCCTGCGTGCCCAGACTGGCCATTTGCGCCAGCAAGGCGTTCGCATCGGCCGCGGCCGGGTCAGGCAAATCAATATTGACCCGCGCACCATCGGCCCAGGCCCGCGCCTGCACACCGGGCTCGAGCTCCAGTCGCAGGGTCCAGTCATTGCCCTCACGCTGCTGCGAGGCCGAACGCAGGAAATTCGGCGGCGACCCGGTCAGCCGGCCGAGCGAGATCTCCGCTGGCTCGCTGAAGCGCAGTTCGGCAATATCACCGCTCTGGCTGAGCTCGAACGGGACGGCGTGCGGCCAGATCAGCTCCAGCCTTGTATACTCAGTGGTCTGGCCGACGCGGTATCGTACCGGGACCGGATCGATCGGCGGCGGCCCCGCTGGCGTATTGGCGGCAATTTCGGCGGCCCGCGCCGCGGCCTCGCGTTCGGCCTGTTCACGCGGCGAGACGATCGGCGCCAGTGCCGGTGTGCCCGGCGGTGCCAGATCGATCGCCACCTGCTCATAACTGTTGGAGATACGGGTCTCGACGGGAGCGGTCAGGGCGATGCGCAAGGTCGCGCCGTCAGCATCGAGCCGCGCCCGCGCTGCCAGCGGGCCAATCTCGTCGGCCAGTGAAGCGATGTCGGCCTGCAGGGCCTCGCTCAGGCGGACAATCAGGACGGAATGTTCAACGGCAGCAGTGGCTGAGGGCGCCGCACCACCGATATCGTCTTCATAATCGAGAATAATGCGCGCAGTGGCACCGGAACGCTCGACGCGGACATCGCCGAACGTTTGTGCCAGGGCGGTCGAGCTCAGCAGACAGGCGAGCGCCAGACCGGACAGGGAGCCGATATGTCTAGCCGCCTTCGGCAATCCGCGCCTCCAGCTCGGCCACGGTGTCCGGGAGATTGCTGCGCGCGGCCATGCGCTCGGTCAGGCTGGCCGCTGCCAGCGGCGTCATCTCGGCGAGAATGCCGCCGAAGGTGCGTTGTGACATGCGCGAGGCGATCTGCAGCTGGGTATCCAGATCGAGACTGGAAATCCGCGTCGCGGCGTCACCGGCATCCATGGCGGCATACCAGGAGACAATGACATTCATGTCCTCGGACTCACGCTCGGTCAGATCGCCGGCCAGGCTTTCGATCTGGGCACGCAATTCATTGAGCTCACCGATCTTGGTGTCGACGCGCTGTTCCATGGCCAGCATCAAGGCTTCGCGCGTCTCCAGCTCGCTCTCGCGCCGGTCGAGCTCGATCGAACGCTCGCGCAGACGATAGATCACCCGCTCCTCGTCGGCGGTGCGGACACCATTGGCGATGCGGGCGGCGAATTCTTCGGACGGGTTGATCGCGGCGGCGGCCGGCTCCTGCGGCGCGGCGGCGCCCAGGGTGATCGGCGCCGCGGCCTCCGGCTCGGCATCATCCTGCGCACTGGCCGGCGCATCGCCGGATCCCTGCTGCTCCATCGTCGCGGCCTGGGCCTGCCACCAGTCGGCAGCCCCATTGGTGACGGAAATCGCCTTGAGGGCGAACAGGCCGCCCATCAGAATAGCGAGGACAGCGAGCAGGCGCATCGGTTCACGCATAGCGGACTATCTCACATCCTTGAGGCCGTTGATGACGGACGAGCCGGCACCTTCGGGAAAGATTTCCGAAGCGCGGCGGCGTTGCGGCCGGCGCGAAATTGTCTCGGCGGTGCGGTCAGCATGGCCGGTCATCAGGCGCAGCTCCTCAGCCAGCCCCCGTGCCTCGAGCACGCGCGCGTGCAGCACCTCGCCCGACTCCGTCGTCGCCCGTTCCAGCGCCGCCAGGCTGGCCCGCGCCCGGTCGGTTGCCTCGTTCAGCGCGATAACGCCCTCACGGACGCCGTCCTGGCCGCGCTTGAGCGCATTCAGGCGGCGATCGACCCGCCAGCACATGACGACAGCCACCAGCAACAAGGCGGCAACCAGCCCTTCGAAAATCAAACCTGCGAGCGTCATGCGAACCTCATCATTGCTTTTTTGGCCACCGGCGAGAGCGGACCGCTCAGGCGCAGGGCTACGCTATGTCCGAGTCGGCCCATACGGCCACGCGTCAACGGCACATTGCCGCAACGCAACTCCACTTCACTGGTCGGCGAGGCATCGAGGAAGAGCGTGTCGCCAACCTTGAGATCCATCACCCGGCCCAGCGTCACGCGCTGCTCGTCGAGCACGGCGTGGACTTCCATCTTGGTCGACCACAGCTCGGTGGCCAGGTGGCCTTCCCAGATATTGTCGCGACCGAATTTCTCACCCATGAATTGCTGCAGCAGCATTTTCCGGATCGGCTCGAGCGTCGCATAGGGAAGCAGCAGCTCGATGCGCCCGCCGCGGTCTTCCATATCGATGCGCAGCTTGACCAGAATGGCGGCATTGGCCGGCCGGGCAATGGCGGCAAAGCGCGGATTGGTCTCGACGCGCTCGAGATCGAAATCGACCTCGGTCAGCGGCTGGAAGGCCTGTTTGGCATCGCCGAGCACGACCTCGATCATGCGCTGCACCAGCATGCGTTCGATCGTGGTGTAGGGGCGCCCCTCAATGCGCATGGCCGAGGTGCCGCGGCGGCCGCCGAGCAGCACGTCGACGATGGAATAGATCAGATTGGAATCGACGGTCAGCAGACCGTAATTGTCGAGCTGTTTGGCACGAAACACCGCCAGGATCGCCGGCAGCGGGATCGAGTTGAGATAGTCGCCGAACCGGATCGAGGAGATATTGTCGAGACTGACCTCGACATTGTCCGAGGTGAAATTGCGCAGGCTCGTCGTCATCAACCGGACCAGCCGGTCAAACACGATCTCCAGCATCGGCAGGCGCTCATAGGAGACCAGTGCCGAATTGATGATCGCACGAATGCCCGACTTGTCGGCCGCGTCATCGTCGGAGAGCGAGAAGCCGAGCAGGCTGTCGATCTCGTCCTGGTTGAGGATGCGTTCCTGCGCACCGCCGCCCTGGGGCATGTCGGACGAATCATCGTCACCGCCGACCATGGCCTCCCATTCGGAGGCGAGATCGAGATCATCGCCGTCCTCGGCCATCGCTTCCCATTCGGCAGCGAGCGCATCTTGGTCCATATCGTCAGACATGCAGTTGAGTCCTAATCGACAATCATGAATTCCTGGATCAGCACGGCATCAGCGTGTTCCGGCTCGATCGCCAGATTCACGCGCCGTAACAGTTCCAGACGCACCCGGTGCATTCCCGCCGAGCCGTAGAGATCGTCCTCACGCAATTCGCGCAGGAACATGATGAACTGGTCCATGATCGGATCGATGTGGGCATCGATGACCTGGCCGAAGTCCGGATTGGATGATTCCAGCGTGATCTTCAACATCACCGTCACCGGGCGGCCATCGACCGAACGGATATTGGTGATGATCGGATCCTCGGCGCCATCGGCATCGCGCAGGGGGAAGTAATAGGCCTGCGCCTCATGCTCCGGCTCCGGTGCCCCGTGGCCGCCGGACGCATCCGCCATGACGGGCTGACCATGCGAGTCGAGCACGGGCTCACCGTGTTCGTCGAGCACCGCCTCCATGACAGCTTCATCCTCGCCGCCACCGGCAAACATCATGAAGCCGGCCACCCCGGCCAACAGAAGGATGATCGCGGGCAGGCCAATGAACAGGCCCAGCTTGAGCATGCCCATCTTCGGCTTGGTTTCGGCTTCGCTGCCGTCTTCATCTTCATTTTGGTCGGCTTCGTCGGCCATGACGGTCTCCAGCAAGGGAATCGCTTTCCATGATTAACGGCCAGCGCGGTTAACACTCCGTAGCCTTGGCCCCGGAACCGGCAATTCCTGCCCAGTTGCCCGGACAGGTTTGCCCCCGCAAGGCTGGACCTTCAGACCACCACCTGCATCAAGCCACTGATTTCGCGCGACATTAACCTTGGCACGGCGGATGCAATGAATGGGACTGACGCCGCAGACCGTGGCGAACTTCGGCATCCAGAACGGAATATGCCCATGGATAATGCCCTGATGATCGGCCTCTCGCGCCAAATGGCCCTGCGCCAGGCGATGGATGTGGTCGCAAACAACATCGCCAACGCCAATACGGCGGGCTTCAAGGTCGAATCACTTCTGGTCGAGAACATCGCGGCGCCAACGGCTGAACAGGCCGATGGCCCCACCGACCTGCAATATGTCGATGTCTGGGGCATGGGCCGCGATTTCCGCCAGGGCGCGCTGCAGGCCACCGGCCGCACCTTCGACGTTGCGATCGAGGGCGAGGGCTTCTTTGCGGTCGAGGTGAACGGTGCCGAGCAATATACCCGCGACGGTCGCTTCCACCTCGACAATAACGGTCAGCTTGCCGCCCATGACGGTGCGCCGGTGCTCGATGCCGTCAGCCGCAGCCCGATCATGCTTAATCCTTCCGCCAACAGCACCAGCATCACCGAAACGGGCGCTGTCATGCAGGACGGGGTCGAGGTGGCGCGGCTGGGCGTGTTCGAGGTCGCCAACCTGGCCGGCCTGTCGAAACAGGGCAGTGGCCGCTACGTCCAGACCGACAATGCCGACGGTCGCAATACACCGGAGGCGGCCTTCGCCCCCACCGTCCGTCAGGGCTTCGTCGAGGCCTCCAATGTCCAGCCCGTGGTCGAAATGACCGACATGATGACCGTGATGCGCAGCTACCAGTCCGTCTCGAAATTCATCGAACAAACCGAAGACATCAACCGTCGCGCCATTGAGCGCCTCGGCAAGGTCTAAGAGGAAAGAGAACCGATATGCGCTCTCTCATGACAGCCGCCACCGGCATGCAGGCCCAACAGCTCAATGTCGAGGTGATCTCGAACAATCTCGCCAATATGAACACCACCGGGTTCAAGCGCCAGCGGGCCGAGTTCCAGGATCTGCTCTACCAGAACGTCCAGCAGATGGGGATCAGCTCCTCGGACTCCGGCACGATCGTCCCGACCGGGATCCAGGTCGGCCTCGGGGTGCAGACCGCCTCGATCTACCGCATCACCGAACAGGGCTCGCTGGCCAATACCGGCAACCCGTTCGATCTGGCGATCAATGGCGACGGCTATTTCCGTATCCAGATGCCCGATGGCAATGACGCCTACACCCGCGCCGGCAGTTTCGCCGTCAGCCCGGAAGGCGAAATCGTCACCGCGGATGGCTACACCGTCGCGCCAGGCGTCGTGATCCCGGAAGGGGCCCGCAGCGTCGCCATCAATGAGCAGGGGCAGGTCCAGGCGCTGATCGACGGCCAGACCGATCCGCAAACGGTCGGCCAGCTCGAGCTTTCGACCTTCAACAATGATGCCGGCCTGGAAGCGATCGGGAACAATCTCTTCCTCGAATCCGCCGCCTCCGGCGCGGCCGCCACCGGCACGCCGAGTTCGCCGGGCTATGGCTATGTCATGCAGGGTTTTGTCGAAGCCTCCAACGTCAATGCGGTGACCGAGATCACCTCGCTGATCCAGGCACAGCGCGCCTATGAAATGAATGCCCGCGTCATTACCGCATCGGACGAGATGATGTCCGCCACCTCGAACCTTCGCTAGGAGGACCGATAGATGATCCGCGCCAGCCTCATCGCCCTCGCCTGCCTCACCACGGCACCGGCCCTTGCATCAGAGCCTGTCTTCCTGCGCGAATCGCTGGTCGTCGAAGGCCCGCAGATCACGCTTGGGGACCTGTTCGAGTTCAACGGACCGGAAGCGGCCACCGTGCTGGCGCGCTCACCCGCGCCGGGCTCGCGCATCGCGCTCGACGTCAATTATGTCAGCCGCATCGCTGCCGATCACGAGCTCGACTGGGCCAATGCGTCCGGCCTGCTTCGACTGACCGTGTCGCGGGCCAGCCGGGTCGTCGATGCCGGGGAACTGACCGGCATGATCGAGGGCGAGCTGTTTGCCCGCGAGGGCGGCCAGCACGAAGTCCAGCTGTCTAATTCCAACCTCGCCCTGCATGCACCGGTCGATACGGTTGGCGGACCACAGATCAACGCGCTCAACTATGATCCACGCTCGGGCATGCTCAGCGCCGAGATCACGCCCTATGACGGGGCCGAACCGGTCCGCGTGACCGGGCGCGCCTTCGAAACCATCGACATCCCGGTCCTGGTCCAGCCCGTTGCCGCCAATGAGGTCGTCCGGGCCGACAATATTCGCTGGGTCTCGCTGCGCAGTGACCGGATTCGGCCGGACTCGGTGCTCGATCCCGACGCGATCATCGGCCACCAGGCCCGCCGCGCGCTGCGCGCCAGCGAACCCCTGCGTGGCTATGACCTGCAGGACGCCATCCTGGTCAATCGCGGCGATCTGGTCACCCTGATGTTCGAAGCCCGCGGCATCCAGCTCAGCGTCAGGGCCCGCGCCCTCGAAAACGCCGCCGACGGCGAACTCATCCGCTTCGTCAATCTGCAATCCAACCGCACGGTGGAAGCCATGGTGGACGGTCCCGGCCGCGCCCGCGTCTTCGCCAGCCCTGCCGCCAGCTTCTAGGTTCGGGAGAACATCATGATCCGCAAAATCGCCGCCATCGTCGTCGCCGCGCTCGCCCTGCAGGCCTGTGGTGCCACCACGCGCCTGTCCCAGGTCGGACAGACACCGCCGATGAGACCGATCGAGAACCCGGCCGTACTGGCCGGATCCGGGCCATCGCAAATCCCGATGCCGGTGATGCCGGGCCGTCTGCCGGCCACGCAGACCAACTCGCTGTGGAGCGCCAATTCGCCGACCTTCTTCGGTGACCCCCGCGCCGCCCGCATCGGCGACATTCTGACGGTCAATATCGACATCTCCGACAGCGCCCAGCTTAACAACACCACCAGCCGCTCGCGCACCGCCGCCGAGGATTCCGATCTGACCGAGTTCTTCGGAATCGATCTGACCGGTTTCTTCAATGACAGTATCGACCCGTCTTCCCTGACGAGCCTCGGTTCGAGTTCCTCGACATCGGGCACAGGAACGGTCAATCGCGGCGAGTCCATCTCGCTGACGATCGCCGCCATCGTCACCCAGGTCCTGCCGAACGGCAATCTGGTGCTGGCCGGGCGTCAGGAAGTGCGGGTCAATAATGAGGTGCGTGAATTGCTGATCAGCGGCATCGCACGGCCCCAGGACATCGGGTCCGACAACACCATCAGTCACACACAGATTGCCGAAGCCAGAATTTCCTACGGCGGACGCGGACATCTCTCGGAAGTCCAGCGCCCCAGCTATGGTCAGGAACTCTACAATATCCTGATGCCGTTCTAGGACGAAATCCCGCCACCATCGGGCACATCTGGGCCGTCACGCTTCGTCGTGGCGGCCCTTTTTTTTGGAGAAATCAGATAAAGCGGGAACCGGTCAGTCGTCGCGGTGGACGCGTTCCTTGCGTTCGTGACGCTCCTGCGCCTCGAGGCTGAGGGTCGCAACCGGACGGGCATCGAGACGGGCCAGGCTGATCGGCTCACCGGTCTCTTCGCAATAGCCGTAACTGTCGTCCTCGATGCGGCGCAGGGCACTGTCGATCTTGGAGATCAGCTTGCGCTGGCGATCGCGGGCGCGCAGTTCCAGCGACCGGTCGGTTTCGGTCGAGGCACGGTCGGCGATATCGGGCAGAGCGCCCATGTCTTCCTGCAGATTGGTCAGCGTCGACTTGCTCTCCCGGAGGATATCTTCCTTCCAGGCCAGCAGCTTGAGACGGAAATATTCCTTCTGCCGCTCATTCATGAACGGCTCGTCGTCGCTGGGCATATAGCCCGCGGGGAGTTCGATCGGTTCGGATTCCATCATCGCCCTCTACTCAACTTTTATCAGCCAACAGGCGCTCCCCCAGAAAGCGGGCGGAGCATATGCACGGTGTCCTGCAAGTCAACGCGGTGACGCTGTTGGCCCGGAACGGTCCACTAGCAAATATCTGACCAGTTTGACGGAATGGTGTCAGTACGCGCTTGCGGCAGCAGCGCGATCAGCCAAATTTGGCGAGTTCTACCGCGGCCCGGATCTCGACCTCATCGAGCGCGGCTTCAAGCCCGGCATCATTGGTGTCGTCGCGCCGGGTTTGTAACAGATTCATCAGCGCCACCAGCTTGGCTTTCGGCAATCCACCCTCAAGCAGGGAGAGCTTCAGCTCATCGAGCACGTCGAGCAGATTCATCGCCCGGCCGGTCGCCTGTTTGCGCGCTTCGGTGAAGTCGCCAACCGATTGCAGTGCCAGAATGGCATCGACGGAATTGACCCCCGACATCGGCGCGGCCGCCATCGCCGAAGCCGATTGAGCGGCCTGTTCCAGCGTGAAGCTGTCACCACCGGCGCGGGAACCGGAGGTCCGCTTGCTGGATGAAACTGAGCTCGCTGAGCGTGGGCCTGTGACTTTCATGACGAGAATCGCTTCCTGTTGGACAGTTATCAGGGATGCGCCGCCGCCGTTAACAGAGACTTAACCCGGCACTCCTGCCCGGCAAATCCTGCCCGGCGATTGGCGCAACCGGTCAGTTTTACCGCCTGAAGCCCGAAGCCCCGACATCGCAAATAACTGATTTTGCGCAGTTAATTTTATATCCGGCCAGAGAGCAACTGGCACAGGCTTCGCAATGCACATCCCGTATCATTCCGGAGACTGCAAAATGCGTCTGATCATCGCCCTCCTGACCGCCTGTCTGTTGTCGGTGCCTGCCCTCGCCTCGTCCCGAATCAAGGACATGGTTGATGTCGAGGATGTCCGCGACAATCACCTGGTCGGTTATGGCCTTGTGGTCGGGCTCGACGGCACGGGCGACTCGCTGCGCAATTCGAGCTTCACCAATCAGTCGCTTAACGCGATGCTGGAGCATTTCAACGTCAACACCCGCGATGCCAGCCTCAACACACGCAATATCGCAGCCGTGATGGTGACAGCCACGCTGCCGGCCTTCTCCTCGCAGGGATCACGCATTGATGTCACCGTCTCGGCGATCGGCGATGCCGGCAGCCTGCAGGGCGGCACCCTTATCGGCACACCGCTGTTCGACAGCCATGGCCGGGCCTGGGCCGTCGGCCAGGGCACGCTGACCATTGGCGGCTTCTCGGCAGGCGGCGATGCTGCCTCTGTGACGCGCGGCGTGCCGACCAGCGGCCGCATCGCCAATGGCGCCCTGGTCGAGAACCCGTTCGACGGCACCGGTGTCGACCCCTGGCAGGAAATCGCCAACCGGACCTCGCTGCGGCTGTCGCTGCGCAATCCCGACTTCACCACTGCCCGGCGCATGGCCGACGTCATCAACGCCTTCATGGGCGCTGCAGCGGCGCGGGCGACCAACCCGTCGACCGTCGAACTGACCCGTCTGGCTTCCTATAACGGCGACATGATTGACCTTCTTTCGGAGATCGAGCAATTGCGGGTCCAGCCAGACCAGCCGGCGCGCATCATCATTGACGAGAACACCGGCACTATCGTGATGGGCGAGAATGTCCGCGTCTCCACCGTGGCGATCGCCCAGGGCAATCTGACGATTACCGTCCGCGAGAACCCGATCGCCAGCCAACCGGCGCCCTTCTCCGAGGGCGAGACCGTGGTCCTGCCGCGCACCGATGTCACGGTCGCCGAGGACAATACCCAGCTGGGTGTACTCGATGGCGGCGTCTCGCTCAGCGAGCTGGTCGACGGGCTCAATGCCCTCGGTGTCACACCGCGCGACATGATCACCATCCTGCAATCGATCAAGGCAGCCGGTGCGCTGCAAGCCGAAATCGAGGTGCTGTAATGGACGGCCTGCTCGACCTTCAACTCAATCAGGCACTGAGCGCATCGCGCTCGGGCGGCGCCACAGCCCAGACAACCGCCACCACGCCGGAGGCCGCCCGCGCGGCTGCAGAAGACTTCGAATCCGTCTTCCTGGCACAGATGATGGAGGCCATGTTCGCCCAGGTTGGCGAGGATGATCCCTTCGGCGGCGGCCCCGGCGCCAATGCCTTTCGCGGATTGCTCAACGAAGAGTACGCCAAGGTGATGGCGCAGTCGGGCGGCCTCGGCCTCTCGGATCGTCTGACCTCGGAGATCCTGCGCTATCAGGAAGCCGCCGACAGCCAGGGCAGCACACAGGATGGAGACAGCCAATGAGCGAACTTGCAGCCAGAAACGGCACTGAACGGGCCGAAGCCCTGCTGCGCCTGACCAGCCGGCTGACCGAACTGATCCAGGGCGAAACCCGCATGTTCCAGCGCCGCCGTCCACAGGATGCGATCGCCCTGCAGGATGAAAAATCGAAACTGGCCAATATCTATCGTGCCGAAGTGGCTCGCGCCCGCGCCGAGCCCTCGCGTTTTGACGGCGCCTCGCCGGCTGCGAAACAGTCGCTGCGTCAGGCCACAGAGACGTTTCACGCGGCGCTGGCCGAGAACTCACGCGCTGTGACTGCGATGAAAGTCATTACCGAAGGTGTGGTGCGCGCCATCGCCGACGAGGCGGCCCGCCAGCGCAATACAGGCAATGGCTATGGTCCCGGCGCGGCTACTCGCCCGCAGCGCAGCGGCCAGGTCTCGATCGCGTTAAATCAGACCGCCTGACGCCGCTCAGGCCCGAACGCCCGATACAGCCTTCGCGCCGGCTTGCGGCCCGTCCTAGAAATAACCGACGCTGGTCGTGCTGCCGCTGCTGAGCCGCTCGAGCCCGGCCGTATAGTTCGCCAATTGCTGGGTGAGATAGGCCGGCACCGTGCCGCCGGTCTTGCCCGGCCCCTCATTGAGCAAATCCTTCAGCGCTGCCGGCGTCGTCAGCTCGCGATAGGCGCGCTGTACGATCGTCATCGCATGACTGATTGCATCGAAGGCCGTCTTGGCCGTGTCCTTGTCGGTCAGGTTCAGCAATGTCGGCAGGTCCATCGCGAACAGGGGCGGCGCATCGGCCGAACCGTCCGTGTCCAGCGTTGACGCCTTTTTCACGATCGCACCGGGTTCCATGCCCAACGCTTCAAGGAGGTCGCGGCCTTCGGAGCCGGCGAAGAGTTCGATCGTCGAGCCTTCCTTCGGCGTAATGCGCAGGGCATCGCCATTGGTGGCCCGGCGGACATCGGCGGTGCCGTCGAGAACCAGCGCCGCATTGATCTTGAAGGTCAGCGAACGCATCGTGTCGTCGCTGTCGACCGAGATTTTCTCCCGGCGCCCGCCATTGACCGAGATGTAGAAAAAATCGCCATCGCGCGCGGCCGTGCGATCGGTGACCACGCGGCTGTCGGAATAGGTCAGCGTCCCGGCCGGCAGGCCCAGCGCGTCCAGCACGGAATCGCCACCGGCAACGACAGAGACGCCCGTGACCTCGCTGATGCCATTGCGACCGCTCAGCTGCACCGCCCAGTCAAAGGCGCCGTCGGCGGCATTGAAGCTGGCGGCAAAGGCATCACGCTCGCCGATCAGGCTCTGGCCGGGAAGCGAGCCGGTGGTCTTGCCGGCGAGATAGACCTTGCTGCCATCAAGGGTGATGGCATTGGCGGTTTCGTCCTTGTCGGAGCCGAGAAAGGTTGTGTAGTCGACCGTCGCCGCAGCGCCATCACTCAGCTTGACGAGAAAGACATCGCGCTCGCCGCCGGAATAGGCGTTGAGCGGCGTGCTCGGTGCGAAGGCTGAACTGGCCGAGCCGGCGATATAGATATTGGTGCCGTCGACGGCGATATCGCCGATGCGCCCGGCGCCGAGATCGCCGAGCGACTGGGTCCAGAGCGGGCCTGCGGCCAGATCGGCGGTATCGAACTTGCGGATCACGCCGACGCCGTCTTCCTCGCTGGCAATGATCAGATTGCCGTCCGAGGCCATGGTGATCGCCGACACTGATTCTTCGCCGATATCACCAATGCGTGTTGTCGACAGCGTCGTGCCGCTGGCGCTGATCGCGCGCAGATAACCGTCGCTGGCACCGCCCTGATGACTGGCATCGCCAAAGGCCGAAGCGGCCTCGCCGGCAACATAGATCGTGCCATCACTGGCGATGGTGACGGCATTGGGCTGGTCATCGCCGCTGCCGCCGAAGCGGGACAGCCATTGCTCGACGCCATTGGCATCGTATTTGGCGACAAAACTGTCGGTGCCGCCCACATCCGTGGTCGTACCCAGCCCGCCTTCAACAACGCCGGCGACAACGACATTGCCGCTGTCATCAACGGCGACACTGGTGGCTTCGGCATCGGCAGCGGCACCGAGCACACGGCTCCACACCATCTTGCCGGTGGAGTCATACTTGGCCAGGACCATGTCCTGCTCGCCCTTGATCTCGGCACCGCCGAGCGCGGCCGAGGTGGTACCGACGACAAAGACACTGCCATCGATCGCCGTGGCGCTGGCCATGATCTCCAGCGGATTGGTTTCTTCCTTGGTGCGGGTCTCGCCGTCCTCGCCGCCAACAACCGCGACTTGGCTGGTGTCCGGATTGGCCTCGAGCCGGGTGGTGAAAGCCGTGGTCGGCGTCGCGGCAGCGAGGTCGGTCAGCTTCACCACCTGACCGGCAGCGCTGTCATTGAGACCGGATGTGCCGGCCAGATAGATTGCCGGGCTGGCCGAGGCCGCGCTGAAACTGACAACCTCGGTCGAGATGCCGGAAATCTTGAAACCGTAATCGCTGCCGGCGATCACCCCGTCCTCATCGGCGGTGCCGATCTTGACGCGCGAAAAGCGGGTCAGCACGCCGGCGGCATCGAGCGCGGTATTGATGTGATCGGCAACATTGTCGAGCGAGCGCGTCGTCGCGCCCATATCGGCGAGATTGATCGCGATGTCCTGGGTCACGCCATTCTTCTTGACCGAGACGGTAAACTGCACGTCCCCGGTCAGGCTGGCCACTTCGGCGTCATAATCGCCAGTGTGCACGATGCCGGTGGTATAGACCGACTCGCCGCGACTGATGGTCACCGCACTCTCGGCACTCGACACCTGCTCGCCCTTGAGCAGGGTGAGACCGTCCAGATCCATCGCATCATAAAACGAATCCAGCTGCGCCAGACCCTCGGCGAAACGCCGGTCGAGAAAGCTGCGGTCGGTGTCGGAGATGGTCTTGTCCATCGCCTGTTCGGCCACCGCAGACAGGGTCTTGAGCCCGACATAGAGATCGAACAGCGCCTTGTAGTCATCGGGCGCGTCGAGATCGGAAAAGCCGCTTTCATCGAGATTGAAGAACTCGCCATTGGCCAGCACGCCACGCCGCAATTCCTCGATCGATCCGGTGGTACTGGAGACATCCCAGGGCGGGGTGATATTCGCGGCTGCCGTTTCAGCCGCAGACAGGGTCTGGGGCGCAGCAGTGGACGCTTGCGACGCGTAAAGCTTGGACTGGTACCAGCTTGTCAGTACCGATGTATCCAACCCGGAGATGGCCACGACGCGAATTCCTTTTGATCCAGAATACGAACCTAGGCCCAGAGTGCGAATAAAGTCTTGCCGGAAAGGGGCAAAGACGCCCGATCAGGCCGCGACGCGGAAACGGTAGGGCGCGCTGGCCGTTTCGGCCTGTTGCGCCGTCTCCAGCCGGGCCGCATTGTGCCGGTTGGCATTGATGGCCACCAGGTCCGGGCGCCGCAGGCAAAGCGCGGCAAGTTCCGCGGCAGACACCGTCGCCGCGGCCTCACCCAGTTCGGCAAAGATCGCCTGGAAAAAGGCCAGGTCCTCGGGATAGTCGAGCGTCCAGCGCAACCGCTCCAGGCCCTGCCCGGGGCCGGCCAGACAGGCATGGTGCAGATGCGGGTGTTCGCGCAGCCATGGCGTTACATGTTCGCGCTCGGCGGCGGTTTTCGCCAGCCGGTCCGCCTGGTGCAGCAGTACGGCCGGAAAGACTTCGCAATCGAGCCCGTGGGGAAATAGCGGCGGCATGTTGTTGCAGGCGTAGTCGGCCCGGTTTTCACGCAGCAGATCGATGACCCGGCCGCAAATCACCGGATCGATCACCGGACAGTCGCTGGTGATACGCATGACATGGTCGGCACCGCAATCGCGCGCCGCCTTCGCATAGCGCGAAAGCACATCGGTCTCCGAACCGCGGCTGACCGTGTAACCCGCAGCCCCGGCGGCATCGGCAACGGCATCATCGGCCGCGGTATCGGGGATGGCGCAGACCACCCGGTCGGCGCCGGGAATGCGGGCGCAGCGATCAAGCACCCGCGCCAGCGCGGTCTTTTCGCCGAGCGGATTGAGGATTTTTCCCGGCAGCCGGGTGGAGCCGAAACGGGCCTGAACGATGATGGCGAGGGTCATGACCGGCCTCGATGGGTAGCCTGTTGAAACAGTGTTCATACAGTCTCGGCGTCCCGCTCCTAACGCCTCGTTAACCGCTGCAGCCCAGCGTCGAGTCCGACAGGCGAATCGCGAGACCGAAGATGGACGACACCCCGACCCAAACAGATGCGCTGGAACAGCTGGTGATGAGCCGCAGCTTCCGCGAACCCCGCATCGACCTCAACGGGAAGTCTATTCTGATCACCGGCGGCACCGGCTCGTTCGGCAAGCGCTTCGTCGAGACGATCTGCCGCGAATACAAGCCGAAAAAACTGATCATCTTCTCGCGCGACGAGTTGAAGCAGTATGAAATGGCTCAGGAATTCTCGCCGCAGACCCATTCCTTCCTGCGCTATTTCATTGGCGATGTCCGCGATGAGGCGCGGCTGGAACAAGCGATGCGCGGTGTCGATGTCGTCATCCACGCTGCGGCGCTGAAACATGTGCCGATCGCCGAATACAATCCGTTTGAGTGCATCAAGACCAATGTCATGGGCGCCGAAAACGTCGTGCGCGCCACGATCAAGTGCGGCGTCAGGCATGTCTGCGCCCTCTCCACCGACAAGGCCGCCAACCCGATCAATCTCTATGGCGCCTCGAAACTGGCCGCGGATAAAATATTCACCGCCGGCCAGCATATGGGCGGCGCCGACGGGCCGATCTTCTCGGTCGTGCGCTATGGCAATGTCGTCGGCTCGCGCGGCTCGGTCATTCCCTTCTTCCGCAAGCTGATGGACCAGGGCTCCGACCATTTGCCGATCACCGACCCACGCATGACGCGCTTCTGGATCACGATCGAACAGGGCGTGAATTTCGTCCTTTCGACCCTGGCCATGGCGCGCGGCGGCGAGGTGTTCGTGCCCAAGATCCCGTCGATGAGCATGGTCGATCTGGCCCACACCATCGCGCCGGACCTGCCGCACAAGGTGATCGGTATCCGCCCCGGCGAGAAATTGCATGAAGTCATGGTGCCGTCCGATGATTCCCGCTCGACCATCGAGCTGGAGGACCGCTACGCCATCCTGCCCGCCTATTCCGGCGAGCTGATGGCGCGCTATGTCAGCAAGGGCGCGCGCCGCGTTGCCGATGGCTGGTCCTATTCCTCCGACAATAATGTCGAGCAGCTCGACGCTCCGGCCCTGCGTGAACTGATAGGCGAAGCGAACGCCGCCTGATGCCGCCTCCGGCCCTGCCCCCGCGAATACTGGTTCGGGCCGATGCCCGGCCCGAACTCGGTGGGGGCCATATCATGCGGTGTCTGTCACTGGCCGGCGCACTCGGGGCGCACGGCGCCGAAATCGCCTTTGCCTGCGCACCGGGGAGTGCCGATCTGGTGCCGGCCCTGTCCCGTTCCGGCCACTCGATAATGGCTGCGCGCTCCGCCGCCGATTTCGACCTTCCCAAGGCCTGGAATCGCCGGGCCGGCGCCATTGTCGTCGACCTCTACTCATCGACCCGCGCCGACGAGAGCCGCATGCGCCGGATCGCGCCGGTGATCGCGGTGCTGGAGGACCTTCCAGAGCGGGCCCATGACTGCGATCTGCTGGTCGACCAGGGGTTTGACCGGAGCCCGGCCGATTATGCCCGCCGGGTGCCGCCCGGCACCACCCTCTTGCTCGGCGCCAACATGGCCCCCCTGCGGCCCGATTTCGCCCGCTTGCGCACCGCCTCGCTCGCCCGGCGGGGGACCGGCACCGTCCTGTCGCGCGTGCTCGTATCAATGGGGCTGACAGATGTCGGCGGGATCAGTGGTGATATCGTCGCCCTGCTGCGAGACAGCCTGCCGACCGTCACCATCGACGTCATTCTCGGCCCGCGTGCGCCGAGTCTGCCCGGCTTGTTACAGGCCGCCGAAAGCGACCCGAAGCTGAATATCCTGGTCGATGTCGAACACATGGCCGAATGCGCCATGGGCGCCGACCTGGCAATCGGTGCCGGCGGCGGCAGCGCTCTGGAGCGCTGCGTTCTCGGTGTGCCAAGCATTGTTGTTGTGCTGGCCGAAAACCAGAGACCGGCGGCCCGCGCCATGGCTGCGGCGGGTGCGGCCCTGACGATTGAAACGCCCGAGGCGTTGACGGACGAGCTGCCCCGCCTGCTCCGCGATGTGTCCCCGCAGCAATTGGCGGAACTGTCGGCAAATGCGGCCCGATTGTGTGACGGGCGGGGCGCAGGGCGCATCGCTGAAGCGCTGCTGGGATTGATTGCGCAGCGCGATTGAGGTGGAGGGAAAAGGGTTGGTTAAGCTCGGCGCAGCAAAGTCCGCTGAATGCACGTCCTGATTCTCTCCCCCTATCCCGACGCGCTGATCGCACCGGTCGAGGCGCGCGGCGATCACGTCACCGTGCGCTCGGACCTGGTGACCGGGGCCGAGTTTGAAGCCCTGCGCCCCGACTGGATCATCAGCTATGGCTATCGCCGCCTCATCACCGCACCGGTATTGGAAATGTGCGCCGGCCGGATTGTGAATCTCCACATCTCGCTGCTGCCCTTCAATCGCGGTGCCGACCCCAATTTCTGGTCCTGGGTCAATGACACCCCCAAGGGGGTCACGCTGCACCTCATCGATGCCGGCATGGATACCGGTCCGATCCTGGCGCAGCGCGAGGTCGCGCTCGACCCGCTGACCGAAACCCTGAAATCCAGCTATCTGCGACTGCGCCGGGAGGTCGAGGACCTGTTTGCCCGGCAGTGGGACGATATTGTCAGCGGCCGCCTGCAACCGCGCGCCCAGACGACGCGCCTGCCGATGCATCGCGCCGCGCACAAGGCGAAGCTGTTCGCGCTGCTGCCACTGGGCTGGGACAGCCCTGCTGCCGACGTCATGCGTCTGCCGCGGATCGGCCAGACTGATGGCCCGGACCGAACGGCAAATTAAGATTCGCGGCCGAGTGTCGAACGCAGTCGTCACTTGTGATTCGCTTCATGCGCAACGCTGCCGTCCGGGAACCCTCATGCCCACCGCCAACGATCCCACCTTCGATTTCGCCGGCCGCCCGGTTGGCCCCGATCATCCGCCACTGGTCATCGCGGAGATCTCCGCCAATCATCTCGGCCGTATCGACCGCGCCCTCGAGTCAATCGAGGCGGCCGCGGCCTGCGGTGCCGATGCGGTCAAGATCCAGACCTATACCGCCGACACCATCACCATTGATCATGACGGCCCCGGCTTCGTCATCGAGGGCGGACTGTGGGACGGGCGCTCATTGCATGACCTGTACAGCGAGGCCCAGACACCGTTCGAATGGCATGGCGAATTGTTTGCCCGGGCGCGCGAACTCGGCGTGCCGATCTTCTCGACGCCGTTCGACCACACCGCCGTCGACCTGCTGGAATCGCTCGATGCGCCGGCCTACAAGATCGCCTCTTTCGAGATCACCGATCTGCCGCTGATCGCCCGCGTCGCGCGCACCGGCAAGCCGATGATCATGTCGACCGGCATGGCCAATCTGGCCGAGATCCACGACGCCGTGCGCACGGCGCGTGAAAACGGTGTCGGCGGGCTGGCGGTGCTGCATTGCCTCTCCGCCTACCCGGCCCCGATCGACCAGGCCGATCTGCGCACCGTACCGCATCTGGCCGAGGCCTTTCACGCCGTTGCCGGCCTGAGCGATCACACGCCGGGCACCGCCTGCGCCGTCGCCGCCGTGGCCCTTGGCGCGCGCGTCATCGAAAAGCACTTCACCCTGTCGCGGGCCGATGGCGGGCCGGACGGTTCCTTCTCGCTCGAGCCGGACGAGCTGACGCGGCTGGTTGAGGATTGCCACAATGCTTTCGCCGCCCTGGGCTCGGTCCGTTATGAGCTGGCCGGCTGCGAGCGCGGCTCGGCGATCTTCCGGCGCTCGCTCTATGTCGTGCGCGACATCGCGGCCGGCGAGCCCTTCACCCCGGAAAACATCCGTTCGATCCGGCCCGGCCATGGCCTGGCGCCGAAATACTGGAATGATGTAGTTGACCGGCGCGCCAGTCGCGCCCTGAAGCGTGGCGATCCGCTGGCGATGGAGATGATCGACTGGCGCAGCCCTGGAGAGACCGCATGACCAAGACCAACCAGCTCGATGCCTGGCGCGGCGAGTTCGGCGACCGCTATGTCGACCGCAATGAAACCCTGACCGATGTGCTGCGGATGCGCACCCGTATGTGGGCCGAACTGCTCAAGGGCACTTATGGTGCCGAACCGGAGAGCATTCTGGAGGTCGGCTGCAATATCGGTCTCAATCTGCGCTCGATCAACCGGTTGTGCGGCGCCGCGCTTCACGCGGTGGAACCCAATGCGAAGGCCCGGGAGAGATTGCTCCAGGACAAGGTCATCCCAGCGGCCAACCTGCATGACGCGACGGGGCAGAGCCTGCCCTTCGGCGATGGCAGCATGGATATGGTGTTTTCCGCCGGCGTGCTGATCCACGTCCATCCCGATGATCTTGGTGCCGTCGCCGACGAGATGCACCGGGTGTCCGGTCGCTGGCTGCTGGTCGCGGAATATTTCTCCGCCAAGCCCGAATCCATCCCCTATCGCGGCCGCGACGACCTGTTGTTCAAGCGCGATTTCGGCGGCTTCTTCCTCGACCGTTTCAATGATCTTGAGGTCGTGGATGATGGCTTCCTCTGGCAGCGCAGCAGCGGGATCGACGATATGACCTGGGTCCTGTTCCGGAAGAAAAACCGCTAGACGCCCAGAACCTCATTGAGCGCGGCAACCACCCGTTCGGGGTCTTCGGTCGCCATGTCCGCAAACAGCGGCAGGCTCAGCGTGCGCAGGTAGTAGGCCGCAGCGCCGGGCGGCGTCTGGTCGCCATAGCGCCGGCGATACCAGGGCTGTGACGGCACCGGGATGTAATGCACCTGAGAGCCGATACCGCGAGCCTGCAGGCCCCGCATAACGGCCCCACGGTCTGTCCCCGCCGCGGCAAAATCGATCCGCACCGGGTAGAGATGCAGGCAGGGATCGCAATCGGGCGTCCGCGCCAGCGCCCCGATGACGGGATTCCCGTCCAGCAGCGCGTCATAGGCCGCGGCCAGCGTCTTGCGTTTTGCCGCAAAGGCATCCAGCCGCGCCAGCTGTGAGCGCGCCAGTGCCGCCTGGACATCGCACAGGCGGTAGTTCCAGCCCAGTTCCTGCATTTCATGCCACCAGGGCTCGTCCTGGCCCTGTTCCATGCGTGCCGGATCGCGCTCGATGCCGTGGCTGCGCAGCCGCCGCAGGTGCGCCGCCAGGTCAGCATCATTGGTCGTCACCATACCGCCCTCGCCGGCGGCGATGGTCTTGACGGGATGAAAGGAAAAACAGGCCGCATCGGAATATTCGCCCGATCCGACCGGCCGGCCCTGCCAGCTCGTGCCGAGCGCATGGCAGGCATCCTCGACCAGTACCGCGCCGGCCGACGACGCAATCTCGCGCAGCGCTGCCAAGTCTTCGCACTGCCCGGCCAGGTGTACCGGCAGCACCGCCCTCAACCGCCCATCCGGAGCGCGTGACATGGCCTGGCGCAATGTCGCCGGCGTCATCAGTCCTGTATCCGCATCCACATCGGCGAACACGACCTCGGCACCGCAATAGATCGCGGCATTCGCCGTCGCCATGAAGGTGATGGCCGGCACGATGCAGACATCACCGGGCCCGACATCCAGCCCGGCCAGCGCCAGGTGCAGCGCTGTGGTTCCATTCGAGCAGGCAATTGCGTGCCCGGCGCCGGTCGCCGCGGCAAAATCCGCCTCGAAAGCATCGACCTCGGGCCCGGTGGTGAGCCAGTCGGAGCGCAGCACCCGGGCCACCGCCTCGATGTCACTATCGTCGATGGACTGGCGCCCATAGGGCAGGAAGGGTTGGGGCATGGTGTGTCCTCAAAGCACGCCACATCATGACGCGAGTCGCTCAAACGAAAACGGCACCCGCTCGGGGTGCCGTTCCGCAGCAAGGCTGCCGTGGTGGGGCAGGCTAACGAGTCTACTGGAACAGGTTGAGAATGATCTGCGGCTGCGAGTTGGCGATCGACAGGGCCTGAACGCCAAGCTGCTGCTTGACCTGCAAGGCCTGCAGATTCGCACTCTCCACCGCGAGGTCGGCATCGACCAGGCCTCCAACCCCCTTGGTGAGTGCATCAACCAGCTTGGTGACAAAGCCGGAATGCGCCTCGATCTTCTTGGTGTCCGAACCCAGATTGGCAAGAGCCTGGTTGACGTTGTCGAGGCTGGTCGAGATCGCAGCCATCACGGTTGTTGCCAGGGTCGAGGTTCCCAGGCTTGCCGTCGTCGGGATCGTGATTATCGAGCCGCCAATGCTCAGATCCTGGGATTTCAGCGTCACAGCGCGAGCCGCATCAGCGTCTGCCAGGAACTCGACGCCATTGGTCACCGAGCCATCGAGCAGGTTGGCGCCGTCAAACTCGGCATTCTCGATGATGACCCGCACCTGGTCCAGCAAGGCCTTGAAATCGGAGTCATAGGCCTGGCGCGAATAGGAATCGAGCGATGGGTCCATCGCCGCCGTGGCCTTCTCGCGCATCTCGATCAACAGGTCGGAGATCGTCTCTCCGGCGGCCAGCGCGACATCGCCGATGGTCGTGGCCCGGTCGAGTCCGGTCTGGACCGCATCAAGCGCACCGATATCGGCCCGCATACCCTGGGCGACCGCGTAGATAGCGGCATTGTCCTTGGCGCCGGAAATCTTCAGCCCGGTATTGATCCGGTTCTGGACGCTTTCCATCTGGTCATTGGTCTTGTTGAGATTCTGCAGCGCGATCATCGCGGCGGTATTGGTGTGGACACTCAAGGTCATGCGATATTCTCCCGCAATTCACCGCGCCACTCTTGCGTGGCGCCTCGAATGGGAGAGCGCAAATGCCGTGCCGAAGCGCGGGACATGAATTATCGCGCCGTTTCAATTGGTTACGGATTTCTTCGAACTGCAGACAAGCGGGGAAAGTCGGAAATTGCCGAGTCGGGAAGGCCAGGCCGGTCAGTTTTGCCCAGCGTGTCAGGCCGTGCGGTTGATCAGGCCTGCCTGGAAAGTGCGCAGATATTCCACCAGATCGCCATGCGATTCCGGTGGCCATCGACGGACGGTCTCGCCGGTATCCTTGTCGATCATCAGATAGACAAAATCTCCGGTCGGACTCTCGCGCTCGATGCTGAGCCGCGAATTGCTGAAAACATCGCGGGCCAGACGTTCCAGCTGGGCGATCAGCTCGGCTGACGGGCGGTGGGCCGTTTGTGGCATGGCAGCGTGCTTTTCAACCGGCGTGACGCGAGTCGGGTCGGGCCGGGAATGATCGCTGGACGCTTCCCGCGCTTCAATCAGCGGATTGGCCACAAAGGGTGGCCGAGTATAGTTGGTATCAGCCATTTTCTTGTCGCTAACGCAGAGGCGTCAGCGCCTCCAGAGCCTTCCCCCATCAACGATCCAGGGAAGGTGGATGGCGGGCCATGAAACCCGCCATCCGGTTCCGTGGATTAACGGAAGTAGCCCAGGACCGTGCTTGGAGCGCTGTTCGCGATCGACAGAGCCTGAACGCCAAGCTGTTGCTTGACCTGCAGGGACTGCAAACGCGCACTCTCTTTTGCCAGATCCGCATCGACCATATTGCCGATACCCTGCGTCAGGGCGTCAGCCAGCTTGCCGACGAAGTCCTTGTGGATACCCACAGACTTCGAAGCCGTACCCAGGCGAGCCAGGGAGCTGTTGAGGTTGTTCAGCGATGTCGAGATGGTGCCCGCCAGCGTAGCAGCGGTACCGGCCGAATCCATCGAAGCGGTTGCGGCCAGCGTAACGACGCCGCCACCGAGCGAGAGATTCTCGTCGGAGATCGAGATCGTGGACGAGCCCGAAGCATTGGCCAGCGCCGAGATCGACGTGACCGAGTTGTTGATCAGGTTGGTGCCATTGAACGAGGCGTTCGAGACGATCTTGCCGATCTGGTCGCGAAGTGCCTTGAAATCTTCGTTCAGCGCGGAACGCGACGCCGTGTCGAGGCTGGTGTCGGAAGCGGCGAGCGCCTTCGACTTCATCTCGATCAGGATGTCGGAAACGGCCTCACCGGCGGCCAGGGCCACGTCAACCGTGGAGGCTGCGAGGTCCAGCGAGCTGCCGACAACTTCATAACCTTGAACGTCGGCGCGCATTTTCTGGGCGATGGCAAACTTGCCGCCATCATCCTTGGCGGAGGCGACCGCAAGACCGGTGGTGATCCGGCTCTGGACCTGTTCCAGGTCTGCATTGGTCTTGTTCAGCTGCTGCAGCGCAACCATGGCGCCGGCATTCGTGTTGATAGTAGCCATTTCTTGGCCCTTTCCGTTCTGGTTTATCTCGGGCGTTTTGCCCGGCGGATCTTCTGATCCACGGAAAACCTCGCAAGCTACGGGCCAGAAACTGCCTGCTACAACAGGTTAATCGGGGGAAGATTGGCGCAACTGGTGATGTTCGCGAATCACGGCCTGTGGCGGTAACCATTCAATCGGCAAAATTTGCCGTCTCAACCGGACGGGAGGTCGGCAAAACTTGCCGCCGGGAATATTTTTCTGATTTACAAAAGGTTAATTCCTGATTGCAGGCATGCCTAGGAGCCCCCGCTCGCGGAACCAAAAAAATCGGGGCCGCCCGAAGGCGGCCCCGATCGACGAAACTACTGGAAGAAGGACAGGATGGTCTGCGGGTTCTGGTTTGCGATCGAAAGCGCCTGGACCCCCAGCTGCTGCTTGACTTGCAGCGACTGCAGGCGTGCGCTCTCCTTCGCGAGGTCCGCATCAACGATATTGCCGATACCCACTTCGAGGGCATCGGAAAGTTTCGTCACGAAATCCCCGTGAATATCCAAAGATTTCGATGCCGTGCCGAGGCGCGCCAACGCAAGGTTCAGATTGTTCAACGAGGTCGAGATCGTTCCCGCGATGGTGTCAGCGGCACCGGCCGTCGCAAAGGATGCTGTCGCAGTGAGGGTCACGATAGCGCCCCCCAGCGACAGATTCTCGTCGACCACCGAAATCGTGCTGCTGCCGTCTGCATTTGCCAGGGCAGAAATAGACGTCACGGTATTGTTGATCAGGTTCGTGCCATTGAATTCGGCGGTACTGACCATCTTCGAAATCTGGTCGCGCATGGCCTTGAAGTCTTCGTTCAGGGCCGTCCGGGACGCAGAGTCCAGAGAAACATCAGATGCCGCCAGTGCCTTCGCCTTCATCTCGATGAGCAGATCCGAGATGCCTTCGGCCGCCGCAAGCGCGACGTCGACGACTGACCCGGTCCGGTTCAGACTGTCCGTAACAACGCCATACCCGCCCACCTGGGCACGCATGCGCTGAGCGATGGCGAACTTGCCGCCATCATCCTTTGCGCCGGCCACATCAAGGCCGGTGTTGATCCGGTTTTGAACCTCTGTCATCTGAGCGTTCGTCTTGGTCAGGTTCTGCAGAGCCACCATGGCTCCGGCGTTGGTGTTCACTGAAAGCATAGTTATTCCTCCATTCTGGAAGTGGTGAAGTCAGTCTGTTGACCTGGACTTTTTGTCCTGCACACCAGGTCGCAATTCGCGTGCCACCGGTCACGACTTCAAGTCATTGTTTTTTCGGTATCTTTTTTGCTTTGCGTGGGTTCTTCGGCGAAGGTTCGCGCGATTGTGCAGTCCAAATCTGCCGACCCGGCAGATGCTGCCCGTGCCACACCGCGAGCGGCGGTCGACAAACGCCAGCCCGGTCCCGGCGCGCTGCGACGGGTATTGGACGACACGAAAAAGCCGGACGCTTGCAAGTGCGCCCGGCTGCCGGTCTGTCAGGAATGGAAATGCCTGCGGGTGGCAGCGCCGCTGCTAGGCCGCGTTGGTGGCCGCATTTGACTGCGGCTGCGGCGCCAGACCCTGCATGATGGTCCGGTTGAGGTCGATCAGCACCTCAAACTCGCCCGTACCGCGCATGACCTGCGAAGTATATTTGGACACGAAAATCGAGAGGGAAATAATCGAGGCGCGCAACTGATCCGGCAGCTTGTTCTCGGCGCTGGCGCAATCGGTCCCGAGATTGGACCAGAGCCGGCGGTTCCAGTCCAGCGCGTCGATCCGGGAAGCAATCTCCCGCTTGTCGGTCTCGGACGCTTTCATCAAGGCGCGCGTGACCTGGGCAAACAGCCGGTACTCGGTCGAGCGGGGGTCTTCCACGCGCGTCGACGCTTTCTGATAGGCCTGAAAGGACATTATTTAAGGCGCTCCTCTTCAAACGCGATCAATTTCTTGCAGCGCATCAAAGCTTTGTAATACTCGCCCGCCATGACATCGCGGCTGATCGTGACGCAGGATGTCAGCACGTCAGGCGCCGAGATGGCCCCCATGAACTCGTTCATGCGCAGGACGAATTGCTCGTACTGCTCCTCATCGGGCTGATCAGACAGATACATCATCATGATCGGGAAATAGATGTGCCGGGCCGGCGTCGTAACTTCGCTGGCCTGCATGATGTCCTTCTCGCGGAGCACCGAAGCCCGGTTCTGCAACAAGAGCGTGGCGCGGCGATCACCGTTTTCCACCACGGCACCGTTGAGCACGAACTTCTCGCCGGGTTTGAGCGAGATTTTCAGGGCCATGATGTATCTCCAGTCAGCGAAAAAGGGGCTGCAAGCCTTCGACTGCACGGTGGCAAAGCCGGATGAATAAATGGTTTCGGACATGCTGGACACGCAGCGCACCCGTGCGCTGACCCGTTAGCAAGTTTTAAATCGAATCCCGGCCAGCTGACCGGGACCTTTCCATCGCCCCGGACCCGATAGGCTTGTTATGACTGATGCAGCCCTGACCGACGAATTCCAGGCCGAGGCCGAAGCCGCCAAGAATGATGCGGTCGGCGCTCGCGGCGCGCGTGGCCGCCTCTCCACAGACGTGCGGCTGGGCGTGGTCCCCAAGGACCAGCGCGCCAAATACCGCAAGGCCGCCAATCTGGTCGTTCGCGGCATCAAGCTGTCCGATGAGGGCGACCACCAGGAAGGGGCCAAATATATCCTGCGGGCACTCGACATCGCACCGGAAGTGGCTCTGACCAATCATGCCGTCGGCCTGGTCCTGTTCCGGGTCGGGCGCCTGTCCAAGGCGCTGGAATACTATGAACGCGCCTGGAAGCTCGATCCGAAGGACGCGGAAATCTACCTCAATATGGGCATTGTCGCCTGGAAGCTCGACATGCTCGAGGCGGCCGAGAAATTCTACCGTTTGTGTGTCCAGATCGATCCGAAGAACCTCAATGGCGTCATCAATCTCGCCAGCGTCCTGCGCGACCAGGCGCGCATCGAGGATGCGATCGAGCTGTTGCGAACCGCCATTTTCCAGCACCCGGAGAATGTCGAGCTGTGGAACTCGCTCGGCACAGTGCTCGCTGAATCCGGCGATCCGGCGGGCGCGATCACCTTCTTTGAGGAAGCATTGCGCCTGAAGCCCGACTTCGCCCGTGCCCATAACAATATGGCAAACATGTACGAGCTGATCGGCGAGCCGTTCAAGGCAGTCGAACACTTTGAACTTGCACTGAGAAATCCGCAGGACGCGACGGATCGCGCCACGATGGAACACGGCCGCTCGCTGCTTCTGCTCGCCTGTGGGCGTGTGGCCGACGGCTGGAAGGCTCAACAGTCCCGGCTCGACCTGAACAATGCCCAGGCCACGGTCTTCGCGATGAATTGCCCGCGCTGGGAAAGCCATGACCTCGCCGATCTCAGAGGCAAGACGGTTGTGCTCGTGGGCGAGCAGGGGCTGGGCGATGAAGTCCTTTTCCTCAACACAGCGCAGGAATTGATCGACGCGATCGGCCCCGAGGGTGAGCTGCGGATTGCCTGCGAATACCGGCTGGTGCCGCTGGTTCAACGTTCCCTGCCCAAGGCGAAGGTTGGCAATCACACCTCCGCCAAGCTCGAGGGCCGTGATGTGCGCACCGCCAACCATCTCGATGACGGTGCCGACTACTGGACGCCGATGGGTGATCCGCTCAACGCCCTGCGTCCAACGCTGAACAGCTTTCCGAAGCGCCCCGCCTTCCTGACCGCTGACCCCGAACGCGTCGCCGCCTGGCGCGACTATCTCGGACAGATCGGCGGCGGGCTGAAGGTCGGCATTCTCTGGAAATCCCTGAAAATGAACGTCCGCCGGGCCCGTTTCTTCTCCGAATTCGAGGACTGGAAATCGATCTTTGCCGTCGACGGGGTCGATTTCATCAATCTCCAATATGGCGAAATTACCCGCGAGCTGAAGCAGGCCAAGGAGCTGTTCAACGTCGACATCCATCAACCGCAGGGCATCGACCTCAAGATGGATCTCGACGATGTCGCCGCGCTGTCATCGACCTGTGACCTGGTCATCGGTCCGATGAACGCCACCAGCAATCTGGCCGCCGCGACCGGCGGTCTGGTCTGGTTCATTCACGCCCGTTCGACGACCTGGCCACTGCTCGGCTCCGACCACATGCATTGGTATCCCCAGACCCGCTCCTATTTCGGCAAGGGCTTCCGCGAGTTCGACACGCTGATGCCGCGGGTCGCGGCCGATCTCGAGCAATTGGTCAAAGAGCGGAAATGAACAGACAGGCCGCCAGCCTGGCCATCCGCGCCGATGGCGATACCCGGCTCGGCCTTGGTCATGTGATGCGCTGTGCGGCCCTGGCCGACGCCCTGGTTGGCGCCGGACACCGGGTCATCTGGCTGAGCCGGACGCCAGATGCCATCCCGGCAGAACTCGCCGCCAGGATCGAGATTAGCGCCATGGCCCCTGACACCGTCGAGGCTGACAGCCTCGTGCCGGCGCTCGCCGCACTCAGGGCCGACGGCCTCATCGGCGACTGGCAGGCGACCGATCCGGCCCTGTGCCGGCACGTGCGCAGGGCCGGCATCTGGCTGGCACTGGTGGGCAATCACCTCGCAGGCGCCGAAGCCGATATCGTCATTCACCAGCGTTTCGCAGCCGATACGGCCGATGACACCGCCGGCATTTGCGATGGCGCAGCGCATCTTCTGCTCTCCCCCGGCTATGCGGACCTGCCGGTCCGGGCCGTCAAGCCAGAGGTGAAACGCCTGCTCATCTCGCTTGGCGGCAGCGAGACCGCGATCCTGGACCGGGTGCTCGATGCGCTAAGGGGGATGCCAGAGCTTGCCCCTGTCGAGCTTGATGTCCGCCGCGCCGGAGCGCGCGCCACGGCCTTGCCCGACACCGGGCTGCTCGATGCCCTTTGCGCTGCCGATCTCGCCATCCTGGCTGCGGGAACCACGCTGCACGAAGCCGCCGCCACCGGGCTGGCCGCCATTGCCCTGCCGATCACCGGCAACCAGTCGGACCGCGCGCGGCAATACCAGGCCCTCGGTCTCGGGGTCAGCCTCGACCCGACCGAAAGCGGGTTCGAGACCCGGGTGCGGGAGACAGTGGCGGGCCTGCTCAACGCGGCCGAACAGCGACAGAGCTTCAGCGCTGCCGGACAGGCCACAGTCGACGGGCACGGCGCCAGACGGGTCGCCGCCCGCATCGGCGCCATGATTTCGCGCGCACCGGAACATCCGGACGCAAGTCTTTCAACGGCAATTGCTGGTCCGCCATCCTGAATCAGGATCAGTATTTGCACGATCAACGCCCCGCCCGCCGGCGGCATAAGGGAGAGCCGTGTGAGTCACGTGCCCACAGACGAAACCGCCCGCCCGGAAGTGCCGGCCGTGACCGGCTGGCCGGACTTTCTGGTGATCGGTGCACCAAAATCCGGCACGACCTCGCTCTATCACTACCTGCGCCAGCACCCGGACATCTTCCTGTCGCCGACGCGCAAGGAAGGCCGCTTCTTCTCCGACATCTGGAAGGGAGAGGTCTACTGGCCCGACTTCTATCATTTCGACGCGCCCGCCTCGGCCGCTGATTACCAGGCGCTGTTTGCCGAGCGCCGCAATGAGGCCCGTGCCGGCGATGTCTCGCCCGATTACCTGTCCTATGCCGATATCGCCGCGCCGCAGGCACTGGAGCTGTGCGGACCGCAAACCCGGATCATCGCCATCCTGCGCAACCCGGTCGACCGGGCCTGGTCGCACTATCTGCAGAATGTCCGCCGCGATGCCGAATTCCTCTCCTTTGCCAGGACGCTGGAGCTCGAGGCCGAACGCAAGGCCGCCCATTGGGGTTTTCAGTGGCTCTACACCGATACCGGCCGCTATGCCGGCAAGCTGGCACCCTGGCTCGACCGGTTCGATCACACACTGGTCCTGCTCCAGAACGAACTCGACCAGGACGCGGCCGGCACGATGCGGCGCATCTTCGACTTCCTCGAGATTGATCCCGACGCACCGGTCTCGCTGCAACAACGCTTCAACACCGGCGGCATTCCGGCCGCAAAGCTGCCCATTCTGGAAGGTGCCTATGATCACCGCAGCGACGAAAGCTTCGAGGCGCTGCACGCCGAACTGGTCGCGCCAGTGACCGGCGTCTCCTCGGCCTCGACCGCCGATGGCGTCTATCCGCCACCCGGCACGGCACCGGTGCAGGTACCGCCGATGGACGCCGCCACCCGTGCCATGCTGGACGCCCGTTTCGCGCCGGAGATTGAGGTGCTGGAAGCCCTGCTCGGCCGTTCGCTCGATATCTGGAGGCCGGCATGAAGCTGCATGAACTCTGCCGCGGCGTCCTCGTCACCGGCGTCGGCGCGCCTCCCGGACTAGGCACAGTCCGTTCGCTCAAGGGCGCTGACGGCGCATTGAACATCGTCGCCGCCGATCTCAATCCCCTCGCCGCCGGCCTGTTTGAACCCGGCGTTGCAGCCAGGCTGCTACCCGCCGCCAGCGATAGCGAGGCCTATCGCGCTGCCGTGCGGGAAATCTGCGCCACGCACGGGCTCGACATTGTCATCCCCGGCTCGGAAGCCGAAGCCGCTGCCCTCGCCCCCGTCGCGCGCGAATGGGCGAAAGACGGCCTGCGTGTGCCGGTACCGGACCCGGATGTGTTGCGCTTCGGGATCGACAAGGGCCTGCTGCTGACGCGCATCGCCGAGGCCGGCCTGCCCGTGCCGCAAACCCTGCAACCCGACAGCGCCGCCGATCTGGAGCGCTGGGATGGCGGCTTTCCCTGCGTACTCAAGCCGCGCTGCTCGCGCGGCGCGCGCGGTGTCAGCTACCCCGCTGACATGTCGACGCTGAAGCGCGACTGGCCCGAGACCGTCGCCGCGCACGGGCCCAGCCTGGTGCAGCAGCTCATTCCTGGCGGGCCGGAGACGATCTACACCATCGGCACGTTATGGAATTGCGGCGAGCTGATCGTCTCGACCCTGCACCGCAAACTGCAGACCAATCCCCCCAGCGGCGGCGCCGCCATTGCCGGCGAGACGGTGGTCGACCCCGGCCTGACCGAGGCGGGCCTCGCCATCCTGCGCGCCACCGGCCCCTGGCACGGCCTTGCAGCGGTGGAACTCAAACGGCCATCTCCGGACGCCCCGGCCTATCTGCTGGAGATCAATCCGCGCATGTGGGGCTTTGGCTATCTGATGACGCTGGCGGGGCTGAATGTCCCGGCCCTGCTGGTGCGGATGCTGGCCGGTCCGGAGCATCTTGCCGGCCATATCCCGTCAACCTTTCCGCCCTATTCTCCCAAACGAATGCTGCGATCCTGGCAGGACATTGAAATTCCGCTCGATGGGGAAGGTGACACATGAAACGGACCGTCGCCGTCATCCAGGCCCGGATGGGCTCACGCCGCCTGCCCGGCAAAATTCTCGAACCGCTGCACGATGATGTCTCGCTGCTGGCCTATCAATGCCGCCGCCTGCGCCATACCGAGGGCGTCGACGAGCTGGTGATCGCCACCACAACGGCGCGCCGCGACGATGTCATCGCCGAGCTGGCGCAGCGCGAGGGCCTTCGTGTCTGTCGCGGTTCCGAGCACGATGTGCTCGGCCGCTTCGTGCTTGCTGCGGATATGAGCCTGGCCGACACCCTGGTGCGCATCACTTCCGACAGCCCGTTTCGCGATCCCGGCGTCATCGCCCGCTGTGTCGCCGAACACCGCGCCCATGGCGCCGAATATACAAGGCCGCAAGCGGGGCATTTGCCCAAGGGGCTGCGCGCGGAGATCGTCGAGACGCGCGTCCTGCGCCAGATCGACAGCGACCGCGCGACAACGGATCGCGAGCGCGAGCATGTCACGATCCGCATTCGCGAAAACCCGGATGCCTATCGCTGTCTTGCGGTCGGCTTTGCCGACAACCTGCACCATCCGGAATTCGACCTTTCGGTCGATACCGCCGACGAGCTGGAATTTGTCCGCATGATCCATTCCAGCCTCCAGGCTCGCGCCTGGCCCGCCGATATCGACCATATCTGTGCCCTGCTGACGGAAACGGCGTTGGCGCAGCCGCAACAACAAGGACTCGCATCATGAGCGCCGCCATCACCCTGATCGCCGAGATCGGCTCCAATCATGGCGGCAGCCTTGATGAGGCCAAACGCTATATCGAGGCCAGCGCGAAGGCCGGCGCCGATATCGCCAAATTCCAGTCGCTGACCCGCGAAGGCCTGATCGCCCGCAAGGCGAGGGATGCCGCGACCGGGCAATGGATCGACAATCCGCGCTATGCTGCCTTCACCAATCAGGGCCTGCCCGATCACTGGTTGCCCGAGCTCAAGGCCTGCTGCGACGATAACGGCATCGAATTCATGTCGACGCCGTTCGATCTGGACGCCGTCGACAAGCTCGAGGCCACCGGCGTCAAACGCTACAAGATCGCCTCGGGCGACCTCACCTTCACGCCGCTGCTCAAAAAGGTCGCCGCCACCAGCAAGGCCGTCATCATGTCGACCGGGGCGAGCTATCTGGAAGAAGTGGCGACCGCCATCGAAACCCTGCAGGAGGCCGGCTGCGCCGATCTGACCGTGCTGCAATGCACGGCGAGCTATCCGCCCAGCTGGGAAGACCTCAATCTCAATGCCATCACCACGCTGAAGCAGACCTTCGGCCTGCCGGTCGGCCTGTCGGATCATTCACCGGGCCATGTCGCCCCGATCGCGGCAGCGGCGCTAGGTGCGACGGTGATCGAGAAACACGTCACCTTCGACCGCGCCACACTGGGCCCGGACCATCCGTTTGCGATGGAGATGGAAGAGTTTGCCGGCCTGGCCCGCGATCTGGCGGCGCTGGCAACAGCGCTCGGCGATGGCGAAAAGCGTCCGGCGGCGAGCGAGATCAATCGCCGCAATAATCTGCGCCGCGGCGTCTATGATCCGGACACGGGACTGCCGACCGAGGCCGCCAACGGCGTCTGGCTGCGTCCTCAATACAAATAGCAAAATCAGGCGGTACGGATCTTGTCGATCTGCCGGGCCGAGACGCCATCAACCATCGTGCGGTTGATCATCGGGTGATCCTCGTCCTGGGGTCCGAAATCGCTGTCGGGGTGATAGGCGATCACCCGCATCTCGCTGTCGAAGGTGCGGAATTTGTGATTGCCCTCGAACGGGATGCGGAACATCACGCCCGGCTCGAGCGGGATGATGCCTTCCGGCGTTTCGCATTCGCCGCGGCCCGAGAAGACAACGCCGATCCGGTCTGACGGATGCGTGTGCGGCGTCTGGTCAATGCCGGGCGGGAAATAGAGCAGGTTGAGACAGGCATCGCCCATCCGCACCGGCGGGATCAGCAGGCTGTCGGTGCAGCCATCGATATATTTCAGCCGTCCCTTGTCCTCGACCGGACCGCCGAGCATGAAAAAGCCCTGGGCGCGGTCGCGGGCGATGACAATGCCGCGGCCGCCGGAAATCTTCACCTGGTCATTGACCGAGAAATACATGCCCGGCTTCAGGGTGAAGCGGCCGGAGTCGCACTCGATCACGGTCTCGCCGTCCTGGACGAAGCCGAAAAAGGCCGTTTCCGGCTGCAGCAGATCAAGCGGTTCACCATCCCAGGCATGCAGCGTCGTCGGGAAGTTGGGATCGCAATCGGCGATCTTGCCGGTCTTCCAGTCGAAGCTGTAGAAATTGCGGGTTGGCGTAAGCTCGATCGGCATGGAACGCACTCCTGATTGCATAGCCTGCCCATGCGGCGGGGATTCGCTTTATGGATGGTTAATGCCACATCGAAACCACCGCTTTTCGCGGAGCTGAAACGCGCCCCTACCCTCGGCTGCGCAATCGCGCTAAGTCGGTGGCATGCGTTTTCAAGGTACAGACAGTTACGTCGCTGACAGCGAATTGAGCGCCGCGGTTAACGCCGCGATCGCTCTGGAGCGTCCGCTTCTCGTCAAGGGCGAGCCGGGCACGGGAAAAACCGAACTGGCGCGCCAGGTCGCGGATGCCTTGGGCATGCCGCTGCTGGAATGGCACATCAAGTCGACCACCAAGGCCCGCCAGGGCCTGTATGAGTATGATGCGGTCGGGCGCCTGCGCGATAGCCAGCTCGGCGATGAGCGCGTCCACGACATCTCCAACTATATCCGCAAGGGCAAGCTGTGGGAGGCCTTCACGGCCGAGAAACGCTCGGTCCTGCTGATCGACGAGATCGACAAGGCCGATATCGAATTCCCCAACGATCTCCTTCAGGAGCTCGACCGGATGGAATTCCACGTCTACGAGACCGGCGAGACCATCAAGGCCGCCGAGCGTCCCGTCGTCATCATCACCTCGAACAATGAGAAGGAATTGCCCGACGCTTTCCTGCGCCGCTGTTTCTTCCACTTCATCGCCTTCCCCGACGAAGAGATGATGCGCGCCATTGTCGAGGTCCATTTCCCGGGTCTGAAAAGCCGGCTGCTGGCTGAAGCGCTGAAGATGTTCTACGAGATCCGCTCGGTCCCCGGCGTCAAGAAAAAGCCCTCGACCTCGGAATTGCTCGACTGGCTCAAACTCCTCCTGATCGAGGATATCGACCCGGCCGTGCTGAGCGAACAGGACCCGCGCAAGCTGATCCCGCCACTGCACGGCGCCCTGCTGAAGAATGAGCAGGACGTGATGCTGTTCGAGAAACTGGCCTTCATGGCCCGGCGCGGGCCGGCCGGTGGCCCGGGGCGCGGGCCTGGCGGCGGACCGGGCGCGGCGTAAGAGGAGAAGGTCATGGAATGGGCGTGCCAGATCGATTGGCAAGCTTGGGCTACCTTTGCGAACGCCGTAGCAATCGGCGTCGGAATTCTAATCGCTCGGCAAGCTGTGTCGCGGATTTGGATTGAGCGTTCAGCTATTCGAAAATCGGAAGTGGCCGAGGAGGCCTTGTCGAATCTCTACGAAGCGCAAGATGTCTTCGAGTTTCTACGCAACCCATTTTCTCGCTCGGCCGTCGAGGATTTGAAGGAGCCCATTCAGCTACGGGCGGCAAAAACTGTCTACTCTCGCTTGGACGCCCAACGCGATTTCTTTGACAAGGCGCGAACCACTGCACCTAAGGTGCGCGCACTATTCGGGGCTGCGGCACACGATCATTATGAGACAATTTTTGTGCTCAGGAATAAAATCGCAAATGCCGCTCAGAACTATGTAGATTTCGCGGGCGACCCGCCTGATGATGAAATACGTGAAATCATGAAAGACATTCGGCGTACACTTTATGCTCGCGAGAAAGATGACCCCATAAGCGGCGATATCAACGACGCCATCCAAGCCGCAGAGAAAATATTCCTCCCAATTCTCCGTCCCGGTACAGGCGGCCGCGCGAACGATTCCACCCAAACTGAACCTAGGTGATCTTCCACTCTGTGAGATACGCTTCCTGAAACTCATACCGTGCGGAGTCGTCCATGACTGAATCCCACCCCGCCCTCGACCCGATGACGCTGCACCCGATGCCGGCGGCGCCGTCGATGGCCTATCTCAAACCGCTGCTCGCCGATCACCCCAAGATCCAAGCCGGCGATTACAGCTATATCCATTCCTTTGGCGATCCGGCGCGTTTTGCCGAACAGGTGAAATACGCCTTTGATTTCATCGATGACCGTCTGGTGATCGGCAAATTCTGCTCGATCGCCGCCGATGCCAGCTTTGTCCTCAATGGCGGCAATCATTTCGCCGACCGGCTCTCGAGCTATCCCTTCCCGATCTTCGGCTGCTGGGGCGAACCCGATCCGGGACCCTGGCCCGACAAGGGCGGCATCACCATCGGCCACGACGTCTGGATCGGCTGGGACGCGACCATCATGCCCGGCGTCACCATTGGCCATGGCGCCATCATCGCCGCCAAGGCGGTCGTCACCAGCGACGTCGCGCCCTACACGATTGTCGGCGGCAATCCGGCCCGGCCCATCAAGCACCGCCTGCCCGAAGCCGATATCGAACGCATGCTGGAGCTGGCCTGGTGGGACTGGCCGGTCGAGCGCATCGCGGCGGCGTCAGACGCGCTGATGCAGGCGGATGTCGAAGCCCTCAGCCGGCTGCGCCCACCGCCGGCATAGGCTGCCGCCAGGAACTTCGCCTCACCAAACACCGCCGTCCCGGCCAGCCCTCACGGCACCCGAGCCGGGAACGGCGGCTACGACGGCTGCTGCGCTGTGACCGATTCCGGTCAACTGCGGAAAAATCGGAAAGTGTTTCTGTTTCTGATTGTATCGATGTCCGGAATGTGGAATTTTTGCCATCATGACACTCATCGTCCGCAAGGCGGCCGAAATACGCGAATGGATCCAGGGGAGATCGGGATGAAGACGACGATACGGAATATGATGCTGGGCGTTGCGGTGTTCGCACTGGCCGGCTGCGGCAACCCGGCCGATACCAGCCGCGACCTGTCGGCGGCCGACACCGATTACCAGAGCGTGCTGCTGGAACAGCTGATCGACGCCCAGCCCGGCGATGTGATCGAGATTCCCGCCGGCATCTACAGCTTCACCCGCTCGCTCAGCCTCAATGTCGATGGCGTCACCATTCGCGGTGCCGGCATGGACGAGACGATCCTGAGCTTCCAGAACCAGATCGCCGGCGCTGAAGGCCTGATCGTCACCGCCAATGATTTCACCCTGGAAAACCTCGCCATCGAAGACACGATCGGTGACGGTCTGAAAGTGAATGGCGGCGAGAACATCATCATCCGCGGCGTCCGCGTCGAATGGACCAATGGCTACGCCACCGAAAATGGCGCCTATGGCATCTATCCGGTGCAGACCACCAATGTCCTGGTCGAGGACACGGTCTCGATCGGCGCTTCCGACGCCGGCATCTATGTCGGCCAGTCGCGCAATGTGATCGTGCGCAACAGCCGCGCCGAATACAATGTCGCCGGCATCGAGATCGAGAACTGCATCGGCGCCGATGTCTATGGCAATACGGCGACCAACAATACCGGCGGCATTCTCGTCTTCAACATGCCCAACCTGCCGCAGCCGGGTTATCATACCCGCGTCTACGACAATGACGTCTTCGGCAATAATACCGAGAATTTCGGCCATGCCGGCACCCCGGTCGCCAGCGTTCCGGCCGGCTCGGGCATCGTCATCAATTCCAACGACCAGGTCGAGATTTTCAATAATCGCCTGGCCGACAACAACACCGCCAACATCATCATCTCCAGCCTGCATTCGACCGGCTATTCCTCCTACTCGGTGCAGGAGAATTTCGATCCCTATCCCGAGGCGATCTGGATTCACGACAACACCTATTCCGGCGGCGGCACCGATCCGGACGGGCTCGACCTGACGGCGCTGAAAGTCACCATGTTCGGTCTCAATGGCGCCCTGCCCGACGTGCTGTTTGATGGCTATATCGATGACGGCAAATTCGTCGATGGCGCCATGCCGGCCGAATTGCGCATCTGCAACAGCGATCCGGTCGACGTGCTCAATGCCGACGGCCCGAATGGCTATGCCTCACCGCGCGTCGACACGGCGGCCTTCAGCTGTGCCCTCGAGCCGCTGGGCGGCGTTGAACTCGCCTTCGCCAACTAGGAGAATGATCATGGGTGGGTTGCGTGGATCCCTGCTGCTGATTGCGATCGCCCTGGCGGCCTGTTCGCCGGACGCACCGACCCCGCAATACCACGCCAATGACGATCCCCGGCTGCTCTCCGAATGGGGACAGCTGGGCATCGCCGGCGGCGAGCTTCGCCTCGCAGACGGCGTTGTTCCCTATGATCTCAATACGCCGCTCTTCACCGATTACGCCCTCAAGCTCCGCTCGATCTGGATGCCGGCCGGGCTGCAGGCCGGCTATCGCGAAGGCGACACGCTCGACTTCCCGGTCGGCACCGTCATCACCAAGACCTTCTATTATCCGCTGGCGGACACGCCCGGCATGGTCGCCGCCGGGGACGGGCACAGCCTGACCAATGCCGATGGCAGCCTCGACCTGTCGCGCGTGCAATTGATCGAGACGCGTATCCTGGTCCACCGCGAGAACGGCTGGGCCGCCATCCCCTACCGCTGGAATGAAGACCAGACCGAGGCCGTGCTGCATCGCTATGGCGATATCGTGCCACTGCAGATGATCAGTGCCGATGGTGGTCAGATCGATTTCACCTATGTCATGCCGGACGCCAACCAGTGCGCCAGCTGTCACGCTCCGGATTCCAATACCCGCGCCATCGCGCCGATCGGCCCGAAACCGCGCCATCTCAATCGGGATTTCGACTATCCGGACGGCACACGCAACCAGCTCGAATATCTGACCGAGATCGGTTACCTGAACGGCACACCGGCGTCAGCGCAAGCGCCCCGCAACGCCGACTGGGAGGACGTTACCGCCCCTCTGGAAGCGCGCGCCCGCGCCTATCTCGACGCCAATTGCTCGCATTGCCACAGCCCGGTCGGACCGGCCGACACTTCGGGTCTGGATCTGGAACCCAACGTCCCGCACGGACCGGCAGCCGGCTTCTGCAAGCCGCCGGTCGCCGCCGGTGCCGGCACGGGAGATCGCCCGTTCGATATTTTCCCGGGCCGGCCTGACGATTCGATCCTGCTCTTCCGTCTCGACAATATTCATCCCGACCAGATGATGCCGGAAATCGGCCGCTCGACCATCCACGCCGAAGGCGTCGCCCTGATCCGCGAATGGATCGAGAGCCTGCCAGGCGATTGTGGCTAGCCCGGACGCGGGTTCAGTCAGTCTGTGGGGCGAGGTAGGGAGCGAGATAGCGCTGCAACGCCATCAGCGCCTCTGTGAAATAGGCCTCGCCCTCCTCCGGATTGTCCCGTGCCTCGAAGATCAGGATTTCGGCGGAACAATAGATTTCGACGGCCATGCGCGCGACAATCTCCGGATTGCCGCCATGAAAGCCGTCGAGCCCCCCGCGCCACCGAGTCGCGAGCACACCGGCAAGACGCAGATTCCAAGCTTGCCGGACCGCACGCAATTCATGCGTCATCAGCGTGAGACGGAAAACGGCACCGTAGGACGGGTTATTGGCGACCAGTTCGCGCAATCCGAAGATCATGCTGGAGAGGCTCGCCTCCCAGTCCTGCTCTTCGGGATCTTCCAGGATTCTTGAGACGATCCTGTCGGTCTCGATCTTGAACTCTTCCAGAATTGTACGGTGGATCGAATAGATATTCGGGAAATAGCGATAGACCGAACTGACCGGCACGCTGGCCTCGGCGGCGACAGTGGTGGTGGTGATGGAATCAATTTCATCGCGTTCCAGCAGACGCTTGGTCGCCGCGACGATCTGCGCGATCCGGGCCTGCGAGCGCTTTTGCTGCGGGGCCGCTCGCCGCTCCAGGTCGACCATCTCTGTAGGGGCACGCTCGTTCACGGTCAGCCTCGTTGATTTCATTTTGCAAAATCGCACATCACGGCGCACAGGCAAGTGTGACCAATTTACGTCAGGCGACCACCAACGCACCTGCCAGCCAGCTGGACGCTTGCATACCTGAAAAAAATTCTGTTTCGCTTATACGGCAAGCAAGCCCAATATTCCATGCGGCAAGACGGTCGGCGGCGCACAAATCGGGATGCTCGGACCGGAACGGGCCACAGGCCCAGGGGGAGAAAATGAATTTCAAGACACCGACACGCCGGCCTGGCCTGCGCTTCGCGCTGGCGACAACAGTTGCCTGCATCCTGGCAGCACCCGCCATGGCCCAGGACGTCATCACCGTCACGGCGCAGCAACGCGCCCAGTCCTCGCAGGATGTGCCGATTTCGCTCCAGGTGCTCGACAGTGAGTTCATCGATTCGGTTGCGGCCGATGACATGGGCGATCTCGACGCTTTCGTTCCCGGCCTCGACGTCTCCAATGGCAGCCCGACCCAGCCGCGCTATTCGATCCGCGGCATCACCACGAGCGATTTCGGCGTCGGCACTGATCCCGCGGTCGGCATCTATGTTGACGGCATCTATGCCGCCCGCTCCGGTGCCTCCCTGCTCGCCTTCAATGATATCGAGCGCATCGAAGTGCTGAAGGGACCGCAAGGCACGCTGTTCGGACGCAATTCCGCCGCCGGGGCGGTCTCGATCGTCACCCGCGCGCCCAGCGATGAACTCGAGGGCCGGTTGGCGCTGCGACTGGGCAGTCATAACCGCGTCCGCACCGAGGGCATGATCAATATCCCGATCACCGACAACCTGGCGGTCCGGGCCAACTTCCTGAGCAACAAGGCCGATGGCTGGCTCACCGATGCCGTCACGGGCGAGGACTACCGGCGCGAAAACGGCTCGGCCGACCGGATCACGGTGCGCTGGAATGCGACCCCGTCGACCGAGATCCTGCTTCGCCACAGCCGCGACAATATCAGCCAGGATGCGCGTCCGGCGATCGGCATTGTCGACCTGCCCGCCTATCCGGCCACGCCCGCCCTGCCGGTTGATTCCAGCACCTATCTCGACCCGTTCAACGCACCGATCCGCAATGATGTCGCCATCAATCGCGAGTCGCGCGACCTGGCTGAAACGACCCTGACCATCCATCAGGACATCGGCGCCGTGACCCTGACCTCGCTGACCTCTTATCGTGAATTTTCGACGATGAATCGCGAGGACGAGGACGGCACGAAACGGATCGACACCTATTTCGACACCAGCAATGTCGAGGAAAATGAGGCTTTCTACCAAGAGTTCCGCCTCGCCGGCACGTCCGGCCCGGTCGATTGGCTGATCGGTGCAAGCTATTATGACGAGACCGCCGACCAAGTCTCCGAGACCCACACCTATACCGATACGGTCAATACCGTACTCGGCAATCTCGGTGCCGGCACGCCCTTCACCGATCTGGAATATGGCCTGCTGGTGCCGTTCGGCCTGTCCTACACCATGCTCGGCCATTCCTGGTCGGAGAATATGTATAATCACGGCGAATTCACCGCCAGCGCCATCTATGCCGACATGATCTGGTCGGTGACGGACCGGATGAATCTCTCGGTCGGCCTGCGCTATACCGAAGACGAGAAGAGCTTCCAGTGGATCAATGGTAGCCGCCAGGCCGACAGTCTCGACCAGACCCTGGCCGCGCTGGACGGTGCCGGCATTCTCGGCCTCGCCGGTGCCTCGCCGGCCGACTTCCAGTTCGACTTCGTGTTCGACCTCGCGCCGCTTGCCGGTGTCGCCTGTGACAATGGGGTCAATGTCGCGGAGAATGTCGCCTGCATCCAGCAGGACAGCTGGAGCAATCTGAGCCCGCGCGTCGTGCTCGATTATCAGCTGACCGACAATATCATGGTCTATGGCTCGTTCAGCGAGGGCTACAAGGCCGGCGGCTTCAACTCGGTCGAGGTCGGCTCGCGCTTCGAGAACGAAACGGTCACGAACTGGGAATTCGGCTTCAAGTCCGACTTCATCAATCCCGACCTGATCTTCAACATGTCGGTCTTCTCCTACCTGTATGAAGGCAAGCAGTCTGTGCGCCTGGTTGTGCCAACCGGCGGCGGCATTCCGCAATACCTGGTCCAGACCTCCGATGATGAAGCCATCGGCGTCGATCTCGAACTCGACTGGAGCGCGTCCGAAGCGCTGCGGCTCTACGGCAATGCGCAATGGCTCGACTCCACGCACAAGCGCCGGGTCGACAGCAATGGCGCCGATCTGGCCGGTGAGCCCACGGGCGAGCCCTACTGGAATCTCGCCGTCGGTGCGGAATATGTGATCGACTGGGGCGACCATGGCGATCTCACCCTGCAGGCCAATCACGCCTATCGCGGCGAAACCCGCTGCAACAGCCAGTCGGTGCTGCAGGGCACCTGCGGCGGCTATGCCGCCTTCGACACCGGCGAGGCACGCAATCGCACCGATCTGCGCCTGCGTTGGGCGGCACCAAACGGCAATCTGACGGTCAGCGCCTTTGCCAACAATGTGTTCGACAGCCAGTATGTCGAGGGCGTCAACAACATCACCGCCGACACGCTCGGCACGCCGTTCGCGACCATTTCGACACCACGCGTCCTGGGGGTGGAGATCGGCTACGATTTCTAGAGCCGGTCTTCCGGGTAGCAGGACGGCCCCGCCTTCAGGCGGGGCCGTTTTGCGTTGGACAGATGGCCGCCTTTTCCTGCGGCGGGAAGACCGCTAGGTTGCGGCCATGCTCCATCATTTCTTCACCCAGCTGCGCGCCGCCAAGATCCCCGTCACGACGCGGGAATATCTGACGCTCCTCGAAGCCCTCGACAAGGGCGCGATCGATCCGGATATCGGCCATTTCTACGCCGTCAGCCGCGCCGCACTGGTCAAGGACGAGAAGGCCTTCGACAAGTTCGACCAGGTCTTCGCCCACGTCTTCAAGGGCGTCGAGACCCTCGGCGATCTGTTCGGCGAAAACGAGATCCCCGACGACTGGCTCAAGGCCATGATGCAGAAACTGCTCACCGAGGAAGAGATGGCGGCCATGGAGGCTCTGCCCTTCGAGGAATTGATGGAGACGCTGAAGAAGCGGCTTGAGGAGCAGGAAAAACGCCATGAGGGCGGCTCGAAATGGATCGGCACCGGCGGCACCTCGCCCTTCGGCCATGGCGGCTATAATCCGGCCGGCGTACGCATTGGCGGGCCGGGCAAGCATAATCGCGCCGCCAAGGTGTGGGAACAGCGCCGCTACAAGGATCTCGATGGCGACCGCGAACTGGGCACCCGCAATCTGAAGGTCGCGCTGCGCCGCCTGCGCAAATTCGCCCGTGACGGCGCCCAGGAGGAACTCGACCTCGACAATACGATCAATGCCACAGCGCGCCAGGGCTGGCTTGATGTCGTGATGCGGCCGGAACGGCGCAATGCGATCAAGGTGCTGGCCCTGTTCGATGTCGGCGGCTCGATGGACCCTTACGTGAAGCTTTGCGAGGAATTGTTCTCGGCCTCACGCTCGACCTTCAAGAACCTGGAATATTTCTACTTCCACAATTGCCCCTATGAGGGCGTCTGGCGTTCCAACCTCCGCCGCCGCGCCGAGACCGTGCCGACGCTGGATCTGATCCACAAATACCCGCACGACTGGAAAGTGATCATCGTCGGTGATGCCGCCATGGCGCCCTATGAGATCACCCATGCCGGCGGCTCGGTGGAAGGTTGGAATGACGAGGCCGGCGCCGTCTGGATCAAGCGGCTGGTCGAGACCTGGCCCAACCTGATCTGGCTTAACCCGCAGCCCGAGGAATGGTGGGAATATTCCCACTCGACCAAGCTGGTTCAGGATCTGATCGGCGCCCAGCGCATGTTCCCGCTGACACTGGAAGGTGTCGACGAGGCGATCAGGGAGTTGGCCCGCTAATCAGCGCCGCCCGTGACACACCCGTCCCATGCGCAGCCATTGCGTCACCGCCCAGGCGGCGGCCTCGTGGCGCAGACGCGTCAGCGCCTCGTGCGGGTCGAGCCAGACCAGTTCGTGATCGTCCTCGATCTTGCCATCAGTCATCGCGTCCAGCGTACACAGGAAAAAGCCGCACCGATTGCGCCGGCGCTCGCCGGTGCGGGTGATGGTGAATTGCTCGGCCCGCGTCACCAGTGCACCGGGGCGCACCGTCCAGCCGGTCTCCTCGCAGAACTCACGTGCCAGCGCCTGACCCTCGCTCTCGCCGGGATCAATCATCCCGCCGGGCAGATCCCAATTGACATAGGTCTCGCGCGCAATGCGAACAACGGCGATGCGAGCCCGTTCGTCGAGCGCGATACCGAAGGCGCAGGGGCGTGCAATATAGGGCGCGCCGGCCTCGCACAGGCCGAATTGCGGCACCGCTTCAAAAGTTTGTGTCAGCTCCACGCCCTAACCGATCGGGTTGACGCGGCCATCATCGACATCGAGCCCGAGCTCCTGGTCGATGCGGGCGACCCAGCCGCGCACATTGAGGAATTCATCGAGATCGAAACCGCCCTCATCCGCCAGTCGTGTGTAGGCAACCAGCGCGATATCGGCGAGCGTCATCGAGTCGCCAACGATAAAGTCACGCGACAATAACCGCATTTCCATCACCCCCAGCGCCCGGCGCCCCTTGGCCATCAGCGCCGGATCGATCGAATCCTCCGGCAGTTTCAGGAATGCCTTCTGGAAGCGGCGCACCGCAATCGCCGGCTCGTGGCTGTATTGTTCCCAGAACATCCATTCGAGCATTTTCGCCTTGTCGAAACTGTCGACGGGTATCAGCGGCGAACCACCGGCAAGATGGAAAATGATCGCGTTCGACTGCGCCAGCAGCCGGCCGTCTTCTCGCTCCAGGCACGGCACCTGGCCGGCGGGGTTGATCGCGAGGAAATCATCGGTCCGGGTCTCGCCTTTCACGACATCGATTTCGTGCCATTCATAGGGAATATCGAGATAGTCCGCAGTCCATTTCACCTTCAGGCAATTGCCGCTGCGGCGATCGCCATAAATCCTGACCGGCTGCGTCATACAGACTCTCCCTTGTTGCGCTACCACCATAGCGCGGCTGACCGGCAGGTCGAACAGACAATGCGGCCCGCCGTGCCGGGTGTGACAGCTCGCCTCTTGGGGGATGCCGCAGCGACGCTTATAAGCGGGTCAGGACTGCAACAGGTTGACCCGATATGACGACAGTGATCGCTGCCACACGCACCGCCCCGGAGGCGTGCACCAGCATGGCCCAGGTCCGCGAGGGCGTTGACGCGATTGACCGCGAACTGGTGACGCTGATCGCCGAACGGGCGCGGTATATGGAAGCGGCCGCGCGCATCAAGCCGTCGCGCGATGTCGTGCATGATGACTGGCGCATCGAGGATGTGATCACCAAGGTGACGACCGAAGCCAAGCGCCTCGGTCTCAGCACGGCGATTGCCGAGCCGGTCTGGCGCGAACTGGTCCGTCAGTCGATTGCCTATGAATTCGAGGTCTGGGACCGCACGCGCGAGGACTGACAGCGGATTAGCCGGCGTCGAAACGACGCCGCGTTTCGGCAAAGGCCAGGGCCACGGCTTCGGCGGCCGTCGGCCAGCCGCTTTGCGGTGCCGTCTCCGCCGCCTCGCAGGCCTCGCCCAGCGCAAAGGCACCGACGCCGCGTGCCGCGCCCTTGAGCGTGTGCAGGGCCGAGATCCAGGTCTGGCGATCCGGTGCCGCGGCAATCAGGCCGATACAGCGCTCGGCCTGCTCGCACATCAGCGCCAGCAATTCCGCCTTCAAGGCAGCATCACCGCCGGTATAGCGGGCCAGATGGGCGGCATCGAACACAGGCGCCGCAGTGTGGGCAGGGGCAGATCTCATCGCCGCACGCTCGCATGCACGTCCTTAACAACCCGCTTAACGCCTTGGCCAGGCGCCACGGTTTCTGCGGCCAGGGTAAACACGAGCTTGCCGCTGGTGGCGATGACAGGGCCGGGCCGGAGCAGCGCTGAGATCAACCTCTTGCTTTGTCCCAATTCTCGCGTATGTTCCGCCGCCTCCAACCCCGGCGCGCCTATAGCTCAGTTGGTAGAGCAGCTGACTCTTAATCAGCGGGTCCTAGGTTCGAATCCTAGTGGGCGCACCAATCTTTCGATCTCACGGCAGTCCGCGTAGCGGACGCCTCCGAAGGGGCGGCCTGACCGGCCGGCGCGCGGTCGCGCTTGCGAACCCGTCGGGTGCGAAATGGCGCTTCTATGGCGCCCCGATTTTTCTTACTGCAGAACTCACCCGGGCCCGGACGGGCGTTTCGGCGCGGTGCCGGTCGCCTGCTGTACGTTGACCGGCGACAGAAAAGCGCCCGGACTGGATCAGTCCGGGCGCCGTGTTCTGCAGATTGCTTCCGATGACAGGCGGATCAGCCCGCCTTGCGAACCTCATTGAGGAAGGTCTCGACCGTCTTGTTGAGCCGGTCGGCACGCTCCGAAACCGCGCGAACCGATTTGAGCACTTCCTGGGAAGCCTCGCCGGTCTGCATGGCCGAACGCGACACCGCATCGACATTGTCAGAGACATTGCGCGCACTGGTGGCGGCGTGGGCGACCGAGCCGGAGATTTCGCGGGTCGATGCGCTTTGCTCTTCGGAAGCCGCCGCAATCGCTGCCGAGGCGCGGCTGATTTCCGCGACGGCTTTTGTGACATCGCCAATCGAGGTTGAAGAGGACGCCGCAGCCTCCTGGATCGCTTCGATCTGGCCGCGGATATCGCCGGTGGCCCTGGCCGTCTGGGCGGCGAGAGATTTCACTTCCGACGCCACAACGGCAAAGCCCTTGCCGGCTTCACCCGCGCGCGCCGCCTCGATGGTCGCGTTCAGCGCCAGCAGATTGGTCTGTTCGGAAATATCATTGATCAGCTGGACGACATTGCCGATCTGCTGCGCCGCCGAGCCGAGATTTTCGACGACCGACTGAACCGCCTTGGAGCGCTCATCGGCCTGGGCTGCCATTGTCGATGAATTCTGGATCTGCTGCGTCACTTCCTGGATCGAGGCCGACAATTCCTCCGACGCGGCCGCAACGGATTCGACATTGCTCGACGCTTCAGCGGCCGACTTGGCCATCATGCCGCTCTTGGACGACCCTTCGATGGCGGCGGTGGAGAGCTGTTCGGAGATGGCCGACATCGAGGAACAGGCCTCGGTGACCTCGCCCAGCAGCGTCATGACTTCGGCATCGAAAGCCTGTGCCAGATTGTTGATCTGGGTCGCACGGCGTTCCTGGGCCGCCGAGGCGGAGCGTTGCTCCTGTTCAAGCTCTTCGGCCTTGAGGCCGCTTTCGCGGAAGCGTTTCAGGCTCTCGACCACGGCGCCGAGCTCGTCAGTGCGTTCCAGCGCGACAATATCAAGGGTGAAATCGCCATTGGCGAGGGTCTCGGTCGCTTCGGCGATCGAGCGCACGGAATGGGAGATCCGCGTCCCGAAGAAGGCCGCGACGGAAATCAGGCCGGCTGCGACCAGAACGGTGAGGCCGATAAAGACCATGATCGCGGTGCGGGCGGCGGCATCGGCCGCTTCGGCATCGGCGCGTGACAGACTGGCCGCCGTATCGGCAAGCTGGGTGAGGTCGCCGCTCAGATCGGTGAACACCGCGTCGAAGGGCTCGAGAAAGGCAACCGAGCTGGCAAAATCGAGCTCCAGCATCTGACCGACGAAATCGAGGGCGTCCCGGTAAAGGGCCAATTGTTCGGTCAGGCGGTCAATCGTCTCGCCGCGACCGGTTTGGTCCGCGAAGGGACGCAGGGTCTCGACCTGTGCCGAAAGGCCGTTGATATTCTCGGCGACCGGCTCGAAAGCCGCCATGACATCGACACCCTGGCCGGCAGCCTGGGCGGTGATGATCTGAAAGACGTCGGCATTGATGGTTTCCAGCGTCGTCTGCATGCGCGTCAGCTCAACGCCGACCTCCATGCCTTCAATCACACGGGCCTGGCTGGCTGATGCCTGCATCAGGGACCATGTTCCCAGACCGGCCACAGCGGCAAGCGCCAGGATGGCTGCAACAGGCGCCACGGCGAATGACCGCGCGATCGTGAGGTTGAACAGTTTTGATCCCTTGGCCATCGGGCCCTCCTGCCGGTCAGTCCGCAAATGCGAATCGCCTTGTTTGAACGATCCGCTGAAATCTTTGAAGTCAGAGTTAACGCCCCGGTGTTTGTGCACCGGGGCGTTACTCGGTTCATGCGTTAGAAGCCGGCGGCAAAGGAAAGCCAGAAGCGGCTTTCATTCTGGCCGAACGTGTTGGTCACCTGCGGATCGTCATAATTGGCGTTCTGGGCGTTCAGGGCGACCGTGAAGTGGTCATTGACCTGGTAGGCACCGCGGAACGACACCGCGAGCTGACTGTCGATTGGCACGAGATTGATCGCACCGAAAGTGCCCTGCACCGGCATTTCGATGTCGGACACGTAGTTGGCATAGCCATCGACGGTGATGCGTCCATTGGTCCAGCCGAGGTGTGCATTGGCGAGATGGCTCGGCGTCGCGGCTTCGAAATTCAGCGGCGTATAGAAGCTGAATGCCGACAGATCGTCCTCAACAGTCTTGTAGGTATAGTTGACGTCCCAGACCCAGCCACCCGCCGGCCGGCCGGCCAGGGTCACTTCAGCGCCGGCAACATTCGTGTCGCCCCGGTTGGCGAAGGTGAAGCTCACGACCGGTGCATTGGGCGGCAACAGATCCGGTGCCCCACCAAATGTGCCCTTCACATCCTGGGTTTCCTGGTAGAAGACCGCCGCCCGCAGCGTGATCGTCGGGCTCAGGCTACGGTCATAGGCGAGCTCGTAATTGGTCACGATGGAGGGCTCGATCGACGGGTCGCCGAGCAGGGCCACCGTAAAGCCGCCCCCCATATCGACTGGCAGGGTGAAGCCCATGTCGAACATGGTCGGCGCCTGAACACCGCGCGCAGCCGTGGCGCGAACAGCGCCGCCGGATTGTGGGCGCCAGACGAGGGCCGCATTATAGCTCAGCTCTTCGATCGAACGGTCATAATCGGCGCGCGTGTAAGGATAGAGACCCGGGTTTGGCTCAGCCTCACGGCTCCAGGCGACGCTGTCGAAACGGGCCGCGAGTGTCATGTCGAGCGATGCGTTGAAATCATGGCTCCACATGGCGGCCACAGAGGTCGTCGTATAGCCGAAATCACCATTCGACGGGTCGGGGAAGGACGCGGCGGTTGCATCGCGGTATTCGACGGAGACACGCACGATATCGCTGGACGTGACGCTGATCAGGTCCTGCAGCCGGAAGGTATTGATCGAGCTTGTGAGCGGTCCGAAGCTGTAGTCGATCTCGGACTCATTGCGGAAGGCAGAAGCCGTGATGAAGCCCCAGTCCGTATCGGCCTCAAGCTGGCCCTGATAGGAATTCAGCGCATAGACGGACCGACCACCATAATAGATCGAGTCAAACTCCAGGTGTTCCACATTGGAGAATGTGTATTCGCCGCTCAGGCTGACCTTGTTCGAAATCCGGTAACGCGCTTCAACAGCACCGGTTTCGCGTTCGAACATCGCGCCGCCTGCCGCGCGAATGCCCGCATTGGCATTGCCGGTGAACGTCTCGAACTCATTGCTTTCCGAGGCGCCGTAGCTGACCCGCAGGGCGAGGTTTTCGCCGATCTGCCGGCCACCGGTGAGCGAGATGCCCTGGTATTCATCGGTGCCGGTATTGGCGCGGATGGTCGCGTAGTCGCCATGCATCGGATTGCGGGTGATGATGTTTACCACGCCGGCGACGGCGTTGAAGCCGTACAGCGCCGATTGCGGCCCCTTGACGACCTCGATCTGCTGGATCTCGTCGAGCTGGACCGGCAGGGTCGACCAGGCGGTATAGCCATAGCTGTCGAGATAGACTTCACGGCCATTGACCAGAACCAGAAGGCGCGGCGTATAACCCGTCGCGGCCCCACGAACGGATACCTGACCGTCGCCAAAGGCATAACGGGTGACGTCAACGCCGCCATAATGGCGCAGGATGCCGGGAATGTCGTATTCCGGGAAACGGGCGATCTCGTCCTGGGTGATGATGATCATCGTCGCCGGAACATCGGATGCGCGCTGTGGTGCACCGGTGGCGCCGGCCGTAACCGGCTCGCCGAACATTTCGCTCATCGAGGTGTAGTCGAGCTGTTGTGCAGACACGCCGGCGCTGAAAGCGGCCGAGAGCGCGAATGCGGAAATCGTCGTCAGAAGGGTAGTCGTTTTCATGATATGTCCTCGTTCGGGCTTCTGCCCACCTAGATTTCTTCAACCATCATTGCGAAGGCCGCTGCGAAGGAGATCGATGAGGCCGAAGCCGCGCCGCCATTAACGACGATCCGCACCGACGGTGCGCTCTGGACGCCCATCACGCATTGGCCGGCTTCAACACAGCTCATGTCAGTGGAAACGCTCATCACGCCATTGGCGCTGGTGGCGGCAAACACACCGGCATCGCCGGCAGCGGAGCCCAGCAGCACGGCCGCGTCGGCACCGGCCAGACTGGCGGTATCGGAAGCGGCAACGAGACGGGGGGTAAGCGTGACGCGGCCAGCGGACAGGCCGCCACCCATTGTTGCGGCGAGGGCCTGGGCTTCGGCTTCGCTGCCGGGATCATAAACAATTGCGACAACGCGGCTGCTGCCGCTTGCGCCCTCAACAAAGCCCAGGGCGCGGCCGATAACCTCGAGGTCACGCTGGGTGGTTTCAGCCATGGCCGGCGCCGTCAGGAGCGCGCCCGCGAGGACTGTCAGTAGGAGTTTTTTCATTGGGAATCCTGTCCTTTCACGATGACACCCGGGGGGAGATTGCGTGTCGACAGTTTCTTTAGTTTCCCACTCTTAACCATGTCCTTATTGCGAGTAATACGTTATTACCTGAAGCACCGCGTTGGCAGAATCGCTTTTTGACTTGTCGTTACTTGGCCTGCTTTAGGGGCAATGAATCTCTCATGGGGAAAGTCGGGGAAGACATCGCGCGCGGCGCCCTTGCCGATCAGCGGGCCGGACAGACCACGACGGCGCTGCTGGTCCTGGGCTCTATCCTCCTGCCTCTCGGCCTGCTCCTGCCGGCGCTGAAGACCACGTCATTCGGTCTGTGGAGCGGCGAGCACTCCATTCTCGGCTTTGGATGGGCCCTGCTGCAGGACGGCGAATACCTGCTCGCCGCCGCCGTACTGGGCTTCTCGGTCGCGTTTCCGGGCTTCAAGCTGGTCTGGATGTGGCGGCTGCAATTTTCCCGTACGCCGGACGCCGGCGGCCGGAATCTGCGCTGGCTCGAACGCCTGGGCAAATGGTCAATGGCGGATGTGCTGGTGCTGGCGCTGGTGATTTTCGGCGTACGCGACAATCTCGTCTTCGCGGCCTCGACCCTGCCCGGCGTCTATCTGTTTGCAGCGGCCACGATCCTGGCCATGCTCGCCTCCGGCCGCATCATCAGCCAGCTCAACGCCCGGCGCGAGGCGATCCAGGTGATCGCGACTTGAGCTCACGCGCGCGATCCCGCAGCCGGTCGAGCAGATCGGCGAGCTGCGCGACATCGCCCGGCGACAGGCCTGCGAGCAGGTCGCGCTCGGCGGCCAGTGCCACCGGTGCAATCTCGGCATAGATCGCCTGCCCGCCGGACGTCAAAGCCAGCAGACGCGACCGGCGGTCGGCGGCATTGTGTGACCGGCTGATCAGGCCGCGATCGGCCAGGGCGCGCACCGCGCGGCTGACCGAGACCTTGTCCATCGCCGTAACGTCACACAGGGCCTGGGCGGTGAGCGGTCGCCCCTCGCCAAGAATGGCGATCACGCGCCATTCCCAGATCGTGATCCCGAACCGGCTCTGATAGGCCTGCGCCACCATGGACGAGACCTGGTTGGACGCAATCGCCAGCCGGTAGGGCAGGTAATCGCCCAGCCGCAAGGGAGCAGCGTCAGTCTCGTCCTGGGTCGGGCCGTCATTCATGATCGGTCTGGTGCCGCAAACGTGTTGCAGCGGCAAGCCAAATGTCGCTCGACGCCGACCTGCCTGTCGCGCTATCCCACATCCATGACCGACATCATCCCCACCCCCGCCCTGCCGAGCCTGCCCATCGAGGGCGATGCGAGGCGCTTCCCCGTCCGCCGCATCTTCTGCATCGGACGCAATTATGCCGAACATGCCAAGGAGATGGGCGCCGAAACCGACGCCATCTTCTTCATGAAGCCGGCCGATGCCATCAGCACGGCGCGCACCATCCCCTACCCGCCGGCGACGGCGGACCTGCATCACGAGGTCGAGCTCGTGCTCGCCCTCGGCGATGGCGGCGCGATCATGGGCTGCGGCGTCGGCGTCGACCTGACCCGGCGCGACCTGCAGGGGGCGATGAAGGCCAAGGGCGCACCGTGGGAAATTGGCAAGGCGTTCGAGAATTCGGCCCCGGTCGGCCTGTTGCGCTTCGGCCCTGTGCCCGAACGCGGTGCCATTTCGCTGAAAGTGAACGGCGTGCGCCGCCAGTCCGGCGATCTGTCCGACATGCTGCTGCCGCCCCGCCGCGTGCTGGCGGCGCTGTCGCGTTACTTCACGCTGAAACCCGGCGACCTCATCTTCACCGGCACCCCGGCCGGTGTCGGCCCCTTGCAGCGCGATGACCGCGTCACGGCCGAAATCGAAGGCCTGCCGACGCTCGAATTCAGCATCAGCTGAGCACCGGCCCGAAGGAGACTGCGATGAAACCCGTACTCTATGGCTATTGGCGCTCCGGCGCCGCCTACCGGCTACGCATCGCCCTCAATCTCAAGGGCGTCGAATACGACCAGGTCGCGATCAACCTGAAGACCGGTGAGCAATCGAGCGAGGCCTGGCGCGCCATGCAGCCGCAGGGCCTGGTGCCGGTGCTCGAATATGGCGAGGCGCGATTGATGCAATCGCCCGCCATCCTGGAATGGATCGAGGAAACCTGGCCTCAGCCGGCGCTGCTGCCCGCCGACCCGATCGAGCGCTGCCGGGTCCGCGCCTGGGCCGCGGTGATCGGCTGTGACACGCACCCGCTGCAGAATTTGCGGGTGCTGAAGGCGGTCGGCAACGATCTCGGCCAAGGCCCCGAAGGCATGAAAGCCTGGGCGCATCGCTGGACCCGGTCGGGGCTGGCCGCGCTGGAGACACTGGTTGCCGGTGTCGCACGCAACACGGCCTTCCTGCATGGCGACAAGCCGGGGATGGCGGAGGTCTATCTGCTGCCGCAACTGGTCAATGCCCGCCGCTGGGAGGTCGATCTTGACGCCTTCCCGACCCTGATGGCGGCCGAGGCGGCCTGTCTGGCGCTGCCGGAATTCCAGCGCGCCATGCCGGAGAACCAGCCCGACGCCGAATGATTGCGGCCCGCGGCCGTTAGGCCCGCCAGACTTGCGGCCGGCCGGCCGCGAGCGAGCGCCACAGCCATTCCACCGGACCATAGCGATAGCGCTGCAGCCAGAAGATCGAGCCGAAGACCTGGGCGACCCAGACCGAAAGCACGATCAACGCCTGGCCCATCCGGTCGATCTGGCCAAACTGGCCCAGCCCGGGAAAACCGGTGAAGATCAGCGTCATCACCAGGGTCTGGAACAGGTAATTGCTGATCGGCATCCGCCCGACCGCGGCCAGCGCCGCCCGTCCGGCACCGGCAAGATCAAGCTTGGCCACCAGCATGAAGGCCGCCGCATAACCCAGGGCCAGCACCAGACTGCCGAAATACTGCGCCACCCGGTTTTGCAGCACGCTGGCGGGCGAAAAGCCTGTGGCGAGCGCGTTCCAGGCCCCCGCAAGGCAAAGCCCGACACCCAGCAACAAGGCGGCACCGGCGATCCAGGCGTAGTGCCGGATGGGCCATTGCCCGGTGAGAAAACCGCTGCGCAGCCCGGCCATGCCGAGCAGCATGCAACCGGCAATGCGCCCGCTCATGAACACGATCTGCATCATTTCCGACTGCAGCGCGATGCTCATATTATAGCCGAGCCGGGCGAAAAACCCGGTGCGGTAGAGCGTCTCGATCCCGGCGATCGCCTCGGGATTGAAGCCCATCGCCTCAGCCGCCGTGATCCGGGAACCGATCAACCCGCCAATCGCACTGCCCGCCAACAGCATCAGCCCGGTGAAGCCGAGCAATCCAAGTCCGAGCCCCCAAAGCCCGCGCAGCGTCATGCCATTGGCCGCCACGACAATCATCGCCACCAGGGCGAGCGGCACCAGCATGTCGCCATACCAGAACAGATAGGCGTGCAGCAGGCCCAGCAGGAGCAGCCAGCTCAGGCGCGGCCAGTGCCGGACCGGATTCTCCCGCGCCGCCTGGGCGCTCAGGACGAGGGCAGCGCCGAACAGGGTGATGAACAGGGTTGTGCCCGATTGCGAGACCAGGCTCTGGGTCACCAGCCAGATCGCCCGATTGCCCCAGCCGGAAAAATCCGTCTGCAGACCCGGTATATCAGCCGCAATCCAGACCATCGCAAACAGCTGGACATTGACGGCGAGCATGGCCAGCACAGCGAAACCCCGCAGGGCGTCGAGCGTGTCATGACGGCGGGATGGCGCATTTTCCGGCATTTTGCTCCCCTGGGGCGATTTCGCCCGGTTTCCGCCATATTCTTACGGAGAATTCACGACCTTGCCCCGTTTGGGGAATTGTATCGAGTCTCAAGAATATTCATAACTCACTCACGCATGCGCGAACGCTCTGGGGTGCGAATACGTCATGATCCAGCTTCTGGTATCCCTGATTGAATGGTTTGCCGTGGCCGGTCTGTCGGTCCTTGGCATCGCCTATTCCCCGCCCCAGCCCTGCTCGACATCCGAACCGACCGAGTTTCGCCAGGTCATATCCTGGCATCCAGAACTGGCCGCCGATAGATCCATGGGCACGCGGGTATCGAGCGGAGACTGCCTGGCCGGTTCCGAGGTCCTGATCCGCAACGCCACGCCGGTCTTCGTCACACCGTCAGACCATTATGACAGCTAGCCCGCAGCCCCTCCGGGGCGGGCCGCCACAGCCAAACATCCATTTCGCATAGATTATCTGTGTCGATTGCGCGCGTCTGCGGCTATCATCTGCCACAATGGCTTCTTTGAGCCCATCTGTCCGCATACCCCGTCCGGGAGCGATCACGTTTCACGGCCCGATAGAGCGCAATATGACCGATAAAACGCTAGAAAAATCAGTCCACCTCGCCGAATTCGAATTGGCCGAGCAACAGGCCGAACAGGCCATCGCCGCGAGCGCGGCTTCGGCCGCCACCGCCGAATCGCCAGCCATCGAGCCGCGTGAACCGGCACCGGCGGGCGAGCACCCGGGCGGTGCATGGCTGATCTGGCTGGCCAACAGCTTTGCCCTGCTCTGGGTCGGTGGCGCCACGGCCTTCATCTGGGGCGCGCTCGGCGTGCAATCGCTGGAACGCCTCGGGCAATACGGTTTCGGGCAATTGACCGGCCTCGCCGTCTTCGCCATCGCGCCGGCCCTGCTGTTCATCATGAGCGGTCTCATGGCGCGCGAAGTGGTGCGCAATGCCCACAATACCCGCCGCGTCGAGCACGCCATCCGCCGCCTGTCCGAGCCGGCTCACTACGCGCGCCACGAGGTCCAGACCCTGTCCCAGGCCGTCACCGGAGAGGTCGACCGTATCAATTCGGCGCTGGAAAGCGCCCTCGCCCGCCTCGCCGCGATGGAAGAAGTCATCAGCCATCACGCTGAATCCCTCGAGCTCTCGGCCACCGACGCCCGCGACCGGACCGAGGAATTGCTCAAGGGGCTGCGCAAGGAACGTCTGCGCCTCGGCGAGGTGTCCGAATCCCTCGACGACAAGGCCGCCCTGATTGCCGCCGCGATCTCCGACCAGTCCAAAATGGTCGCCGCCGCAGCCGAGCTGGCCTCCAACCAGGCCAGTGATAGCGGCCGCCGCATTCTCGCCAGCGTTGAGAGCCTGCAGGATGCTGGCGATTCCGTCACCGAGCGCTCCAATATCGTCGCGACGAAACTGTCTGAACGCACGGCGCATCTGCACGAACTGTCCGACACCCTCAAGGGGCGCTCGGAAGATCTCGACGCCGCCTATGTCAAGCATCGCAGCCGCTTGAGCGAAGCCGGTGAGGCGCTGCGCAAGGAGCAGGAAAAGATCGCCGCCGCGCTCGACTTCCATCGCGCCGAGCTCGAAGTGATGGCGACGACAGCGCGCGACGGTGCCGACGCCCTCACCTCGGCCTCGACCAATGGTGCCGCGGCGTTCAAGAAGTCCGTCGATGAAGCCCTTGAACGCGCCCACAGCCTGGCCGGGCGCGTACGCTCCGAATCCGAATACGCCGCGCGCGAGCACGAGGCGGCACTGGCCCGCCTGGTCGCGGCAGCCCAGGAAGCCAAGTCGATTTCCGAAGCGGCGATCGAGGCCATCGAGGCCCAGGCCGAAGCGGTGACGCAAAAGGTCGAGCATTCCAACGAGATCGCCTTCAACGCAGCGCAGCGCTCCGACGATGCCTTCCAGCAACGCCTCGCCGAAGCCGACAAGCTGACCGCGCGCGCCTCGCAGGTGGCGGACGAAACCGCCGAATCCGTCAAGCGCCGGCTGGAGGCCGTACTGGCCTCGGCGCGGGTCGAGACCCAGAATGTCGAACGCCATATCGACAGCATGACCGACCGGCTCGCCGAATTGCCGGTGATGGCACGCGAGCGCGCCCAGGAAGCTGCCGACGCACTGCGCCGCGGCCTGGAAGGGCTCAATGCCGCCGCCATGGTCGCAGCCGAGGAATCCCAGGAAATCGATGCCGCCTTCCAGGCACGCATCCGTCAGAATTACGAACTGCTCAGCGACTTCATGTTGCGCATGGGGTCCGTCGCCGGTGGACGGCGCGCGCCGGACCTGGGCAGCAATGAGCTGCCCGACCCGCTGGCCGGCCGCAAGCGCAAGCCCGCCGAAGACGATGCGTCGCAGGCCGACGCGTCCGAAATCAGTGAGGACATGAACACCCCGCTCACCGGCGGCCAACCCCGGCGCTCTGCACCACGCGCAGTTGAAAGCAGTGTCGGCTTCCCCGAACGTGGCGGCCGCCAGGCCGCGAGCGAGCCGGGCTGGCGCTGGAAGGACCTGCTCTCGAGCATGCCGCCGGAAGAGGATGACACAGCCTCAGCCGGGGACACCCCCAAATCCCGGCGCCCCGGCAAGCGGGACAAGGACGAAAGCTGAGTTCAGGCCCGGCAGCCCGCCGGGCCGGTTTCCGCCGAAAGCCGGATCAGGGCGTGGTCTGCGCCGCGGTCCAGTCGGCGAGCTCCCGGCTCACCCGGGTCGAGGCCTGGTCGAAGGCCGCGACAATGGCACCGATACGGTTATCCGCCGCGCGGACCTCGCCAACCAGAACCGTCGAGCCGACAATGCGGCGGCCACGCGATGCCACCAGCCGTGTCGACAGGCGAACGCGAACCAGCGGCGCCCGGTTGTCACCCTGGTCATACACGGCCTCGAACTCGTCCAGGCTGAGGCGCAATTCATACTCGGCCCGTACACCGTCCTCCGGCAGCGCCGGCGCCAGGCGGGAATCGGTCGCATTGAACGTGTCGACGATCAGGTTCTGCATCACGCGCGGCGCCGGCGAGATCCAGCGCGCCCCGGCCATATAGGCAATGTGACCATCAGCCATCTGCAGCGCAATCTCGTCACCGGCGAGGCCGCGCGGTGCCAGCGGTGGCACCACTTCGACCACCGTCCAGCTCTCGCCGGTCCAGGCCCGCGCTTCGGGCGATGACAGGCGATAGACCGCCGAGGGCGTGGTTTCCGGCAGGAGTGAAACACAGGCCGAGACCGACAGCGCGCTCAGCGCCACCAGCGCCAACTTGATCGAAACCACGTGTCTCATTGCGGCACCTCTACCGTTTGACGGGGCGAACCGGCGACAAAGGCGCCGGGATTGTTTTCGAATTCAGATGCGCTGCGCTCGAGCGAGTCGACGAGACGGTTCAGATCACCCGCGGCCTGGGTCAGGTCTTCAAGACCATCCTGGGCGAAGGCTTCCAGCGAGGGCTGGACCGCCTGGATGAGGCCGGTGGTGTCGGTCGCCGCCTGGTTGACCGCAATCGCGGCAGCGGTGGTCTCGTTGACGGCGGTCGCCATCTCATTGGTCAGGAAGGCCTCGGCGGTGACACCGAACTCCTGCAGCGAAATCGCGGCCGCAGAGATGTCCGACGCTGCCGTATCGATGCGGCCGATCGCCGAACGCATGTCCTCGATCAGCACATCTTCGGCATTCACCCGGTCGGTGATCTCGCGCAGATTGACCAGGGTGGCCGAGAATTCCTCGACATTCTGGTCGCTGAGCAATTCGGACAGCCGGATCAGGGTCAGCTGCGCCGCGTCGAGCACATCCTCGGAGCCTTCGACCAGGCCTTCAAGCTGGGCCCGGCGCGCGAAAATCCGTGGTGGCTGCCGGCTGGCGGGACTGAGCAGGCGCTGGGCGTCCGGGGCGCCGCCGGAAATCAGGATATAGGACAGGCCGGTCAGGCCCTGTGGCTCCAGCTGGGCGTAGGAGTCGACGCGGACCGGTGTCTGGGCCAGCACACGGACACGCGCGATCACCCGGCTCTGGCCATCAAGCCCGAGCGAAGTCACCTCACCGACCTGGATACCGTTGAAGCGCACTTCGGCGGATTCGCGCAGACCGCGGACGGGGCCCTCGAACACGACATCGTAAAACGCATAATCCTCGTCAAAGGAGACCTTGCCGAGCCAGACCGCGAAAATTCCGCCGCCCGCGATGAGGATCAACGCGAACAGGCCAACGAGGACATGATGTGCCTTGGTTTCCATCGTCTAGCTCTCCTTGCCGGCGATTGCGGGCCGGCCGCGCGGACCGTGGAAATATTCCTGGATCCACGGATGTGGGTTTCGCATCAACGCCTCCAGTGGTGCAACCGCCGCGACACGTTTGTCCGCAAGTACGGCAATTCGGTCACAGATGGCATAGAGGCTGTCGAGATCGTGCGTGATCATCAGAACGGTCAGGTCGAGGGCGCGCGACAATTCCAGGATCAGGCCATCAAAGGCCGCCGCACCGATCGGGTCGAGCCCGGCCGTCGGCTCGTCGAGAAACAGGATATCGGGATCGAGTGCCAGCGCCCGCGCCAGCGCGACCCGCTTGCGCATGCCGCCCGACAATTCGGACGGAAAGCGGTCGAACGCTGTCGAATCCAGCCCGGCGAGACCGAGCTTCATGCCGGCAATCTCCTCCATCAGTGGAATGGACATGTCGACATGCTCGCGCAAGGGCGCCATCACATTCTCGAGCACGGTCAGCGAGGTGAACAGGGCGCCGTTCTGGAACAACACGCCCCAGCGGCTCTCGATCTCGCGCCGCTCGCCCTCCTTCATCCCGGAAAAAGCCCGGCCTTTGAACAGGATATCGCCATCGGAATATTTCTGCAGGCCAAGAATGGCATTCATCAGCACGGTCTTGCCGGTGCCGGAACCGCCGACCAGGCCGAGGATTTCGCCACGGCGGATGTCGAGATCGAGATGGTCGTGCACGACATGGCGGCCAAAGCCGGTGCACAGGCCGCGGATGGAGATCAGGACATCCTCGCTCATATGCCCAACTCCAGATACATCATCGCAAACAGGGCCTCGATCACGATCACGATGAAGATCGACTGCACCACCGAGGCCGTGACGCGGCGGCCCAGCGATTCAACATCGCCGGCGACCTTCATGCCCTGACGGCAGCCGATGATCGCCACCACCAGCCCGAAGACCGGCGCCTTCGACATCCCGACCCAGAAATGGCTCCAGTCCAGCTCGGAATGGATCCGCGCGATGAAAACCGCCGGCGAAATGTCCTGCGCACTCCACGCCACCAGCATGCCGCCGAAAATGCCGGTAATCATGGCGGCAAAGGTCAGCAGCGGCGCCATCAGCACGCACGCCACCACGCGCGGCAGAACCAGAACCTCGAACGGGTCGAGGCCGAGCACGCGCATGGCGTCGATCTCCTGCTGCATCTTCATGGCACCGATCGACGCCGTGAAAGCCGAATCGGACCGGCCGGCCAGCAGGATCGCCGTGATCAACACGGCAAATTCGCGCAGGACCGAAATGCCGATCAGTTCAACGCTGAAGATGGCAAAGCCGAAATCGGCCAGCAGATTGGCGCCCATATAGGCAACAACCGCGCCGATAAAGAAGGACAGCACGGCCACAATCGGCATCGCATTGACGCCGACCTCTTCCATCGCCCAGATCGCCGAGGTCAGGCGGAAGCTCGCCGGGCGAACCAGCGTGCGCAAGCCGGTCGTGATCGTCTGACCGAAAAAGGCAATGGTCTCGATCGTCTCGGACAGTGCCGCCTCAAGCCCGGCCCCGATCCGGCCCAGCGCATTGCCAAAGCCAAAGGTCGGCGGGGTCTCTGGCGGGCAGACCTGGGTGCGCTGCCGGATCTCCTCGATCAGGCGCCGCGCCGTCGGATGCTCGCCGACATAGTGGAAATCCCCGTCGGGCAGGCCGCAGCGGCGCGTGGCGCGGCCCAGCATATAGGCGCCGGAGGTGTCGAGACGCCCGAGATGGGACAGGTCGATGACGATCTTGTCGGGTTCGACACTGGCCTCGACCTGGCGAATGGGCGCATCGACCCGGCCAATCGTGTCGATCGTCCAGTCGCCATGGGCCTCGATAATGGTTTTGCCCGCATCTTCGCGCAAAACCACGGTCGCCCCATTCGCGGATATTGCCGGATTTCCCCTCATGTCCGGGAGCCTAGTCGATTTTCTCCGCGCGAGGGAGTGCAGAATTGCGGCTCAACAGTAAAGCCGCCGCGAGGCCTGCTGCTGCGGGCAGGATCATGATGGCAAAACCTGTCGTTCCAAGCCGCGCGAAGAAATAACCGGACACCGCCGAGGCGATCGCCATCACCACGCCGCCGGCCAGGGCCGAGTTGATCGCCTGCCCGGTCGCGGCAAACCGGTCGGGCACCGAATGCGCCGCATAGCGCAGAAAGCCGAGATAGGTGGCGGCGAAACTCAGGGCGTGCAGGCATTGCAATGCGAACAGGGCCCATAATGGCGGCGCCAGCGCCGTCAGCCCCCAGCGCAGGATCGAACCGGCTCCGCCCATGATCAGCAGGGCTGCCGGGCTGAGGCGTCCGAGCCAGCCGCGCCCCGACACCCACAAGAACACGATCTCGACCGCGACACCGCTGGCCCACAGCGCCCCGATGGTCAGATCGGCATAACCCTGAGCCGACCAGGCGACGGCGGAAAAGGCGTAATAGAAACCATGTCCGCCCTGGATCAGGGCCGAAGCCGCCAGCGCCAGTCCGAACGGTCCCGCCAGCAGCCGCCGCAGCGCCGTGATGTCGGCTTCCTGGGCGGGCGGGTGCGGCGCACGCTCGCCCGCCGGCAATCGCGCCGCAGCGAAAGAAATCGCGACCGAGCCGGCAACGATGCAGACCAGGATGGTCTCGCTGCCACGCCAGTCGATCAGGGCACCGGCGGCGAAATTGCTGATGATGAACATCACCGACCCGATCGCCCGCACCGGTCCGAACACAAACAGGCCATCGCGCGCCTGCCGCAGCGCGAAGGCATCGATCACCGGGATCTGTCCGAACAGCACCGCACCGGACAGAAACGAGAGCACCAGCAGAATCCAGGGCGAATTGACCGGGAAATGCAGGGCAAAGACCAGGGTCGCCGCGAGGGCGAACAGCAGGATGGGGTCGCGATTGCGGCGTGCATTATCGGCCCAGCGCGCACCCAGCGGCGAAACCAGGGTGCGCCCCGCCAGCCCGGCGGCGACAATCCAGCCGATCCATTCCGCGCTCAGATCCCGGCCTTCGAGCCATTTGGGGAAGTATGGCAGGAAGGCCCCCAGGGTGAGGTAGAAAGCCCCGTAATAGGTGGCAAAACGAAATCCGGGCGTTCTGAACATTTCAATCCTCTGATGCCCGATGGCCATAACCCGTGCCACTGTTCCTGCATAGGCATGATGCGCTTGGCGAACAGTGTTCACTTCTATAGGTTCGCCGCCAGATTGAAGCAGGGAACAGCCATTCATGGATGCGGACGCCGCGGTATTGCACGGTGCGGAGGACAGTGTTGATACAGCACAAATCCGTCCCCTCAGGGTGTTGGTCACCGGCTATCGCTCCAACCCGCATGTCGGCGGCCAGGGCGTCTATATCCGCGAACTGACACGCAATCTGCGCGATCTCGGTCACACCGTATCGGTGGCTTCCGGCCCGCCCTACCCGGTACTGGATGACGGCATCGAGCTGATCGAACTGCCCTCGCTCGACCTGTTCGCCGAAGACAATGCCTTCCTCGCCCTGCGGCCGCGGCACCTGCGCTCCTGGGCGGATATGTCCGAATGGCTGGCCCACAATAGCGGCGCCTTTGGTGAGCTCTACGCCTTTGGCCGCCGGCTGGAGACCTTCCTGGCGCGCGAGAGCGGGCGCTTCGACGTCGTGCACGACAACCAGACCCTGGCAACGCCCTTCCTGCGCATCAACCGCCGTCTGCCCGTCATCACCACCATCCACCACCCGATCGCCATCGACCGCGACTACGCCCTCGCCGCCAGCAGTAAATGGTGGGAACCGGCACTGACGCGGCGCTGGTATCACTTCATCGGCATGCAGGCGCGGACCGCGCGCCGACTGCCGCGCCTGCTGGCCGTTTCACAGGCCGCCAGCGACAGCCATGCCGAGCGCTATGGCGTCGACCCGGCCCATGTCCGCGTCGCCTTCAACGGGATTGACCACGCGATCTTCAACCCGGACCCCGCCGTGGAGCCGGAACCGGGCCTGATCGTCACTACCGCCAGCGCCGACGCCCCGATCAAGGGGCTGGACGTGCTGATCGATGCCCTCGCCCGCGTCGCTGCTGCGCGGCCACTGGCCCGGCTGCACATTATCGGCACGCTGCGCGACGGTCCGGCCAAACAGGCGCTCGCCGCCCACGGCCTCAGCGGCCGCGTCACCACCAGTTCCAACCTGACACGCGAGGCGATCGCCCAGCTCTACCGGCGCGCCCACATCGTCGCCTGCCCGGCGCGCTTTGAGGGTTTCGGCTTTCCCGCCGCCGAGGCGATGGCCTGCGGTGCAGCCGTCGCAGCCAGCAATGGCGGCGCCCTGCCGGAAGTGGTTGGCGATGCCGGCCTGATCTCCACCGCTGGCGATGCCGCCAGCCTCGCCAACGACCTCGCCCGCCTGCTCGACAATCCCGAGGAGGCGCAACGCCTTGGCGCTCGCGCTGCGATCCGGGCCCGCGAGGAATTCAACTGGTCGCGACACGCCCTGGCCGCCTCGCGGCTCTACGCCGAAGCCCTTGCCGAGCGGAGCTTGAGCGCCTGATGCTGACGATGCGACTGGAAGACATGGACCTGCAACCGGGCATGCGCGTGCTCGACCTCGGCTGTGGCCGCGGCCGGCATCTGCATGCGCTGTACTGGAACGAAACGCCGCTGGAGGTCGTGGGAATCGACCTGTCGCACGAAGAGGCCAAGGCGGCATTCGATGGCTTCTTCCAGCTACCACCGCCCGAACCGCATTCGCCGCTGCGCAGCGCCGCGCTCGGCGCCGGCGATGCCGCGCGCCTGCCCTTTCCGGACAATAGCTTCGACCGTGTGCTGTGTTCGGAAGTGCTCGAGCATGTCCCGGATCCCGACGCCGTGCTGGCGGAAATCGCCCGCATCCTCAAGCCCGACGGGATCTTCGCTGCCTCCGTGCCGCGCTACTGGCCCGAAGCGATCTGCTGGAAGCTCTCGACCGAATATCACAACACGCCCGGCGGCCATGTGCGCATCTTCCGCACCAAGGCCCTGCGCGACCAGGTGCGCAAACAGGGCTTTGCCGCGTTCAAGCGCCATTGGGCCCATGGGCTGCACAGCCCCTATTGGTGGCTGCAATGCGCGCTGTGGGACCAGCGCGAAAGCGCCGCGAGCGTGCGGCTCTACCGCAAATTCCTCGAATGGGACCTGATGGAAAAACCCTGGCTGACCCAGTCGCTGGAATGGCTGCTGGCGCCGGTGATGGGCAAGTCCGTTGTGATGTATTTCCGGAAGGTTGGCTGATGGCCAGACAGATCGACATCACCGCCTGCGCCGACCATATCGAGCGGCTGCAACGTCCCGACGGCTCGATCCCCTGGGTCGAGGCGGGGATCTGGGATGCGTGGAATCACGGCGAGAGCGCCATGGCGCTGGCGATTGCCGGTCGTGAGGTAGCGACGCGCCGGGCGCTGGACGCGCTGTTCGAGCGCCAGGACGCCGATGGCGGCTGGCGCGGCGATCTCGGCGCTTCGGTGCCGCTGGACGACGCCAATCGCCGTCTGGTTCCCGGCACGCCGGAAACCGCCCGCGACACCAATTTCTCCGGCTATGCCGCGGTGACCCTGCTGCGCTCGGTACTGGCCCTGGACGATGCCGCAGCCCTGCCTCGCTACTGGCCGCAATTGCGCCAGGCGATGGACTGGGTGCTCGGCCATCAGACCCGCCATGGCGATATCGTCTGGCGGGCGCCCGATGACGGCGAAGCGCTGGCCGGGCTCGACTCGCTGCGGGCCGGCAATGCCAGCCTGTACAAGGCGCTGGAATGCGCGATCCAGATTGCACGCATGCTCGGCCATGATGACCACGACTGGATGGTGGCACGCCAGCGTCTCGGCGCCGCCCTGCGCGAGAATGATTCCCGCTTTGACCGTACCGGTATTGATCGCCGCCGCTATGCGATGGACTGGTATTACCCGGTCCTCGCCGGCGTGCTGTCGGCAGAGACCGGGCGCGCGCGCCTCTATGCCCGCTGGACCGATTTCGTCGAGCCGGGACTGGGCTGTCGCTGCGTCGCTGACGAGCCTTGGGTGACGGCCGCGGAAACGGCAGAACTGGCGCTGGCGTGCATGTCGGTCGGCAAGACCGACCAGGCGAAAGCGCTGCTGCACGATCTCGCACCACTGGCGGCAAAGGATGGCGGTTACTGGATGGGCTGGCAGTTCGAGGAAGGGGTCATCTGGCCCTATGAACGCCCGTCCTGGACAGCCGGGGCCATGGTGCTGGCGGCCGATGCGATCCAGGGGCTGAGCAAGGGCTCAGCGCTGCTGATCCGCAATGCGGTGCCGGAATTTGCACTCAAGCGAGGCGGCGCAGAACTTCCAGCGTCCCGACGCGATTGACGGTCTCATAGAGACCTGACGCCACCGCGAGTTTCCAGATTTCATAGGGCGGGCGGCCGCCATCGGCCGGGTCGGGAAACACGTCGTGGATCGCCAGGATGCCGCCGGCGACCAGCTGGCCACTCCAGCCGCGATAATCGGCCAGCGCCGCGTCCATCGAATGCCCGCCATCGATGAAGACCATGCCCAGCGGCGTGCTCCAGTGGGCGGCGATCAGCGCCGAGCGTCCGACCAGCGGCACGACACAATCCTCCAGCCCGGCGCGGAACAGCGTGCTGCGCAGGGCGGGCAGTGTCTCGACCGCGCCCAGCTCGGCATTGAAGAGTTCCGGGTCGTGATACTCCTCGCCGGCCTGGTGTTCCTCCGAGCCACGGTGATGGTCGAGCGTGTAGAGCAGGCTTCCGGCCTCGCGCGCGGCGGGTCCGAGATAAAGCGCCGACTTGCCGCAATAGGATCCGATTTCCAGCACGGGCCCGAGACGACCGGCCTCACGCGCCAGCGCGGCCAGGGCTGCCCCCTCGAGCGGGTCGAGGAAGCCTTTGACAGTATCGGGATCAAGCATCAGCTGAAGGGCGGCAGATTGCGCAGGTCGCGCCGGATGCGCGCCAGTTCGTCGGCCCGGTCGCGCAGGCTCTCGGACAGGAAGGCGAGCTGGTCGCGCCGCGAATTCACGTGCGCGATATCCGCTTCCGACACCAGCTCAGACAACATCACCACACTGGCATCGAAAGTGTCCACCGCTTCACGCGTCAGGCCAATGGCGGTCTCGACATCATTGAGGTCCCGGGTCAGCGCTGCCCGGTTGAAGCCCATCGGCTGCAGCGTCACGGCGCGTGCGGCCTGGTCCAGCTGCCGCGCCAGCATCACTGCCTGCTCGACATCAGCCGTGAAGGCCTCGCCGGCCTGGCCGGCATCCATCACCAGAAGCTGGCGCTGTTCGACATAAGCCTGTCCGGCAGGAACGGCGGCAACAGGGTTGTCGTTCTGACCGGTCAGACGGTCCATCCAGCCGCGCGCCGCATCCATGGGACCGGATGTTCCGGCCCAGGCATTGTCACGATAGGTGGTTTCAAGGGCCCGGGCGGCATCCAGCAGCTGGGCCTGCACAGGATTTGATCGCAGACTGGTGTCGGAAGCCCCTGTTCCTACAAGGGAAATCGGATCGCTAGCGCAGGCGGCGATCGATCCGCACGCACACACTGCCGCCAAAACACCCAGAAAACGACGCATCAAATGATGGTTCCCAAACACAAAGCCAGCCCCAATGCCTGTGGAAGATATAGTGAGTAGGCGCGAGAAGCTATGCAATATTATATTGATGACGCCCTAACGACAGATGGATGCGATGGATACCGCCTACTCACGCCGCCAGCTCTACCCGCCGATCCGGCCCTATCGCGCCTCGCGGCTGGATGTCGGTGATGGCCATGAGCTCTATCTCGAGGAATGCGGTCGCGCCGATGGCCTGCCGGTCATCGCCCTGCATGGCGGTCCCGGCGGCGGCATCTCGCCGGCGCTGCGCCGTTTCTTCGATCCGGCGCGTTATCGCATCATCCTGTTTGACCAGCGCGGCTGCGGGCGTTCGACACCGCATGGCGAGCTCAACGCCAATACCACCGCCCACCTTGTCAGCGATATCGAACGCATCCGCACCGCGCTCGGTATCGACAAGGCGGTGATCTTCGGCGGCTCCTGGGGCGCCACCCTCGCCGTCGCCTATGCCCGCGAACACGCCGACCATTGCCTCGGCCTGATCCTGCGCGGGGTCTTCCTGTGCCGTCAGCTCGAGCTCGACTGGTTCTATCGCAACGGCGCCAACATGCTGTTCCCCGACGCCTGGGACCGGCTGACCGGCTCGCTCAGCGCGACCGAGCGTGAAGATGTGGTGAAGGCCTATTACGAACGCCTGCTCGAGCCGGACATCACCCGCCGTCGCCCCGACGCGCTGGCCTGGTCGCGCTGGGAGAGCGCCTTGATCAGCCTGGCCGGACAGCCCGACGCCCCGCTGGCAGACCCGATGCGCGCCGATGCGCTCGCGCGGATGGAAACCCATTATTTCGCGCACAAGGGTTTTCTCGAGCATGACGGCGCCCTGCTCGACAGCACGCCGCGCTTCAAGCATCTGCCCGGCATCATCGTGCAGGGCCGCTATGATGTGGTGACCCCGCCGCAGACGGCCTGGAGCCTGGCGCGCGAATGGCCCCGTGCCCGGCTCCGCATGATTCCCGACGCCGGCCATGCCGCCGGCGAACCGGGCATTGTCGATGGACTGGTGCGCGCCACTGACAGTTTCGCCGACCAGTTCGGCGGCTAGGGCATAGACCGGCCTCAGACAGCAAAAGGCCCCGCCAGCGATCCGCGCCGGCGGGGCCTTGTCATTGACGTCCTTGCCGCCAGGACCGGCGTGGATCAGCCGAGGCCGATCATGGAGCCAATCCGGCCGTCATTGAACATGTCGTCGAGGCCAAGCACCAGAATCGCCCCGATCGCCACCGGCACGATATAGCGCACCGCAAAGTGGAAGAAGGCGAACAGGCCCGATGACGCGTGCGACAATTCGGTCCGCATCAGGGATTTCGGGATCACCCAGCCGGCGAAAACCGCGACCAGGAAACCGCCCAGCGGCAACAGGATCTGGCCGGAGAGCACATCGACAAAGCCGCCGGCGAAAGCCTCCGAATAGACCGCGCCCGCACCGATCATGAAGGCAAAGCCGCCCAGCAGGCAGGCGGTCATGGCGCGACCGAAGCTCGCATTCTCCTCGATGAAGGCCACGGTGGCTTCCAGCAGGGAGATGGACGAGGTCAGGGCGGCAATAAAGGCCAGCGCGAAGAAAGCGCCGCCGATAATGTTGCCGGCAGGCATGGTCGAGAAGACCTGTGGCAAGGCCGTGAAGATCAGGCCGAGCCCGGCGGCCGGGTCCATCCCGACCAGGAAGACGATCGGGAAGATCATCAGACCGGCAATCAGGGCCACCATTGTGTCGGCCGACACGATCAGGACCGCCGAAGAGCCGATATTGGAATCGCGCGGCAGATAGGAGCCATAGGTGATCATGATCGCCGAGGCGACGCTGACCGAGAAGAAGGCCTGGCCGAGCGCGGCGATGAAGGTCTGACCGGTCACGGCGGTGAAATCGGGCGTGAACAGATAGCTCACGGCTGCGCCTGCGGCACCATTCGTCATGGAGTAGATCGTCAGGCCGATCAGCACGACGAAGAAGAGCGGCATCAAGATGGTGGCGACGCGCTCGATCCCGCCCTTCAATCCGCGTGAGACGATCAGGATCGTCAGCGTCATGAACAGGAAATGCCAGAACATCTTGATGCCGTCGGTGTTGTAAAACATCGTCGCGCCATCGGGTTCGGCAAAACCGCCGGCGAAGCCGGCCGCCGAGAAGGCCATGACCTGACCGGCGATGACGCTATAGGTCGTCAGCACCAGGAAACCGGCCGCAGTACAGACCCAGCCAACCACCGACCACTTGCCGGACTTGCCGGCCTCGATCGCCATCTTGCGCGTCGAGGTGATGGCGGATTGCTGTGCGTGACGGCCAATCGCCAGCTCGGCCATCAGAACCGGCAGGGCGAACAGGATGACACAGCCGATATAGATCAGCACGAAGGCCGAACCGCCATTCTGGCCCGTCATGAACGGAAAACGCCAGAGATTGCCCAGGCCGACGGCGGAACCGACGGCGGCCATGATGAATGCAAAACGCGACGACCAATGGGCGTGCGTGCCCGCGAGCGCAGCTGCCATGAAACTCTCCCCTGATGCCGGGCGCTTGAGCGCCCCGGCGATAATTACTTAACGCGCACACTTCCCCAACCCTAAAGCCGGGTCAAGCGTGCGTATTCAATGAAACTCTTCAGCCGAACAGGCCGACACCGCGCGGCGGCTCGGCATTGCGGTGAATATGCGCCCCGAGAATGAGGCCGAAACCGGCCAGCACCGCCAGCATCACCGTGCCGCCATAGGAAATCATCGGCAGCGGCACCCCCACCACCGGCAGGGTTCCCATCACCATGCCGACATTGATGAAGACGTAGAGGCCGAAAGTGGTCGCCACGCCCATTGTCATCAGGCGCAGGAAGGTTGATTTGCAGCTGGTCGCGATCGCCACGGTATTGGCCAGCACCAGGGCGTAGACCGTCAGGATCACCAGACCGCCAACGAAGCCGAATTCCTCGCCGAGAATCGTGAAGATGAAGTCGGTCTGCTTCTCCGGCAGATAGTCGAGTTGCGACTGCGTGCCCTCCATGAAGCCCTTGCCGGTAAAGCCGCCTGAGCCGAGCGCGATCTTCGACTGCAGGATCTGATAGCCCGCACCGAGCGGATCGGAATCGGGACTGAACATCGTCATGATGCGCTGGCGCTGGTAATCCTCGAGCCCGTAGGTGAAGAAGCCGATCCCGCCGGCAATCCCCGCAATCACGCCCGGCAGGATTACTTTCCAGCTCAACCCGGCCAGGAAAACGACGGCGCCGCCGGTCGCGACCAGCAGCAGGGTGGTGCCGAGATCGGGCTGTTTCAGGATCAGTATCGCAGGAATGCCGATCAACGCCGCCGGCACCAGCAGCCCGCCCAGACGCGACACCCGCTCGGTCGGCAGGTCGTGATAAAAGCGCGCCAGTGCGAAGACGAGCGCGATTTTCATGATCTCGGACGGCTGCAGACGGATCGGTCCGATATCAAGCCAGCGCTGCGAACCATTGACCGTGGCGCCGAACAGTTCGGCCCCGATCAGCAAGACCAGGGCAACGGCATAAATCGGATAGGCGACGCCCATCCAGAAGCGGGGCGGAAACATCGCCAGCACCAGCATTCCGGCAAAGCCGACCGCGAAGCGCATCGCATGACGCGCCGCCCACGGCTCCCACGAACCACCGCCGACCGAATACAGCATGCCGACACCGGCAGCGCCCAGCAGGACCAGGAGCAGAACCAGCGACCAGTTGAGCTCCATAAGCTTGCCCGGCAGGTCGCGCGGCACACTCTCGCGGAAAACGGCCATCAGGCCCCCCTTCCCGGAAGATTGCCCAGATCGGCAAAAACGCCCGGCCGGCTTGATGGATCGCGCGCCACGACCCGGCGCAGGATGTCGCGGGCCGGGTGGGTTGCCGCGCTCGATCCGCCACCATGCTCGACCACGACCACGACTGCATATTTCGGCGCATCCGCCGGTGCGTAACAGACAAACAGGCCATGATCGCGCAGCCGCCAGGGCAGGTCGAGCTGGGTGCGGACACCGGATTCGCGCTCGGCCGCCGTGATGGAATAGACCTGCGCCGTGCCGGTCTTGCCGGCCATCTCGATGCCGTCAATGCCCAGACCGCCCAGCGAGAAGGAGGTGCCACCCGGCTCCTCTGCCGCGGCCCGGAGTGCGTCGCGCACGCGGGTCATGGAATCATCGCGCAAGCCGATATGCGGCGCCGGCGGCGCCATCGCATTGCGATAGAGGGTCGGCTCGATCGCCCGTCCGGAGGCAACGCGCGCCGTCATCACGGCCAGCTGCAGCGGCGATGCCAGCATCGAGCCCTGCCCGATAACGGTGTTATAGCTGTCACCGGTCGACCAGCCCTCGTCGCGCTGCGCCCGCTTCCAGGCGGGATTGGGCATGATGCCCCGAGCAACGCCGGAAATGCCGATATCGAATTGCTCGCCAATTCCGAACCGCTGGCCCATCGCATGCAGCCGGTCAATCCCGAGCCGGGCCGCCGCTTCGTAAAAAAAGATGTCGCAGGATGTCTTGAGCGCCGTGCGCAAATCGACATTGCCATGGCCCTGGCGGCGCCAGCAGTGGAATTCGCGATTGCCCAGCCGCACCGAGCCACTGCAATGCACCGTCTCATTGGGCCGGAAGACATTGTGCTCGATCGCCGCGGCGGCCGAAACCGCCTTGAAGGTCGAGCCGGGCGGATAGGTGCCCTGGATCGATTTCTGGAACAGCGGCCGGTGATCATTATTGCGCAGACCGGCAAAGTCGGCGCTGGAAATCCCGCCGACAAACAGGTTGGGGTCAAAGCTGGGCGCGGAGACGAGCGCAATCAGCTCGCCGGTATTGACGTCAATCACCACGGCGGAGGCGCTGTCCTGCCCGAGCCGCTCATAGGCGTATTGCTGGATATCGGCGTCCAGCGTCATGACCACGTCATGGCCCTGCTGCGGCGAGGTCGACTGCTCGGGCAGTTCGCGGATCACGCGGCCGACGGCATTGACCTCGATCTTCAGCGCACCGGCCGCGCCGCGCAGATCGCGTTCGCGGGCAATCTCGACCCCGGTCTTGCCGACCCGGAAACCGGGATGGCGCAATAGCCGCTCGGCTTCGCGCGTTTCGTCAGCGAGATCATCCTCGTTGGGGGCCTGGACATAGCCGACGACATGGGCAAAGGCAGCCGCATAGGGATAGGAGCGCACCTCGCCGACATCCGGCGCCATGCCGGCCAGCTCGGGCGCATTGAGATTGATGGCCGAAAAGGTCTGCCAGTCGAGATCCTCGGCAACCGTGATGGCATTGAACCGGGCGCCGCGGCTGGCCGCACGCAGGACACGGTCGCGCTCGTGATCGCTCAGCGGCATGAAGCGCGCCAGCCGGTCGAGCGCGGCGGCGACATCGCCGGCCTGTTCCGGCACGATCAAGACCCGGAAACTGTCGCGATTATCCGCCAGCAGGGCACCGAAACGGTCGAGAATGCGCCCGCGCGAGGGCGGGACCAGGCGGAAGTTGAACTGGTTGTCTTCGGACAGAAGCCGGTAGCGCTCACCCTCGAGCACCTGCAGCGAATACAGGCGTGCGCTCAGCCCCGTAAAGGCCAGCGCTCCGCCGCCTGCCATCAGCAGGGCCCGGCGGGTAAACTTGCTATCCTGTTCCTGGCGGTCAGCGCGCATCGGGTTTCGCGATCATCCTCCGATAAAGCCGGTTCGGCTGCTGCGGCGCCGGCGGAGTGCCAGATGGGCAATCAGGGGAAACATCAGCATGGTCGCCGTCGCCTCGATGATCAAGGGGCGGACATCGGCCAGCTGGCCCAGCGCCAGGCTGCCGGCGCCATAGGCGATGGTGTGGGCCAGCACCAGCGTGCCGGCAAAACGCGCCAGGATTGGCGGCAGATCGCGCGGCATGCCGTCCTCGCCGCGAAAGCGCAGCGCCGAGATCGACACCAGATAGGCCAGCGCCCACACGCCCATCGGCGCGCCGGTCAGCAGGTCCTGGCAGAGCCCGATCGAGAACACGATGATCGGCGGCATGAAATACGGCCGCAACCCCGCCCAGAGGAAAATCGCGATCAGCGGCCAGGTCGGCATGATATTGACGCCGTCGATCAATTGCGTCGGCGCGGCCTGGACGACCAGGGCGAGGAAAACCGTCAGGGCACAGGCGGCGGCCGCCCAATAGGGGGTCTGGCGTTCAGAGGTCTTTCTCATCGCTCGCCTCCGGTCGGGGCCGCTGCATCAGCCGGTTCTTCTGCTATCGCGCCGTCCTCGATTACCGTCTCCGGAGCTGCTGCCGCGGGGTCGGGCGCCGTCGCCGGCGGGACCCCGGCCTCAAGCCCGGCCTCAGCCTCGGCCTCGTCCTCGCCCGGGGCGGCGATCCGCTCATAGGGCCAGACCCAGACGAAATCGACCGGGGCCTGGTCGGAATACAGCCGTACACGCCAGCTGCCATCGCGCGCCTCGACCGCCTCGCCGACCGGCAGGCCGCGCGGCAGGATGCCGTCATCGCCGGAACTGACAATGCGGTCGCCGGGCCGGATATCGGCATCGCGGCCGACATAGTCCAGACGCGGGAAGGCGGTATTGTCACCGATCAGGATCGCACGGGCATTGGACCGGTCGGCCATCACCGGAATGCGGCTGTTGAGGTCTGTCAGCAACAGGATCCGCGCCGAACGCCGGCCGGTCTCGAACACGCGCCCGACCAGGCCGTAGAGATTGATCACCGGATAACCGTCGTCGATACCGGCATCACTGCCGCGACCGATCAGGCGGGCACGGACGAAGGGGCCTTCCGGATCGGCCACCGTCCAGGCGCCGATCCGCTCGCGCGTGGCCGGCGAGTCGATCTCGAGCGCCGCTTCATAGACCTCGATGCGGTCGCGCTGGCGGTAGGCCAGGTCTTCCCAATAGCGCGCCTCGATCAATTGCTGGCGCAGGCGGGCGTTTTCCTCGGCGAGTTCACCCTGGCGCCGGAAATAGGGACCGATATTCTTCAGGCCGCGCACCGGCTGCGCCGCCAGTTCAAGCACCGGCGCGGCAATATCGGTGAAACCGGAACGGAAGCTGGCAAATCCGGCCGAGCGGGATTCGGGGCGGTCAAAGGCGATCAGGGCGCCTGAGAGGACAAGCAGGGCGATAAACAGTGTTCGCGAAAATCGAACACCACCTTCACCTTCATGCCGTCCTGAACGACGAGAAGCCAATCACTCACTCCTGCCCCTGCGTGAACCGGCAGACTAGACCGCTTCGGACAGAATGGGGCGCCAAAGCTTAAGATCTTCAACCGCCTTGCCGCATCCCAGCACAACGCAGGACAGCGGATCGTCGGCCAGGCAGACCGGCAGGCCGGTGCGCTCGCGAAGCTCGGTATCGAGATTGCGCAGCAAGGCGCCGCCGCCGGTCAGGACAATGCCCTTGTCGACGATATCGGCGGCCAGCTCGGGCGGGGTCGCCTCAAGCGCCTGCTTCACGGCTTCGACGATTTGCTCGACCGGCTCGGACAGCGCATCGGCAATCATCGCCTCGGTGATCGAGATTTCGCGCGGCACGCCATTCATCAGGTCGCGGCCCTTGATGTCGAGGGCAAGGCCTTCGCCCTTCACCGGCGGCATGGCCGAGCCGATTTCCTTCTTGATCCGTTCGGCACTGGTTTCCCCGATCAGGAGATTCGCCGAGCGGCGGATATAGTTGATGATGGCTTCGTCCATCTTGTCGCCACCGACCCGCACCGAGCGCGAATAGACGATACCCGACAGCGACATCACGGCGACTTCCGTCGTGCCGCCGCCGATGTCGACGATCATCGAGCCGGTCGGCTCGTCGATCGGCAGGCCGGCACCGACAGCTGCTGCCATCGGCTCGTCGATCAGATAGACCTTGCGCGCACCGGCACCGAGCGCCGATTCATGGATGGCGCGGCGTTCAACGGCGGTGGCGCCGGACGGCACGCAGATCACGACCTGCGGGCTGACCATCGAGCGGCGATTGTGCACTTTCTGGATGAAATGCTTGATCATTTCCTCGGCGACATCGAAGTCGGCAATCACGCCGTCGCGCATCGGGCGGATCGCTTCGACATTGCCGGGTGTCTTGCCGAGCATGAGCTTGGCTTCGGCGCCAACGGCCTGGACGTATTTGCGGCCCTTCTCGACCTTGTAGGCCACCACAGAGGGCTCATTGAGCACCACGCCGCGTCCCTTGACGTAGACGAGCGTGTTGGCGGTGCCGAGATCGATGGCGATGTCTGCGGAAAGTAAGCCGAAAAGATAGTTGAGCATAGGGCGCGCTGATTTCGAGGGGTGTGGCGGCAAAGCCGCGGAAAAGCTTTTTTTGTTGTGCGATGGTCCGCGCCATATTGCAAGGGGCAGGCAGGTGCAAACGCATACTCTCTGGCTTGATCGGCTAGGCTTCTCCGTCCTCGGACGCCGCCGGTGCGACACCATCGACCGGACGATTGCGTCGCAACCAGCGCCGGGCAACCAGCATCATGCCGATCCAGCCCGCAACTGCAACAGCCAGCGAAAGCCCGATCAGCAATTGTCCCTCGCTCATGATCGCCAGGATGCTTTGGCCGGCGAGCGCCACGACAAACAGTTTCGGCCCGGTCCCCAGAGCAGTGCCAAGCCCGAAGGCCCAATACGGCGTGCGCGCGATGCCGAAGCCCATATTGACGACGATGAAGGGGCCGGAGGGGACCCAGCGCACAATCATGCTCGCCAGCAGCCCGTTGCGGCCGATGAAGTCGGAGATCCGGTTGGCCCAATCGCCGCCGAAGCGGGCCAGCAGGCCGGCGCCGAACCAGCGGCCGAGATAGTAATTCACCGTCGCCGCAGCCAGGGTGGCAATCCAGGCATAGATGAAACCGGTGCGCGGCCCGAAGGCGACAATCGCGGCTGCCATCAGTCCGAACTGCGGCGCACCGAGGAAGGAGAGCGCGATAAAGACCAGGATGGTCAGCGGCAGGGCATACCATTGGCTGGCCGCGGAATCGAACCAGTCGCCAATCGCGCCCGGGCCGATATCGAGCACGAAACGCCCGATCACGAACACCGCTGCGACCACGACGAACAGCGCGATCGAGACGCCGATCGCGCGCGCGGCGCGCACATCCATTCGCAAAATGAATTGGATCAGAGCGTTCATTCTCTCCGGCACCCGTCTGGAAGCAGCGATTTAACTAAACACGGATCCGCAGGCCCGCAATGATGATCATCGGTCGGCCACATCCGGCGATGGCGGCACGTCGCCGGCGGCGATGGTGGCGAGCTTGGCTCGTTGCAGGGCCAGCGTGCCCAATTGCTCGTCCAGCAGTTTGAGGATTTCGCGCGCTTCCTGCTGGTCGACCTCACCGGGCGAGCGCTCGGTTTCACCCAGCGATTCCATCAGGGCGGCGATATTGCGCGCATTGCGGCGGCTGGCCTCGCCGGCCAGAGCCAGCCAGTTGGCGTCGTCGGCCTTGTCGACCGGCACGAAAATCCCGCCCGCCAGGGCTGCGAGGTGCTGGGCGGCAGCGGTGGCGCCGGCCTCGGTCAGCCGCGCGACGCGAGCGTAGGAAATATCATTGCTGGAATCGGGATCGGCGAGCGCATAGACCCGGGTACGGCTCAGCTCGAGCAGGTTCATCACCTCGGGGATGCCGCCCACTTCCTCGAACATGCGCGCCACAACTTCTTTCGGCTCGCCATAGCGGCGTTCCTTGACCGGATTAAATGCCATCTTTGTCCCCAACATTGATTCATGGATCCCTGTAACGGACAGAGATGAACAGTTTTATTGTCTATTTCGTGGCGCGGCCAAGTCTGGAGCGCAATTCATCGCCCGCTGCCTCGATCGGCAGGGTGCGGTCCTGCGCCCGTTCGGCCTGCAGGCGGTCGCCGGATTCGTAACGCTCGACCCATTTGCGGGCAAAGGCGCCGGACTCGATATCGTCCATTGCCGTATCAAACACCTTGAGCAGTTCGGGCCCGGCGATGGCGTCCTCGATCTCTCGCGCCCCGAATTCCGCCGTGTCCGAGATCGCCTCATACATGCCGGCAATGCCGCGCTGCTGGATCAGGTCGGCGAGATATTTCAGCTCGTGGACGCAATCGATATAGGCCATGCGCGGGCTGACCCCGGCGGCCGTCAGCCGCGTGAAACTGGCCTTGGCCAGCGCCACCATACCGCCCACCAGCACCACCTGTTCGCCGAACAGGTCGGAGACGGTTTCCTCGCGGAATGTGGTCGGGAAAATCCCGACATTGCCCGAACCGATCGCGGCGAGATAGGCCAGCGCCAGTTCGCGCGCCTGGCCGCTGGCATCCTGGTGCACGGCCCAGAAACCGATCAGCCCGTTGCCCTTGAGATATTCCTCACGCACCGCCCCGCCCGGCCCCTTGGCCGCGGCGAGAATGATATCGGCATCGGCGGGCGCATCGATCAGGCCGTAGTGCACGGAAAAGCCATGACAGACGATCAGCGCCTGGCCCGGCTTGCGGTTCGGCAGGATGGCCCCGGTCCAGATCTGGCGGTGTGCCTCGTCGGCGGCGAGCAGCGCAATGACATCGGCCCAGCCCGCAGCCTCGGCGACGGAAACAACCTGAAACCCGTCCGCCTCGGCCTTGGCCCGCGATGGTGAACCGGCGCGCAAGGCGATGCGGATCTGACCCGCACCGCTATCGCGCAGGCACAGGGCGTGCGACCGGCCATGATTGCCATAGCCGACAATCGCGATACGGCGGCGCGTGATCGGGTCAAGATCGATATCGCGCGTATAGAGCGGTTCGGTCGTGTCCTGCGGCATCGGTGAATCATCCTCGGCTGGTATCGGCTGATTGGACGCATCGGCAGGGCCCGAGTCCAGCACACCACGCCCTTGCTCTGCAGTTTCGCAGGCGAGAGAACGGCCGGTGCCGCCGCCGCGTGTGACCGGCATTGGACCTTTGGCTCTCACAATACCACACTTGCGCATCGCGGCCTGTGACGCGCCGTATGCGACGCCGCGTCCGGCGCCGGCGTCCGGCAGGGGGAGATGTTTGACTTGAACCGGCTTGTCCGCCCCCTCGCCGCCTTCGCGGCGCAACTATCACCCAATAGCCGCGGCATGGTCTGGATGATCCTGTCGGGGATTATCTTCACCATCCATCTCGGCCTGGTCAAAACGCTGGGCGGCGAGTTCGGCTCCGGCCTGCTGGCCTTTTTCCGCGCCGTCGCGGGCATGCTGATCCTGCTGCCTGTACTGGTGCGCACGCGGCCGGAGACCTTGCGCGTACATCAGCCCGGCCTGATGTTGCTGCGCGGCGGTCTCGCCTCGGCGGGATTCCTGCTCTCCTTCGCCGCCATCGCCATCATGCCGATGTCGCAATTCAACGCGATCTCGTTTTCGCGGCCGCTCTTCATCATCGTGCTCGCGGCGATCGTCCTGCGCGAGAAGGTCGGCGCCCAGCGCTGGATCGCCACCGGCGTGGGCTGTGTCGGTGTGCTGGTCATCGTCCAGCCCTCGATGCAGATGGAGATATCCAGCCTGCTCGCGCTGGGCGCTGCCCTCGCCTTTGCCGGCTCGATCGTGATGGTGAAGGAATTGTCGCGCCTGCACTCTACCCTGACGCTGATCATCGCGACCAATCTGCTCTCGGGCCTGTTCACCGCGCCCTTCGCCATCCTTGAATGGCAGATGCCGCAGGGCGAGCAATGGCTGGTCATCGCCTTGATGGCGCTCACCGCCACGGGGGCGCAGGCCTGCTATATCAAGGGCATGGCGATCGGTGAGGCGAGCTATGTCACGGCGATGGATTTCCTGCGCCTGCCGATGGCGGTCGCGGCCGACTGGCTGGTGTTCAAGACCCTGCCCGGCTTCTGGGTCTGGCCCGGAACGGCGCTGATCATCGGGGCGACGGCCTATATCTCGATCCGTGAAGCGCGGGCCCGCGAACGGGAGCGATTGGCGGCCGCGGCTGTGCCGCCGGAACCGCTGCCCTGACAATTCAGGCCGGCCAGGCATCCAGAATGCCGCCCAGCTCCCGGGCGGCACCGGCGGCGTCGAGGGAATGAATGCGCGACCAGTCGGGATGTTGATTGCGGAACCAGGTCATCTGCCGCTTGGCGTAGCGGCGCGAATCCCGCTGCGCCAGGCGCACGGCATCCTCAAGCGTCATCTCACCGCGCAAATGCGCCATCAGCGGCGGCACGCCCAGCGCCTTGCTGGCCGGCAGCAGCGGGTCCAGCCCGAGCGCAGCAAAGGCGCGGACCTCGTCGAGCGCGCCGGCCTCGAGCATCAGCTCGAAACGGTGATTGATCCGGTCGTAGAGCGGCTGACGTTCCGGCTCGATCACAATGCCGGACCATTCATCAGCCTCCAGCATCGGCCGGGTGTCGGCGTGAAAGCTCGACAGCGCCTCGCCGGTCGCATAGCCGACCTCGACGATGCGCATCTGACGTTGCAGATCGGCCGGCTTGATGCGGGCCGCGGCAACCGGGTCCAGCCGCTCGGCCTCACTGCGCAGGCCTTCCGGCCCGGTCGCGGCGAGCAGGTCGACGACCTGTTGGCGGGAATCGGCATCAATCTCGGGGACCGGTGCCAGTCCCTTGGTCATGGCGAGGAAATACAGCCCGGTTCCGCCAACCAGGATCGGGGTGCGTCCGCGCTCATGAATGTCGGCGATCAGCGCCAGCGCCGCTTCAGTCCAGTGTCCGACCGACCAGCGCATCGCCGGATCGACGCAGCCGAACAGATGGTGCGGCACCTTGGAAAAATCATCCATCGAGGGCTGCGCGGTGATCAGCGGCAGACCGGCATAGATCTGCATGGAATCGGCATTGATGATCTCGCCGTCCAGCGCCTGCGCCGCCGCCAGCGCCAAGGCGGTCTTGCCGGCCGCTGTCGGTCCCGCAATCAGCAGGCAGCGTGTCACGGCCGGATGGATTGCAGCACGTACTGGCCGCCGCGATTGAGCTGGAAACGCACCGGACCGGTGGGGATGCCGTCAACAATGCGGCGGATATCCTCGATCGTCGCCACGCGCGTGAACTCGACCTCCTCGATGACATCACCCGGACGCACCTTGCCGGAGGCATCGCTGCTGGCCGCCACTTCGGTCACCAGCACACCTGTCGCGTCGGGATGGACCCGGAAGCGGCGGCGCGATGCGGTGTCGAGCACCGCCAGCGTCATGCCGCGCACCGTATTGCTCGGGGCTTGGTCGGGGGTGACCACGGCGGAATTGGCCGGCGCGGGAGCGGCCGCGCCACCGGTCTCGGTGAGCTCGCCGACGGTGACGCTCAGGGTCATCGGCCGGTCCTCGCGGATAATCCCGACCTCGGCGACACGGCCGATCTCGGTCTCGGCCACCAAGCGCGGGAAGCTGCGGCTGTCGCGGACGCGGCGGCCATCGAAGCGGATGACGAGATCGCCGGTACGCAGATCGGCCGCGGCGGCCGGCCCGCCGGGCTCGACGCGTGAGATAATGGCGCCGTGCGGCGAGTCGAGCTCGAAGCTCTCGGCCAGTTCCGGAGTCACCGGCTGGACGCTGACGCCAAGCCAGCCACGACGGGTCTCGCCGAACTCGATCAGCTGGGCGACAACACGCGTCGCGATATTGGACGGGATGGAGAGCGAGATGCCGACGCTGGCACCGGTCGGCGACAGGATCAGCGTGTTCACGCCAATGACATCGCCATCCATGTTGAACAGCGGGCCGCCGGAATTGCCGGTATTGATGGCGACATCGGTCTGGATGTAATCGTCATAGCGCCCGCCGGCCTCGCGGCCGCGCGCCGAGACGACACCGGCCGTCAGCGTGCCGCCAAGGCCGAAGGGATTGCCGATCGCGATCACCCAGTCGCCCACGCGGGCCGTATCGCTGTCGCCGAAGCTGACATGCGGCAGCGCCTCATGGACATTCATCATCCGCAGCACGGCGAGATCGGTCAGCGGGTCAACGCCGATCACTTCCGCCGGAAAGACACGCCCGTCGGGCAGCGAGACCTCGACCTCGTCGGCACCGTCGATGACGTGATTATTGGTCACGACAATGCCGGTCGCCTCGACGATGAAGCCGGAACCGAGCGAGTTGGCGATGCGCGGGGCGTCGCCGAAAATATCGTTGAAACGCTCCAGCGGCGAGCCTTCGGGAAATTCCGGCAGGCCGTCGCCGGCATCGAGCCGCTGCGCCGCGGCGATGTTCACAACCGCGGGCGAAAGCCCCTCGGCGAGATCCGCGAAACCGCCATCACCCGGGTGCGCCAGGGCGACCGGGGGCAGGACGAACAGCAAGACGAGGGCAAAAAGGCGACGCATGAACTCAGCCAATCCGAAAAATGAAAACCACACTTTATTCATGCAGTGATAGCGCCATGCGGGCGTCTGCCGCAACCGCTGTGACGCGAAAGTCATCGCGATAACAGCTTCGTCACGCGCCGCTCACGGCCCGAAAAAAGCCACGAGCGCTACGCCGGACACCAGAGCGACCAGCCCCGCAATGCGCAGCTGGTCGCCCGGCATGTCCAGTATCTGTGACAGGAACCGCTTCATCGCCTCGGGTGCCAGCGCATAGGCCGCCCCCTCAAGCGCCAGAGCGACGCCCACACCGACAAGCAATGCCGTCAACACAGATTAGTTCCGGCCCGTCTCGCTCCGGAAATAGTCGAAGAACTCCGAGTCGGGTGCCACCACGATCGGTGTCCCTTCGCCGAACGCCTCCTGGTAAGCGATCATCGAACGGTAGAAGGCGAAGAACTCAGGGTCACGGCCATAGGCCGCAGCATAGATGGCGTTGCGCTGGGCATCGCCCTCCCCCTTGATCCGTTCCGACTGGGCCCGGGCTTCAGCCCGGATGATCGTCGCCTGACGATCGGCATCGGCCTGGATTTCCTGGGCTTCCTGGGCACCGACAGCGCGGATTTGCGCCGCGCGCTGTTCCCGCTCCGAGCGCATGCGCTGGAAGACGCGTTCGGCGATCTGGTCCGGCAGGTCGGCGCGAAGGATGCGGACATCGATCACTTCAATCCCGAGATCCTGACGGGCGACCTGGTCTTCCACGGCCGTCTGGACGCGGTCCATCAGTTCGGCACGCTGGCCGGAGACGACTTCCTGGGACGGGATCGAGGCGATCACGCCGCGCAGGCTGTCATCCATGATCGAGCGCAGGCGCGACTGGGCCCCGCGCTCATCACCGACCGTCTGATAGAAACGCAGCGGATTGACGATGCGGTATCGCAGGAAGGCATCGACGACGAGACGAACCTGGTCCGACGCCTGGATCTCCTCCGGCTGCATGTCGAATTCCAGATTGCGCTTGTCGAACATCAGCACGTCCATGATGAAGGGGATCTTGAAATGCAGACCCGGATCTTCATCGCCGGCTTCGTTGACGGCATCGACCGGCTCGCCGACGCGCAGGATCAGCGCCTGCTGCAGCTCATTGACCGTGTAGACACTCTGCAGTCCGACAAAGATGACGCCGAACAGGAGGATTATTCCGAGGGTGCGGATCATTGATTGCCCTCCTGGCTGCGAATGCGGTTCTGACCAAGCTGGTCAAGCGGCAGGTAAGGCACGGCGCCGGACTGACTATCCAGGATGGTCAGCTCGGAATCACGCAGAACGCCTTCCAGCGTTTCCAGATACATGCGGTGACGCGTGACTTCCGGCGCTTGGGCATATTCCTGATAGATGGAGACGAAACGATCCGCCTCACCCTGGGCTTCGGCGATGACCGAGTCGCGATAGGCTTGGGCCGCCTGGGTCAGGCGGGCCGCTTCACCGCGCGCTTCCGGGATCACCCGGTTGGAGTAGGAGGTGGCCTGCAGACGCAGACGCTCGGCATCCTGTTCGGCGACATCCACATCGCGGAAGGCGTCGATGACGCTGGCCGGTGGCTGCGCGGTACGCAGATTGACCTCGAGGATCTCGATCCCCGCAGTGTATTCATCGAGCGTCGCCTGCAACAGCGCCTTGGTCCGGCGCGAGACTTCGCCGCGGCCCTCGGTGATGATGTATTGCAGGTCCGAGGTGCCGATCACTTCGCGCATCGCACTTTCAGCGACGGCGCGAACCGTGCCTTCAGGGCTTCTGACGTTGAAGAGATAATCGCGAACACCGTCGGGATAGCCCAGATTGACGCGCCACTGCACGGCAAACTCGATATCGACGATATTCTGGTCGCGGGTCAGCATCTGGCCTTCGGTGCCGGCACCGATGGAGAGCGTATTGGTTGTCGTCACCTCGGGCAGGAAGACCGTCTCGATCGGGGTCGGGAATTTCACGTGCAGACCGGGACCGGTGGTGCGGGTGTATTCGCCAAAGCGCAGCACGACACCATTCTGGTTCGGGCCCACCTGGTACCAGCCGCTGCCGGGAAGCAGGAACCAGACACCAACCAGGATCGCCAGCACCAGACCGACGCCGAAAATGCCGCCGCCCTTGCCGCCATCCTTGCCGCCGGCTGATCCGCCGCCGCCAAACATGCCGCGGAAGCTGCGCTGCAACTGGCGCACGACCTCATCGAGATCGGGCGGTTCCTGACCGCCACCGCCGCCCTCGGGCCTGCGGCCCCAGGGGTTTTGTCCGTTGCCATTATTGCCGCCGCCGGAGCCCCAAGGGCCTCCGCCGCCGCCGCTACCGCCGGTATTATCGTTCCAGGGCATGGATGCTTCATTCCTCTCGATACATTGCGTCAATAGATGAACGTTCGCGGGCAAAGGTTCAAGGTTTATCGGGGGGGACGCGCAGGCTTCCAATCCCCGTAGCGGGAATCAGACGCGTTCCAAGACCCGGCAGACAAAGCCGTGATCATCGCCCGGCCCGGCATCACAGACCGTCCGGCTGGCCTCGGCCCAGCCGGCGGCGTCAATCGCCGGGAAGAGGACATCGCCGTCCGGTTCGGCATCGACCTCGGTGATATAGAGCCGGTGGGCATGGTCGAGCGCGGCGGCGTAAATCTGCGCCCCGCCGATCACGAAGACCTCGTCGACCCCGTCCATATGCGCCTGTGCCAGGGCGTGGGCCAGGGCCGCAGTGAGATCCCCCGCCACCTGGCTGCCCTCGGCGACGAAATCCGTCTGGCGCGTCACCACGATATTCAGCCGGCCCGGCAGCGGCCGCCTGGGCAGGCTGTCCCAGGTCTTGCGGCCCATGATGATCGGCTTGCCACTGGTGACAGCCTTGAAATGCTTGAGGTCGGAACTGAGCCGCCAGGGCAGGTCACCATCGCTGCCGATGACGCCATTGCGGCCGCGCGCCACGATCAGGCAGATGCGGGGCTGGGTCATTCCGCATCCTCCCGCTCGAGCCAGCTGAGCCATTTCTCCTGTACGGCGGCATCGAGATCGACGCCTTCATCGCGCGCCAGCAGGAGCAGCATGCCGAGCACATCGGCCATTTCCAGTGCCATCTGGCGACGCGCCGCCGCATCGCTGGCGCGGCGGCTGCGACCGGTGACGTCGAGATAGGCCTGTGTCAATTCGCCAAGCTCTTCCTGCAGCTTGAGCAGATACCAGTCGCCGGAGCGGTCAATGCCGTAATTCTTCGCATAGATGTCCGAGACCTGCGCGATGCGCGCGCCCAGCTCACCAAGCCGGCCGCTCATACCGCGACCGGCGCCTTGATCGCCGGATGCGGATCATAATCCTCCAGCATGATGTCCTCATACTCGAAGGCGAAGAGGTCATTGGCATCATCATTGAGCCGCAGGCGCGGCAGCCGGCGCGGCGTGCGGGAAAGCTGCTCGGCGACCTGGTCCATATGATTGGAATAGATATGGGCGTCGCCAAACGTGTGGATATATTCGCCCGGCTCCAGCCCGCACACCTTGGCCACCATCGTCGTCAGCAGGGCGTAGGACGCGATATTGAAGGGCACGCCGAGGAACATGTCGGCCGAGCGCTGATAGAGCTGGCAGCTCAGCTTCCCGTCGGCGACATTGAATTGATACAGCGTGTGGCAGGGCGGCAGCGCCATCGAGGGCACATCGACCGGGTTCCAGCCCGAGACGATCAGCCGCCGCGAGGCCGGATTGCTGCGGATCTGCTCGAGCAGGTTGGAGAGCTGGTCGATCTCGGTGCCATCGGGCCCGGCCCAGCGGCGCCACTGCTTGCCATAGACGGGGCCGAGCTCGCCATCGGCATCGGCCCATTCATCCCAGATCTTGACGCCACGCTCCTGCAGCCAGCGCACATTGGTCTCGCCGCGCAGGAACCAGAGCAATTCGATCGCGATCGACTTGAAATGCACCTTCTTGGTCGTCAGCAGCGGAAAGCCTTCGGAGAGATCACAGCGCAATTGCCGCCCGAACACCGAGCGCGTGCCCACGCCGGTGCGGTCGTCCTGCCGGGTGCCATTGAGGAGAATGTCGCGCAGCAGATCGAGATAGGCGGCCTCGGCCGCCGATCCGGTCGCGGCAGCGCTGCCGGCAACAAGTCCGGGCTCAAGAACGGCTGTCTCGGCCATCGCGTTTCTCCCCTGCGTCACGTGATCAGCCACTCTACATCCGATTCGCCGCAACCGGACCGTCGACGTCAGAATGATCCACACGTTTCCTCGATCCGGCTCCCGGAATTCCGGCCGCAGCGGCGTGCGGGCGCAATCACGATCGCGTGCAAGCCGGTCAGATTTCGCTTGCCTTGGCCACTACATGCGCTAGCTTGCGGAACCGGAACATAAACGGAACGATATTGTCTTTGAGGGAGAAACAAAAATGCTTGGCTATGTCACTTTGGGATCCAATGACTTGCAGCGCGCCGCCGCGTTTTACGACAAGATCTGCGCCGAATTCGGCGTTAGCCGGATGATGGAATCCGACACTTTCATCGCCTGGGGCAAGCCCGGCGGCGGCGCTGGCATCGGCCTGACCAAACCCTTCGATGGCAAGCCCGCCACCGTCGGCAATGGCGTCATGGCCGCCTTCGAGGCCGACAGCAAGGAACAGGTCGACAAGGTCTACGCCCTCGCCCTCTCGCTTGGCGCCCAGGACGAAGGCCCCGCCGGCCCGCGCGGCGACAGCTTCTACGCCGGCTATTTCCGCGATCCGGACGGCAACAAGTTGAACGTCTTTCACATGTCGTTCGGCGAGTAGGCAGAGGCCGGGACATGCGCCTGACCGGAAGCGGCAGGCGCATGTCCCGTTTCGCATGGCCGGCGGCTCTCATGGGCGCCCCGGGCCAGCTGGCGATCAGCGGTTCGGCTCGCCGCCTCCCAGGCTCTGCAATTCCCGTTGCAGGCGCTCCTGCTCCTGGCGCATGGCCTCGATTTGACGGTTTTCTGCTTCAATGCGGGCGTTTTCCGCCTGGATCCTGGCGTTCTCCGCAGCCCGGGCGGCGGCTTGTTCGGCATCCGGGTTGGCGGCCGGTGCCGGGCTGGCAGCCGGTGCCGGGTTTGAAGCGGGCGCAGGGTTTGAGGCCGGCGCCGCGTTGGCAGGCTGTGTGCGGCCCGAACGGCCATTGCCGACCGGATCGGCCGAACGGCCGCTATCATTGTCCGTCACCCCGGAGGAGGCCTGACGGCCTGTGCCGCGCCCCTGTCCCGCCGGATCGGCGCGGGCGCCGCTATCATTGTCCGTCACTCCGGAGGAGGCCTGCCCGCGACTGCCGCGGCCCTGCCCTGCCGGATCGGCATTGGCACCGCTATCACTGTCGGAGACGCTGCGGCCACCGCGCCCATAGCCGCCCGGATCGGCATTGACGCCGCCGTCGGTGTCAGAGAGGCCGGTATAGGCCTGCGCCGATGCGGCGCCGTTGACCGCGCCCAGGGCACCGGTGACGGCAACACCGCCGGCCACACGTGCCAGAAATGAGCGCCGGCTCAATTTCCCTATTCTCGCCATTGGATTCCCCCCCGCTGCGACGATTTCTGCCCGCAGATTAGGGCGGCCAACCGCCCTTGCAAGACCTCATCGGCCAGGCACACAGCCGACCGCCCTTTAAACCGGGTCAGCAATCACCTATATTCCTCATGTCAGCTTGCTGACTATGGCGATAAACGCGCTCGTAATAACCAGACCGGACCCGGGGGCAGTACCCGGCGGCTCCACCATTACCTTCCGCTTGTATTGGCAAGCGAATATGGGGCCGAAACAGGATCGACGGATGGGTAAAGGAGACTGCTTTTGCCCGGGTGAGGCCCGATACAGGCTCATTCTTAAAGTTGCCAATGACAACTTTGCTGAAGAAGTCCGTCTCGCTGCCTAGTCAGCGCGTCTAACTTCGACATGAACTCCTGGGTGTTCGCACGCCCAGGCGGGGTCCGGAGGCACCTGGCAACAGAAGCCTCCACTTTTCCCTTTATTGATAACGCTTGCCGCTCTGGCCCGCGCTTGACGCACGACCCCGGCCACGGGGCAGACGGGGTTCGTCCGCGCGGCGCAAGAGCGCGGCTTTTATGGCTCGAGCTGGATGGGCACCGCCGCGCGCCTGCCCGTGCTGATTACCGGCTATGCGGCCGGGCTGACCGCGATATCGATCGGGTTGATCTGGCTGGGCGCGCGCTAGCGCCAGCGGCGAGATCCCGCGCCGGATTGCACACGGTTCTGGACCCGATTGTGGCTCTTCGCTTTCGTGAAACACCTCAAGACGCGCGCCAGAATTCTTAGTTGCGGCATTTTGTATTCACTACTCAAGCGAGTTGACTCTCGAACAATCTTGCATTGAATGAGGCCTCAACACCAAGGGGACATCCAATGAAAACGACAGCAGTAATCACAGCGCTCGCCATGGCGCTGGCAGTGTCCGGCTGCGCAAGCCGCGCCGGGTCAATTGCGCCTATGTCAATCTCGGCGAACGAGTACTCCGGCATGAGCTGCGAAGAAAATCGCGCCGAACTGCAGCTTGCACGTGACAGTGAGAACGCGCTCACTCGCCAGCAAAACAATGCGGCTACCGCCGATGCCGCTGCCGTTTTCCTGTTCTTGCTCCCGCTTGGCTCCGTATTCGGCGCCGATCGCTCCGGCGAACTCGCCCAGGTAAAGGGCGAGGTTCTGGCGCTCGAACGTGCGCTCCGCACCAACTGCCCTGCCGCATAAGACCAGAAGCCTGGCCGATGCATTGCGCCTGGTGGCTTAATCCTGCGTGTGAAGCCTTGGCCAGCGGCGCTTTCGCAGAGCTCGGCACATGATAAGCCGAAGCGACGGACAAGATATGAGGGCCCCTGCTTCGGGCGGGGGCTTTTTTTTGCGCGTGGAGCAATATGCGACGGATGCTTGGCGCGCTAGCGCCAGCCCGCCCCTCAACCTCCCCGACGTCTTGTGCAGTAGAACGACCAGAATGCGTTGACCTGTTCACGGCGTGCGATACGCTTGTGACAAGGGAAAAACGGGGATGTTCATGGCCAAGGATCTGATGCGCTACGACTTGATGGCGCAAGAGGCGCTGCGCGGCGTGGTCCGTCAGGCCCTGCTGCGTGCGGCCATGCCGCAAGGCTTGCCTGGCCCGCACCATTTCTACATCACCTTCCGCACCCGCGCGCCCGGTGTCGACCTCGATCCGTCGCTGCTGGAGAAGTATCCCGACGAGATGACAATCGTGCTGGAACACCAGTTCTGGGATCTCGAGGTCACCGATACCGGGTTTGAAGTGACGCTGAAATTCGGCGGCGTGCCGAAATATATCAAGATGCCCTATTCGGCGGTCTCGCGTTTCCATGACCCCAGCGTCGGCTTTCACCTCCAGTTCGAGCCTTCGCTTACGGGCGGCGACGGGGCCTCCGAAGGCGACTCACCGGCCAAGCCCGGCGCCAAGCCGGCTCCGGCCGATGGCGAGGCCGGCCAGGTTGTCAGCCTCGACAGCTTCCGCAAGAAGTGATGCCGGGCCAGCGTCCGGTCGCACCCGATCTCAGCGACGGGCCGGTCAACCGGCTCGATGCGGCACAGATTCGCGACCGCCTCACCAATATGGCCCAGCTCGAGCACGCCGCGACCCTGCTGGGGTTTCGCCTGCTCGACTTCTCGATCGATGAGGGCTGGCTCGAGGCCGAATTCAACCCCTCGCCCCAGGTCTCCAATCTGCGTGGCGGCGTGCAGGGCGGCATGATGTGCGCCATGCTCGACGAGGTGATGTCACTGGCGGTGCTGGTGCATCAGCGCTTCACGGTCGGTGTGCCAACCCTGGAAATGAAAACCAGCTTCCTGGCACCGCTGCCGCTGGCCCGCTGCCGCGCCCGCGGCCAGGCCCTGCGCGTCGGACGCAATGTCGCTTTCATGGAAGGCACGATCTGGACCGGCGACGATGTCGTGGCCGCCAAGGGCACGGCAACCTGCCAGGTGCGGCGTCCCCGGGCCCTGCGCGACAAGCTCTAGACGGAAAAGTCCGGCCTCACGCGTCCTCAAGCACGCGCTGGCGCACGGCCAGGGGCGGTGCGATCACCGGCGGGCATGGCAGTGGACGCGCGGTCACGCTCACCCGCGCATGGTCACCGGCATGCTTGGACACCAGCAGGCGGTCGATCAGGCTGCCATCGCGAAACACAACCCCGGTCAGCGCATCGAGCACCGCCCTGGCGACACAGTCGACATCGCCATCACCGCCATCGCCGGGCCGCTCGATGCGGATATCGACTTCATAGCTGCGGCCGCTCGGCTCGGCGCGCTTGAATTCATGGCGGAAGAATTCACCGATCAACGCCTTGAAGCGTCGCGTCTGCGTGGTCGGCGCATCGACGCGCAAATTGAGTTCGTCACCGGACATGAAAGCTATATTCGTCCCTGATTCCCGAGTGAAGAAACGCTGTGCCCCCACGGCGATGCGCATCATCGTCTTGATCCGTCATCTGTGAGTGATACACGTCCGACTATTCGTCCACCATCTTCGTCCGGCGCCACGCGCGCCGCAAGGAGCTTCCCCTCATGCGCGAGACCCGCACCGAAACCGACAGCTTTGGCCCGCTTGAAGTCCCAGGCGACAAGCTCTGGGGGGCGCAGACCGCGCGCTCGCTGATCAATTTCCCGATCGGCACCGAAACCATGCCGAAACCGCTGATCCGCGCGCTGGGTATCGTCAAATACAGCGCCGCACACGCCAATCAACGCCTCGACAATCTCGAGCCAAGACTGGCCGACGCCATCGCCCGGGCGGCGCTGGAAGTCGCCGAGGGCAAGCTGGACGATCATTTCCCGCTTTCCGTCTGGCAGACCGGTTCGGGCACGCAGTCGAACATGAATACCAATGAGGTTGTCTCCAATCGCGCCATCCAGATCCTCGGCGGCGAGGTCGGCTCGAAGGATCCGGTGCACCCGAATGATCACGTCAATCGTTCGCAATCCTCGAACGACACCTTCCCGACCGCGATGCATATCGCCGCTGCCGAAGAGATCACCCACCGGCTGATCCCGGCGCTGCAAAAGCTGCAGGCCGCCCTCAACGACAAGTCGCAGGCCTTCAAATCCATCATCAAGATCGGCCGAACCCATCTGCAGGACGCCACGCCGCTGACGCTGGGCCAGGAGTTCTCCGGCTATACCGCGATGGTCGCCAATTCGATCCGCCGCGTGGAAAGCGCCCTGCCGGCCCTGTGCGAACTGGCCCAGGGCGGCACCGCCGTCGGCACCGGGCTGAACACCAAGATCGGTTTCGCCGAGGCCTTCGCCGAGGAAGCCGCCGCCTTCACCAAAATCCCCTTCATCACCGCCCCCAACAAGTTCGAGGCGCTGGCGACCAAGGACGGGCTGGTCGAGGCGCATGGCACGCTCAATTCCGTCGCCGTCTCGCTGTTCAAGATCGCCAATGATATCCGCCTCCTGGGCTCGGGCCCCCGCTCCGGTCTCGGCGAGCTCGCCCTGCCGGAAAACGAGCCGGGCTCCTCGATCATGCCGGGCAAGGTCAATCCGACCCAGTGCGAGGCGCTGACCATGGTCTGCACCCAGGTGATGGGCAATAACACCACCGTCTCGATGGCCGGCAGCCAGGGCCATATGGAGCTCAATGTCTACAAGCCGGTGATCATCTTCAACGTGCTGCAGTCGATCCGCTTGCTGGCCGATGCCGCCGACAGCTTCACCGAACGCTGCATTGTCGGCATCAAGGCGCGCGAGGACAATATCGCCCTGCTGATGAACCGCTCGCTGATGCTGGTGACCGCGCTCAATTCCACCATCGGCTATGACAACGCCACCATCGTCGCCAAGACCGCCCACAAGAACGGCACCACCCTGCGCGAAGAAGCCGTCAAGCTCGGCTTCGTGACGGCGGAACAGTTCGACGCCATCGTGAAGCCGGAGAATATGCTGGGGCCGAAGGACTAGCGATGGGCAAGCCGGTCAATCTCAAACAGGCGCGCAAACGCAAGGCGCGCCTGGAAAAGGCGAAGAAGGCCGAAGCCAACCGGCTGCTGCACGGCCAGCCCAAGGCCGTGACCGATCTGGCCAAGGCGCGGGCGGAGAAAGCGGCGCGTGAGCTGGACGGGAAGAAGCTGGAGAGCTGATCACCTTGTGATCCTCACCAGCTCCGACGGCTGCGCCGCCACCTCTTCCATCAAGGAAGAGGAGGAGCCAGGCCGGACGTTCGCGATTATCGCCCTCCTCTTCCTTGATGGAAGAGGTGCCCCCGAAGGGGGCGGAGCTGGTGCAGATCGCAAAACTCAACCAACGCCCCCTAAAACCCCGAATTATACATCGGCCTTGTCCCGCGGCGGTCGCGGTATTCGGCGAGGAAGCGGGTGGCTTCTTCCGATTCGCTCAGACTTTCGAAATACAGGAAGGCCGCCGGCCGGACCGGCCAGTTGGCCTCCGGCTCGAGGCGGATCTGGCTGAAGGCGCCGCGCAGGGAGCGCGAGGAGGCGATCTTGAGCACGGAAGACGGGTCCGACTCGTCACGCAGCAGGACGTAGACGCCCGGCCGGTCGGGGACCCGGCGTTCACTCATCGCCGTAAACGGCAGGGGGGAGCTCCATTTGCGCATGGTGGTGAACCTGCCGGACAAAAGCTGCCGATTGGTAACCATGCGGCGGCATTCAGCAGCTGGCACTGCACATGGCCCGCTTGCCTGCCGGAGCGGGCTGGACGATGCTGCCGCCATGCCCCTGATCAAACGCTCAGTCTCGCTTGCCGGTCACCGCACCTCCCTGTCGCTGGAGCCGGAATTCTGGGCCGTGATCGATGCGGCGATCCGCGCCGAGGGCCTGTCGCTGGCCGGACTGATCGCGCAGATCGACGAAGCGCGCGGTCTGGAACCGCTCGCCTCCTCGATGCGGGTCTGGGCCCTGAGACGGGCGCAAGGGCTGTCGGACAGCTAGTGCCCGGGCCGGCGCTGGGCGGCGACGGTGAGAACATCCATTTCGGAGTCGAGATCAAACACGACCGGCTCATCGACGCCGCACTGCCAGCCGGCGGCGAGATAATCGGCAACATCGCGCGCGATCTGGTTGGCACCGGGCTGCTGCGCCGCCTCGACATAGGCGACATGGCAGGCGCCCGGCTCGCCATCGGGGCGCAAGGCCGAAACGGTGAGATACTGGCCGCCATCGCCGGGCTCGAAACCGGTGAAGATCGAGCGGTAGATCGTCGCAAAAGCCTCGCCCGACGGGGTCAGGCGCCATTCCATCACCTCACCGAGATCCTGGAACACACCCGAGCGCGGCGGGCCCTGGCGCCATTGCGCCTCGATACCGCGATCTGAATAGGCGACCGCAGCGCCGTGTTCGCCGGCGACGATATGCACCGTCCAGTCCCCATAGCCGGCGCAGTCGGCATAAAAGACCGGCTCGTCCTCGGCCTGACGGTGGGTACAATTGTCCTGGACGCGGACATAGGCGCTGTCATTGGCCTGGGCGAAGGCGGGCAGCGCGGTGAAGCCGGCGAGCGCCAGGGCGCTGACAAGGCTGAGTGAAATCGACTGGCGCATGGGATCTCCTGTTTTCACCTCACCCTAGACGCAAAGCGCGCCCCGAAGCCAGCCCGCATCATTGCCGGCCCTTGACCCTGACGGCCGGAGCACGGCAAATCGCTCCCGTGTCAAACGCGAACCCCAAAGCCTCCGGCCTCGACTTCCTCGCCCGTTCGATCCGCGAGGGCCGCGGCCCCGTGCTCTGGGTGCTGGGCATCCTCGTCGGCCTGGTCGCGGGCTATGCGACCATCGGACTGCGGCTGGGCATCAGCTTTTTCGAGCAGACCGCCTTTGGCGTCACCGAGGAGAACCTGGCCAGCCAGGCGGCGACCCTGTCCTATCTGCGCCTGATCCTGATCCCGCTCGCCACCGGCATCGTGATCGCCTCGCTATATTATCTCGGCCTGCGCCTGGGCCTGATGACCGAGCCCTATGGCAAGGCCGTCGCCGACGTGCTCGAGGCGCGCGCCGTCAAGGGCGGCAAGGTGGAGCTCCGCTCCGGCCTGTATTCGGCCCTGTTGTCGGCGATCTCGCTCGGCGGCGGCGCCAGTGCCGGACGCGAGGGCCCGGCGGTGCATCTGGGCGGCACAATGGGGTCCGCGCTGGCCGCCTGGCTCGACATGCCCGCCCGCGCCAGCCGCATCCTGCTCGCCTGCGGCGCCGCCGCCGCGGTCTCGGCCAGTTTCAACGCCCCGGTCGCCGGTGCCCTGTTCGCCTTTGAGGTCGTGCTCGGCCATTACGCCCTGCGCTCGATCGCGCCGGTCGCGGTCGCCAGCGTCGTCGGCGCGCTGATCCTGCGCCACCATCTCGGCGAGGATCCGGTGTTCGGGCATTTGCCGATCGCCCCGGTCGGACTGTGGGATTATCCCGCCGCCGCCGTGCTCGGCATTGCTGCGGCCGGCCTGGCGGTGGTGTTTGATCGCGGCATGCTGCACGGGCCCGCCATCGTCACTGGCTGGGCCGACAGGATCGGCTTTCCCCACTGGATGCTGCCGGTGCCCGGCGGACTGCTGGTCGGCCTGATTGCGCTGGTCGCACCGGAGATTCTCGGCGTCGGCTATGAGGCGACGTCCAACGCCCTGAACGTGGTCTATCCGCTCGCCTTCCTGTTGCTGCTGATCGCGCTGAAGGTGATCGCGACCACCATCACCCTCTCCTTCCGCTTCGCCGGCGGCGTATTCTCGCCCTCGATCTATCTCGGCGCCATGCTGGGTTCGGCCTTCGGCCTGGTGATGGTGACGCTGTTCGGCGACGCCACCGCCGGGGCCGGTTTCTTCGCGGTGATCGGCATGGGCGCGGTCGCCGGTGCCGTGCTCGGCGCGCCGCTTTCCACGACGCTGATCGTGTTCGAGCTCACCTCCAGCTATGAGGCTTCGGTGGCAGTGCTGGTCTCGGTCTCGCTGGCGACGATCCTGACCCAGTCGGCGCTCGGCGGCTCGCTGTTCCAGCGCCAGGTGATGGGGCGCGGCTATGATATTTCCGGCGGGTCCAGCCGCCTGGTGCTGCAGACGGTACGGGTGCGCGATTTCATGCTCTCGCTGGATCAGTGGGGCAAATCGGAACTGGTGATCGAGACCTGCCTCTATGAGGACGACACGCTGGGCAAGGCGATGGGCCTGCTCGATGCGGAACAGATGGACGGCGCCCCGGTGCGCAGCCGCGTCGGTGACCAGCCCGTTATCGGCTGGGTCACCAAGGCCGACGCCCAGGCCGCCTATGCCCGCCGCCTCGCCGAGATCAGCGAAGAGGAACATCGCTGATTGCAGAAAGCGCGAATTCGCGTCAGCTGATTATCCGTCTGGAAAGATTGTTGGGCTATCACCGGGCGGATGGATGCACAGCCGCACGAAATGACGGGGGAAATTCCGGTTCTGGGCCAGGGCGAACTCAGCCCTGACGCCCTGCGTGCTGCCAATATCAATCCCGCAACCGGTCTGGCGACCGACTATCTCAATCACTTCAACGAAGTGATGATGCTGATGGAAATGCTGCCCGACATGCCCGATTGCGCCGAGGACGTGCTCGACTGGGCCCCGGCCGATTATGCCGGGCATTTCACCAATTCCAGCTTCAAGGACAAGGACCTCGCCGTGCGCGCCTACGCCGCCGCACCGCGCCATGTCCGGGCGCATCTGGTAACGCTGGTACTGCAGATCGAGGCCGAGGTTGCCCGGGCGCAGGACATGCTGCGCGAACAGACCGGCAGCGCCGCCTGCGACGCCGTCGCCCGGCTCGCCACCGACAGCATCAAGCCGCTGATCGCCGCCGCCTCGGGCGCCATTCATGGCCAGGTCGAGGGCGAGGACGATTATCACGATGAAAGCGTCCAGGCCGGCGTCGACGCCCTGTTCGGCTAGAACGAGGCCGGCCTCCCTGCGGAACCCCAGTCCGGCAGATGTCAAGGCCACCACCGGGTCATCGGGCGCCGCTCCGGCGCAAAAAATCCGGTTGCCGTGACAACAGACACACGCAATTTCATATTGTATGAGTAGGGTTAACGCTCAAAGCCATCAATTATTCCAGTGATATTTCGATCCACGAATAAAGAGATTTCCATTATGCCTCGCCTGACACTGGTACCCCCGACGCCGCACCAGCCGCATCCCTGCCCGGTTGAGGAAGTTCGGGAAATTATCGCCGAACTCTACGAGGCGCGTGATGGCGAGACAGACGGCCCCGCCGTATTGTGGCTGGTCAATGACCTGATGACGTGCTGCGAGAGCCGGGTCGAGGCCCATGATGCCGATCCGGCCGCCAGCCACCAGGCCATTCTCGCGCGGCGGAATTTCCTCTCGCGCCTGACCGGGTTCGCCGAGGATATCCGCCGCTCCAATGGCGAGATCAGCGATGAATTCCTCGCCTTTCTCGCCACCACGCCGGCGGCGATCGGCGATTACACGACCAATTAGGGCCAATCGCGGCCGGCACTGCGTCGGGGCGGCCGGCGAATGCGAACAAAAAACGAACAATTGCACATCCCCGGCTTGGGATTGCGCGTCATTCAGTCCAGACTAGGCGATTGAACCGACTCGCTATCGACAGGCTGGCATGACTTCGCTCTCCATTTCCGACATGGCGCGCCCGGCGCCGCCCTCGCCCTATCTCGAAGGGCTCAATGCCGAGCAGCGCCAGGCCGTCGAGGCGCTCGACGGGGCCGTGCTGGTGCTCGCCGGCGCCGGCACCGGCAAGACCCGCGTGCTCACCACCCGCCTCGCCCACATCCTCGCCACCGGCCGGGCACGGCCGTGGGAAATCCTCGCCGTCACCTTCACCAACAAGGCGGCGCGCGAGATGAAGGAGCGCGTCGGCAAGATCATCGGCGAAGCCGTCGAGGGCGTGCCTTGGATGGGCACTTTCCACTCGGTCTCGGCCCAGATCCTGCGCCGCCATGCCGAACTGGTCGGCCTGAAATCAAGCTTCACCATTATCGATACCGATGACCAGCTGCGGCTGATGAAACAGATCATCCAGGCCGAGGGCATTGACGAAAAGCGCTGGACGCCGCGCCATCTCGCCTCGGTGATCGATGGCTGGAAAAATCGCGGCCTGATGCCGGACCAGCTCGGCGAGGAAGACAAATACGCCTTCGCCGAAGGCCGCGGCAAAGATCTCTACGCCCTGTACCAGGCGCGACTGAAAGTGCTCAATTGCTGCGATTTCGGCGATCTCCTGCTGCACACCTTGCACATCCTGAAAGACAATCCGGACGTGCTCGCCGACTACCACCGCAAATTCCGCTATCTTCTGGTCGACGAGTATCAGGATACAAACGTCGCCCAGTATATGTGGCTGCGCCTGCTCGCACGCGGCACCGGAAACCTGTGCTGCGTCGGCGATGACGACCAGTCCATCTATGGCTGGCGCGGCGCCGAGGTCGACAATATCCTGCGCTTCGACAAGGATTTCCCCGGCGCCACCGTGGTGCGGCTGGAACGCAATTACCGCTCGACCGAACACATTCTCGGCGCCGCCTCCGGCCTGATCTCCGCCAATCGCGACCGGCTCGGCAAAACGCTGTGGACCGATGAGGAAGGCGGCGAGAAAGTCCAGGTGCGCGGCCTGTGGGATGGCGAGGCGGAAGCGCGTTTTGTCGCCGAGGAATGCGAGAACTGGGTCTCGTCCGGTCGCTCCTATGCCGATATCGCCATCCTGGTGCGCGCCTCCTGGCAGATGCGCGCCTTTGAAGAGCGCTTCATCATGCTCGGCCTGCCCTACAAGGTGATCGGCGGCCCGCGCTTCTTCGAACGCGCCGAAGTGCGCGATGCCCACGCCTATTTGCGTCTCGTGCGCTCGCCGGAAGATGATCTCGCCTTCGAACGGATCGTCAACACGCCCAAGCGCGGCATTGGCGAGACCAGCGTCCAGAAGATCGCCATGCTGGCGCGCGAGCTGCAGGTGCCGATGACCGAGGCGACGCGGATCATGGTCGGCACCGACGAGATCCGCGGCAAGGCGCGCACCAGCCTGCAGGTCTTCCTGCGCGATCTGGCGCGCTGGCGCGATCTGTCCGAAACCAGCCCGCTCAACGAGATGGCCGAGATCATCCTCGACGAGAGCGGCTACACCGCCATGTGGCGCGAGGACAAGACGCCCCAGGCCGCCGGCCGGCTGGAAAACCTCAAGGAACTGGTCTCCTCGATGGCCGAATGGGACACGCTCGAAGCCTATCTCGAACACGTCGCCCTCGTCACCGATGCCGATCGCGCGGTGAGCGAGGACGAGGTCTCGCTGATGACGCTGCACGGCGCCAAGGGCCTGGAATTCCCCCTCGTCTTCCTGCCCGGCTGGGAAGAGACCGTCTTCCCTTCGCAGCGCTCGCTCGATGAAGGCGGCACCAAATCCCTCGAGGAAGAACGCCGCCTCGCCTATGTCGGCATCACACGCGCCCGCGAACGCGCCATCATCACCTTCACCGCCAACCGCATGATCTATGGCCGCTGGCAGAGCGTCCTGCCCTCACGCTTCATCGACGAGCTGCCGCACGACCATGTCGAGGCCAGATCCGAGACCGGCTATTATGAAGGCGGCGGCCCCGGCTTCGAAAACGTCCGCCAGACCGCCGATCCGATGGCGTCGAGCTATTCCAGCCCCGGCTGGAAACGCTACCAGGCCTCAGCCCAGGAAAACCGCAAATCCGCCCCGCCCACCATCAACGCCAAGGCCAACCTGATCGAAAGCGGCCCCGTCGGCCCCGGCAGCGGCAAATGGAAAGCCGGCGACCGCGTGTTCCACGAGAAGTTCGGCTACGGCCGCATCAAGACGGCGGACGGGTCCAAGCTTACCGTCGCGTTCGACAAGGCCGGGGTGAAGAAGGTGGTGGAGAGTTTTGTGCGGGAGCTGCCGTAGGGGGCGGCGGAGCCAAGGGGAAACCGTGCACTTCGTCGTGGGTTGCCCGATACAGGAAGCTTTCAGATGCGGGCGCGCAGCTCCTTCAGCGAAATGATTTCAAGTCTTGATCCGCCGGAAATCTGCGCCTGCGCCTTTTTGTAGATCGCACTGCGACGCATCCCAATGGTTAGTTCATCCCCAACCCAAATGAGCTTGGTGGTAGATTTCCCCAAGCCGGCCATGATTCTCGCTCCCAGTCCGGCAAGCTCTTTTTCTAGGACACCGTCGGGGGGCGCCCCCCAAATTACAATACACTCCCCGACCAGTGGGCCCTCGGAAGCCGGCGCAGGGCGATTAGCTTTTGAAGTCGGCGCCTGATTTTGGCGGCTGATATGTGGTTTGGCTTTGCCCACACCAAAGTCAATCCATCCGTGGTTGGGGATCGCAAGCCGAACACCAAAATTCCCCTTATCATGCTGGTTCGTCCGCCAACCTCCTACAATTTTCACATCGCAAGCGACTCGATTGATACCGTCTTCCGTCATTTGAGTGCCGACTCGTTTCGCCTGCGCTCTGGGCAGATAAGCGACGGTCGATCCTCCGATTCGGATGGCCACAGCATTTCGGTCATGTGGATTTGCTGGTTCCCGCAGCAACTCCGCTTCAACCTCCAAGTCCTGGCCTTGGCGACTGAAGCCACCGCAGATGGATTCAAGCTTATCTTGGTAATAAGCCTCCCCTACGGCTTCCATAGGATAACTGCCACTTCTCCAGTTGATCTTTCCGATAGCGGCGGAGCCTCTCCGACTTGTGGCTGCCTCGTTCTGAAAGGCAGATTTATGTCCAAGAAGCCAGCTAAACAGTCCCACTGGCGACTCCCTTCCCAAACCATCCTCCCGGACAATTCTCCGAGAGGAGCCAGAGGACCAGCCCTTCAGCCTGCAGGAAATTAGCTCACTTGGCCCAATTTTGAAAACAACTCGCGGCCCACATCATTGCACGGGCCAATAGCCAGCGCGCTCTGGAGGTACACCCCCTCGGAATGACCCAATTCAAAAAAACCTTTGCTGCTCCCTTGCCGTGAGGAGAGGATCCGGCGGAGCCGGGGGTGAGGCGGGGCTTGTGGACGGGTCAGGACTGGCGCCACTCCCGCCCAATCGCCGACCGGCGATCTTGCCCGCCTCATCCGCCCTTCGGGCACCTTCTCCTCACGGAGAAGGAAGGGTGGTGGCTGTCCCCGCCCTCCATCACAAAATCACCTGCCGCAACAACCCCTTCCCCCGCCACCGCCGCCACTTGTCCCCGCCCCCGCCAAGCGCACCCATAATACCCCCACGCTTCGCCCCGACCGGTGCACAGGAACAGGCAGGCGGGTGGCGCCGGGTTGGTCTTGATCAGACCGCCCTTAATTGGCCGGAAGGCCGGGCTTCACCGGGTTGTGGACGGTCCCCCGGGACGCATGCACCAATATACCAACGCAGACTTCCCGATGGATCGTCCGCAATGCCCGAAAACGCCGATGCCGCATGGCATGGAGTACTTGCCTATGAAAAACCTAAACCTTTGTCATCCCGGCCGGATGCCCGGACGCGGGAACGATCCGGGCGTAGAGCCTGGACCTACCCGCTATTCCAGCTGGTCTCACGGGTAGGTCCCTGATCTGCGCCCCGCATGCGCGGGGCATCCGTCCGGGATGACAATTCGATTTTGGAGTAGATGGGCCTCACCCAATGACAAGTCAGTTGAAACGCACACAACAAACGTCCAAACCACCACCAAACCACCAGGGAACGAGCCCATGAGCACCATCTGGCGCCTCACCGCCTTTGCCGATTTCAGGACGCTGGGCGATGCCGTCGAGCGGCTGGACGAGATTGATCCGCCGATTGCGCTGTCCTGGCTGTTGTTTGACGAGGGCGATGCGGCGCGGATGGATGTGTTGTTCCAGGCGCGGCCCGATGAGGCGGCCTTCCGCGCGGCCTCGGGGCTTGCCGGCGATGTTGCCATCACGGTCGAGCCGATGCCGGACGAGGACTGGGTGCGGATCTCGCTTGAGGGGCTCAAGCCGGTGGATGCCGGGCGGTTCGTGCTGTTCGGCGCCCATGACCGCGAGGCGGTGGCGCCGGGCCAGATCGGGATCGAGATCGAGGCCGGGCCGGCCTTCGGCACCGGTCATCACGGCACCACGCGCGGCTGCCTGATCGCCTTTGACGAGATGCTCGATGCCGGCTTCGATCCGAAGACCGTGTTCGACCTCGGTTGCGGCACCGCAGCGCTGGCCATCGCCGCCGCCAAGGTGCTGCCCGACGCCGAGATCCTCGCCTCGGACATCGATCCGGAAGCGGTCGAGGAAAGCGCCGAGAATTGCGTCAAGAACGGCACGCCGGGCATTGATTGCTTTGTCGCCGAAGGCCTCGATCACCCCAAACTTGCCGGGCGCGAATTCGAGTTGATCTTTGCCAATATCCTCGCCGGTCCGCTGGTCGATCTGGCACCGGGAATCGCGAAAGCCCTGGCACCGGGCGGCCGCGTCATCCTGTCCGGTCTGTTGACCGAACAGGAGAGCTGGGTCAGCGCCGCCTATCGCGCCGCCGGCCTCGACGTGCGCCGTCAGACGCCGCTGGAAGGCTGGGAAACCCTGGTCGCCACCCGCGGATGATCAGCGGATGACGCGGTGATGATCCGGGGATGATCCGGACCCACCAAGGCCACATCAAAGGCCTATTTGCGGCGGGCCTTGAGACCACAGGCCGACAGGAAGCCATCGACATCATGATTGCGGGCGCGGACCCGCACGCCGGCGCGTTCGCGCGAGCGCTCGAGGGTGCGTGAAAAGCTGTCGCAGCCATTGAGGCGCAGGACTTCATCCATCATCGAATACATTGTAATTTCTCGTTTTCTGGCGCCAGGCGCGGTCAATTTCTGGCGCAGCGTGTGCGCCGCTTTGGCGGCGATGTGGAGGCCCTTTGCTGCAGGTCTGGCTTGCGCAAATGCATGCCGCCGATCACAGGCATTGAAACCGGTCGCGCGCGGGCCTAGCTTGCCCCCATGACCCAGATGATCTCCCAGACTTTCGACGTAAAAGGCGGCTTTCACTATGGCCGCGACAATGTTCCCAAGCTTCGCGCAGAGCTGAAAAAGCTCGGTCTCGACGGCTTTCTCGTCCCGCATGAGGACGAGTATGACAATGAGTATCTGCCTGATTGCAATGAGCGTTTGCTCTGGATCGCCGGATTTTCCGGTTCCGCCGGCGCCGCCATCGTGATGGCCGACCGCGCCGCGATCTTTGTCGATGGCCGCTATACCGGCCAGGTCCGGCAGCAGGCCGCACCGGAGATTTTCGACTATTGCGACCTGGTGGGTCAAGGCATGTATGGCTGGATCGAGGAGCACGGCAAGCCGGGCGAAAAAATCGGCTATGATGCCCGTCTGCACAGCCCCGCAGCGCTGGATCTGCTCAAGACCGCCGCGATGCGGGCCAAGGTCGAGCTGGTCCCGGTCGAGACCAATCCGATCGATCTGGCCTGGAGTGACCGTCCGGCCGCGCCGATGGCGTTGATCAATCCACAACCGCTTGAATTTGCGGGCGAAGACCATACGTCGAAACGCCATCGGATCGGCATCGCCGTCGAACGCGGCGGGGCTGATGCGGCCGTGATCACGGCGCCGCCCTCGATCGCCTGGCTGTTCAATATCCGTGGCGGCGATGTCTCGCGCTCACCCCTGCCGCTCTCCTCGGCGATCATCAACAAGGACGGCAGCGCGACCCTGTTTGTCGCGCCGGAAAAGATCACCGACGAGACCCGCAGCCATCTCGGCAACCAGGTCGCCCTGCGCCCGGAAACCGAGTTCGAGGCCGGCCTGTCGGAACTTGCCGGCAAGACGGTCCGCGTCGATCCCTCGACCGCCTCGGCCTGGGTGCTGGAGCGGCTCGGGGCCGGCGGCGCGACGGTGCAGAAGCTGGAAGATCCGGTGATGCGGCCCAAGGCGACCAAGAACGCCGCCGAGATCGAAGGCTCACGCCAGGCGCATATCCGCGACGGCGCCGCCATCGTGCAATTCCTGCACTGGCTCGACACCACGGCCCAGAGCGGCGAAGTCGATGAAATCATGGCCGCACGCAAGCTGGAAGCGATCCGCAAGACCCTGCCTGAACTGCGCGATCTGTCCTTCGACACCATCTCCGGCGCCCAGGGCAATGGCGCTTTCGCGCATTACCGCGTCTCCGAGGCCAGCAATCTGAAACTCGTGCCCGGCTCGCTCTATCTCGTCGATAGTGGCGGCCAGTATCCCGACGGCACCACCGACATCACCCGCACCGTGCCGATCGGTCAGCCGACCGCGGAAATGCGCACCCAGTTCACCCGCGTTCTCAAGGGTCATATCGCTCTGGCGCGCGTGCGCTTCCCCAAGGGCACCACGGGCACCCAGCTGGATATCCTGGCGCGCCTTCCGCTGTGGGAGGCCGGTTTCGATTATGACCACGGCACCGGCCATGGCGTCGGCGCTTTCCTCGGCGTGCATGAAGGCCCGCAGCGCATCGCCAAGTCGCCCAGCGCCGTCGCGCTCGAGCCGGGCATGATCCTGTCCAACGAGCCCGGCTTCTACAAGGAAGGCGGCTATGGCATCCGGATCGAAAACCTGCAATTCGTCACCGAAGCGGAAATGATCGCCGGCGGCGAACGGCCGATGCTCGGCTTTGAAAGCCTGACCATGGCGCCGATCCATCGCGGCCTGATCGACCTGTCGATCCTGACCCCGGCGGAAATCGAATGGCTCGATGCCTATCACGCCGAAGTGCGCAAGCGCATCGCGCCGCTGGTCGAGGGCGATATCGCGGCCTGGCTGCACAAGGCGACCGAGCCGCTGGCCGGCGCGACGCCCTAGTGCGGCGTTTTGCGATCGTTCTTGCGGCTCTGATCCTGAGCGGCTGTTTCTACTCGGAACGGCCGCTGATCACCCGCCGTGCGGCCGAATTCCCGATCGCCAATGGCGTCTATACCCACACGCCCTATCTCGCCGACGGCACGCCCTTCGACCAGCCAATGTGGCGCGGCGAGGTGCGGCGGCGCGGCGCCAGCTATCATTCCGAAGTCGCCGATTTCCCGCACGACAATGTCCGCCTGCGCGAACTGGCCCCGGGCATCTACGTGGCGATGAAGCCCGATGACGACAACTGGGTCTATGGCCTCGTCTGGATCTATCCTGACGGCATCATCACCTACCACCAGCCCTCCTGCAGCCAACTCGAACAGGCCGTGCTCGACGATTACGACGTCACCCAGGCCGAGGGCGAGGCGGGCTATTGCCAGGTGACGGACTGGGACCGGCTGAGCGGGATCTTGCTGAGCTATCTGGAAGCTGTGGGTGAGCCGCGGATCGACGGGGTTTACCGGCGGGTGACGCCGGACTGAGCCTGTTTCGGCAACGAAATCACGCGATGATCATCACCAGCTCCGCCCCCTTCGGGGGCACCTCTTCCATCAAGGAAGAGGATGACGTCCGCAATTTCTACCGGTGCCAAACCACACTCCCTCCTCTTCCTTGATGGAAGAGGTGTCGGCGCAGCCGACGGAGCTGGTGACGGCAGGATCGATCACCCCTCCCCGATCAGCGTGAACCACTCATCCTCGGAGATCATCTCCACCCCGAGCTCCGCCGCCTTCTTCGCCTTGGAGCCGGCACCGGGCCCCGCCACCACCAGATCCGTCTTGGCCGAAACCGAGCCCGCCACCTTGGCGCCAAGCGATTGCGCCTTGGCCTTGGCCTCGTCGCGGGTCATGCGTTCGAGCGCGCCGGTGAAGACGATGGTCTTGCCGGCGACGGGGCTGTCGGAGGCGACGGCCTGCGCATCCTCGATGGTGAGCTGCGCCACCAGACGGGCCAGAAGATCGCGATTGTGGGGCTCGGAAAAATACTGGTCGAGCGCTTCGATGACGGTCTCGCCAATGCCATCAATGCCGAGCATTTCCGCGCGCACCGTCTCGTCAGAGAGATGTCCGGCCGCCACGCTGAACGCCGCCCAGCTGCCATAGGTCCGGGCCAGCAGGGTGGCGGTGTTCTCGCCGATATGGCGAATGCCCAGCGCGTTCAGAAAGCGCGACAGGGCAATCGTGCGGCGGCTCTCGATGGCCGCGAAGAGATTATTGGCGCTGGTCTCGCCCCAGCCTTCGCGCTCCTGGATCGGCGGCACGATCTCGCCGGCCGCATTGCGCGCCTTCAGCGTGAAGATGTGCGACGGCTCGGTGATCAGGCCCTCATCATGGAAGGCCTCGATCTGTTTGGCGCCAAGGCCCTCGATATCGAAGGCCTTGCGGCTGACGAAATGGCGCAGTCTTTCCTTGATCTGCGCCCCGCAAATCAGCCCGCCGGTACAGCGCCGCACCACGTCGAGCTTGCCGGTCTTCTCGTCATGCTCGCGCACGGCATGGCTGCCGCAGACCGGGCAGGTCGTCGGGAAATTGAAGGGCTCGCCGCGGCCCGCCCGATCCGGATCGACGACGCGCACGATCTGGGGAATGACATCGCCGGCGCGCTGGATCACGACCGTGTCGCCGATACGGACATCCTTGCGCGCGATCTCGTCCTCATTGTGCAGCGTTGCATTGGAGACGACGACGCCGCCGACGGTAACCGGCTTCAGCCGCGCCACCGGGGTGAGCGAGCCGGTGCGGCCGACCTGGATATCGATGCCATCGAGCACGGTGGTCGCCTGTTCGGCGGGGAATTTATGGGCGATGGCCCAGCGCGGTGCCCGCGCCACCTGACCGAGGCGGGCCTGCCAGTCGAGCCGGTCGACCTTGTAGACCACGCCGTCAATATCATAGCCCAGGCTGGCGCGCCTCGCCTCGATATCGCGATAGACGGCGATCATTGCCTCGACGCTGTCGCAGAGCTGCATCAATGGGTTCACCGAAAAACCCCAGTCCGCAAAGCGCCTGACCGCGTCCATCTGGGTTTCGCCTAGAGGCTCGCTCAGTTCGCCCCAGGCATAGGCGAAGAATTTCAGCGGCCGCTGCGCCGTCATTTTCGGATCGATCTGGCGCAGGGAGCCGGCGGCGGCATTGCGCGGATTCTTGTAGGCGGGCTTGTCGGCTTCTTCCTGGCGCTCATTGAGCGCGGCGAAATCGGCATGGCTCATATAGACCTCGCCGCGGACCTCAAGCACTTCGGGCCAGCCGGCACCGGGCAGGGTCTGCGGGATATCCTTGAGGGTGCGGATATTGGCGGTGACGTCCTCGCCGGTCGTGCCGTCGCCGCGTGTCGCCGCCGAGACGAGCTGACCCTTCACATAGCGCAAGCTGGCCGAGAGGCCGTCAATCTTGGGCTCGGCGGTGATCGCCACCGGCTCCTCATCGCTGAGGCCGAGAAAGCGGCGCACCCGGCCGACGAAATCCGCGACGTCCTCATCATTGAAGGCATTGCCCAGCGAGAGCATAGGCACGGCATGGACAATCTCGCCAAACTTGCCCGAGGGTGCAGCACCAACGCGCTGGCTCGGGCTGAACAGATCGACCAGTTGCGGGAAGCGCGCCTCGATGCCCTCGAGCCGCTGGCGCAACGCGTCATAGACCGCATCGGAAACCTTCGGCGCATCCTCGTTGTAATAGGCCTTGTCATGGCGGGCGATTTCACGGGCGAGACGCGCATGCTCGGCATTCGCCTCGGCCTCGCTCAACATGCCGACATCTTTCAAGGCGCTCATGATTTGCTCGCAGGCTGACGGGTCGGCCGAATCTAGCCGGTATCGGGGCCATTGTGGAGAAATTGTCGGCAGGGTCGAGCGGGCGACAGCACCGCGCCGCAGCGCGCGACCAGGCGGCGATCAGGCCTGGACGGCCATCAGCTGGTCGGCCTGCGCCCGCGCTGCATCGGTCACTTCGGCGCCGGAGAGCATGCGCGCGATTTCCTCGCGGCGGGCCTCGCCGTCGAGCTGGACCAGCACGGTGCGCACACCGCCCTTGCCATCGTCTTCCTTGATGATTTTCCAGTGGTGATCGGCCAGCGCCGCCACTTGCGGACTATGGGTGACCACCAGGGTCTGCCCGGTGCGGGCCAGCCGTTTCAGCCGCCGTCCGACCGCATCGGCAACCGCGCCGCCAACGCCCTGGTCGACCTCGTCAAACACCAGCACGCGGCCATCCTCATCCCCGGCCAGCGCCACCTTGAGCGCCAGGCCGAAGCGCGACAACTCACCACCGGAGGCGATCTTGTCGAGGGCACCGAAGGGGGCGCCCGGATTGGTCGAGACCTCGAAGCGGACCATGTCGCAGCCTTCGGGGCCGGCGCGGTCATTATCGGTGGTCAGGGCGACGCGGAACTGGGCCTTGTCCATTTTCAGCGGCGGCAATTCGGACGCGACCGCGGCGGCGAGCTTTTGCGCCGCCTTGTCGCGTGAGCGCGTCAGGGCGCCCGCCGCGTCGCGATACAGGGCCTGCGCCGCCTGGACGCTCTTTTCCGCCTCGGCGATACGCTCACCGGCATTCTCGATCGCGTCGAGCTGGTCGGCGAAGCGGATATGCAGCGCCGGCAATTCATCAACATCGACCTCGTGCTTGCGCGCCAGCGCCCGCAGGGCAAACAGGCGCTCCTCGACGCTTTCCAGCTGGCCCGGCTCGATCTCGAAGGCCCGCGCCGCATCGGTCAGGGCATCGCCCGCCTCGCCAAACTCGATCAGCGCGCGGTCGATCGCTGCGGCGGCCCGGTCCAGCGCCTCGCCGGCAGCGCCGCCGGCCTCGCCGATCTGGTCACGCACCCGCTCCAGCCCGCGCACCGCGAGATTGAGCCGGCTCTCGAGCCCGCCGCCATCGCCGGCCAGCGCCTCTTGGGCCTCCTGCAGATCGCCCAGCGCGCGTTCGGCCCCCATCAGGAATTGCCGTTGTTCGGCCAGCTCTGCTTCCTCGCCGGCGCGCGGCTGCAACTTGTCGATCTCGTCCAGCGCATGGCGCAGGAAGTCCTGCTCACCGGTCGAGGCGGAATGGGCGCGCACCAGGTCGTCGAGGCTGGCCTGTGCCTGTGACAGGTTGGTCCACGCCTTGCGGCAGGCCTCCCTGAGCGACGCATTGCCGGCATAGGCATCGAGCTGGCTACGGTGGGTTTTCGGGTCGAGCAGGCCGCGCCCGTCATGCTGGCCATGCACTTCAACGAGAACATCACCGAGGCTGCGCAGCAGGCCGATACTGGCGGGCTGGTCATTGATATGGGCGCGGCTGCGGCCATCCTCGGCCAGTCGGCGGCGCAGGATCAGCGCCTCACCGGGCTCGAATACCAGCCCGGCTTCGTCAAGCACGGCCCAGGCGGCATGGGCGGGGGCGAGATCGAATTCGGCAGTGGCCGATGCCTCTTCAGTGCCGGCACGGACGAGGCCGCGCTCGGCGCGTTCGCCGACGGCCAGCCCGAGAGCGCCCAGCAGAATGGATTTGCCGGCGCCGGTCTCACCCGTCAGGGCACACAGACCCCGGTCGAAGCCGGCGTCGAGACTGTCGATAAGGACAACATTCCGGATCGAGAGCGATTGCAGCATTCAGAGCGATCGCACCTCCTGCCCAACCTAGCCGAAGATGCGCTGCATGGCGCGGTCAATGAAGGACGGATCGCGTTGCTCGATCCCGTCCTCGATCGCGATCCCCTCGCGGGTCAGCAGGTTATAGCTGTTCTGGTACCAGTCGCTGCCCGGGAAGTTATAGCCGAGCACCGAGGCAACCTGGGTCGCTTCGCTGTCGAGCCCGAGCGAGACATAGGCCTCGACCAGGCGGTGCAGGGCCTCGGGAACGTGCGAGGTGGTGCCGTAATCGCGAATCACGTTCTGGAAACGGTTGATCGCGGCGAGGTGATAATTGCGGCGCAGATACCAGCGGCCGATATCCATTTCCTTGCCGGCCAGATGGTCGCGCGTCATGTCGATCTTCAGCCGCGCATCGGTGGCGTAACGGCTTTCCGGATAGCGGCGCACCACCTGCTGCAGCGCATCGAGCGCCTGCTGGGTGATCTGCTGGTCACGGCCGACATCGACGATCTGCTCGAAATAGCTGATGGCGATCAGGTAATAGGCATAGGGCGCGCTGCGATTGCCGGGGTGCAGCGAGATGAAGCGCTGGGCGTCAGAGACGGCCTCGTCATACTTGTTGGCCTGGTAGTTCGCAAAGGCCGCCATCAACATCGAGCGACGGGCCCATTCCGAGTAGGGATGCTGGCGCTCGACCTCGTCGAACTGGGCGGCGGCGAGCTGGTACTGGCCCCGCTCCATCGTTGCGAACGCGTCGGCGTAAATCGATTCAGCCGGACGCTCGACATAAGCCACCGAAGTGTCCGGTCCGCCCGCGCAGGCAGCGACGAGAACAGACAGGATTACAGTCGGCAGCAAACGCGACAAAAAGGTCATATTGAACACGGCTCAGCAGCTAGGGCGGTCGGATGACCGCCGGTCCAGAAATGCTTGTAGCGGATCATGCGCCGCGACAAAAGAGCCGCGTCAGGTCAACCGCCGCAATATCAGGAGTTGGCCATCGCCACGTCGTGCTGGCAAGCGTCACGCACTGTAACCATTTTCCAGGCCGACTTGTCAGCGAGCAAGGCGCGCAGTGCCAGATTGTTGACCGCATGGCCCGGACGCTGGGCGTGATAGCGGCCGATAATCGGTGCACCGGCGAGGTAAAGATCGCCGAGCGCGTCGAGAGCCTTGTGGCGCGCAAACTCGTCATCGAAGCGCAAGCCTTCCGGATTGGCGACGCCGTCATCATCAAGCACGACGGCGTTGTCCATCGACCCGCCGCGCGCCAGACCGGCAGCGAGCAGGGCGTCGAGATCCTTGCGGAAGCCGAAGGTGCGCGCAGAGGCAATGTCGGTGGAGAAGATTTCAGGGGTCACTTCGAACACGCAGGACTGGTTGCCCACGGCGCTGTGCTCGAAATTGATCTCGACCTCGATCATCGACTTGAGCGCCGGCAGGAAGCTGGCGCGGCGGCCTTCCGATTCGATCACCACCGGCTTGAGCACCTGGATGGCGCGGCGCGGCGCGGCGAGCTGTTTCAGCCCGACCTGGCTGACCAGATCGACAAAGGGGGCGGAAGAGCCATCCATCACCGGCAGTTCGGGCCCGTCGATTTCCACGATCGCATCATCGACACCGAGGCCGGCGAGCGCCGCCATCAGGTGTTCAACCGTTGCGACCGAAACACCGGCGGCATTGGCGATCGTGGTGCCCAGACGCACGGCCGTGACACTGTCGGCCCGCGCCTCGATGCGATTGTCGCGGTCAGTGATATCGGAACGGACGAAGCAGATCCCGGCGCCGGTCGAGGCCGGTTTCAGCACGAGGCGGACACGCTCCCCGGTATGGAGACCAATGCCTGCGCACACTACAGGTGCCGCCAATGTTTGCCGGTAAATCACAACACAACGCCGTCTTTTCTGGTTCAACAATCAGCGACTTGCGTCGCCCCTCGCCTGCACAGAACGACATGGGGCGTCATCATTCAACTAAAGCTTTGTTGCGGTTTGTTACGGCAAGCCGCTTCTAGTTGGCCTGACGGCGCAGGAAGGCGGGAATTTCCAGATCGCCTTCGTCGACACTTTCACCGAACAGATCGCCGCTCGACATACGAGTTGTTGATTGAACACCGGTATTGCGCGTGGTCGTCGGGGCCGCCTTCGGTGCCGGCTCGGCCGGTTTGCGGCGGCGTCCGAACAGCGAGAAGCCCCCACGCTTCGGCTCTTCCTGGGCCGCCGGCGCAGCGCGCGACGGACCTTCCGTGGCACGGCGCTGCTCATAGCGGGCATTGAGGGTTGCGGCCTCTTCGGCCAGGCGCGCCTGATCGACGCGGACCTGCGGCGTCCGGACTTCGGCGAGATGCGCGTCACCGGCTTCGGCAACATAAGGGTCATGCCCGGTTTCGTCCGGCGTCTCGGCGATGGCCTCGCTCAGATCCTCGGCGCCGACAGCGATCGGCAGCGCTTCACTCTGGGCTTCGCGCGGCGCTTCAAAGCGCTCGACGGGCTCGGGTTTTGCCTCGGCGGCGACGCGTCCGGGACGATCCGAATTGGTGCGTTTCCACGGCAGGATGGCGTCGTTGGGCGTGCGGTCGGCAGGCGCGGCCGCGCCGCGCAGGCGCGAACGGGGATCGACCACGGCGGCTTCCGCCTCGATACCGGTGGCGACCACGGACACGCGCATCGAGCCTTCCATGTTTTCGTCAAAGGTCGAGCCGACAATGATATTCGCTTCCGGATCAACCTCGGAACGGATCTCGTTGGCTGCCTCGTCGACTTCATACAGCGTCATGTCATAGCCGCCGGTGATATTGATCAGCACGCCGGTGGCGCCGCGCATCGAGACATCGTCGAGCAGCGGATTGGAAATGGCGGCCTGGGCGGCCTCGATGGCGCGCTTCTCGCCGGAGGCTTCGCCGGTGCCCATCATCGCCTTGCCCATCTCGTTCATCACGGAACGCACATCGGCAAAGTCGAGATTGATCAGGCCGGGCATCACCATCAGATCGGTAATGCCGCGAACGCCGGAATGCAGCACCTGGTCGGCCATCGAGAAGGCTTCGGCGAAGGTGGTTTTCTCGGTCGCAATGCGGAACAGGTTCTGGTTCGGGATCACGATCAGCGTGTCGACATGATCCTGCAGCTGCCCGATGCCGGACTCGGCCAGTTTCATGCGGCGCGTGCCCTCGAAATGGAAGGGCTTGGTGATGACGCCAACGGTGAGAATCCCCATTTCCCGGGCCGCGCGCGCCACGACAGGCGCTGCGCCGGTACCGGTGCCACCGCCCATGCCGGCGGTGATGAAGACCATGTGGGCACCGGCAAGGTGCTCACGAATTTCCTCGATCGAATCCTCGGCCGATTGTTCGCCGATTTCCGGACGCGCACCCGCACCGAGCCCCTCGGTGATCGCGGCGCCCATCTGGACCCGCTTCTCGGCCTGTGACCGTGTCAGGGCCTGAGCGTCGGTATTCGCAACGACGAAGTCGACCCCCTCCAGCTTGGCCTCGATCATGTTGTTGACGGCATTGCCACCGGCTCCGCCGACACCAAACACAACGATGCGGGGACGCAGTTCGGTCGTCTCGGGCAGGGAAAGATTCAACGTCATGCGAGACCTCGTGGCCGGCTGGTTCGGATAAGAAACGATTCACCATGAAGTTTCTGCCCGCGACGCTTAAGCGAGTGTTAAACGGCTGCGAAAATCATGGGATATATCGCTAACCTGGGGCATAGAGTTCGGAACTCGCAAAGTCCTGGCGGGACTTCAAAGCTCTGCCGATTGGAGCGCCAATGCGGGAAGAAAACATCAGCCTAAAACACGGGCAGGCCCGTCAAGCGGTCCTGTTTGAGGAGCCTGGAGTCCGGCTGAGGCTGGTCTATTACAGCCCCGGCGCCGAAGTCCCCGACCACCAGCATGACCGCTGCTTTCTGACCCTGCTATTGCTGGGCTCGATGCAGGAGACTCGCGATGCCGAGCGGTTTGAGATCTGCGCCCCCTTTGCGGCCTATATGCCTGCCGGGATGCGGCACGCGAATCGCTATGCGCCAACTGGCAGCCTCTGCCTGACGGTTGATTTTGATCCGGCGCTGGGCGGAGATTTGATCGGCGAGACCTCGCGTCTCACCGGGCGGGCGGCCCTCACATTCGATGGTTTTCGTCATGTGGGGCTGGCGAAGGCGATCCTGGCCGGCATTGAACGCGCCGACCGGTCGGCAATCCGTGCGCTCGCGAATGCCCTGTTCGAAACCCCCCGCGACGCTATCGCCTCACCTCCGGTCTGGCTCGCCCGGGCAAGGCAGCGGCTCGATGGCGGCGAAGGCGCGGCCTCGATCGAAGACGTCGCCCGCCAGGCCGGTGTGCACCGGGTGCATCTGTGCCGCGCCTTCCGCCGCCATTACGGGCTGACTCCAAAGAGCTACAGCGTCAATGCGATGTGCGCGCGCGCCGTCACCGAAGCATTGGCGGGCGGTGCCAGCCTGACCCAGGCCGCCTTCGATGCCGGGTTTTGCGATCCCAGCCACGGGGCCCGCGAAATGGCGAAGCGAACCGGATTTTCACCCAGCGCACTGGCGCGCTGGCTGGCGGATTAATTCGCCGTAAGCCTGGCAATTTGGTTTCATTTGTCCGCGACCGCACCCGCCAGCGATCGTAGAGACCTCTCTCGTGTCAGTTGGAGATTTCAATGTTTACAGCAATTCGATCCTGCCTCACGGCCGCACTTTTGCTCGCACCTGCCGGTCTGATCCTTTCCCCGGCGGTCGCCCAGCCCGTTCCCCCAATGTCCGATTCCCAGATCCACGAAGTCGTTGCCAGCGTCGGTGATCTCTATCGCGCCAACTATCATGACCCGGCGCGGGGCGAGGAGATCGCGCAGGCGCTGCGCGCGTCAATGGAGGCGGGTGAGTATGACGGGATGACCGAGCCCGAAGAACTTGCTGCCGCTCTGTCACAGCAAGTCGTCGGCTTTGATCGTCACGGCGTCGTGGAGTGGGGCAGCGAGGAAGCCGAGGCCGGCCATCACAGCGAAGGCTGGCCCGACGCCTCGCGCCGGTCAAATCATGGCATCGAGCGTTTCGAACACCGGTCCGGCAACGTCGGCTTCGTGCGGATACGCATGCTGCCCTCCCCGGATTTTGCCGGCGAGACCTATCTCGCCATTACGCGGGTTCTGGCCAATTCCGACGCTGTCATTCTGGACCTGCGCAATAATGGCGGCGGCGAACCGGAGATGGTCCAGCTTTTGGCCGGCCAGTTCCTCGGGGCCGAACCGCAATTGCTCACTTCCATCCACTGGCGCACGACCGGTGAGACCGACGAATACTGGTCGCAACCACCAGCTCAGCCGACGCGTCTGAGCGAGGTGCCGCTCTATGTGCTGATCAGCCCGGCCACCGGCTCGGCGGCGGAAGCGCTGGCGGCGAGCCTGCAACATCTCGGACGGGCGACCGTGATCGGCCAGAACAGTTATGGCGCAGCCAATCCGGGCGGCATGTTCGCGGCAGGCCATGATTTCAGCGTCTGGGTGTCCCATGGCCGCAGCGAAGTTGGCGGGGTCAGCTGGGAAGGTGACGGGGTAACTCCGGATATTATCACCGAGCCCGGCGCCGAGGTCGATACCGCGCTCCAGCTCGCCTGGACCGGCCTGCTCGAGGCGACCGATGACGAAGTCCTGCAGGAGGAAATCAGCTGGGCGCTTGACCGCGCTCGCGCCATGCTGGTCGGACACACGCCCTCGGAGGAGGAACGCGCGGGGCTGATCGGGCTTTACGGGGATCGCCGTATCGCTGTGCGGGGCGATGAAACCGTTTATATTCGCGGTTCACGCGCGCCTGCCACCCTGGTCTCCGACGGGTCAGACACCTTCCAGGTCCGCGAATTCGAAGACTTCAGACTAGTTTTCTATCGAGATGCCGATGGCCAGGCCAACCGTCTCGACGTCGTCTATGGTAACGGGCATGTGGAATCGAATTTTCGCGAGGTGGGACAGCCCTGACTGCGTCCTGCTCCTGCCGTGCGGCTCTCAACCCGCGCGGCGGGGCGTGTGCAGGGGCTAGCCGGTACGGCGGCGACGGGCCTTCGAGTGCATGTCCGTCCATGCTGCGATCTCGGCCGCTGTATCGAGAAATTCGACCCTGTGGCCGAGCCTGGACATGCTCTTGCCGAAACACTCGACCGTGGAAAGCCCGCGCGGGTCATCCGAGGCGACAATGCCGAAGCTCATCTCGTGATAGGCGTATTTGTGAAACAGCGCCGCGACTTCAGGCGCTTCGACCACCGCAATGCGCATGTCAACACGCCGGAAGTCCAGCAGGACGCGGTAAATATCCAGCTCGTCGAACAGGGCAACGATCTGTTCGATATTCTGGACCGCGGACATCCAGTCTTCATGCCCGTCGAACACGGCTTCGACATAGCCGTCGGCGTGATGAGGGGTGATGCGGGTGAACGACATGATGCGGACCTGTGTTGAGCAGGTCGGATATAAGGCATCCCGGTCCGAAAACACTTACCGGCCGGGTCATTGATTATGAGCTGCGCAGCCCTGCCGGGCCTGCTCAGAAGCTCTCGGCGAACCAGCGCCAGACCGCGCCGCCACGGGCCGTCTCACGCGCGGGATCCCGGCGGATGCGGGCCGCGGACGTCACGCCCAGGCGCGGCGGCCCGGCGATGGCTTCGGCGGCGCCGCGCGTCTCGCGGCGGACCACACCGGCGACCGCACTGAAGGCGGGACCGGACACGGCATCGCCGAGACCGGTAATGCCGCTGGGTCCGGCAATCCGCACCTGTTTGCCAAACACCCGCGCCGCCAGTTCGCCGGTGCCGGGCAATTGCGCCGCACCGCCGGTGAGCACCAGGCGCCGGCCGGATGTCTTGCTGACGCCGGCGGCATCAAGCCGGTCGCGGATCAGCTCGAATGTCTCTTCCAGCCGGGGCCGGATGATGGAATTGAGCAGGGAGCGCGGCGCGGACCCATAGATCCGGTCGCCGGTCACCGAGGGCACCTCGATCATCTGCTGGTCGTCGTCCGGGCTGTCGAGCGCCGAGCCGTAGAGCGTCTTGAGCCGCTCCGCCGCGGCAAGCGGCGTCGACAGGCCGCGCGCGACATCGGAGGTGACGTGCGAGCCGCCCACCGGCACGGTGTCGATATGCAGCAGCGCGCCCTCGGCGAAGACCGCCGCAGTGGTCGCACCCGCTCCCATATCGATCAGGGTGGCGCCAAGCTGAACCTCGTCATCGCCGAGGGCCGAAAGACCCGAGGCGTAAGGCGTGGCGACCACGCCCTTGAGATCGAAATGACAGCGTTCGACACAGGTCATCAGATTGCGCAGCGGCCCGATGGCGGCGGTGATAACATGCACCTCGACACCGAGCGTACGCCCGAACATGCCGCGCGGGTCGCGGATGCCGCGATGGTCATCAACCGACCAGGCCAGCGGGATGGCGTGCAGCACGACACGGTCGGCGACGGCAAATTCCGACAGAGCGCCATCGAGCAGGCGGCGCAGGTCACGCTCGGTGACCTCGCGCTGCGGCAAATCGATTTCGGCGCCGAGACGCGTACTGGTCGGCTGGCCGGCCGACAGGGTCAGGGTGACGGAGCTGACCGCCTGCCCCGCCATCCGCTCGGCCTGTTCGACCGCGGCGCGGATGGCTTCGGCCGCCTCGTCCATATCGACGATGGCACCGGCGCGGACGCCGCGGCTGGACTGATGGCCGACACCAATGGCGCGCGGACGCGGCCCGGCAATGGTCTGATCGGTCTTGGCAATGAAGCAGGCAATCTTGGAGGAGCCGACATCCAGCGCGGCGCAGACGCCAGGCGCCTTGCCATTGCCGCCATTCTGGGAGGATTGGGGACGCAAAAACCCGAACACACTCATGCTTCATGCTCCCGCATACCGGCCGCCGCTGCCCGGTCGGGCAAGGCTCTGACAATCAAATCACCCTGCCCGCGGAGGTCAAAACTCTCGGCCGCCAGGCGCAAGATGCCGCGTTCGGCCTGCAGGCGCGCCAGAATGGCCACCGAGGCCTGGACATCGCCTTCGGGCAATTTCACATCGGCGCCACTGTCGAGCCGCAAATTCCAGCGCCGGTCACCGACGCGCACCGCGCCGACGACATGGGCGCGAATGGCCGGGTGCAGCGCCAAGGCCTCGACGATCTCGACGGCGCTTTGATTGGCGCCCTCGGCGACCACCAACGGCAGATCCGGCGGGTTCATGACATCGGCCTCGGCCAGCACGACGCCGTCGCGGTCGATAATGTTGAGCACACCGTCGACCTGCCACAGGGCGAAGGCTTCGCGGGTTTCCACCACGATCGAGATCCGGTCGGGCCACAGGCGCGCCACGGTCGCGGAGCGCACCATGGGCAGCGCTTCAACACGGCTACGGATATCGCCGGGATCGACGGAGAACAGGGACTGGCCGTCATAGATTTCGGTAGCGACAACGATGGAATGGGCAATCTCCTCGCCGGCACCGGTGACATCGACGGAACGGACGGCAAAACCCATATCGGCCAGCCGCACGGTGATCTTGTCGCCGCCCAGGCGCACGACGTCGTCGAGCTGGCCAAACAGGGTCAGACCGGCGACGGTCGCCAGCAGGAGTGCGGCAGCCGCCATCGCGCCCATACGGGCTGCATTTGCCACTCGGTAACGCGCACTTCTAAATTGGGCTTCCGCCCAGTTACGCAAACGCCGCGGTGCAGACACCGCGGCGGACCGGTGGTTAGACTTGCGGCGGGGTGCTTTTCGCGACCCGCCACGTGCTACCTTCGACACGACGCATTCTCCGCCATCCACTCGACGAGATCATTGAATTCGATCCCGCAGAAGAGCGCCTGTTCTGGCGCCAGTGAAGTGGGAGTCATGCCCGGTTGGGTGTTAATTTCGAGTAACCATAGAGGCGGATTCGCTGATTCGTCGTAACGGAAATCGGTGCGTGTCAAGCCCCGGCAACCCAGCACCGCGTGTGCCTGCAAAGCCAATTCGCGCGCAAGCTCCGCAATCTCCGGCGAAACATCCGCAGGTAAAATATGAGTCGAACCACCGGCGGCGTATTTTGCCTCGTAATCATAAAAGGTCGTGTTGGGGATAATCTCGGTCACGGCGAGCGCGCGATCCTCCATCACGGCGACCGTCAGTTCGCGGCCGGGGATATAGCGCTCGATCAAAACCTCATCGCCCAGCGCCCAGGCCTCGGAGCCCAGCTCGGCCGGCGGCCGGTTGGCGCCCTCGAGCACGATATGCACCCCGACCGAGGAGCCTTGCGCATTCGGTTTGGCGACATAGGGCGGGCTCATGGCGTGGGTCTTGGCGGCCTCGAACCGGTTGACGATCACCCCTTCCGGACAGGGAATGCCCGAAGCGCGCAGCACGGCCTTGGCCTTTTGCTTGTCCATCGCCAGCGCCGAGGCGAGCACGCCGGAATGGGTGTAGGGCTTGCCGAAATGTTCGAGCACGCCCTGGACCATGCCATCCTCACCCCATTCGCCGTGCAGGGCGTTGAAAACGATGTCAGGATTGGCATCCTTGAGCTGCTGCGCCAGCTCGCGGCTGGCATCGATCTCGACGACGTCATAGCCCTTCTCCCGCAGCGCCTTGGCACAGGCGCGGCCGGAGACCAGCGACACATCACGTTCCGGCGACAGCCCGCCGAGCAGAACGGCTACACGTTTGGTCATTTGGATTCCCCTTTGCCCCGCACCCCGATGCGTTTGACTTCCCAGCGCAAATCGACGCCGGACTTCTGTTTGACGCGCGCGCGAACTTCTTCGCCGAGATCTTCCAGATCGGCGGCTGTGGCGCTGCCGTCATTGATCAGGAAATTGCAATGCTGCTCGGAAAAATGCGCCCCGCCGACGCGCAGGCCGCGGCCGCCGGCCTGGTCGATCAATTGCCAGGTCTTGCGCGCATCGGGCGTGCCCGGCGCATCGGGATTGGCAAAGGTCGAGCCGGAGGTTTTCTCGCGGATCGGCTGGGTGCGTTCGCGCCGCGCGGTGATGGTGTTCATGCGTTCGAGGATCGCGGCCGGCGCGTCGGCCGTGCCCTGCAACACCGCCTCGACAAAGATCCAGTCCGCCGGCGCACCGCTATGGCGATAGGCATAGGCGAGTTCATCCGGCTTCGCGATGATGCGCCGCCCGGCGCGGTCCAGCGCCACGACCTCGACCACAACATCCCGGGTCTCCTGCTCATAGCAGCCGGCATTCATCCGCAGCGCGCCGCCAATCGTGCCCGGCACGCCAACGAGATATTCCATCCCGGCGATCCCGGCCTTCGCCGCTGCCCTGGCGACCATCTTGTCGAGCGCACCTGCCCCGGCCCGCAGCCGGTTGTCGCCGAGCGCTTCGGTCTTCGCGAAAGCGCCCGTCAGGCGGATCACCACGCCCGGCACGCCGCCATCACGCACCAGCGTATTGGAGCCGGCACCAAGTACATGCACGGGGATATCGTCCGGCGTCTCGGCGAGAAATCGCGCCAGATCGGATTCATCCGCCGGCAGGTAAAGCACTTCCGCCGGGCCGCCGACGCGCAGCCAGGTCACATCGGCGAGCGGTGCAGCCTCGATATATTTGCCGCGGACCGGAGGCAGGCGCTCGATCAGGCTCAACCCAGCGCCTCCAGCTCTGACGGCAGGGCATAGGCCCATTGCGTGATATCGCCGGCGCCAAGGCAGACGACGACATCGCCGGCGGCGGCGCGGCGGGCGACTTCAGCGGCGACAGTCTCCCGCTCGACCGGATTGGCATCGCGATGACCGTGGGCGCGCAGGCTCTCGACGAGATGATCGCGGTCAATGCCCTCGATCGGGTCTTCGCCGGCGGTATAGACATCGGCGACGAGGACGCTGTCGGCATCGTTGAAACAGGTCGAGAAATCGTCGAACAGATCGTGCAGACGCGAATAGCGGTGTGGCTGCATCACGGCGATGACCTTGCCGGACGAGGCCTGGCGCGCGGCTTTCAGCACGGCGGTGATCTCGACGGGGTGGTGGCCATAATCATCGATGATGCTGGCGCCCTTCCACTCCCCGGTCTTGGTGAAGCGGCGTTTGACGCCGCCGAACTCGGCCAGCGCCGTCTTGCCGGCCGCCTCGGTGAGACCGAGCTCGCGTGCCGTCGCCAGGGCGGCGAGCGAGTTGAGCACATTGTGCTCGCCCATCATCGGTAGGAAGACATCGCTCCAGCGTTCTTGCGCCTGGCCGCGCAGGCGGAAGCAGACATCGAAGGTCGCGCCGCTGGCGTCGGAGCGCAGATTCTCCAGCCGCACATCGGCCTGGGGATTGAGGCCATAGGTGATGACGCGGCGGTCCTGGACGCGGCTGGCGAGGCTCTGCACTTCGGGATGATCGGTGCACAACACGGCGAAGCCGTAAAACGGCAGGTTCTCGACGAATTGGTAGAAGGCCTCGCGCAGCGTGTCGAAATCGCCGTAATGCTCGAGATGTTCCGGATCGATATTGGTGACGATGGCGACGGTGCCGCGCAGCTTGAGGAAGGAGCCGTCGGACTCATCCGCCTCGACCGCCATCCAGTCGCCCAGACCAACCTTCGCATTCGAACCATAGGCGGAAATAATGCCGCCATTGATCACCGTTGGATCGACACCCGCCGCATCCATCAGCACCGAGACCAGCGAGGTCGTGGTCGTCTTGCCATGGGTGCCGCCGACGGCGACCGCGAACTTCAGCCGCATCAGCTCGGCCAGCATTTCGGCGCGGCGCACGACCGGGATCTTGGCGGCACGGGCCGCGACCAGCTCGGGATTGTTTGGCTTGATGGCCGAGGACACCACGATCGCACCGGCGCCGGCGACATTCTCGCCGGCATGGCCGATCGCCACCTTGGCACCGAGCTCGCGCAGGCGTTCGACATTGGGATTGGCCTTGATGTCGGAGCCCTGCACCGCATAGCCCAGATTGAGCATCACCTCGGCGATACCGCTCATGCCAATGCCGCCAATGCCGACGAAATGGACCGGGCCGACCGGGAAAGGCAAAGCGGCAAATTTCATGTCAGTGCTCCTCGAACCAGGCCTTCAACGGCCTTGGCCAGTGCTTGTGCGGCGTCGGGGCGACCCAGCGAGCGCGCGGCAGCGGCGCGCTCGGCCAGATCCACCGGATCAGACAGGCGTGATTGCAAAAGCCCGGCCAGACGCTCGGCGGTAAATTCGGCTTCCGGCAGCGTGTCGGCGGCGAGCGCCGCGACCAGGCCTTCGACATTGGCGCTCTGGTGATCATCAGCCGCGATGGCCAGCGGGCAGAAGATCGCCGGACGTCCGACACCGGCAATCTCCGACACGGTCGAGGCACCGGCGCGGCCAATCACCAGATGCGCGGCGGCATAGAGCGCGCCGACATCCTCGAAGAAGGGCTCGCAGCGGGCGTTCACGCCACAGGACTGGTAAATCTCTCGCGCCATAGCCAGCGAGTCTTCCCGGGTTTGTTGGACCACATCAAGGCGGGAACGAAGCGATTCCGGGAGTTTTGCGATCGCCGCCGGCACGGTCTCCGACAACAGACGCGCCCCGAGACTGCCGCCGAGGATGAGCAGAGTGATGCGCCCGTCCGGGGTGATCGGCGTGTACCCGGCGGCGCGGGCATCGAGGATGGGCTGGCGCAGCGGATTGCCGGTCAGCAGATGATGCTTGCGGCCCTGGGCCGAGAGCCGGTCGAGCCGTTCAAAGCCGGAGGCGACAAAGCCCGCCCGTCCCGCGAAGACACGGTTGACGCGGCCCAAGACCGCGTTCTGCTCGTGAATGGCATAGGGAATATTCATCGTCTGCGCCGCCGCCAGGGCGGGAAAGGCCGGATAGCCGCCGAAACCGGCGACGACATCGGGCTTCCAGCGCTTGATGATGGCGCGCGTCTCGCTCAGCCCCTTGGCCAGCTCGATACCGGCCCGGGCCAGTTTGACCGGGTTTTTGGTCGACGGGCTGGCGGCATGGATCTCGTCAATCGCCACGGCAGGAAAACCGTTGGTGTGTTTGAGCCCGCGCGCATCGGTCACCAGACGGATCTGCCAGCCGCGCGCGATCAGCGCCTCGGCGGCGGCGCGAGCGGGAAACATGTGGCCACCGGTTCCGCCCGCGGCAATCAGGCAACGACGCGGCGTCATGCGGAATATTGCATCGAATAGGCACCGGGACGGCGGCGCGTGAAGGCCAGCATCAGACCGGCCGCAAAGGTCAGGGCGAGCATGGACGACCCTCCATTGGAAACGAATGGCAATGTCATGCCCTTCGGCGGGATCAGGTTCAAGTTCACAGAGATGTTGATCAGCGCCTGCAGCCCGAATTGCAGCGCCAGGCCGGCCACCGCCAGCTGCGCGAAATGGTCATTGAGCCGCATCGCCTGGTTCCAGGCCCGGGTCACCAGGATCGCGAACAGGCCGATGATCGACAGCGAAGCCAGCAGGCCGAACTCCTCGGTCGCAACCGAGAAAATGAAATCGGTATTGGCGTCCGGCAGGAGATGTTTCACCTCGCCCTCGCCCGGCCCGACCCCGGTCAGGCCGCCACGCGAGATCGCCTCGATGGCGCGGTCGATCTGGTAGGTCTCATTGTCTTCCGGATTGATGAAGCTCTGCACCCGCGCCGCCACGTGCGGCAGGGTGAGATAGGCCAGTCCTGAACCGGTCACCGCCAGCCCGCCGAGCACGGAGACCCAGAGCCAGGACAGGCCGGAGGCGAAGAAGACGCCGCCGAAACACAAGGTCAACAGCACCGATTGCCCGAAATCCGGCTGCGCCATCAACAGGCCGACGGCCGCGAGATAAAGGCCAAAGGCGATCAGCCGCCCCGGGATCGGTGCGCCGCGCTTTTCCTCGGCAAACAGCCAGGCGACGGTGACGAGCAGGGCCGGTTTGAGAAACTCCGAGGGCTGCAGCGAGAAAGAGCCAAAGCGCAGCCAGCGCGTCGCGCCCTTGACCTCATAGCCGACCAGCAGGGTCGCAAGCATCAGCACAAAGGCCCCGACCAGCACCAGGGCCGCCAGCCGCCGGGCGCCCTTCGGGTTCAGGCTCGAGATCGCCAGCATGGCGACCACGCCGATCAGCGAGAAGATCACCTGCCGGTAGAGAAAGTGGAAAGGGTCGTCGAGGCCCAGCCGCGCCGCTGCCGCCGGGCTCGACGCCATCGACAGCACAATGCCGGTGGTGATCAGCGCCAGGATGACAAACAGCAGCGTGCGGTCAATGCCGCGCCACCAGGAGGCCACCGCCCGTGGCAGCCAGACGATCATGCGCCCGTCTCCGCGTCAGCGACCGGCGCTTCAAGCCCGGAAACCAGGGCACGGAAGGCATCACCCCGCGCCTCGAAATTGGCGAACTGGTCAAATGAAGCCGCAGCCGGCGACAGCAGCACCACGGCGCCCGGACGGCCATCGGCGATCGCGTCGCGGCAGGCAGCGGCCGTCGCCGTCGCCAGATCGCCGCAACGCTCGCAGGCCAGCTTGCCATCGAGTTCACGAGCGAACCGCGCCTCGGCCTCGCCGATCAGATAGGCCTTGGCGATCCGCGGGAAGAAGGGCTTTAGCGGCTCCAGCCCGCCCGCCTTGGGGCGGCCACCGGCGATCCAGTAGATCGGGTCGTAACAGGCCAGCGCCTGCATCGCCGCCTCGGCATTGGTGGCCTTGCTGTCATTGATGAAGCGCACGCCGGAGATCTCACCGACCTGTTCCTGGCGATGCGCCAGACCGCCAAAGCCGGCGATCGCATCGGCGGCGACGCGGGCACCGATGCCGAGCATGCGCACCGTCGCCAGCGCGGCGGCGATATTCTGGGCGTTGTGGCGGCCGGGCAAGGCGCGGGCACGATCGAGCTGCATCACCGATTGCGGCGCGACACCGAGCGCCTCATAGACCTGGTTGCCCAGCGCATAGACGCCATGCGGCACCACGCGCCCGGCGGAAATCGGCAGCAATTGCGCGTCCGGGCGCTGCATGCGCAGCCGCGAGTAGAAATCACTGGTCTCGGCATCATCGACGCCGATGACGGCGACGCCAGTCTCGCCCTGCATCGCGAACAGGCGCTGCTTGGCGGCGAAATAGCCGGCGAAATCGCCATGGCGGTCGATATGGTCCGGGCTGATATTGAGCAGGATGGCGATATCGCACTGCAGGCTCTGCGTCAGATCGATCTGGTAGGAGGACAGCTCCAGCACGAAATACGAGCCCGGACGCGGCGGATCCTGCGCCAGCACCGCATCGCCGATATTGCCGGCCACCGTCACATTGCGCCCCGCCTCGCGCAGGATATGGCCGATCAGGGCCGTCGTGGTCGATTTGCCATTGGTGCCGGTGATGCCGATGATTTTCGGGCGGCGCTTGGCCGGCATGGCCGCGATTTCCAGCGCGAACAATTCGATATCGCCGATCACCGGTGCGCCGACGGCGTGGGCCAGTTCGACCATGCGGTGTGGCTTGGGATGGGTCAGCGGCACGCCCGGCGACAGCACCAGGGCGGCGATATCGCCCCAGTCGCGTCGGTTGAGATCGTCGAGCACGAAGCCCTGCGCCTCGGCGCTCGCGCGCGAGGCTTCGGAATCATCCCAGGCCGAGACTTCGGCGCCGCCGGCCAGCAGGGCACGGATGGTCGCCAGGCCGGTGCGGCCCAGCCCGAAGACGGCGACACGGCGACCCTTGAAAGCGTGGACCGGGATCATCGCCTATCTCAGCTTGAGGGTGGCAAGACCGACCAGCGCCAGGATCACCGCGATGATCCAGAAACGGATCACGATGGTCGGCTCGGCCCAGCCCTTTTTCTCGTAATGGTGATGGATCGGTGCCATGCGGAAGACACGCTTGCCGGTCAGTTTGAAACTGGCGACCTGGACCATGACCGAGACCATTTCCAGCACGAACAGCCCGCCGACAATCGCCAGCACGATCTCGTGCTTGACCGCGACGGCGATGACGCCGAGGGCTCCGCCGAGCGACAGCGAACCGGTATCCCCCATGAAGATCATGGCCGGCGGGGCATTCCACCACAAAAAGCCGAGACCGGCGCCCAGCAAGGCGCCGCAGAAGACGAGGATCTCGCCGGTTCCCGGCGTGTAGAGCACCTGCAGATATTCGGCAAAATCGACCCGGCCGACGACATAGGCAATGACGCCAAAGGTCGCCGCCGCGATCATCACCGGCACGATCGCCAGTCCGTCGAGCCCGTCAGTCATGTTGACTGCATTGCCTGATCCGACAATGACCAGACAGCCGAACACCAGAAACAACGGGCCGAGATTGAACAGGAAATCCTTGAAGAAGGGGAAGGTGATCGAGGTCGTCACGGCGGCATCCATGCCATTGGCGGTCGCCGTCGCTGTTGCCCACCAGACCGCGATCAGCGCGATGATGAATTCGCCGAGGAGTTTGAGCTTGCTGCCGAGCCCGTCCGTCGTCTGCTTGGTGACTTTCTGATAATCGTCGATGAAGCCGATAATGCCGAAACCGGCGGTGACGAAGATCACGATCCAGACATAGGCATTGCTCAGATCGGCCCAGAGCAGCGTGCCGACCATCACCCCGAGCAGGATCAGGAAACCGCCCATGGTCGGGGTGCCGGCCTTCTCGATCACATGACGCTCGATCCCTTCCGAGCGGATCGGTTGCCCCCGCCCCTGCTTGCGCCGCAACCAGCCGATCATCGGCTGACCGAACACAAAGGCGATCAGCATCGCCGTCATCAGCGCGCCGCCGGAGCGGAAGGTGATGTAGCGAAACAGGTTGGCGATCTGGATATCGTCCGCCATCGGCGCAAACAGCAAGTACAGCATGGGCGGCTCAGACCTCCGTCTTCGTGAATGCAGAACCGTCGGCCAGAACGGCGGCAATTTTGTGAAGGCCGGAGCCATTCGATCCCTTGATCAGCACGACATCACCGGGACGGATGGCCGACGCCACCATGTCCCGGCCCTCGTCGGCGCTGGGCGCATAGCCCGCCTGCAGCCGATCCGGCAAGGCCTCGTGCAGCGCGCGCATCATCGGTCCACAGGCAAACACCGCGTCGACGCCCGCCTCGCCCAGCGGCACGGCCAGGGCGCGATGCAGCTCCGCCGAGCGCGGGCCGAGCTCGAGCATGTCACCGAGCACAGCGATGCGGCGACCGCCCGGCCCCGGTTCGGCGGCGCCCAGCGAGGCAATCGCCGCCGCCATCGAGACCGGATTGGCGTTGTAGGCGTCATCGAGCAGGGTGAACTCACCGCCCTGTGGCAGCGCAACCGTCACGGCACGGCCACGGCCGGGTTCGGCATCGACGGCGCCGAGCGTTTCGGCGACCTGGCGCGGATCGAGGCCACAGGCGGCGCCGGCGGCAAACACCGCGCCGGCATTCCAGGCCCAGTGTTCGCCGGTCGCGGCAAGGTGGAAGGGGACGCGCACGCCCATGACATTGACGACGCCGTCGCTGCCGCCCAGCCCGGTCTCGAAGCTTTCCATCCGGATCGCGGCGGTGGCACTGCGTCCGAAATCGAGCATGAAGGCGGCGCTGGAATGGCGCGCCCGCGCGGCGAGACGCGCGGCCAGCGGATCGTCCGCGGGATAGATGGCAACGCCGTCCGGCTCGAGACCGTCATAGATCTCGGCCTTGGCATCGGCGATCGCCTCGATGGTGCCGAGATGCTCCAGATGCGCCGGCGCGATACGAGTGATCAGGGCGATCTGCGGCCGTACCAGTGCCGAGAGGTCATGGATTTCGCCGGCATGGTTCATGCCGAGCTCGAACACGGCGCGCTCGGTCGCCGTCGGCATCCGCGCCAGGGTCAGCGGTACGCCCCAGTGATTATTGTAGGATTTGACACTCCAGTGCGCCGGCCCCGCCGCGCGCAGCACGGCAGCAAGTGCTTCCTTGACGCTGGTCTTGCCGACACTGCCGGTAACCGCGATGCGGATCGCGCCCGAGCGGTCCCGCGCCGCCGCGCCGAGTGCGCGCAAGGCGACCAGCGTATCCTTGACCTTCAGCGCCGGGCCGGGACAGCGTGATGCGTCGGAGACGAGGCAGGCCGCAGCGCCGCGCGCCATGGCATCGACAACAAAATCATGCCCGTCGCGCACATCCTTGAGCGCAACAAACAGATCGCCCGGCACGATGGTGCGGGTATCGATCGACAGCCCGCCACAGCTCCAGCCGGGATCACCGACCAGCATGCCGCCGGTTGCTGCCATTGCCTGGCCAGCCGTCCACAGGGGTTCAGACATGCTCGCCCTCCTGTCGCAGATAGGCCTTGCGCGCGATGAGCGCTTTGCGGCCCTCCTCGCGGTCATCGAAGGGATGGACGATGCCGCCCACGGTCTGGCCGGTCTCATGCCCCTTGCCCGCCAGCAACAGGCAATCGCCCGGCTGCAGCATCGCCACGCCGCGCGCGATGGCGGCAGCCCGGTCGGCAATCTCCTCGGCCCCGGGACAACCCTCCAGGATCGCCGACCGGATCAGGGCCGCATCTTCGGAGCGAGGATTATCGTCGGTGACAATGACATGGTCGGCCTGGCTGGCGGCGATGGCACCCATTTTGGCGCGCTTGCTGGCATCGCGATCACCGCCGCAGCCAAACACCAGGATGATGCGGCCGCGCGTGTGCGGACGTGCCGAGCGCAGCAATTTGTCGAGCCCGTCGGGCGTGTGCGCGTAATCGACCAGGACCGGCGCCTCGGCCTCGGTCTCGCCAACCTTTTCCAGCCGACCGGGCACACCGCCCAGCCGGGCCAGCGTCGTGAGCACGGTCTTGAGTTCGATGCCCTCGGTCAGGGCAATCGCCGCGGCGCCAAGCGCATTGAGGATCTGGAATTCGCCAACCAGCGGCACCTCGACCTGGTGCTCGATGCCCTGCCAGGCAAAGACGACATCCTGGCTCGCCGGCCGCGGCGTGATCTCGCGGATCTGCAAATCCGCGCCACGCCAGCCGATCGTCGTCAGCGTCAGGCCGCGCCCCCGCGCCAGCTCGGCCATGCGCTCGCCCCACTCGGAATCGACATTGATCACCGCGCCGGCGCCATCGGGCAGGCGCTCGGTGAACAGCCGGGCCTTGGACGCGAAATAGTCGTCGAAATCGGGGTGATAATCGAGATGATCCTGGGTCAGATTGGTGAAGGCGCCGATCGCGAGCCGCACCCCGTCCATCCGCCTTTGCTTGAGACCATGGCTCGAGGCCTCCATTGCCAGATGCGTGACGCCATCGGCGGCCAGCGCATCGAGCGCGTGGTGCAGGGCGACGGCGTCGGGCGTGGTGTAGCCGGTGGTTTCCAGGCTTTTGCCGCGGGCAACGCCGAGCGTGCCGAGGCTGGCGCCCTCAATCCCGGCCGCCGTCCAGATCTGGCGCAGGAATTCGACGGTCGAGCTTTTGCCATTGGTGCCGGTGATCGCCACGACATGGCCGGGCTGGCGCGGATAGAAGCGCGCCGCCAGCGCCGCCAGCGCCGCCGCCGCGTCGTCGACCAGGATAACCGGCACGGCGCAATCAGCGATCGGCTGGTCGGACAGGATGGCGACGGCGCCGCGCTCAACTGCCTGCGCCGCAAAGGCGCTGCCATGCAGTTTCACGCCCGGCAGGGCGGCGAACAGAAAGCCGGGCTTCACCGCCCGGCTGTCCAGCGTCAGGCCCGAAACCTCGATCCGGCCGGCTTCGGGTGTGAGGGTCGACGGGTCGAGCAGCGCAGACAGGATCACGGGATAGCCTCCGGCATCAGCGCGGCACGCACCAGCGCTGCGCGCTCATTATGATCGGCATTGGAACGCTCGACACCAAGGATGGGCGCAATGCGCGAGACGATCTGGCCGACGGCGGGCGCGGCCGTCCAGCCACCGGTCGAATAGCCATGGGTGGATTCATTGCCCTGCGGCTCGTCGAGCAGAACCAGAATGGCATATTGCGGGTCGTTATAGGGGAAGACGGCCGAGAAGGAGGAGATCAGACGATTGCGGTCATAGCCGCCGCGCGACGGTTTTTCCGCCGTGCCGGTCTTGCCGGCGACGAGATAGCCAGGCGCCTCGGCGCGGCCGCCAGTGCCGTCGGTGACATTCTCGCGCATCAGCGCCAGCACGTCATGGGCCGCCTGCGATTCCATCACCCGCTCGCCGACAATGGTCTCGTCGGCCGCCACGGGCTGCAGGGTCGGCGGAACATAGACGCCGTCATTGGCGATGGCGGCGAAGGCGGCAATCGTCGCGATCGGGCTGACAGCCAGACCATGCCCGTAGGAAATGGTTGCGGTCTCGGTCGGGCCCCAATTGCGCGGCAGCAGCGGGTCGGCGCTTTCGGCCAGTTCGATCGGCGCGCGCTCGAGCAGGCGCATGCGCCCGAGAAACTCCCTCTGCCCCTCGGCGCCGACTTCCAGCGCAATGCGCGAGGAGCCGATATTGGAGGAGTGAATGAAGATCTCCGACATCGTCAGCCAGCGCCGCTCGCCGTGATAGTCATGAATGGTATGGCCACCGATCTGCAGCGGCTGGGTGGCGTCATAGCCGGATTCCAGCGTCGCCGTGCCGCCCTCGAGCGCCATCGCGACGGTGAAGGCCTTGAAGGTCGAGCCCATTTCATAGACCGACTGGGCCGAGCGATTGAGACGCTCATTGCCCGACGCATCATTGGGCCGGTTGGGATCATAGTCCGGCAGTGACACCATGCCGACAATCTCGCCGGTGCGCACATTCATCACAATGCCCGAGGCGGCGAGCGCATTGAACTCATCCATCGTCGTGCGCAGGACTTCGTCGAGATGGAATTGCACGCCCATATCGATCGACAGCGCCACCGGACGCCCATCGCTGGAGGACAGGGCCGCATCAAAGGAGCGCTCGGCACCGGCCAGCCCGTGCAGGTCGCGATCGGTATAGCCGACGATGTGCGAAGCCAGGCGGCCACGCGGATAGACGCGGCGCGGCTCGAGGCGGAAATCCAGCCCCGGCAGGCCCAGGGAGAAAACGGCCTGACGCTGGCGCGGTGTCAGATTGCGCCGGATCCAGACGAAGCGCCGGTGCGAGGACAGATCACGGGTGACCGCCTCGACATCGATATCGGGCAACACGGTGGCGAGCGCCTCGGCGGTCTCGGCCGCGTCCCACACCAGCGAGGGATCGGCAAACAGGGAATGGGTCTGCAATGTCGTCGCCAGCACCTGGCCGGTGCGGTCAAACAGGTCGCCGCGCACCATTTCCGCGCGCACCGGCCGCGTCGCCGTTGCATGGGCCGGGCTGGTCACCGCCAGCTCGATGGCCCGCATGCCGAGCACGCCGAAGCTGAGCGCCAGGGCAAGCCCGACGATCTTCAAGCGGCCGCGCGCCGCATCCAGCGCCCTGATTTCCGTGCTTTCAATGCGCAGCAGGCGCGACATGTCGGCCGGCGCCGCCTCGGCCATGGGTGGCGGCCCGACGCTGCGGGACTCGGCTGAAACTTGACGGCGAAACGGCCACCAGCGCATCAGTTTGGCCCCCCAACCTCACGCGGCTCGGCCAGCGCCAATGCCTGGTCGCCCTGATTGACCAGCAGCCCCTCGCGGCGCGGCTGCTCGAGCTCGACGCCCGGCTCGGCCAGCAGGGGCAGATCGCCCAGCGCCACTTCACGGCTGGTATCCAGCGGTTCAAATCCGAGATAGCGGCGTGCCAGCAGGCGCAGCCGCTCGGGGTCTTCCAGATGCGCGATCTCGACATTGAGGACATTGATCTGGCGCCGCTCCTCGACCAGTTGCGACTGGATATCCTCCAGACGCTCCTGCGAGTTCTTGGCTTCGGTCTTGGCCACATACAGCGCGCCGGCGAGGGCGACCGCGACGACGAGGGCAATGGCGTTGAACGTGCGGATCATAACGCTGCCTCCAGACGTGCAAGCGACACAACTTTATCCGAGACCGCCGGATCGGCTGACCAGGCCGGGGCTTCGGTACGAATGGCAACGCGCAGCTTGGCCGAGCGAGACCGTGGATTGGCGGCAATTTCCGCCGCGCTGGCGGCGAGCGCCTTGCGGTGCAACAGGGAAAAACTCGGAGCAATCGCCGGACCGGTCTCTGCTGCAGGCAGGTGGCGCGAGCCGCCGCCCCCCGCCTGGCCCGAGCGGGCCCGCAGGAAGTCCTTCACCATGCGGTCCTCCAGTGAATGGAAAGTAACCACAACCAGGCGCCCGCGCGGTGCGAGGATCTGCTCGGCAGCCTCAAGCGCGCGGGCCAGCTCGCCCAGCTCGTCATTGACGTAAATGCGCAGCGCCTGGAAGACCTTGGTGGCGGGATGAATCTTTGAATGTTTTCCGCCCGTTGCCCGCGTCACAATCGCCGCGAGCCGGTCCGTGGTCTCGATCGGCGCCTCGGCGCGGGCCTCGACGATCTGTTTGGCGATGCGGCGCGAGCGGCGCTCATCGCCGTAAACATAAAATATGTCTGCCAGCTCCTGCTCGCCGAGCAGGTTGACCGCATCGGCGGCACTGGCGCCGGAACGCGCCATGCGCATGTCGAGCGGGCCGGCCCGCATGAAGGAAAAGCCGCGTTCGGCCTGGTCGATCTGCATCGAGGAGACGCCGATATCGAGCACGATACCGTCAACGCTCTCGCCGCCATTGGCGCGGATCACCTCGGCCATGTGCGAAAACGGCGCCTGCACGAAGACAAAACGCCCGCCCGAAGCCTGCCCCAGCTGTTCAGCCGCGGGGATGACGGACGGGTCGCGATCAATCCCGATCAGGCGGCAATCGGCGGCCGACAATATGGCGCGCGAATAGCCGCCGGCGCCGAATGTGCCATCGATATAGAGTGCGCCATCGCGCGGTTCGAGCGCACGCACGACTTCATCGAGCATCACGGGAAGATGGCTCATGCGCTGCCTCCCGGACGCGGGACAAGGCGCAGGGAGCGCTTGTTCTCGCGGGCGAAGCTGCGCGCGGCGGCCTGGTGCTCGGCATAGACATCCGGCGACCACAGCTCGAAGCGCGAACCGAGACCGACAAAGGTCGCCTTCCCGGTCAGCCCGGCATGATCGATCAATTCCTTCGGCAGGGTGACGCGGCCGGTGGCATCGAAGGTCAGCGGACGGGCGGCGCCGAAAATGGCGCGCTCGAAGGCGATGCGCGCCTCGTCATAGGGATCCATGTCCTCGATCAGGCGCTGATAGCTGTCGAGCAGGGCCTGGCCGCCACCTTCCAGATAGGGACCGTCGAACGAGGGCCAGACGATGATGCCGTCGAACGGTCCACCGCGCACCACCGCACGGAAATCGGCTGGCACCGATACCCGTCCCTTGGCGTCAACGCCATTAATGGTGGTGGATAAAAACACGCGCGAATTGCTCCCCGGCCATACCGATCCGTCCCCGTATGGTTAACCATGGGATAACATGGGTTCAGATGGGAAACAACGCCGAAAGCATCGATTTCTATGGATTGAAGCGCCTTTTGAAGTAATCAAATATGGCTGAACTGAGAACAACAAGGGAACATTAAGTTAATATCCACAGGGCTGTTAAGGATTGAATGGGGGGAAATGGGATCAGGTGGCCTGTAAGCCGGGTTCTGTGTCGCTCTTTCCAAAATGGAAAAAGCGCGACGACCATTCATCTGCGACATGCCTTGCGACATGCCTGGTGCGACCTACCCGGATGGCATGCGGAGACGCATGTGTGGCCAAGGCCACGGCCCATCCCTATTCGGTCTTGCTCCAGGTGGGGCTTGCCTAGCCCCCTTCCTTGCGGTCGGGGCGGTGCGCTCTTACCGCACCGTTTCACCCTTACCGGACGCGCACGTCCGGCGGTCTTTCTCTGCTGCGCTTTCCCTGGGGTCACCCCCGCCGGGAATTACCCGGCACCTTGTCTCCGTGGAGCCCGGACTTTCCTCGACATCGCCGTTTCCAGCCTGATGCCGCGGCCGCCCAGCCACCTGATCGGGAGGATATGTGGTTGAAGTGCGGGGGGCGGTCAAGCGGCGGGGGATGCGGGGGTGGGGGCGAGCGCCGCGTTTCCCAGAATGGTTATAGTTCGAGCAAGTGTCTATGAGGACAGCCAGGTCGAAATGATTTCATTCAAGCGATACGCCAGAAAAATTAGGGACAGGCTCCGGACCAAGCGTTTTACGTGCCGTCGGGCTGCCAGTTCTTCTGGCGTGCTTCGCGCCATCTTCGGTTCCGTGGACCTCGGTTGGGAATGCAGCCGCGGTCACGTTCAGGTCTTCGTAGGCAGGGAGCGAGATTATTGGATCGCTCGAGTGGACATTGATGACGGGGATCAAATCGACTTGATCGAGAAACTTGGGATCGCCATTGAAGACGGCAATGATCGCAGAAGAGTCGACGAGGCGGGCTTGGACGCTATTCTCGCTTGGATGCTAGCTGAACTATGAGGCAGAACCAGTCCTGAAAGCCATGTCTTCCACCCACAAATCACCAAACCTTGTCATCCCTGACGGATGCCCGGACGCGAAGCGATCCGGGCGGAGATCAGGGACCCAGACGCCCGGCGGTTGGGCGCTTGTATGACCGGTCAGATGACGTTTTCCCCCGAGCCTGAACGAACCAACCTTGGTGGCTCTGGGTCCCTGATCTGCGCCCCGCATTCGCGGGGCATCCGTCAGGGATGACAAGGGTTTGGTTTTTTGGGGAAAAGTCCCTTCACCCTCATACAGCTCCGTCAACACCCGCAGATCACCCCCCGGCCCCACTCAGCCGATGATCCGCGCACGGGCCGCCTCAAAGCCAGCGATCAAGTCACCCTGCTCATCGCCCAGCCCCTGCAGGCAATACGGGTTGAGAAACTGGCGCCCCGCCAGGAGCCGGCGATCAACCGGGCTCAGCTCGGCCTCCTCGCAGACCTTGCGCCAATTCCGCGAGATCGCCGCGAGCTGAGCCTCTATCAGGTTGACGGCCTCGGCTTCACTCAGATGAAAGTCCGCCGCCGCGCTCAGACAGGCCGCGATCGTGCTGGCGCGGGCCGCGCCCTTGATCAGCATGGCCTGCGACGCCTCGCCGCCGGCCCGGTTTTGCGGGCAGATGTCATAGGCCGGCGTCAGGCTGAGCCACTCGCCATCCCAGAAGGCGGCGTGGTTTCGCGCGTGATCATCGGTATTGCCGCACAATATGTTGAAACAAATGCGGCCATAGAGCTCGCGCAATGTGGCTTTGGGCCCGGTAAAGCGGTGGCGAATGATCTCGGCCAGATCCTCATAGGAGGCGTAGCGCGCCATCATCTCGTCCAGACCGAGCAGGGTCAGCGCCGACACCAAGGAATGGCGGGCCCAGCCCGCCTGCATGGGCGTGCGATCAAAGCGCTCGATCAGCAGGACATCCTTGCCGGCTGCCCCGGTCAGGGAGACCGCAGCGGCGTTGAGTCCGCACGCGGCCGCCAGCTTCATGGCGATGAATTCCGCCTTCACGACACTGTACGTGTCGGCGCTCGAAGCGAATTTGGCGATGAGTTTGCGGTCAACGCCATCGACAAGCGCCTTGGGGCGCGCGCCGCCGATCGAGGTGCCATGGTTCAGCGCCCGATCCAGTGCCGGGGTGAGGGGCAGACCCTTTTCGACCTGCTCCGAGGCGGTGAGGAGTGTATCCAGCGGCGCGTTTTCCGACAGGCGCGGCACGTATTCCGTTGCGGATGCCTGGAAATCGAGCGCACCGATCCGGTCCGACCCGGATTGCAGCAGGAAGGTGAGCTCGCCGATGTCGGGCGGGCTGGCGGGATCCGCGTTCGCGCCGGCGAGGCGATTGATAATCACCCGCCGGCCCCAGGCATCGGGCGATCCGTCCCGGATGCAATTGGGCATCGACAGCCCCGGCATGGGAGCGATCGGGCCGCGCCGAAGCTCAAGTTCGGGGTCATAAATCGGGATCGCATTGGCGCGCGCCAGATAGCTGGCGCCATAGGTAAAGACCAGGCTGCCATCCTGCTGCGTCAGCCGCCCGGCGACGACGGGTTCGACGGCCCCCGGCAACCAGATCCAGACATAGGCCTCGCGCGCCTCCGCCCTAGAAGGCATCATCGACCTCCCGCCTGGAGGGCCGGACACTCTTGGGCAGCAAGGTGAGTTTTTCGTCGAGGCGGGCAGTCTGTGCCTGCAGCGCCCCCTCATCATAATCGAACAGGCGCACGCCAACCAGGCAGGCCAGCTCGAAAACAATGCCAACCTCGGCGCCCGGAGCGCCCTTTTCGATATTATAGAGCGTCGTGCGGCTGATGCCGGCGCGATCAGCCAGCTCCTGTGCCGTCAGGCCGCGCTCCGATCGGCCAGTACGGATCAGCTTGCCAAGCAGGGCGAGCCCCTGGCGGGTAATCCTCGAATAGCTTCTCTTGCGTGGCGAAACCATTTCTCCCGTTCATTTAATTGAACGCAAAACCGCGTTGTGTGCGAAATTTTGCACATCATGAAACGAGGCAGAGATTTTGTCAAGGAACTGTCCATTTTTCTGAACGCAAAGCACATTAACGTTCAGAACTTTGAACAAATCTTTGATCCGGAGCCAGCGCAATTGCTAGGCTAACACCCCCTCACCCCCAAACCGCCTCATACAACCGCGCCAGCTCATCCGGCGTCGGCACGCGCGGATTATTGCCCGGAGAGCCCGAGGCCAGTGCCTGCTCGACCATCACCGGGATCATCCCGAAATAGCGGGCGCGGTCGATGCCGAAGCCGGAGAGCGTCGGCACTTCCAGAGCCGTGACAACCCGGTTGAGCCCGGTCATCAGCTTGGCATGGGCAGCCCCCACATCATCGCCGGCGTCGGCAAAACCGATCGCGCGCGCGCAAGCGGCATAGCGTTCCGGCGCAGCAGCCAGTGAGAACTCCGTCACGGCCGCCAGCAGCATCGCATTGGACAGCCCGTGCGGCACATGGAAATGCGCGCCGATCGGGCGGCTCATGCCGTGGACCAGGGCGACGGAGGCACCGGAAAAGGCGATGCCGGCCAGGGTCGCGCCGAGCATCACGGCCTCGCGGGCGGTGCGGTTTTGCGGCTCGCTGTAGACGGTTTCCAGATTGGGGCCGATCAGGCGCATCGCGGCCAGCGCCTGCTGGTCGCAGAAGGGATTGGCCTTGCGGCTGACATGGGCCTCGATGGCGTGGGTCAGCGCGTCCAGGCCGGTATCGGCGGTGGTGCGCGGCGGCAGGCCGAGGGTGAGCTCATAGTCGATGATGGCCGCAGCGGCGACCAGGCCCGGCCCCATGCACAGGAGTTTTTCGTCATTGGCCGCCTCGGTGATGACCGCGACGCGGGTGACTTCCGAGCCGGTGCCCGCCGTCGTCGGGATCGCGATCACCGGCAGGCCGACCGGCGCCACCACGGCCGGCACGGCGATCTCGCGGATGGTCTTGCCGCTCGCCGCCAGTACCGCCATCACCTTGGCGGTATCGATCACGCTGCCGCCGCCCAGCGCGATCACCGCATCGAAGGGCCCCCGCGGCGATCCGGCAAGCAAGGCCTGCACACCCGCCATGACGCAGGCATCGGAGGGTTCCGGCTCGGTGCCGTCAAACAGGGCTTGGGGAATGCCGGCCGCATCGAGCAAGACGGTGAGCTGGCCGACCAGGCCGATCCGCGCCAGCACCGTGTCGCTGACAATCAGCGGATTGGCGCAGCCCAGCCGCGCCAGGGTCGGCGCGATCTCGCCGAGCGCGCCGGCGCCGATCTGCAATATGGACGGGATGGCGATATTGGCGGACATGGCGGCAGGCTCCCAAACGTCAACGCCCGACGCTTGCCGGGCTTTCCCGCCAGCACGGCGGACAACCCGTGCGGCAGACAAAAAGGGGCGCCGCCGCGGTCCTGCTGCGGCAGGATCAAGCGGTGAGCGCCCCCATGCTTCATGCGTCTTACTCGGCGGCGATCAGCTTCATCTTGACCGCGAGACCGGCCAGCGCCGCGCCGACCAGCGGGGCGACGATGAACAGCCAGAGCTGGGCGATGGCGCTGCCACCGGCGAGCAGGGCCGGCCCGATCGAACGGGCCGGATTGACCGACACGCCGGTCACCTGGATGCCGGTGATGTGGATCACCGCCAGGGTGAGGCCGATCGCCAGACCGGCAAAGGCGGCATCACCGCCCGGCCCCGTAACGCCGAGGATCACGACGACGAACAGGAAGGTCATCACGATCTCGAACACCAGCGCCGCGATCATCGAATACTCGCCGAGATAGCCCGGCCCCCAGCCATTCTGGCCCAGATTGCCGGCAAAGCCGCCAGCGCTGTTGGAGAGCAGGAACATCAGCAGGGCCGCAGCGGCGATGGCGCCGAGCGTCTGGGCGACCCAATAGCCGACCATGTCCTTGAGCTGCATGCGTCCGGCCATGAAGACGCCAAAACTGACGGCGGGATTGACGTGGCAACCGGAAATCGGGCCGATGCCATAGGCCATGGCGACGATCGCCAGACCGAAGGCGAGCGCGATGCCCAATTGTCCGATCTCGGCCCCGGCCAGCACGGCCGCGCCGCAACCGAACAGGACAAGCGCAAATGTGCCGATGAATTCGGCAACCAGTTTTTTCATGATGCTGTCTCCCCAGAATCGCCGCGCATTGCGGCGCTGACCAGCCTAGCGCCTGGCGCCGTCAGGAAACAGGAAATCTTGACAGACGTGGACTAGCCAGCCACCGCCGCGATCAGCCGCGCGGTCTCGTCATCGATGACACCATCGACCCGCGCCGGACGCCAGCGCCGCTGGAACGCCTCGACCACGGCCGGCAATCCGGCGTCCAGCCCATAGCCGATCGTAGCGAGCCGGGCCTGCGGATCAGCGCCGGTCTGCGCCGCCGGCGTCACGGCCTTTGCACAACCGGCCGCCGCCAGGGCGCCCCAGGGGAATTTCTCGCCGGGATCCTGTTTGCGCCCCGGCGCGAGGTCGGAATGACCGATCACGGCCTCCGGCCCGATGCCGCGCCGCGCCATGATGTCCTGCACCAGCGCGATGACGCGGGCGATCTGGACGGCGGGGAAATCGGGCAGGCCGTAATCATGACCACCATTGACGATCTCGATCCCGATCGAGGCGGAATTGATGTCGCGCTCGCCGTGCCAGCTGCCGACCCCGGCATGCCAGGCGCGCCTGTCCTCATCGACCAGCTGGAAGATCCGGCCATCGGTCTCGACCATATAATGGGCGCTGACCTGGGCCTCCGGATCGCACATCCGCGCCAGCGCCGACGGGCCGTCTGCCATGCCGGTATAATGCAGCACGATCAGCGAGATCGGCAATTTGCGCGCGTTGAAATTGGGCGATGGGGCAGAGATCGGCGACGGGGTCACAGATTTTTCTCCCGCGCCAGCCCCGCTTCCGGCAGGGCCCGGTTGGGCCGCAGGGCGATAATGCCGACCCCGATCAGCGCCATGCCGCCACCGATGAACAGGCGCCAGCCGGCTTCATCGCCGGTGATGACAATGCCGGAGACGACGCCGATCAGCGGTGCCAGCAGGGTGATGGGCGCAATCATGGTCGCATCATAGCGCTGCAGCATCTTGTAGAACACACCATGGCCGAACACATTGACCAGCAGGACCGTGAACAGGACCGTCAGCATGAAGGGCCAGCCGCCGGCCATCACCGAGGCGATCTGGTCGCGCTCGAACAGCAGCGACATGGCCAGCAGGGGCGGCCAGGAGATCAGACCGATCCAGGCCTGCATCCGCATCGAATCCAGCGGCATGCGCTTGACCAGTATCATCCCCAGCGCGCCGGAAAAGGCGGCACCGATCCCGAGCATCAGCCCGAAGGAGAGACCGCCAATCCCGGGCCGGGCGACGACGAGGATAATGCCGGCAAAGGCGATGATGATGCCGGTGATGCGGGGCAGGCCGAGCCTTTCCTTCAGCATCACCACCGAGAGCAGGGTCGCGAACGGCACGCCCATCTGCAGCGTGATCGCCATGCCCGAGGGCGTCGCCCATTGCAGGCCGAGGAACATCAGCGCGTATTGCAGCGCCCCCATGGAGAGCGCGATACCGATCATCGCCTTCATGTCCTGCGGTCGCGGCCGCAGCCAGGGCGAGAGGATTGCGAACAACAGGGCGAAGCGCAGGAAGGCAAAGAAGAAGGGCGGCGAGCCCTCGAATCCGGGCACCCATCCCGGCGAGCCCGTGATCGAGAATTTTGCCACAACGAAGTTGACACCCCAGACGGCACAGACGGCGATCAGGGCAAGGAGATCACGCAGACGCATATCGCTTCATGGACCGGCGCGTCGCGGCGCACAAGCCATGGCGCGTATGAGCCACATGCACGTTTGATGTCAGGGCGTTGCGAAATGTGCGTCGAGGAAAGCGAGGAAGTTTTCCCAGTCCTGCGGCTGCACGCCATGCAGGCCCGGGCGCATCGCCACGGCGATATCGGCCGCCGGCTCGAAATCATCCAGGCCGGGCTGGGTCAGCCCGTCCGAGCCATAGAGGTGGTAAACCGGATTGGCGCCCTGGGCGGCGCGGAAACTTGATTGCGGATCGGACCATTGATCGCGCCAGGCGCCCCCGATCAGAAGCGGCCGCGGCGCCAGCAAGGCGATCAGCTGGTGCTGGTCGATCGGGATATCGGTCGGGTTGTCAGCCCGGCCGGCAAAGGCCGGCGCAAACCAGTGCGGATATCCGGACGTGATCGCCTCGACCGACTCGCCGGTGCCGCTGCGGGTCAGGGCTGTGCCGCCCGTGCCGGCCTGGTGGGCGATGACCAGATCGATACGCTCATCGAGGGCGCCGGCCAGCAGCGCCGCCTTGCCATTGCGCGAATGGCCCCAGACGGCGGTGCGGCTGGCATCGAAGCGCGCATCGCCATCGAGCACGTCAACGACACGCGAATAGACCCAGGCCCAGGCCGCGATTGCGCCGCTGGGCCGGTCCGGCACCAGTGCCGCCAGCCGCGCGGCAGCGGCATCGGCCTCATCCGGCACGATATCGCCGGGATAGATCAGGGCGATCGCATGGCCGTGCGCCAGAATATCCGTGATCGGCGGCTCCATGATGTAGCGGCCAAAAATCATCCGCACCGGCACGTTCTGGATACTGCCCTCGCATTGGGGCGCATGCGCCTCGGGCGGCGGCGGCGCGATATCCTCGCGCCCGCCCAGGGCGGTGCGGTTGCCGCAGAACATTTGCAGGATAATCGTCGGCACCGGCGCGGTCGCCGCATTGGGCAGGATGACCACGAGATGGGTCTCGAAACCGGACAGGTCGAGCGTGTATTGCTCGATCCGGCCAAGCCCGTCGAAAGCCTGCGCCTCGATCAGTTCATGCGCCACGATCCGGGCCGGATCGTCCGCCGGCGCTTCACCATAAATCTCGTCGGCAAAACGCTGCCGCAGCGCGTCGCGGCCCGTCTCCCAGCCGGCCAGGCCGGTGCCGTCGAGTGCCGGAGCGGCCGCCGGGGCCGTCAGCCGGGCCGGAACCTTGGGCAGGGCCATGCTCACGCAGCCCACCAGCAGGAGCGGCGTCGCGATCAAAAAAGCTATCAGAAAACCCGTTCGCATTCACACGCCCTCATCGTCCGGCTCAGGCTGACAGCCACCGGACGGAACGCCAGTCAAATTGATGTGAGATATCCGGCCTCAAGCACCCAGGCCTCAGGAACCGAGCCCGTCAACCGTCCAGCCATCGGGGCCGCGCGTGGCGACCAGGATTTCAGGACCGGCGCCCTTGCGGCGTCCGCGCACCTTCATCCACAGCCAGTAGACGCCAAAGGTCACGAGGCCGGCACCGGCGATGATCAGGAAGACCGCGGTCAGCATGACCGCCATGAAGACCACAGCACCAATGAAGGCGAGCGCGATGATCGCCGCGAAAATGTCGCGAACCACACGGCCTGCGCCGCTGGCGAAAAATGCGGATCGGGTTTGAGCTGTTTCGGTCATCGTCCTCTATCCATCTCTGCCCCTCGGCCATATGTTGGCATTTCAGGCGCCAAGGTCAATTGCTGGCACCGACATTAAGCCCGCGCTCTGCAAGGATCTGGCCATAAGCCGCGTTGATCACTGCCATTTTTTCATTGGCAAATCGTTGGGTTTCCAGCGGCGCACCGCGCGCCATCATGCGATCAGGATGGTTTTGCGAGGCGATTCGGCGGTAGGCGCGCTTGAGATCGGCGTCGGATATATCGGCCTCGATGCCCAGAATGACATAGGGGTCATCGTCCGCGGTCCCGATATGCGCCGTGCTGATGCGGCGAAATTCCAGCGGCGAGAAGCCGAAAATGTCCGCCACCTGCGCAAGATAGTCGAGCTCGTCCGGCGTCACGGCGCCATCGGCCTTGGCGATATGGAACAGGCCATCGAGCACGTCTTCCAGGATCGCCGGATTGGCCCGGAAGCGCCGCGCCAGACGCCGGGCATAGCCGTCAAAGCCGAGCGTCGTCTGCATCGCCAGTTCGAAGGCGCGATCGAGCGAGGCCCGCCCCTCGGGCGGCGGCCGGAACACTTCGTAGAAAGCCTTGATCTCGCTGCGGGTGACGAAGCCGTCGGCCTTGGCCATCTTGGCGCCGAGCCCGATCAGCGCCATGGCGAATTCGGCATCCTCGACGCGGCGCTCCGGCACGGCATTGGCCAGACCGCCGCCGCCCTCGCAACCATCACAGTCGAGGAAGCTGTCCCGTCCCTGCAGGCGGGCTGCCAGTTTGTGCCAAAAACGCATGCGTGAATTGTCCCTTGCACGGCCATATAGGTGTCCTGCCCGGCAGACGTCAGGGATGGGCAAGTGGATGGGCCGTATTTTGTCAGCTTTACCCGCTCACGCCAGCGCAGACCATGGTAAACCTTGCCGCAGGCGCATCGGCGCAGCAGCGGTTTGACGGGAGTTTTCATGTCCGACTGGGAGTTCTGGATTGATCGCGGCGGCACGTTTACCGATGTCATCGGACGCGGCCCCGATGGCCGCCTGCATCCGCTCAAACTGCTGTCGGAAAGCCCCGACTATCCCGACGCCGCCAGCGAAGGCGTGCGCCGCCTTGCCGCCGGCGCTGCGGTCGGCTCGGTCAAGATGGGCACGACGGTGGCCACCAATGCCCTGCTCGAACGCAAGGGCGCGAAAACCCTCTTCCTGGTGACGCGCGGCTTTGCCGATCTCCTGGTCATCGGCGACCAGACCCGCCCCGACATTTTCGCCCTCGACATCAAGCGCCCCGATCCGCTGTATGACCGCGTGGTCGAGGTCGATGAGCGCCTCGATGCCAGCGGCACGGTTCTGGTCCCGCTCGACGAGGCCCCGGTGCGCGAGGCCTTGGCCACAGCGAAGCAGGACGGCTTCACCTCGGTCGCGATCACGTTGATGCATGCCTATGGCCATGACGCCCACGAGGCCCGGATCGAAGCGCTGGCCCGCGAGGCCGGTTTCGCCACCGTGATCCGTTCCAGCATTGCCAACCCGCTGGTCAAGATCGTGCCGCGCGCCTCGACCACGGTGCTCGATGCCTACCTGACCCCGGTCCTGCGAGACTATGTCGACCGGGTTGATGCGGGGCTGGAGGGCACGCCGCTCTATTTCATGCAGTCCTCGGGCGGGCTGGCGCCGGCCGCCGGATTCCACGCCCGCGACGCCGTGCTGTCCGGCCCGGCCGGCGGGGTCGTCGGCATGGCCAAGACGGCGCTTGCCGCCGGTCATCCCAAGGTGATCGGTTTCGACATGGGCGGCACCTCGACCGATGTCTCGCGCTTTGATGGCGAGACCTATGAGCGCGTCCAGGAAACCCTCGTCGCCGGCCAGCGCCTGCGCGCACCGATGATGGCCGTACACACGGTGGCTGCCGGTGGCGGCTCGCTGCTGACCTTCGACGGCGAACGCGCCCGCGTCGGCCCCGAAAGCGCCGGTGCCATGCCCGGCCCGGCGGGCTATGGCCGCGGCGGACCGGCGGCCGTCACCGACGCCAATATCGTGCTTGGCCGCGTGCAGGCCGACTGGTTCCCGCATGTCTTCGGCACCGACGGCGCCTCACCGCTCGACATCAAAGCCAGCCGCGCCGCGCTGCAGACGCTGGCCGACGCGATGGGGCTGGGCAGTCCGGAAGCGGCCGCCGAGGGCTTCCTCGCTGTGGCGGTTGAAAGCATGGCGCAGGCCATCAAGCAGATCTCCATCGGCCAGGGCGTCAACCCGTCCGCCTATGCGCTGGCCGCCTTTGGCGGTGCCGGAGCGCAGCATGCCTGCAAGGTCGCCGATGCGCTCGGCATGACCTCTGTCCTGATCCACCCCTATGCCGGCCTGCTCTCGGCGCTGGGCATTGGCCTTGCCGAGATCCGCCAGACCCGGCTCGCCGCGGTCGAGCAGGATTTCGCGGCCGGTCAGGACACAGCCCATGCCCTCGCCGCCGATCTGGCGAGGGACGTCACCGCCCGCCTGACCGCCGAAGGCTTCGCCCCCGAGCAGATCCGTACCCGCACCGAATGGCGCCTGCGCGTGCAGGGCTCCGACACCAGCCTGCCCGTGCCCGTCGATACGCCCGAGACGATGCGCGCCAATTTTGCCGCCGCCCATAAACGCCTGTTCGGCTTTGCGCCGGATGCGGCGCTGGTGATTGAATCGGTGATGGTCGAAGCCGAGGCCGATCCGCCGGGCGCGCGCGGCTGGTCGATCACGATGAGCGAAGAGACGACAGCGCCGCAGGCCATCGCCGCCGTGAAGATGTTCGATCACGGCCAATGGCGCGAGACTCCGCTTTACCGGCTCGACCAGTTTGGTGCTGGCGCCGAGGCTGCCGGACCGGCGCTGGTGATGGACCCGAACTCCACCATCGTCATCGATGCCGGCTGGTCGGCGACGCGCCTGCCCGATGGCACGCTGAAACTGAGCCGCACCGAAGCCCTCGCCACCGAGACCGCCGACACTGCCCTCGACCCGATCCGGCTGGAGCTCTTCAACAAGCGCTTCATGAGCGTCGCCGAGCAAATGGGCCTGGCGCTCGAGCGCACGGCGCATTCGGTCAATATCAAGGAAAGGCTGGATTTCTCCTGCGCCGTGTTTGACGCGGATGGCGGCCTCGTCGCCAACGCCCCGCACATGCCGGTTCACCTGGGCTCAATGTCGGCGAGCGTCCGCGCCGCCGCCGAGGCCCATCCCGACCTTGCGGCCGGCGATGCCGTCGCCGTCAACGCGCCCTATGATGGCGGCACCCATCTGCCCGACATCACGCTTGTGACGCCTGTCCATGACGAGGCTACAGGCGAGCGCATCTTCTACGTCGCCTCGCGCGGTCACCATGCCGATGTCGGCGGTATCGCGCCCGGCTCCATGCCCCCCTTCTCGACCTCGATCGAGGAGGAAGGCGTGCAATTCCGCAATATCAAGATCATGTCCGGCGGCCAGTTTCTCGAGGCCGAGACCCGCGCCGTGCTCGCTTCCAAGCCCTGGCCGGCGCGCAATCCGGACCAGAATATCGCCGACCTCAAGGCCCAGCTCGCCGCCTGCGCCAAGGGTGCCGACGAATTGCGCCGCCTGGTCGACGACAACGGCCTCGACGTGGTGAAGGCCTATATGGGCCATGTCCAGGACAATGCCGAACGCGCCGTGCGCCGCGTGATCGATGCGCTCAGCGATGGCGAGCACAGCGTGAAGCTCGATGACGGCGCCGAGATCCGCGTCGCGATCCGGGTCAACCGGGCCGAGCGAAGCGCGGTCGTCGATTTCACCGGCACCTCGCCGCAACGCCCGAGCAATTTCAACGCGCCTTCATCGGTCGCCCGCGCGGCCGTGCTCTATGTCTTCCGCTGCCTCGTCGGCGATGCCATCCCGCTCAATGAGGGCTGTCTGAAACCGCTCGAACTCATCATCCCGGAAGGCAGCCTGCTCAACCCCAAACCGCCCGCCGCCGTCGTCGCCGGCAATGTCGAGACCAGCCAGCTGATCGTCGACGCCCTGTTCGGCGCCACCGGCCGCCTCGCCGCCAGCCAGGGCTCGATGAACAACCTCACCTTCGGCAATGCGCGCCACCAGTATTACGAGACGATTTGCGGCGGTGCCGGTGCCGGCATTGACAATGAGGGCCACGGCTTCGCCGGCCTCTCCGCCGTCCACACCCACATGACCAATTCACGCATGACCGACCCGGAAGTGCTCGAACGCCGCTTCCCCGTCCGGCTCGACCATCACCGGATCCGCCCGCACTCCGGCGGCACGGGGAAATTCCCCGGCGGCGATGGCAGCGAACGCCGGCTCACCTTCCTGGAAGTGATGGAAGTCGCCCTCCTCTCCTCACGGCGCAAGGAAGCGCCGTTTGGACTGGCGGGAGGCGGCGATGCCGCGCGCGGTGAGCAGAGCGTGACCCGGGCGAGCGGCGAGAGCGAGCCCCTGCCTGGGCTGTTCCGGATTGATGTGGAGCCGGGGGATCGTGTTGAGGTCAGGACGCCGGGTGGCGGGGGGTATGGGGAGGGGTAGGCCAAGCCCCAACGAGACATGGTCCTGCTTCAAGGAAGCAGGTGCGTGTCCCGACTTGGGTCCTCATCGCGTGACCCGTTCCGCATTGCCTCTCACCAAGTCGGGACATGCACCGGCGAAGCCGGACCATGTCCCGGGCAGCCGAAAAAGCGGGGACACGGCCCGCGCCAGGCACATCCATCCCTGAAACCCTTGCCAAGCAGGGCGCCAGACTGGACTTGTCTCGTCAAGGGTCCTGACCGCGCAGCGGCGCTTCGCGCCCTTGACGAGACAAGTCCAGTCTGGCCGGATCCCGGCATGGGTTTCAGGGCGGGGTCTGGCCGCCCGGGCCGACTTGTTGGACGGGGGCCTCGTCAGCGATTAATGGCGAGTGTCCCCGTTTATTGAAAACTACATCATTTTTTTGCTGGTCGAAGTACTATTGACGAACCTTGTAGTGTGGAAAAGTGACGTGGACTGCAAACGGCGAGGTTGCCTATGAATGTGACGAGTACCGACTATTTGAGTGTGATCGCAGCACACGGATTGTTGGTTTATTTGTGCGCGTTTTTATTGAGCGCCGTCAGCGCCATATTGTTGGTCGGAAAGACAAGTTTTCGTATGCGCAGAGAACAATTTTTTGCGCATTCTTCAGGCGTTGGTTTGGCTGCCGCCTTGTTGGCGGGTGTGTGGAGGAATCCCCTCACGCTTTACTCCAATGATGGCATTGACCTCGCTGTTGCGTTGACAATTATGGGCTGTGTCTTGCTCGGAGGATGGCTCGGTTTGGTTGGAGTCGCCCGTTCTTATGATGCGTTCGGTTCAAAGCGTTGGGCATTTCTGGCATTTGTGCCGTTGGTGAACTTTGTTCTGATATTTGTACCGAGCAGAGTGCGAAGCAATTCGGTTGATCGACATAGGGTTTCATATGAATTGGTTGCGATCGGTTTGGTCTTCGTGGTCGTCGCAAATTGGGCAGCGACTGCCACCAACCGTCGAATAGACACCTCACTCGACTCGATCGGATCCAGTTCGAGTGCTCAAGCAACAGTATTGGCTTGGCAGATTCGTCGCTACGGATTGCCTGACGCCTTGACGCTTCTAGCCAGTTATCACGACGAAGTTCGAAGGATTGATGCTGTTACAGAGCTGAGTTCGATTCGCGCTGAAGGCACAGTCCTGGTTCGGCATTATACCGTCAGCAGCGATAGTATCGTGCTTCCATTTTCGTTCACAGAGACTGTACGAAACACCGTATGTCAGTCGGAGCAATTTCTGCCTATCTACGCCGCAGGGGGGACCGTACGAGAGCAATACCAACGTCGGTCGGGCGAGAATCTTGCGGTCATCGATATCTCTACGGAATTGTGCGCCACCTAAAAACCATGGACAAACGACATTTCCGAATAATTGGTGACCGGCGCCCATTTCCGTATGCCAAGCCTTTATAGCATCGCTTGAATCTCCAACCCCGCCCCGGCCCGCGCCGGGCGCACCCATCCCTGAAATCCTTGCCAAGCAGGGCGCCAGACTGGACTTGTCTCGTCAAGGGTCCTGACCGCACAGCGGCGCTTCGCGCCCTTGACGAGACAAGTCCAGTCTGGCCGGATCCCGGCATGGTTTTCAGGGTGGGGTCTGGCCGCTTGGGCCGGTCTCCTGAATAAAATCAAAAAACTATTTCCCCGGACTTGTTCCGGGGCCTGCCGGAGGGGAAACCAGGCAGGTCGCCAACGCATGGCAGGCCCCGGAATTCGCTTCGCTCCTCCGGGGGAAGGTGATGTGTGGTTTGGGGTGTGTATCCGCGCCTTAGCCATCACCAAACGCACAAACAATCGTCATTCCAGCGCAGGCTGGAACCCAGATTCAGACGCCATCGTGAATCCCGCAAACGCCACCCCATTAGAGGTTTGCGCTCTATGAACTGGGTTCCAGCCTGCGCTGGAATGACGCTTTGTGGCGGTTTGTCGGGGAAAATTACCCACCTCCGAAAACAGCTGCCCGGCGCCCATGGTTTCAGAACAGACTTATCCACCCCAAGCCCCGCCAGGCTATAATCGATGCGATTTCGCGCTCTTTGACATTGTCGGCCCCACCCCAACTTTCCGCCCTCACCGGCTTTCCGCGCCGGGGCAGGCGCTGCGGAGATGACAGTCCGTGACAGGATGACAGGCTGACTGCCACTGGCAAACACTCGCCATCCCCCTGTCCCACAAGCCATTTTTCGCGCCGATGACAGAATGGCAGGATGGCAGACAGTGATTTTCGCTGACAGTCTGGAACCGGGAAGACGCAGCACTCAACGCGCCGCCCTCCCCGATCGCATCCAGGCGTCAGTCCGCCGCCGGCTTCGCCGCCACCGCCTGCTTGCGCCGCACCGTCTTGCGCGCCACGGGGCGGACATGGTCCTCGATATATTCCACGATCATGCCGGCGACATCCTTGCCCGACGTGCGCTCGACGCCTTCCAGACCGGGCGAGGAATTCACTTCCAGGATTTTCGGCCCCACCGAGGATCGCAGCAGATCGACCCCGGCGACGGACAGCCCCAGCGCCTTGGCGGCGCGCAGGGCGGCGGTGCGTTCGTCCTTGGACACCCTGACCTTGGTCGCCGAGCCACCGCGATGCAAATTGGAGCGGAACTCGCCGGCCTCGCCCTGGCGCATCATGGTCGCCACCACCTTGCCGCCGACGATGAAGCAGCGGATATCGGCACCGCCCGCTTCCTTGACGAATTCCTGGACGATGAAATTGGCCTCGAGACCACGAAAGGCATCGATCACCGATTCCGCGGCCTTCTTGGTCTCGGCCAGCACGACGCCGCGTCCCTGCGTGCTCTGCAACAGCTTCACCACCAGCGGCGCGCCGCCGACATGGGCGATCAGGTTGTTGGTGTCCTTCGGCGAATGGGCAAAGGCCGTTACCGGCATGGCAATGCCCTCGCGCGCCAGCACCTGGTGCGCATAGAGCTTGTCGCGCGAGGCGCCGATCGCCTCGGCCGTATTGAGGCAATACGCCCCCATCATGTTGAACTGGCGCAGCACCGCCATGCCATACCCCGTCATGCTGGCGCCGATACGCGGAATGATGGCGTCATAGGCCGGCAGTGGCTTGCCATCATAGAACACCCGCGGATCAGCCGCATCGAGCGCCAGGGTGCAGCGCGCGGTATTGATCATCTCGACGACATGGCCGCGCGTCTCGGCGGCATCCTTCAGGCGCTGGGAGGAATAATTATTCGGCTCGCGCGTCAGGATCGCCACGCGCAAGGGCCGTTTGACCGGGCGGCGGCGCGGGAAATCCTTGTAGAGCTCGTAATCCAGAACGCCCTGGGCGCAGGACTGGCCCGGACTGACCGTCATGTCCTCGCCGATCGCCTGGCGGCCGAGCAGCATGCGGTAGGTCATGGATTCGCGATTGGTCAGGGTCAGCTCGACCGGCCAGGTGCGGTCACCGATCCGGATCGGCGTCTCGATCACCCAGCGCAATTCACGCTCGCCATTCGACGAGGTCACCTCGCGCCGGTCAACCGCCGGCGCCGAGCAGACGACCTCGATCTCCGGCTTGTCCGGCACCGGGTGCATGATGAAGCGCACCTGCGGCTTGTCGAGCGGCCCGAAGGGCTCGACCGAGACCGCATGCAGCGCCGAAGTCCGCGCCCCGGTATCCACCTTGGCCCGCACCGCCGGCAGCCCCAGCTTGGGAAATGCCGCCCACTCTTCCCAACCGAGCTGGAATGTCTTGTCCATTTGTCTCTCAACCGTCGCGATAAAACACGGTTCGGTCTTAGCAGAAAGTCTGGGGGAGCCAAGGGGCGCGCGAGCACTGGCGCTCCGGAATAGGCAGACCTATGCGGCCGGAGGCCCGCGCCCAAGCCAGACGCGCAAGAGGAAGAAGACCATCACGGCCAGAACCGCCACGACCGGCGCCGCCAGGATTATGGGGTGTTGTGCGAATTCAGGGAGAATATTGCTATTGCCCCCGGAGAATATGCCCACGGCAATGAACAGGGCGAAGCACATGCGCCAGAGATGGCGGGCGATGCGGCCCCGAGCGTCGAGGCCTGCCGGTCTCATCGCCCTGAAATCGAGGATCGACAAAAAGCCCGAAAACCCGGCGACGATGAAATACTCGGCAGCCGAGGGCAGTTCGGGGGCATCATTGCCGGCGATCGAGAGATGCAGGCCAGCTGCCAGACACACCGCCGTGTTCAGCATGATCAGCAAGAGCGCCGATATCTCCACCCGGCGGGTTGTCCCGTCTTTGTGTCTGGCAGCAAACCAGCCGGTGATGACCAGATGCGAGGCGAGGATTGCAAGAAACGCCGTGAATATGATCTCGCGGCTGTAACTGAGATACAGGCCGCTGAGGGTCAGGCAGAGCATGACGGCGACGAACACAGTGCCCGCCCACCGATGCAGACGCCGGCCCTTGGCGGATGCCAGGGCAACAGTTCCGGCAAGAATGGTGATGCATCCCGCAGCCAGATGAATCAGGGCGATTTGAGGAAGTTCCATCAAGTGACTTTCAGTGTGACGGTGAAATTGTGCGCAGGATCGATGCAATCTCAGCGGCTGGCGACCGATTCATCCGGGCGGCGTCCGAACAGCAGGGCAAAGCCGACGGCGAGGAACCAGGCGATCATGCCCAGACCAAAAACAGCACCCGCATCGGTCAAGCCGGGAAGCAGGGTCAGCAGTCCGGCCAGCCCGATTACGACCCCCAGGAGATTGAGCCAGGCTGGAAGAGATCGGGCGCACTGGGCTGCGGCACTGACCAGCAGGATCCAGAGCCCGCCGACGAGCTCATTGCCACCGCCAAGCCCCTCCTGCACCGTCGTCAGGACCAGCCAGGCGCCGGCCGCCTGGACAGGCTCGGTCTCGTACAATCCGGTGATAACCCCCAGGCTGACATTGGCCACCATGCCGCTGGCCAGCACGAGCGTCGCCCACATCAAGCCGAACGCCGTGGCGCAGAGTGCCAGGCCGGTGGGCGCTCCTGCCAGGCGACGGTGAACCGCGATCGCCAGGACCGTCAGGAAAACGCCGTTCACGATGTAGATGATGAAGTTCCAGCCCCGCATCAGAGCCTCGTTTTCCGCGAGGAAACCGGCGTGTTGCAGCGGCGGCAGAAGCGAGCTGCCATATTGGGCCGGCTCGAGAAGTTGAAAATAGAGCCAGAACCCCACCAGATATGTGGCCGCCGCAACCAGTGCCGACAGGCCGCCAATTCTTTGAAAACTGATCATGCAGATTCTCCTCTGCGGCTTCCTTGACCGACCGGGTCCGGCCAGGCCATCGCCCGCGCAATGTCGATCGTGACAAGCCGCATCCCTGGACCAGCGGACGCCTGCCTGTCGGCCGGGCCTGTCGGCTGAGACAGTTTTCTGTCCGCGCCTGCCGGGCCGGACACCGGGCTTCAGGCTCGCCGCTTGTCATCGCGCCACAGGGTGCCTAATCAAGCGGGAAACCGGAGGCTGGGCTATTGGACACCCTTGATGTGATGCTCGCAGGCGCGACTGTCGGCCAGGCGGCGCTTTGCGCATCCGTGCTGCTGATGCGGTCCGCGCGCGCCCCGACCGGGCTGCCGCTTGCCGGGTTTTTCTGCGCCTTCGGCGCGATCGCGTCGGCACCACTCCTCCACGCCTCGTTCCCGCTGGCACCGGCCCTGTTTCCCGCGATCGCGGCCCCGACCTTCTTCCTGTTGGGTCCGATGTTGTGGTTTTATGTCGAAGGTCTGACGTCCGAGACCGCCTGGCGCCCGAGAACAGCCCATGTCTGGCATTTTGTGCCCGCATTACTGGGCCTGATGGCGAGCGCCATGATCGCCGCGATGGACCCGACAGCCCGCTCGACCATGTTCCTGCACGGCGAGCTTCCGGACGGAATCTTTCCCCCCGTCGTCGCGCTCGTCCTGTTCGTGCTGGTGATCGGCTGGATCGGACAGTCGGGATATTATGTCGCGAGAATCCTGTATCGCCTCGCAGCCTATGGCAGGCGAATCCGGGACTTGTTTGCCAGCAATGAAGACCGGGAGCTGGACTGGCTCGCCTGGCTTGTCTTTTTCCTGGGGGGATCATGGCTGCTCGCCACCAGCATGCTCGTGAGTGAGAATTTTCTGGGTCTGGAGCTGGCTGGCCACTGGGTCAATGCTGCCACCGCGCTGATTCTGGTCTGGTTTCTCGGCCTATGGGGGCTGCGCCAGAAGCCGGGTTTTGAGGGACGTTATCCGGAGGTCCAGCCCGGGGAGGAGAACCAGGCTGCACCCGACGAGGCCGGGGAGCGCAAATATCTGCGATCCGCCCTCGGCCCCGACCAGGCCGCCCGGATCGCCGCCAAGATCGAGCGCGCCATGCGCGAAGACCAGGCCTATCTGGACCCCGCCCTCTCATTGCAAAGGCTGGCCAGCCAGATCGGGACCTCGCCCAATCACATCTCCCAGACCCTCAACGAGACGATTGGAGAATGCTTCTTTGACTATGTGAACAGATGGCGCGTGGTGGCGGCTCAGCCGCAAATCATGGCGGGCAGCGAGACCGTGCTTGCCATCGCACTCTCGGTCGGTTTCAACGCCCGCTCATCCTTCTACAAGGCCTTCAAACGGGTCACGGGACAGACCCCGAGCCAGTACCGGGCCCAGCGGCTTTCCGCTGCGGGGGGATAGCTCAGACGATTGGACGCACCGGAACAAGCCGCGGCCTCGAATAGGCGGGAGGCATCGCCGGGAGCCCCCTACCCATCACTCGGAACAGCGACCCAGATTTTCATCGTCAATTGCCCGCTGGGCTCATCGGGGTGCAGCGAGGTCTGGTGCGCCAGTTTCAGGCCGGCGCCTTCGATCCAGGCTTGCATCTCCTCGTCGGAGAAGCCGAGGCGGCGGTGATAGTGATCCTCGCGCAGGGTTTCCAGCTGGTGCGGTGCGAAATCGACGATCAGGAGGCGGCCACCGGGTTTGAGCAAGCGGCCGCATTCGGTGACGGCACCGGCGGGGTCGTCGAGATAGTGCAAAACCTGGTGCACGGTGACGAGATCGGCGGCGGCGTTCTCGAACGGCAGCGCGCCGACATCGGCATGGCGCACCGAACAATTGGCCAGGCCGGCATTGGCCAGGTTGAGGCGAGCAACATTGAGCATGGAGTGGTTGATATCGACGCCAACGCCGCGCTGGACACGGTCGGCGAACAGCTCGAGCACACGGCCGGTGCCGACGCCGACATCGATCATCAGATCAAACGGGCCCGGCCCCGCCAGCTCGCGCATCGCCGCCTCGACCTCGGCGTCGGCGAGATGCAGGCGCCGGATCTGGTCCCAGTCCTCGGCGACGCTCTCGAAATAGGTCTGCGCCGCGACGGCGCGCGCCTGCTTGATCGATTCCAGCCGGGCGAAATCGCGCGTCAGCACCGGATCGTCAGCGGGCAGGAGATCGGTGACAATTTCCGCCAGCTTGCGGCCGCCACCGGCATCGGTCAGGCGATAAAACACATAAGCCCCCTCGGGCAGGCGTTCGGCGAGGCGGGCATCGGTCAGGAGTTTGAGATGGCGGCTGACGCGCGGCTGGCTTTGCCCCAGCACATGCACGAGTTCCGACACGGTCAGTTCGCCGCGTGACAATAGCGAGACCACCCGAAGCCGGGTCGGTTCGGCGATTGCCTTGAGCTGGGTGACCAGTGCGTCCATCGGAATCTTGCCTGTAAGTGCGGAATGTCCCTTGCTTTTATCCGCATCGCGACGAAGTTCAAAGGCAAGCCTGTATGCCGGATTCTGGAGGGCGATTTGAGACGCCGCGAGATCATCATTATCGGAGCCGGACTGGCGGGCGTTTCCGCCGCCTGGACGCTGTGTCGGCACGGCCATGCCGTCACCGTGCTCGACGCCCTGGAGGGGCCGGCGCTGGAGACCAGTTTCGCCAATGCCGGCGCGCTGACACCGTCGGAGCCGGAGCCGTGGAACCAGCCGGGCGTCGCCGGGCAATTGATCGCCTCGCTGTTTGACCCCGCCGCTGCGATGAAATTGCGGCTGGCGCCGCTGCCGGGCCTGATCGGCTGGGGTCTGCGCTTCCTGCGCAATTCCACCCACCAGCGCCACGCCGCCGCCAGCCAGGCCAATTTCGCCCTGTCGCGCTATAGTCTGGCCCAGACCCAGACCGTGCGCGATGAGCTGGGGCTCCAGTTCGACAACCTCCGGCGCGGCACGCTCAAACTCTGCCGCACCCCGGCGGCGATCGAGGCCTCCATCCTGGCCGCCGACCGGCTGGTGCCGCTCGGCCTGCGCTATGAGGTGCTCGACCGCGAGCAGACGCTGGCGCTGGAGCCGCAACTGGCCGGGATCGCCGGCAAGATCGCCGGTGCGATCCATTTCCCCGACGATGAATCCGGCGATGCCCATCGCTTCACCACCGGTCTGGCGGCCGCAGCGCAGGACGCCGGCGTGGTGTTCGAATGGCAGACGCGCGTCGTCGAGCTGATGGATCGCGGCGGCCAGATCATCGGCGTGCGCACCGAGACCGAGGAGATCGAGACCGACACCATCGTCCTCGCCGCCGGACACACCGCCTGGTCATTGCTCAAGCCGCTGGGCCTGCATCTGCCGGTGCGTCCGGTGAAGGGCTATTCGCTGACCCTGGACATGTCGGGTCTCGAAGACCGCCCTGGCAGGCCGGTGTTCGACGAGGCGTTGCACACCATCATCACGCCGATGGGCAATCGTCTGCGCATCGCCGGCACCGCCGAGATCGCCGGCAATGACAGACGCCTGCGCACCGAACGCGTCGAGAACCTCAAATCCCTGGTCCGCGCCATCTATCCGCAATTCGCCGACCAGCTACTGGCCGGCGAGATCAATGCCTGGGCCGGCTTCCGGCCGATGAGTGCCGATGGCCGCCCCTTCATCGGCGAAACCCGCGCCAAGGGCCTGTGGCTGACCACCGGCCATGGTCATCTCGGCTGGACCCAGGCGATGGGCTCGGCCGGCCTGCTCGCGGCCCTGATGGACAGCGAGACACCGCCGGTCGATCCCAAGCCGTTTGCAGCGAGCCGGATCTGACACAAAAAAAGCCCGGCGCTCGCGCCGGGCCTTCTCTGCATGCGAATGAAATTGCGGACTACCGTCCGAATTTCTGGAACTTGATCCGGTGCGGGATGTCCGCATCGGCGCCGAGGCGGCGCTTCTTGTCTTCGAGATAATCGGAGAAGGAGCCTTCAAACCATTCCACATGGCTATCGCCTTCAAAGGCGAGAATGTGGGTGGCGATGCGGTCGAGGAAGAAGCGGTCGTGGGAGATGACCACGGCGCAGCCGGGATAGATTTCCAGCGCTTCTTCCAGGGCCGAGAGGGTCTCGACGTCGAGATCATTGGTCGGCTCATCGAGGAGGAGGAGATTGCCGCCCTCTTTCAGCATCTTGGCGAGGTGGACGCGATTGCGCTCACCGCCGGAGAGCAGGCCGACCTTCTTTTGCTGGTCGCCGCCCTTGAAGTTGAAGGCACCGACATAGGCCCGGCTCGGCACTTCGCGATTGCCGAGATTGAGCATGTCATTGCCCTCGGAGATTTCCTCCCAGACGGTCTTCTTCGGATCGAGCTGGTCGCGCGACTGGTCGACATAGCCCAGCTTGACTGTATCGCCGAGCCGGATCGAGCCTTCATCAGGCGTTTCCTGGCCGATAATCATGCGGAACAGGGTCGATTTACCGGCACCATTGGGGCCGATCACACCGACAACGCCGCCCGGTGGCAGCTTGAATTCCAGACCATCGATCAGCAGCTTGTCGCCATAGCCCTTCTTCAGGCCCTCGACCTCGACCACGACACCACCGAGGCGCGGGCCTGGCGGGATATTGATCGTCGCGTGCGAAATATCGGCCCGTTCGGCCTGCTCGCGCAATTCCTCATAGGAGCGGATACGCGCCTTGGACTTGGCCTGGCGCGCTTTCGGCGAGGAGCGGATCCAGTTCAGCTCGCGGGCCAGGGCGCGTTCCTTGGCGGATTTCTCGCGGCCTTCCTGGGCCAGACGCTTGGTCTTCTGTTCCAGCCAGGAGGAATAGCCACCCTCATAGGGCACGCCGCGGCCGCGATCGAGTTCCAGCGTCCAGGTGGTGATGCTATCAAGGAAGTAGCGGTCGTGGGTCACGACCAGCACGGCGCCGGCGAATTTCTCGAGATAATTCTGCAGCCAGGCCACCGATTCGGCATCGAGGTGGTTGGTCGGCTCATCGAGCAGCAGCATGTGCGGTTCCGACAGCAGCAGGCGGCACAGCGCGACGCGGCGGCGTTCACCACCGGAGAGATCCTTGACGCCCCAGTCGGCCGGCGCGCAACGCAGCGCGTCCATCGCCATTTCGATCTTGGAATCAATGTCCCAGGCATCGGCCGCATCGATCTTTTCCTGCAGCGTATTCATCTCTTCCATCAGCTCGTCGGAATAATCCTCCGCGAGCTTCATCGAGACGGCATTGAACTCGTCGATCAGCTTCTTCTGCGCCGAGCCCTCAATGACGTTTTCCCAGACAGTCTTGGAGTCATCGAGATTGGGCTCCTGGGCCAGATAGCCGACCTTGACGCCCTTTTCGGCCCAAGCCTCGCCACTGAATTCGCTATCCATCCCGGCCATGATCTTCAGCAGGGTGGATTTACCCGAACCATTGACGCCGACGACACCGATCTTGGCGTCGGGCAGGAAGTGGAGCGAGATATTTTCGAACACGGGCTTGGAGGCACCGGGATAGGTCTTGGACAGCTTGTCCATATGGAAGACGTATTGATAGGCGGACATGGGCGGATGGTCTCTTCGGCAAAGGGGGTAAAGCTGGGCTCCCTTTAACTGACCGCCGGGCATTGGGCAACGCGGCCGCAGCGCATGGGGGCAGATCGGGGAGCATCCGGCGGATTATGTGTCGGGAGATAGATGGGGACGGCGCGGTGCGATTGCCACGGGGGAGGCCCCTACCCCTTTAAATTCTGCCTGACCCAGCTGACGATCTGCCCCGCATTCATCAGCCCGGTCTGGCGGGCGACTTCCCGGCCCTTGTCGAACAGGATGATCAGCGGAATGCCGCGGATCTGGAAGCGGGCGCCGACGCTCTGGTGCTGTTCGGTATCGAGCTTGGCAAAGCGCACCGCCGGTGACATCTGCCGCGAGGCGTCCGCAAACATCGGCCCCATCATCTTGCACGGGCCGCACCAGGGCGCCCAGAAATCCACCAGCAGCGGGACTTCATCATTTTTCAGATGCTTGTTGAGCCGGGCTTCATCGAGCTCGAACGGGGTGTCCGGAAACAGCGGCGCCTTGCACTTGCCGCAGGTCGGGCTGGCGGAAAGCCTGTCCGCCGGGATGCGGTTTCTGGCCTGGCAGACCGGACAGGTGATGTGGATCAAATCGGTCATGGCTAGTTCACCCGGCTATGGCTGAGCTGACAATAGCGACGCCAGCTGCCCGCTTCCATATCGGGGCGGTGCGGCAAAAACGCCGGGCCTGAAACCGGTGAGATCGCCAGCGCCTAGCCGGCCGCCCCCAGACTCGTGCCCGACTGGCCGGGCCCGCCGGACGGCGGCATCACGCGCGGCACCAGCTGGTCCTGCAGCCAGGACATCGCCATGTCAGCCGAGTCGAAGGCACGGCTGGGCCGGCCTGTCTCTTCAAGCCGCCGGGTCATGTAGATCGCCCGTCCGACCTGGTTCTCCCGATAGACAAAGGCGACCGGGAAACGGTCCGGGAATTCGGTACAGTATGCGTCGGCAAGCTTGGAAAATTCGTCCATTTCAAAGGTCAGCTCATACCGGCTGTAATCCATCAGCAGGCCTTCGATCGGATTTTTCGCCAGCGTGTCGGCAAGCGTCTGAAGCGAGACCAGGCTCGCCTCGATATCGCAGCCGCCATGAAGCTGGATCGACAAGGCCTTGTCGTCCAGAACCATGCTGAGCGTGTATGCAAAACCATCCGGCATCGACTCCCCCTCCCCTGTAGTCACGGCGTTTCTTGAGCTAACCAGTTGCTTGGCAAAATTTCCAGCCCGTTCACGACATTGATCGCAGCCTGTGCTGGCGGCCTACCCCGCCGCACGTCCTAGTCCCAAGTCCACAAGTCCGCCTCGCGCCGCATCTGTTCGCGGTGCAGTTTCCAGTCGGGCATCAGACGGGCAACCGTGTTCCAGAAGGCTGCCGAATGATTCGGCTCGACCAGATGCGCCGCCTCATGGGCGCAGACATAGTCGATCAACACCTCCGGAAACCCCATCAGCCGCCAGTTGAGCCGGATGGTGCCATCGGCTGCGCACGAGCCCCAGCGCCGTTTCTGGTCACGGACCACGACCTTGCGCAGCGGCCGGTCGAGACGCGCGGCAAACTGCGCCACGCGCGGCGCCATGAACTGCTCGCCCTCGCGCTTGTAGTGTCGTGCCAGGGCGCCGGCGATGGCACGCCTGCGCAGCTCACCGCTGGCCTCCGGGTCGACGGTAACGAGAACCCGGTCGCCCTCGCGGCGCAGCGTGGTGCGAATGCCGCGCGGCTCGACCTGCAGCCGGAGCTCACCGCCGAGCCAGGGCAGCATCTCGCCGCTTTCATAGGCCAGCTCACGCTGGCGCGGCCGCTCGGCCCAGGCCGCGAGCTTGCTGAGGATCCAGTGGGATTTCTGCTGCAACGCGCCTTCGATTTCCCGGAGGCTGACGCGCTGCGGCGCCGTCACCGTCAGCCCGTCGCGGCCAATGGTGAAGCCGATCGTGCGGCGGCGGCTGCGCAGGAGCACATAGTCGATCTCATGCTCATCCAGGCGGATACGGGCGGGCTTTGTCATCAGGACATGCTGCCTTTCGCGGTTGCGGGCGGCAAGTCGCCGGCGCTGCCGGCCAGCGGGCCGGCGCCTTCAATGCCAAGGCGGCGGACACTGCAAAGCTGCTCAACCAGCGCCGCCGGCGTGAAGCGCCCCGGATTGTCGATCCACCAGTCGAGCAGATGGAAAACGGCGCCGACTTCACAGCGCGCCGCCGCCTCGGGATCGAGATCGGCACGGGCCCAGCCCTCGGCCTGGCCTTCGATCAGTTCGGCGACCCGCAGTGCCGTAATGGCATCTACCACCTCGCGCTGAACCGGGTCGCCGGCACCTCGGCTGAGCATCAAGCGGAACAAGGGGCCATAAATCTGGGCGAAGGCGACCACGCCCTCCATCGCAGCCCGGTCACGGCCCTCGCGGGTGTCGGAGGACTCACGGGCCAGCGCCAGCCCCTCGAGAACGCTTTGCTTGCCCGCACGCATGACTTCGAGGAACAGCGCCTCCTTGTCGGCAAAATGCGTGTAGAGTGTGCCCATCGCGACACCGGCCTCACGGGCAATGTCGGCGATTCGCGCGCCCTGCACGCCATCGGCGGCAAAGATGGTCGCGCCGGCGCTGACGAGGCGCTCGCGGGTGGCATCCTTCTGGTCCTTGCGGCTTACGGCCACCTGATTTCCCCGGCGGGTGCTGACTGATAAAATGAAACTCTGTTCATTGAATTATTTTTCAGTAAAGATATCCTCGATCGCGACACCCGCCCGGTCTTCGACAAGGTTGACCGAGACTGATCCGGTGCAATCCGGACCGGGCCCACAGCTCGCGAGCCCCGCCGCCCCAAAAGGCGGGGCGGGTGGCAGCGCCCTTGCCCCAAGCTCAACGCGCTGCCACCCACCGCGTCTGCATCGGCATCCGGGGCGCGGCTCAGACCGTCAGCAAATCGCGGCAGATCGCTTCGAGACCGGCCTGGTCTTCAAGGTCGAAGGCGCCAAACTCCGTCGAATCGATATCGAGCACAGCCGCCAGCACGCCGTCCGGCCCGAATACCGGCACCACGATTTCCGAATTCGAGCGGCTGTCGCAGGCGATATGACCGGGGAAGGCGTGGACATCGCTCACCAGCTGCGTCTCGCCCGTCGCCGCGGCTGCGCCGCAGACACCGCGCCCGAAGGGGATGCGCAGACAACCCAGCGTGCCCTGATAGGGGCCGACCACAAGTTCATCAGGCTTGAGCGGATCAACGACATAAAAGCCGGTCCAGAAAAAGCGGGCGCCGAACGCCTCGCGCAACAGGCAGGCAGCGCTGGCATAGCGCGCCGTCACACTGGTCTCTCCGGCAATCACCGAGGCGATCTGCTTGCGGACATCGGCATAAAGCCCCGACTTCTCACTCATGATGGCATCCTTCATTGTCAGCCCAGTAATTGGGGCTGACCGGAGCCGGTTCAAGCCATGAGTGCAGCACCGCCAACCGTCAGATCCGGACCCCGCCGCCCAGGCTCTCACGGATGACGCGCTGCATGGTCTTGTCGGCATCCTCGGCCTCGGAGCCGCCAGCGTCCGGATTGGCGGCATGGCGCTCCTCATACTCAAGCCGCGTATGAATCATCCGGATGCGGGCATCGACGAGACCATAGATCTCCGGCGGGATCTTCGTCGTGACATTGACGCCCAGCTCCTTCGCCCCGGCCGGCGAGATTGCCTCACTGTGCGAGAGCTTGCCGGAGGACAGATAGTCGGCGAGGAAATCGGGATCCCTGTCCTCGGCCTTGTGATTGTCGTGAATGATCTCGCGCGCGATCCGGTCGGCATAACGGTCGTATTTCTCGGCCTCGTGGGCGAGCATCACCAGCACGTCCTGGGTCGCCAGCGGACCCTTCTGCTCGAGCAGATCGCGATAGGTCTCGGTCGGGAAACCGCCATAGATGGTGTCGATCGGACCGAGGGAGGCGGTCGCATCCATCGCTACCTTCTCGGCCGCCAGCGCGATCATCGCCCCGCCGGACATGGCGACATAGGGCACATAGGCGACGACGTGCGGGTCGCGTTTCGAATTGTGCTTGGTCTTGCGCAAATGTTCCTTGATCGCCAGTGCGATCATGTGCGCCGGACGGGCATAGCCGCCGAGCGTGTGCAGCACGATGACGATTTTGGAGCGCGGATTGGCCTGACGGATCAGCGCGATCGCCTCAAAGGCCTCGTCGAACACGATCTGCTGCGGCGCACTGTCCCGCCCGATGAAGCCATCGCCGAGATCATGGATGAACTCGATCAGCAGCGTATTGGACTTCTCGAATTTCGACCGGAAGCGGCGATACTCGGCCTTGGCCTCCTGATAGGCGACAGCGCGCTTGCGGCGCAGCTTGGCGACCTGCTCCTCGTCCGACGCGTTCTGGCGGCGCGAGGCCACCATCGCGAAGATGACCGCCAGCAGCACCAGGATAAGCGCTGCCATGGCGGCGCCAATCAGAACCGTCTGGTCCGCAAAATCCAACACATCTCCCCCCGGAGTTTGCAGGCCCCGTCAGGGCCGCACCGGCAGGCATGTTAACCATTATGAACGCATCGCGACAAGCGGGAAGCGGGCCCGCGCGGTCGATTTCTGCGACGTCGCCGTGCGTTAGTCGTCCAGTGCCGACAGTGGCGAGCCGCCGCCGAGCGCGGCCAGGCGGCGTTCGGCGACCAGTTGATTGAGCAGCCCGGCGAGGCGTACACCGCCGAGCTTCAATTCCTGGCGGCTGATGCGCAGGCCGCGCTCGTAATAGGCGTCACCGGGCGCGATCGGCTGATCGGCGCGGGCCCAGTAATAGGCGAAATCGCGCGAGCGGACGATGTCATGGCTTTCCTGCGCCCAGGCGATCGGGTCGAGCGGCGTGAAGATATCAACGCCGCCCAGCGGGATTTCCGAGGCCAGTTCGTCTGCGAAATAGGACCAGCGCGTCGCTTCCGGCGCCCAGCCCCATTGCTCGCTCATATAGTCCAGGATGATCTCGCTATCCCAGACGCGGTGAAAATTGGTGTGGCGTTCGCCGCGCCAGAGCACCTCGATATCATTGCCGCCGCGATCACCCTCGATCGAGACATGCATTGGCTGGTGAACATCGCCGAGCCAGTGGGCGAGGAATTTCAAGGCTTCGAGCCGGTCAGCATCACTGCGGGCACGATCGAGAAAGACCCCGGCATGCAGGTCAATCGCCTCGGTGATGCAGCCGTCCTCGGCGCAGTCCTCGGCATCGATATGCGGATCGTCGCGGCGCTGGTTGATATAATGCCAGGTGCGGGTGAATTCATGCGTCGAGCGCGAGGCGGAATCGGCCCAGGAACAGACGTCGCGGAAATGGTCGAACTCCGCATCCAGCGCCACCAGCCGGTCAACCTCGGTGCGGGCTTCGTCGCTGAGATAGCGATAGGCGAGATCACAGACGATGCGATGACCGTCGGGGCCGTAGGCGACTGCCGGGGAAACGCTCAACAGGGCTGCCGCGAGGCCGCCCGCCACGAGTAGACGCAAAAAAGACATCGGATACCGCCCTGGAAATAACGCGGCCGCCCGCCGCCTGGATCGGGCATGTGTCTAGGTCACACACTCGCCCGGCTCTACTATTCGCAACGGGCATTCGCCGCCAGTGAAACCGGTGATTTCAGATGCGTTTTCCAAACGGGTGCTGAATTGGCAGAAAACCGGCTGCGCTGCGTCACCGCGCCGCTTGACCGTTGGTGCAGCGCAGGCAAGGCTCGTGTCATGTCCAAGCTCGACTCCGCCCACAATATCGACGACCTGCGCGCGCTGGCGAAAAAGCGCCTGCCGCGCATGGTGTTCGACTATATTGATGGCGGTGCCGATGACGAGGTGACGCTGCGGGCCAATTGCTCGCGCTATGACGCCTATGCGCTGAACTGGAAGGCGCTGGTCGATATCGCCAGTATCGACATGTCGACCACGGTGATGGGCTCGCCCTGCGCCGCGCCGATCATCGTCACCCCGACCGCCGCCCAGCGCCTCTTCCATCCGCGCGGCGGCGAGACGGCGGTGGCGCGCGCCGCCGCGGCCCACGGGCTGATCTATTCGCTCTCGACGCTGGGCTCGACCTCGATCGAGGCGATCGCGGCGGAGACGACCGGCCCGAAATGGTTCCAGATGTATGTCTGGAAGGACCGCGCCATCGTCGAGGCCTCACTCGAGCGCGCCAGGGCTGCAGGCTTTACCGGCCTGATCCTGACCGTCGACGTGCCCGTCGCCGGCAATCGCGAGCGCGATCTGCGCAACAGTTTTACCGTGCCGCCCAAGATCAATCCCAAGACCGTCGCCCAGGTGCTGGCGCGGCCCGGCTATCTGTTCGACATGCTGACCACGCCCAAGATCACGCCGGCCAATTTCGCCGACGACAATCCGGAAGGCGACGGCATCATGGGCTATATCAACCGCCAGTTTGACCGCACCGTCACCTGGGAAGATGCCCGCTGGATGAAACAGGTCTGGGGCGGCCCGTTCGCGATCAAGGGGATTGTGCGGCCCGATGATGCGCGCCGCTGCATCGATATCGGCGCCGATGCGGTGTGGATATCCAATCATGGCGGGCGCCAGCTCGACGGCTCGACCGCAACCATCGATGCCCTGCCCGACATTGTCCACGCGGTGGACGGCCAGGCCGAGATCATTCTCGACGGCGGCATCCGCCGCGGCACCGATATCATCAAGGCACTGGCGCTCGGTGCCCGCGCCGTCGCCATTGGCCGGCCCTATCTGTTTGGCCTCGGCGCCGCCGGAGAAGCCGGCGTCAACCGTGCCCTCGACTTCCTCACCACCAGCCTTGAACGCGATCTCGCCCTGACCGGCGCCGCACGCCTGCGCGATCTCGGCCCCGATTTCGTCCGCCGCCCGCCCCTCTAATTCTTCGTAAGCGAAGGAGTAACGCCATGTTCGCAGCTGAAAGCCTGGTCCGAACCCTGGTCAACCAGGGCGTCGAGCTCTGTTTTACCAATCCGGGCACCTCGGAAATGCACATGGTCGCTGCCCTCGACCGGGCCGAGGGCATGAAATCGGTGCTGTGCCTGTTTGAGGGCGTCGCCACCGGTGCCGCCGATGGTTATGCCCGCATGGCCGGCAAGCCGGCCTGCACCCTGCTGCATCTCGGCCCCGGCGTCGGCAATGGCCTCGCCAATCTGCACAATGCCCGCCGCGCCTTCGCCCCCGTGGTCAATATTGTCGGGGATCACGCTGTCGCCCACGCCGCCCTCGACGCGCCCCTGACCAGCGATGTTGCCGGCGTGTGTGCGCCCATGTCGCGCTGGGTCGGCAAGGTAAACCTCGCATCCGAAGTATCAACCATGGCCGTGGAGGCTGTTCGCCAGTCCTACGGGCCCGAGCGCGGTGTCGCCAGCCTGATCCTGCCCGCCGACTGCGCCTGGTCAGACCAGGAACCCGATGTGATCGAGGCTGTGCCCCTGCCCGCCCTGCGGCCGGTCAGCGACGCGACCATCGACGCCGCAGCCGCGGCGCTGAAATCCGCGAAATCGCCGATCCTGTTTCTCGGCAATGAGGCCTGCCTGGACGCCGGCCTCGAAGCGGCCGCGAATATCGCAGCGGCCAGCGGCGCGCGTGTCTTCATGGATACATTCGTTCCGCGCATCGCCCGCGGTCATGGCCGTTTCGCGCCCAAGCGCCTGAGCTATCTGGGCGGCGAGGCGATGCAGGAGCTGGCCGATTGCGACCTGCTGCTGATCGCCGGCACCAAGGCGCCGGTCGCCTTCTTCGCCTATCCCGGCGAGCGCGGTGAATTCACTCCGGACGGTGCCGATATCGTCACGCTGGGCGGCCCCGCCGACGATATCATCGCCGCCATGGGCGCGCTGGCAGACCGGCTCGGACCCGTCGAGCCGCAGCCCAAGCCCGACCGGGCACAAATGCCGAAGCTCTTCCCCGACGAAGCGCTCAATCCGGGCTATGCCGGCATCTCGCTGGCGCGGCACATGCCCGAGGAGTCGATCCTGTGTGATGACGCAACGACCTCGGGCATGGGCGTCTTCCCCTGGACCGGCAGCGGACCAAAGCATGACTGGCTCTGCCTGACCGGCGGCGCCATCGGATCGGGCATGCCACAGGCGGTCGGCGCCGCGCTGGCCTGTCCGGAGCGCCAGGTCTTTGCCCTGTGCGGTGATGGCGCTGCCGCCTATACCCTGCAGGCGCTGTGGACGCAGGCACGCGAAAAGCTGAACATCATCAATATCGTCTTCGCCAACCATTCCTATCTGGTGCTGAATTTCGAGCTCGCCCGCGTCGGCGCCGGCGAGCCCGGTCCGACAGCACAGCAAATGCTCTCGCTCGATGATCCGAAAATGGACTGGGTCAAGCTGGCCGAAGGCTTCGGCGTCCCCGGACACCGGGCCCGCACGGCCGGCGAGTTCGACACCGCCCTCGCCGCCGCCATCAAGGCCGGGGGACCGCAATTGATCGTCGCGGAAATCTGATCCGGATCAGGCGCTCTTCGCCATCCGGGGCGAGGGTTCGGGCATCAGGACCTGCGCCAGCACCCGGCGCAGCTCGGCCGTATCGACCGGCTTGTCGAGGCAATCGAGGAAGCCCGCCCCGATCAGGCTCTGCCGCGCCTGGTCCGAGGCCAGGGCGGTAAGCGCGACCACGGGAATGGCCGCCGTTGCCGGATTTTCCTGCAACAGCCGACGGGCCATATACCCGTCCATTTCGGGCATCTGGATATCCATCAGAATGAGATCATAGGGCTTGGCCGACGCCGCCTCGATCGCTTCGGCGCCACTGGCGGCACAATCGATCCGGATCGTCTCGCCGACCAGCGACTGGTCCAGCATGGCCGCGATCACCAGCCGGTTGGTCGCAACATCATCAACGGCCAGGACCGACACGGGGCGGTCCGGCCTGACCGGTGCAATGATCGGCCCGGCGGGCGCTTCAACCTGCCGGCTGCCGCGCGGTGTGCGGATCACGAAGGTGAATTTCGAGCCGATTCCGGCATGGCTCTCCGCGCTGATCGCCCCGCCCATCCGCTCGGCCAGCCTGCTGCAGATCGCCAGCCCGAGGCCGGTGCCGCCATATTTGCGGGTTGTCGAACTGTCGGCCTGGCTGAAAGCGTCAAAAATCGTCACCAGTTTCTCGCTGGCAATGCCCGCGCCGCTATCGCTGACACTGACCGCGGTCTCGATCTGGCCGTCAGCCCCGGCCGCCGTCTGGTGGAGATCAACGCAGATTTGGCCGACACTGGTGAACTTCACGGCATTGCCCAACAGATTGTTGAGAACCTGCCGGATACGGAGCGCATCGCCGCACAGTATGGGCTCGGCGACATCATGGGCGCCAAGCACCAGCTCAACCCCCTTGCTCTCGGCCTGCAGGCGCCAGTGTGCCGTGGCGCTCGCGGTCAGCGAGACAATGTCCAGATCAATCGCCTCCAGCGCGATGGCGTCCGCTTCGAGCTTGGACAAATCAAGGATATCATTGAGCAGTTCGAGCAGGTTTTCGCCCGACTCATTGATCACGGCAATCCGCTCTGCCTGCTGGGCTGTCAGGGCTTCATCACTGAGCAGGATCCGGCTCATCCCGAGCACACCATTCAGCGGCGTGCGGATTTCATGACTCATCATGGCCAGGAATTCCGATTTGGAGCGGTTGGCGGCCTCGGCCTCGGCCAGCGCCTCCTGCAGGCGTTCATTGGCATCCGCCAGTTCGGCATTGGCGGCGTGGCTGGCCGAGCGGTAGGTCGACGCAAAAAAGCTCACCCACAGACAGGTAAAGCCGACCACCAGCGCGAACACCGCCACAAGGCTGGGCGGCATTGTCGCCAGATCACTTCCAACCAGGCGCTGGCTGACAAGCAGAACGGTCCCGAGCAGGCCGATGATGACCACGCCAGCGGCCAGCGCAGCGCGCGCCCCCCAGGCGATATAGACGCCCAGCGCCGCAATCGGCAGATAGATCATCGCCGGCGGAAAACCGCCGCGATTGCCCCAGATGGCTCCGATCAGGGTCACCAGGCTCGCGGCCAGCACCAGTCCGATCGTCAGATTGGGCCTGTGCAGCCGCAGCCCGACAATGCCCACCAGCACGTAGACCAGCAGGGTCGCAAGCGCGAGCGCAACCATGCCGGGACGGCCTTCTCCCGAGCCCGTCAGCACCAGCGCATTGATCAGCGCGGTCGCGGCCATGGTCACGGTAAAGGCGAGCGCGACCCGGTATTGGATTCTTCGGTCGAAGCCGGTGGCGGTATCGACCGCCATCAACCTGTCGAGGCGTTTCCAGAAAATAGGCGACTCTCCCAATTTGCCGGTCGATTGGGGCCTGTCAGCCGTTAAATTTCCATGAGCTGAATTAATCATGACTCGTGCAGTCCCGGTGATAGGCTCAGCGCAGTGGCCAGACGGGCAAATCGCAAGCGCCCGATTGTGGTCAGCCCCCGGATCGTGCCAAACGAACCGGATCGCGCGCGCGGTTACTCGCGACAGGCAAAGGACATTTCCGCCATGACGACACCCGGCGACGACAGAAAGCTGATCGACGAATACCGCAATATCGCCGCGGTCGTGACGGCGCTGGCCCTGCTGCAGGCCGCGACGGGTGCCATTTCCGTGGTCGGGCCGCTGACCCTGATCGCCCAGGGCGCCTCGACGCTCACCATCGGCGCCATCGCCTCCAGCTATGCCCTCGGCTTCATGCTCGGCGCCCGGCTGGCACCGGCCGAGATTCGCCAGATCGGCCATATCCGCGCCTTCGCCGCCTTCGCCGCTGTCGGCTCACTGGCCGCAGGCGGGCTCTATATCAGCGAACATACCGCCTGGTGGATGCTGATGCAGGCCCTGATCGGGCTCAGCGTTGCCGGCCTGTTTGCCTCCGGCGAAAGCTGGATTGCCGGCGCCGCACCGGCCGAACGACGCGGCGCCGTGCTCGGCTTCTATCTGGTGACCTCCAAGCTCGGCTTCATGATCGGCCCCTTCCTCGCGGCCTATACAACGCCGGGCAGCGCCGCCGGCTTCTTGCTGGTCAGCGCCCTGTTCACCGCCAGCCTGATCCCGGTCTCGGCGACACGCCGCGCCGAGCCGCCGGCGCCCAGCGCCGAACCCTTCGGCCCGGTCCGGCTGTGGCAGACCGCGCCCTCGGCCGTGATCGCGGCCTTCATCGCCGGCGTCGTCAATGGCGCCGTGATGCAGCTCTACGCCCTGTTCATCACCGACCTCTCGCCGGAATCAGTCGCCGGCATGGCGGCAGTCTTCAATGCCGCGATGATGGCCGGCACGGTGCTGGCGCAATGGCCGGCCGGGATGATTTCCGACCATTTCGACCGCCGCATCGTCATCGCTGTCCTCGCCGCCATCAGCGGGCTCGCAGCCGGGCTGCTGGCGCTGTTCGCGATGCAATTGCCGCTGCCGCTGGTCTTTCTCCTCGCCGCGCTGTGGGGTGCCGGCTCGCTCTCCTTCTACGGCATCGCCGTCGCCCACGCGGCCGATCGCGCCGAGCCCGGCCAGGCGGCCAATATGATGTCGGGCATCCTGATCCTGTGGGCGACCGGCTCGATGCTCGGCCCCTCGCTCGCCGGCGGCGTGATGAGCCTGGCCGGCGGTGGCGGTCTGTTCCTGTTCGCAGCCGCCGGCCTGTTCGTGCTCGCGGCCGCCATGCTCTACCGGCGCGCCGGCGTGAAGCAGGTGGCCGATATCGACAAGGGCGAATTTGCCCCGTCGACCGCGACCAGTGTTTCGGCGGCCGATCTCAATCCGATGACGGAAGGCGATGAAGAGCTGGCCGATGAGGCAGATTCACCGGCTTCGTCCACGTGATGGCACCGGATATGCCCCGCACTATACGCGGCAACCAAAATATACACGAAATCTGGATTGCGAAGATATCCAGTCGGTAAATTTCCGCTCTGACCAAGCTCCAAATATCATGAAACAAACCGCGATTTCTTTCAGCAGTGTTTTTTGATTTTGCGACGAAGATTAATTTAATCACACCTGCATCGCTTGCTTTTTCCTGCAATTTCTCTATTCCATCGCGCTCAATTCCCATTCAATCCACCCACCGGACTCAATCGTCACGAGGAGACGCCTCCCCCTATGAATCATGGCCAACGCCCCAACCGCATCGCCGCTTTCGCCGCTGAAAAAGTCAATATCCAGCAATTGCAGGACGCCTCCGAAACCTTCGGCCGCCACAATCGCCGCCTGACCCTGGTTTCCGATCAGCAGGCCGCATTGCGTGGTTATAACGGCCCGTCCGAACTCAATTTCGCGATCACCGAAACGACGACCGAACTGGATGCGGGCGATTATGAAGCCCTGGTTCTGCTTGAAGGCGCGATGCTGCTCGATGCCAGCGCCCACGCGCTGATCAAGCTCTTCCTCGCCGCCGACAAGCCGGTGATTGCCCTGACCGGTAGCGCGGCCCTGCTGGCCGACCACACCACGACAGCGATCGAGGCGCCGGATGCGGCCGCGGCCATTCTGGGCGGCAATCTCTACGTCAATACCGATGAGGATTGCGATCTCAAGATCGTCGAAGCCATCGCCAAGCATTTGCTGGCCACCAATGGCGGTGCCGCACCGGCAACCAAGCGCCGCGCCGGCGGCCGCTTCTAGTCAGCCTGCGCAGGCCTGGCCGAACCTGAAGACCCGCCTGCCCTGCTCCCGCCAACGGGAGGGGCGGGCCGGCTCGGGCTCATCCGCTGCACAAATCGCAGCCCTGCCCGGCACACTTGCGACAGAATCTCAATTGCTGCACGTATAGACTCCAGGTCTTGCCAATACCGGAGTCCATCTTGTCCTTTCGCCGTATCATTTTCTGGTCCCATCTCAGCGTCGGCGTTGCCGTTGGTCTGATCGTCTTTCTGTTGTCAGCGACCGGCGTCCTGTTGACCTATGAACGGCAAATGCTGGATTCCGCCGAAGCCCGGCTCAGCCCCGAGACGATGACCGGTGAGCGGTTGAGTGTTGATGAACTGGCGGCGATCGCGCAGCAGGACGAGGCGCAGACACGGCGCTCGCTGGTGTTCCACCGCGACCCGGCGCGCCCGGTCGAGATCAGTGCCGGACGCGGAAACACCAGCCTGATCCATCCCTATACCGGCGAGCCGCTGGAAAGCGCTGCCGGGCCGATGCAGGATTTCTTCCGCGCGGTCACCAGCCTGCACCGCTATCTGGCGATGAGCGGCGAGGCGCGCGAAACCGGCGCCGCCATCACCGGCGCCGCCAATCTGGCTTTCCTCTTCATCCTCGTCAGCGGGTTTTACCTGTGGTGGCCCAAGGCCTGGCGCTGGTCCTTCATCAAGCTCAACCTGTTCTTCCGCACCCATCTGCCCGGCGCCAAGGCACGCGATTACAACTGGCACCACGTATTCGGGATCTGGGCCCTGGTGCCCTTGCTCGCGGTGGTAATTTCCGGGGTGGTGATCTCCTACCCCTGGGCTGCCAATCTGGTCACACGCGCCTATGGCGAGGCTCCGTCGTCCCAGCGCGGCCCCGGCCCCGCCCCGGGTGGCAATGCCGACAGCCGTGAACAGGAGCTGCCGCCCCTGCAACAGACCGCTGCCCTGCAGGACATGTTCGAGACCGCCCGCATGAGCGACCGCCACTGGCGCACGGTGACGGTCGCACTGCCGACAACCCCGTCCGCACCCTCGGTCGAAGTGACGGTCGATACCGGCAATGGTGCCCAGTATGACCGCAAACACCTGCTGACCTTCGACCGCAGCGATGGCGGTCTGTTGACCGATGTCGTCGTCGCCCAGACCCAGACCCCGGCCCGCCGGGCGCGCATCTATCTGCGCTTCCTGCACACCGGAGAAGTGTATGGCTGGTGGGGGCAGACCCTGGCCGGGCTCGGATCCCTCGCCGCGCTCTTCCTGGTCTGGACCGGTCTGGCGCTCGCCTGGCGGCGCCTGGTCCTGCCCGTGTGGCGCAAGCGCAGGTCATAGCGGCCGGCGGCGAAGTTTCGCCCAATTTCACGGGCAGTTTCGGCCCCGAACCCAACCGGCTGGAGCTGCCTGCATGGATGTCCTGCGCATCATTCTCTCGATCCTGCTGCCACCGCTCGGCGTCTTCCTCAAGGAAGGGCTCGGGCTGCAATTCTGGATCAATATCCTTTTGACCCTGCTGGGCTATGTCCCGGGCGTGCTGCATGCCGTCTGGATCATCGCCCGGCGATGACGCGGAGCCTGTCCGATGCATGATGATGACAGCCGCGACGGCACACATGACGACGCCGGCAAGCGCGAACTGGCCCGGCTCGAGACCCTGGCCGACTGGCTCGATACCCGGTTTCGCATTCCCGGCACCACGATCCGTTTCGGTCTCGACGGCCTGATCGGACTGGTCCCCGGTCTCGGCGATCTGGCGATGCTGGCACCGGCCTTCTACCTGATCGTCCGCGCCGCCAGCCTCGGCGCGCCGCTGCACGTGCTGGCGCGGATGCTGGTCAACACCTCGCTCGACCTCGTGATCGGCGCAATCCCGGTCGTCGGCGACATTTTCGACGTCGCCTTCAAGGCCAACCGCCGCAATACCGCGCTATTGGCCCGCTTTCTCGAGCGCCAGGCGGCGAAGCGTATCCGCTAGCGGGACGAGCGCCGGGCCGCTTATCCCCCAACCTCGACAATTATCTCACGTCATCCCGGCGAAGGCCGGGACCTCGACATGGCAAGCGCGGAGCCCGTGATATCGAGGTCCCGACTTGCGTCGGGATGACGATAAATCGTCAAACTTATCCCCACCCCCTGC
>NZ_JBLXIK010000003.1:0-517149 GCF_048269565.1 Maricaulis sp. | reverse complement strand
CGTCACGGATGTCTCAACTATTTAACTGCGCAAACCGGCATTCGCCGGCGTCCCGCACACCTCCCAAATCGGGGAGGAACCACTCAAACCTCCAGCGGCGAGCCGCGTGGAGATTTTCGTGCAGGATCAGATATCCAGCGTGCTGATTTCCGGGGCATGTTCCTGGATATAGGCAAAGCGCAATTCCGGCTTCTTGCCCATCAGGGTTTCCACCAGCGCGTCGACCGTGGGCAGGCCATCCTCGGGGATGATGACGCGGGCCAGGGTGCGCACGCCGGGGTCCATCGTGGTGGCTTTGAGCTGTGCCGGGGTCATTTCGCCGAGGCCCTTGAAGCGGCCGATATCGACCTTGGAAGAGCCCTTGAACTCGTCGCGCAACAGCTGGTCGCGATGAACCTCGTCGCGGGCATAGAGCGTGTGGCTGCCCTGGGTCAGTCGGAACAGCGGTGGCTGGGCGAGATAGAGCCGGCCGGCATGGATCAGCTCGGGCATGGCCGTGTAGAAGAAGGTGATCAGCAGCGCCGCGATATGGGCGCCGTCGACATCGGCATCGGTCATGATGACGATGCGCTGATAGCGCAGGTCCTCGAGCTTGAATTTCGAGCCGGTCTGGCAGCCCAGCGCCAGTTGCAGATCGCTGATCTCCTGATTGGCCGCGACCTTGTCGCTGGCCGAGGAGACGACATTGATGATCTTGCCGCGCAGGGGCAGGATGGCTTGTGTCTTGCGATTGCGCGCCTGTTTGGCCGATCCGCCGGCGGAATCGCCCTCGACCAGGAAGAGCTCGGTGCCATCGGCATCGGCGCGCGAGCAATCGGCCAGCTTGCCGGGCAGGCGCAGGCGGCGCGAGGCCGATTGGCGCTTGACGGTCTTCTCCTTGCGCCGGCGCAGCCGGTCCTCGGCGCGCTCGATCGCCCATTCCACCAGCTTGGTGGCTTCCTTGGGCGAGCCGGCGAGCCAGTGGTCGAACTGGTCGCGCACGGCGGCCTCGACCAGTTTGGCCGCTTCCGGCGAGGCGAGGCGCTCCTTGGTCTGGCCCTGGAATTCCGGTTCGCCGATGAAGACCGAGACCAGCGACCCGCCGCCGCCCATGACATCATCGGGGGTGATGAGGGCGGCTTTCTTGGCGTGGCTGTGATCGGCATAGGCGCGCAGACCCTTGGTGATCGCGGCGCGGAAGCCCTGTTCATGCGTGCCGCCCTGCGGGGTGGGAACCGTGTTGCAATAGGTCTGGCAAAACCCGTCGGCCTCGCTGCCGAAACCATTGCTCGACCAGGCCATCGCCCACTCGACACCGCCGCCATCGCCGGGGCGCTCGACCTTGCCGGTAAAGGCCTCGGTGGTGACCAGCGCCGACTTGCCGGTCATCTCGGCCAGCCGGTCAGCCAGGCCGCCCGGGAAGCACAGGATTGTCTCGGCGGGGATGTCGGTACCTTCGACCATCGATTGCGGGCAGCGCCACAAAATCTTGACGCCGCGGCGCAGGAAGGCCTTCGAGCGCGCCATCGCATAGATGCGCGCCGGGCTGACCTTCATCTTGTCGCCGAAGATCTCGGTATCGGGCAGGAAGCGGATCCGGGTGCCGCGGCGATTGGCGGTCGCGCCGACGCGCACGATCGGGCCTTGCGGCAGGCCGCGCGAATAGCTTTGCGACCACAACACCTTCTCGCGCGCCACCTCGACCTCGAGCACCGAGGACAGGGCGTTGACGACCGAGATGCCGACGCCGTGCAGGCCGCCGGAAGTCTTGTAGGCCTTGTCGGAGAACTTGCCGCCGGCATGCAGGACGGTCAGCACAACCTCCAGCGCCGACTTGTCGGGGAATTTCGGGTGCGGATCGACCGGGATGCCGCGGCCATTATCGGTGACGGTGATATAGCCGTCCTCATCAAGGGAGACCTCGATCCGGTCGGCCCAGCCGGCCACGGCCTCGTCCATCGAATTGTCGAGGATTTCGGCGAAGAGATGGTGGTAGGCGCGCTCGTCGGTGCCGCCGATATACATGCCGGGACGGCGGCGCACGGCCTCAAGCCCTTCGAGGACCTCGATCTGGGCGGCGGAATAGCCCGCCGGCGGCGTCGCATCAGGGATGGGCGCAGGCGAGGACGAGAACAGGTCGGATTGCGAGCTTGGTGATGACATCACCCCAGCATGCCCGAGTCGGACGCGCTAGGGGAGATTCAAAACAGCCAAAAGCGGTGGGAAAGCCGGCGTTCACAGCCATTGATCTGCGTTTGATAGCGTTGCGCATCGCGGGCGACATCGGCGGCGACATTCACCAGCCAGCGCTTGGAGCGATAGGTGCCGCGATTAAAGCCGCCATGCCCCTCATGATAGGCGAGGTAGAGATCGCGCGCATTGGAGGACTCGATACCGGACAATTGCCGGCTCTTGGCGGCATACCAGCCGACGAAATCAACGGCATCGCCAAAATTATTGCGATTGGCGCCGCCGCGCCCGGTGTCCTCGCGATACCAGTCCCAGGTGCCGTCCAGCGCCTGGGCATAGCCATAGGCACTCGACGGGCGGCGGCCGGGAATGATGCCGAACAGGCGATTGCGGGCCGGCCGGGCATTGGCGTTGAAACTGGACTCTCGCTTGAGAATGGCCAGTTGCACGCCGGGCGGAACGCCCCAGCGGCGCTCGGTGCGCTGGATGGCGCGCCACCAGGAGCGGTTGTCCTCGAGGATCAGGCAGACATCGGCGGTCTGCGACGGCGTAGGCGTCGTGCAGGCCGCAAGCCCGGTCAGGGCCAGACAGAGGATGAGGACGGCGCGTTTCATGCCGCGCAGTCTGGCCCTACAGGGTTAATCGAGTCTTGCCGGTCAGGGGCGGCGGCTAGAACACCATCCGCATGACGATACGGGCCGTGTGACGGATGAAATCCTCACGCAGGTCGGCATCATAATCGAAGGAGAAGACCGAATAGCCCGAGCCGGCCGCGATGCCGAAGCCAAAGATGAAGCCCGTACCCGGCATCTGCTGCGAGCGCAGGGTGAAGGTGTCGTCATAGCCGACGAATTGGGCCTCGGTTTCGGTCTCGCCATTGCTGAACTCATTGCGGAAACCGGCCTCGACATGCGGTGACCACCAGCTGTCGCCTCCTGCATAACGGGCGCCGAAGGTCAGCAGGGCGGTGCTGGAGAAGCTGCTGGAATCGCGGGCATCGACATAAAGATCGACGCCGGATCCGCCACCGGTTTCGGTGTAGGAGCCTTCATACAGGCCGAGATAATCGATCGAGGCCGACGGGCGGAAATAGTAGTTCCCGGCGGTGAAGTCGCGACCGATACGGGCCGAACCGGCAATGTGGTAGCCGCTCCAGCTCGCCGTTGGCGACACGTCATAGCTGCCGATCAGGACGCGGCGGTTGTGCTCGAAACTGTCATAGCCGGCGGCGCCGTAGAAATCGACGGAGAGCCCGCCGAACTGCGAACCGGCATAGACGCCAAGCTGGCCGGAGACAGCCGACATCGGATCGTCAAAGCCGTCGACTTCGGAAATCTCGCTCGCGGAACCCACGAAGTTGATGCCGACGGCATCGAAGGGGCCAAAGGGCTGGTCGTATCCGATGGCGAGGCCGAGGCCGTGGCCGCGATAGCCCGGACCGAAGGACGTGCCGGCACGGTCAGCATAATAGCCGAATTCCTGCACCCACAGACCGCCGGTATTGTCCGGGCTGCGCCGGACGGCGTCGAGCCGGTTGGCGAGGGCGCCGACGGCGCTGTCATTGGTGGCCAGCGCAAACTGGATCGCGCTGGAGGCATATTCCGGCAACAACTGGTCATAGGCCTGGAAGAATTCGCTCCCGGTCGTCAGCGAGGCGATCGCCGCGCCGAGGTCGGCATTGCCCTGCCAACCGGCATAGCTGGCCTCATAGGCGGCGGCCTGGTTGGCATTCATGCCCAGCTGTTCCGCCGTGCGGCGCTGCAGTGTCAGGGTGAGGGCGTTGGAATTGTTCGGATCAAAATTCAGCGCCGCCTCGTAGAGATAGGGCGCCGTGGTGTCCTGCAGGAGGTCCAGCGCTTCCTCGATCACCAGGCTGTCGGCGGTGAGCACAACAAAGGTCGCACCTTCGCCGATCAGATTGGTCAGGGCCGAGGAGATGCGCGATCCGGATTCAAAGGTGACGGTGCCGGTGGCGTTGAGGGATGCTGCGATATTGGTTTCGTGGTTGACCTGGAAGCGCAGGACCGAACCGTCGCCGAAACGCGCTTCGCGGATCGTCGCATCGGTTGTGGCAGCGAGCGTCAGCTGGCCATTGTCGACGCTGATTGCGAGATCGCCATCAGCATCGCTCAGGGCGCCGGACACGATTGCATCGCCGCTGATGATCAGGTTGTCGGCGCCGGCACCAAAGCTCACATCGCCGGTCACCGATCCGGTCTCGACCCGAAGGGTATCGTCGAAGTCGCCAAACAGGATATCGCCGATGATCGAGACCACGGCGTCGTCTGCGGCATCGGCCGAGAGATACTGGTGCACGAGCGTGGCGGCGGAGGCCATTTGCAGGTCGAGTGCGACCGACTCGTAAGGCACGGCTGTAACGTCCTCATCCGGCTCGCCATAAAGGGCGCGGATGGTGCCCGTATTCGCAACCGAGGTCAGCGTGCCGGAGAAATCGCGCACGGCAATGACGCTGCCGCCACCGGTGCTGATCGCGGCGAGATCGCCATGATTGATCAGGGAGGGCATAGAACCGCCGGCCTCGATGACCAGCGCACGCGCGGTGCCTCCGATACCGACCGAGGTCGCGCGCAGGGCGCCTGAATTGTTGAGCACCGGGATAATCGCACCTTCGCCGATGGCGAAGGTGGTGCCAACGGCCGGCTTGGCCGTCGTGCCATAGGTCGTGGTCGCGATCGAGCCCAGATTGAGCATGCCTTCCGACAGCGTGGTGGTGAAACCGCCAGTGCCATCAATGCGCAGGCCGGTCGTGTCGATGCCGTCGAGATCACCGGTCGCGCCGATACCGCCACGATTGACGAAGCTGTAGCCGAGCAATTGCTGCGGTTCGCTCTCGTCGACATCCGTGGTGTCCGGATCATCGGGAATGGCCGGAATGACGACCTCACCCAGCACGATATCGTGGGTGTTTGCCACGATGTGCATCGCCGGCGCGCTGCCGCGGCTGGACACGGTGGCCGCGATGACGGTGGATTCGTTCAGTGCGGTGTCTTCATTGTCGGCAATCGGGCCATTGACCAGCAGGCCCTCGGCGACACTGCCGCTGATGACAATTGCCGAGCCGGAAATATTGTCGTCCTCGTCATCGAGCGTGAGTTCGTATTCCTCGAGGAATTCGTCCGTCAGCACACCGGAAAAACGGTAGGCATTCGAGGACACGGCACCGCTGACCAGCAGGCGCCCGCCGATATCGCCGTTCAGGCTGACAGCGATCGAATCCTCGCCCGTCGCCGTAACCGAGCCGCCAAGGACCACGTCGCCGGAAATATCGTCCTGGACATCAATCCCGACCGAGTCGTCGCCGATGATGCTCAGGGCGCCGCTATTGGAGAAGTCGCCGTCGAGATTGGTCAGGATCCGGATGCCGGCCGAGTCATTGCCGCGTACGACGATGGAGCTTGAAGAGGTGAACAGGATGTCGCCGGTAAAGACCGCGGCGCCATCGACGAGCACTGCAACGCGGTTGCCGCCGGTCGCGGTGTCCCCGTCGAGATCGCCGTCTTCATCCTCATCCGTCGGCAGGGTGTCAGAGACGACCTGGATCGAGCCCGAATTGGTGAAAGTGCCGGTATTGCCGCCGAGAATATGGACGCCGACACCACCATCATCATCGGTCGTGACCGAGATGGAGCCGCTATTGGTGACTGAATTGTCGCTGTCGAGAGTCAATGCCGGGTCGGTGACTGTGGTCAGCGTGACGCGGCCCGAGCTGGAGATCACCACATTGTCCGCCACCCCGCCATCGCCGGCCGTCGAGGTGAAGATCGGATCGGTGATTTCCGAGTCCACTTCGCGATCCGCAAAGGCGGCAGGGGCTGCAACACTCAGCGTTACAAGGGCGCTGGCGAACATAAAACGGCGACGCATACCGACTCCTGATCATGATGGCCGAAAACGGTTCGGCGAACTCAATCCGATTTGTAGCGAATGCAAGACGGCTCGTCGACCGTTCTGAATGTGTAAACTCATACAGTCACGGCCGGGATTGCTCCCGGCCGTGCATTCAGTTCGCGTGCTGGGGGCGGCAAGGCCCGGTCAGCATGAGTAATACATGTCGAATTCAACCGGGTGCGGGTGCATTTCGAAACGGAGCACTTCTTCCAGCTTCAGCTCGATATAGGCGTCGATCTGGTCGTCATCCATGACGCCGCCCTTCTTGAGGAATTCGCGGTCGGCATCAAGGGATTCGAGGGCTTCACGCAGCGAGCGGCAGACGGTCGGGATGTCCTGCAATTCCTGCGGTGGCAGGTCATAGAGGTCCTTGTCCATCGGATCGCCGGGATGGATCCGGTTCTCGATCCCGTCGAGGCCGGCCATCAGCAGGGCCGAGAAGGTGAGGTAGGGATTGCCGGCGGGATCCGGGAAGCGGGTTTCAAGGCGCTTGGCCTTGGGCGAGTTCACCCAGGGGATGCGGATCGAGGCGGAGCGGTTGCGGGCCGAATAGGCCAGCAGGACCGGGGCTTCGAAGCCGGGGACCAGTCGCTTGTAGCTATTGGTCGAGGCATTGGCGAAGGCATTGATGGCGCGGGCATGTTTGATGATGCCGCCGATATAGTGCAGGCAGGTTTCCGACAGGTCGGCATATTGATCGCCGGCGAAGACGGGATTGCCATTCTTCCAGATCGACTGGTGCACATGCATGCCGGTGCCATTGTCGTTCCACATTGGCTTGGGCATGAAGGTCGCGGTCTTGCCATAGGCATGGGCCACCATCTTGACCGTGTACTTATACATCTGCATGCGGTCGGCCATGGTGGTCAGCGTGTCGAACTTCATGCCGAGTTCGTGCTGGGCCGGGGCGACCTCGTGGTGGTGTTTCTCGGGCTTCAGACCGAGCTCTTCCATCACGGCAAGCATTTCGGAGCGCATGTCCTGGCCGCTATCGACCGGATTGACCGGGAAATAGCCGCCCTTGGGACCTGGACGGTGACCCATATTGCCGCCTTCATACTGGCGGCCGGTATTCTTCGGCATTTCCTCGCTGTCGATGGAATAGCCGGTCTCGCTCTGGCTGGTATTGTAGCGGACATCGTCGAACACGAAGAACTCCGCTTCCGGCCCGAGATAGGCGGTGTCGCCGATGCCGGTGGAGGTCAGGAAAGCCTCGGCCCGCTTGGCCGTGGTGCGTGGGTCGCGATTATAGCCCTTGCCCGTGCCGGGCTCGAGAATGTCGCAAAGCATGATCATGGTCGGCTGCTGATAGAACGGGTCCATGAACATGGCGTCCGTATCAGGCTTGAGGATCATGTCCGACTCATTGATCGCCTTCCAGCCGGCAATCGAGGAGCCATCGAACATCACGCCGTCTTCGAAAAAGTCCTCATTCACTTCGGAACGGTCGAAGGTGACATGTTGCAGCTGGCCGCGCGGGTCGGTGAAGCGCAGGTCGACATACTTGATGTCTTCGTCATGCAGTTTCTTGAGAATTTTGTTGGACATGGGCCAGGCTCCGAATTTGCTGGGCGGCAGAGAAGGATGGACTAGAGCGCGTCGAGGCCGGTTTCGCCGGTTCTGATGCGGATGACTCGTTCGATCGGGCTGACGAAGATCTTGCCATCGCCGATCCGGCCGGTCTGGGCCGCGGTCTGAATGGCTTCAATGGCGGCCTCGACCCGGTCGGCGGGCAAAACCAGCTCGATCTTGATCTTCGGCAGGAAGTCGACGACGTACTCGGCGCCGCGATAGAGTTCGGTGTGACCCTTCTGGCGACCAAATCCCTTCGCCTCGATGACCGTCAGGCCTTGCACACCGATTTCCTGCAGGGCTTCCTTCACGTCATCAAGCTTGAACGGTTTGATGATGGCTTCGATTTTCTTCATGGCCGACTCCGAAATCCTGATTTGAGGCTAGTGATGGACTGCGAGCTTACAACCGCCAAATGATCCGCGATAATGTTCCCGCTCACAAATGCCTCACAATCGGGCAGTTGTGCCGCACAATGGAGCGATGATGCCTCTCGACGTGCTCAAGACCGCGGATTGCGGTGCCTGCGACCGACATGCGGCCGCCCATGGTGTGCCCGGGCCAGTGTTGATGGAGGCTGCGGGACGCGCCGTCGCGCAAGCGATCCGCGCCCGATGGGCCCCGCGCAAGACGCTGATTTTGTGTGGTCCTGGGAATAATGGCGGCGATGGCTTCGTCTGCGGCCGCATCCTGCGCCAGGCCGGCTGGCCGGTGCGGATCGCGCTGCTGGGCGAGGCGGCGCAGCTGCGCGGCGATGCGGCGCACGCCTTCTCGATCTGGGATGGCCCGGTCGAGGCGCTGACGCCCGAATCGCCGGGCGATGCCGGCCTGATCGTCGACGCCCTGTTCGGTGCCGGCCTGTCCCGGCCGCTCGATGGCGTTGCCGTCGGCCTGGCAACACAGCTGGCCCAAAGTGACGTGCCGCTGGTGGCCGTCGACCTGCCCAGCGGCATCCAGGGCGACCGGCCTGAAACCGGCGGCGTCAGCTTTCGCGCCGATCTCACGGTCAGCTTTCACTGCCGCAAGCCGGCGCATTGCCTCGAACCGGCCGCCTCATTGTGCGGTGAGGTGGTGATCGCCGATATCGGCATTCCCGATGGCTGGCGCGAGGTCGCCCACCCGGTGGCACGGATCAACGCGCCGGACCTGTGGCGCGACAGGCTGCCGATACCGGATGCGGGAACGCACAAGCATCAGCGCGGCCGTCTGGTGGTGTTTTCCGGCGGCGCCAGCTCGACCGGCGCGGCGCGGATGTCGGCGCTGGCGGGGCTGCGCATGGGGGCGGGCCTGGTGACCCTGGCCAGCCCGGCCTCGGCGCTGCTGGTCAATGCCTCGGCGCTGACGGCGGTGATGCTCAAGCGCTGGGATGCCAACGCGGATACCGGAGAATTCCTGTCCGGATTGCGCGCGACAGCGGCGGTGATCGGACCCGCGGCGGGCGTGGGCGAGACCACGCGCCGCGCTGTCCTTGAAGCCTTGCAACAGCCGGCGCCCGTGCTGCTCGATGCCGACGCGCTGACCAGTTTTGAGTCGGAACCGCAAACCCTGCTGGCGCGGCTGCGGCCGCAGGATGTCATCACGCCGCACACCGGCGAGTTTGAACGCGTTTTTCCGGGACTGCTGGCGCGGTCCACCAACCGCATCGAGGCGACCGTCGAGTCGGCGCGTCTGGCCGGCTGTGTGGTCCTGCTCAAGGGGGCCGATACCGTCATCGCGGCGGAGGGCGAGATGCCGGTGGTCAACCGCCATGCCTGTCCCGCCCTGGCGACGGCGGGAAGCGGTGATGTTCTCGCCGGGATCATCGGCGGTTTGCTGGCGCAGTCGCTGCCGGCCTTCAAGGCGGCCTGCGCCGGGGCTTGGCTGCATGGCGATGCCGCCCGGCGGCTCGGCGGCGGGTTGATTGCCGAGGACCTGGCCGGCGTGTTGCCGCAGGTGCTGCAGGCACAGGCGGCCGGGCAGAGACGCCAGCGGGCGCTCGCGCGGCTGCTGCAGGCGGGGCCGTCGCCCGGTCAATAATACAGATCGCGGGCTTGGCGCGCGGCGCGTGTCAGGTCATGTTCGGACCACGCCCTCCACAAGGTTGCACCATGCCTTCAGATACCCCTTACAACGCCGACAGCCAGCTCGATATCGACGCACTCGTTTTCCACAACAAGCCGACGCCGGGCAAGCTGGCGATCGCCTCGACCAAGCCGATGTCGACCCAGCGCGACCTGGCCCTGGCCTATTCGCCGGGCGTTGCGGCGCCGGTGCGGGCCATCGCGGCGGATCCGGACGCGGTCTACGATTACACCTCCAAGGGTAATATGGTTGCCGTCGTCTCCAATGGCACCGCCATCCTCGGCCTTGGCAATCTCGGCCCGCGCGCCTCGAAACCGGTGATGGAAGGCAAGGCGGTCCTGTTCAAGCGCTTTGCCGATATCGACGCGGTGGACGTCCAGATCGACTATACCGATCCGGACGAGTTCATCGCCTGTGTGCGCGGCTTTGGCGACACGTTTGGCGGCATCAATCTGGAAGATATCAAGTCACCGGAATGTTTCGAGATCGAACGCCGCCTGCGCGAAATGCTCGATATTCCGGTCTTCCATGATGACCAGCACGGCACCGCGATCATCGCCACCGCCGGCCTGATCAATGCCTGCGATATCACTGGCCGCAAGCTGGAGGATATCAAGGTTGTGCTGTGCGGTGCCGGGGCTGCCGGCCTCTCGGTGCTCGAACTGATCGAATCGATCGGCGTGCGCAAGGAAAACACCATCGTCGTCGATATCGAGGGCGTGGTTTATGAAGGCCGCGAAGACCTGCACGAGCGCCTCGCCAAGCACGCGGTCAAGACCGGGGCCCGCACGCTGGCCGAAGCGGCCGCCGGCGCCGATGTCCTGCTGGGGCTTTCGGCCGGGGGCGTGTTCACCAAGCAGATCATTGCCAGCCTGGCGCCCGACCCGATTGTCTTCGCGATGGCCAATCCAACGCCGGAAATCACGCCGGAAGAGGTCAAGTCCGTCCGCGACGATGTCATCATGGCCACCGGTCGCTCGGACTATCCCAACCAGGTCAACAATGTCCTCGGCTTCCCCTACATCTTCCGGGGTGCGCTCGATGTCCGTGCCCGTACCATCAATGAGGAGATGAAGATCGCCGCCGCCCGTGCACTCGCGGCGCTGGCGCGCGAGGACGTGCCCGACGAGGTCGCGATCGCCTATAAGGGCGAGCGGCTGCAATACGGGCGCAATTACATCATTCCCTCGCCGTTTGATCCGCGTCTGATCTCCTGGGTGCCGCCCTTCGTCGCCAAGGCGGCGGTCGAGAGCGGGGTTGCCCGTCTGCCCTTCGCGGAAGGCGTCAACTACACTCATACGCTGGCCCGGCGGCTCGACCCGACGGCGGCGCTGCAACAGCGGGTCGCCGCCTCGATTCAGGCGGAACAGAAGACCATCGTCTTTGCCGAGGGCGAGGAACCGTCGGTGATCCGCGCCGCGCACGCCTTCCAGTCCCAGGGTCTGGGCCGGGCGATCCTGGTGGCCCGCGAGGACGTTGCGCTTGGCAATATGCGCGAGCTCGGTATTCCCGCCGGGTCTCTGGAAATCTGCAATGCCCGCCTGTCGGAGCATAATTCGGACTATGCCGACTTCCTGTACGGACGCCTGCAGCGCAAGGGTTACCTACGCCGTGATGTCCAGCGCCTGGTCAATAATGACCGCAATGTCTTCTCTGCCTGCATGCTCAAAATGGGCCAGGCTGACGGCATGGTCACCGGCGTGACGCGCCATTCCAACGTGGTGATGCGGGATGTGAAGCTGGCGCTGGAGCCGGCCGAGGGCGGCCGCGCTGTCGGCATTGCAGCTGCCGTGTCGCGCGGGCGCACCCTGATCATCGGCGATATCAGTGTCACCGAATTTCCCGACGCCCAGGCGCTGGCCGAGATCGCCATCGCGACGGCCAATTCCTCGCGCCGCCTCGGCATGACGCCGCATCTGGCTTTCCTGTCCTATTCCAGCTTCGGCAATCCGCCGGGTGAGCGTTCGGAAAAGATCCAGCACGCCGTGCGCATTCTTGACGGGCTCGGGGTCGACTTCGAGTATGAGGGCGAGATGGCGGCCGATATCGCCCTCGATCCGGAGCACCACGAACTCTATCCGTTCTCACGTCTGACCGAGGCCGCGAACATCCTGATCATGCCGGCGGTGCATTCCGCCTCGATCGCGGTGCGTCTGCTCAAGGCGGCGGGCGGTGCAACAGTGATCGGGCCCATGCTGGTGGGGCTTGAAAAACCGGTCCAGATTGCCCGGCTCGGCGCCTCGGTGACCGATATCGTCAACCTCGCGAGCATCGCCGCCTATGATCTCAACAAGCCCGCCGCATAGCCGCTATTCACGCTGAAGTGACTTCAGCCGGGTGCAGACAGGCCGGGCATTCTCTATCTAACATCGCCTGCGCGCTGGAAGGGTGACACATGGCCGGACGGACAGCACACGACATGACGCAGGGTCCGGTCTTCGGGCATATCCTGCGCATGCTCGTACCGATGAGTTTCGGCATCCTCGCCATGATGCTGGTGGGGATTGTCGATACCTATTGGGTCGGAACCCTGGGCACGGCCCAGCAGGCCGCAGTGCAGATGAGCTTTCCGGTCACCATGCTGGTGATGAGCGTCTCGATCGGCCTGGGCGCCGGGGCCGTCTCGGCCGTTTCGCGCGCCGCCGGCCGCAAGGATGCCAGCTCGATCCCGCGTATCGCCACGGACGCCATGACCCTGTCCCTGCTGTCGGTCGGGGCGGTTTCGGCGCTCGGCATCATCTTTGTCGAACCGATCTTCCGCGGACTGGGCGCCAGCGCGACCATGCTGCCGCATGTCGTCGACTACATGACGGTCTGGTTTGGCGGCATTGTGCTGATCGTCGGGCCGATGGTGGCGAGCAATATCCTGCGCGCGCTGGGCAATGCGATTGTGCCGAGCCTGATGATGATCGCCGCGGCGGTGTTCAATCTGATTCTCGACCCGATCTTCATTCTCGACGACGTCTTCGGCCTGTTTCCCGGCCTGGGCTGGGGCGTGTCCGGTGCGGCGCTGGCAACGGTCGCCGCCAACGCCCTGACTTTTGCGATGGTTGGCTGGTATCTGGTGTTCAGGGAAAAACTGATCGATTTCGGCTGGAGCGATCTCGGCGAGGTCTGGCATCACTGGGGCGATATCGCCCGCGTCGGACTGCCGGCCAGCATCTCCAACATCTTCAACCCGATCGCCATGACCGTCGCGATGAGCGGGCTGGCGATGGCGCGCTTCGGCGATGCCGCCGTTGCCGCACTTGGCGTTGCGGGCCGCATCGAGGCCTTTGCCATCGTGCCGCTGTTTGCGCTCTCGGCGAGTATCGGCGCTGTCACCGGTCAGAATGGCGGCGGCGACCGGCTCGACCGGGTGCGCGAAGCCTTCCGCTCCAGCTTCCTGTTCTGCATCGGCTGGAGCCTGGCGATCGCCATTGTGTTGTGGTTGTGTGCCGGTCTGCTGGCTGGCGCTTTCCTGCCCAGCGAGGCGGGGCAGGCGACGGCGATCTTCTACTGGCGCATCGTGCCGCTGACGATTGCAGGCTATGGCATCACCATCGCCGCCAGCGCCGGTTTCAACGGTCTCGGCCGTCCCGGCCATGGCATGGCGATCACCGCCGGCCGCGCGCTGGGGCTGATGGTGCCCGGCGTTCTGCTCGGCTCGTATTGGCTTGATGCACCGCAGGGTGTGATCTGGGGCGTGGCCTTCGCCAATATCGCTGCCGGTACGCTGGCCGGCCTCTATGTCCTGACCCGCGCGCCGATGACGGCGAAGCACGGCAAGGCGCGCAAGATGGCGCCGACGCCGGTCGCGGACGCCGGGGATGCCTCCTAGCGCCGCACCAGGACGCCGGCCAGTTCCGGTTTGCCGTTCAGGTCGGGGTGGGGCCAGGCGATGAAGCTGTCATCATCGGGCCAGATCCAGCGCTCGGCGGGGAAAAGGTCATGCATCGCATCCAGCGCACAGCCATAGGGCGGCCCGCCCCGCACATCCTTTTGCATGAACAGCGCCAGAAAATGCCCGCCCGGTTTCAGCCAGTCATACATGGCACGCTCGTAATCGCCCCGCAGGCGGGGCGGGATGGCGCACAGGAAAGTCTGCTCATAGACCCGGTCATAGGGTTTGTCGGGACGGTGGGCGAGGACATCACCCTCGAGCAGGGTCGCATCGAGCCCGGCCGCATCGAGTGCCTGGCGCTGGAAGGCGAGGGCGGTCGGCGACAGATCGGCGCCCGTTACATCTAGCCCGCAGCCAGCGAGAAAGGCGAGTTCCGGCGACCGGCCACAGCCGGGGATGATGACCCGGTTTCCCGGTTCCAGTTCTCCGGCCCGCATCCAGGCCAGCATGCCCGGATGCAGCTCCTGGCGCTCCCAGGGTGTGTCATCGGCGGCAAACCGGTTCTCCCAGTCGAAGCCGGTGCGTTCGGGTTCCTCGGTCATTTCTATCCTGTCCTCACGGGTGGGGCGAAGCCTGTCAGCGTGTCGTATCACGGCCGGTCGCAACACCCGAAATCCCGGTTGCACCGCTCATCGCTGCATGGCATCACCGCGCCGCTATATGCGGATGTGGCGGAACTGGTAGACGCGCTTGGTTTAGGTCCAAGTGCCGCAAGGCGTGGGGGTTCGAGTCCCTCCATCCGCACCAGCCTTCGCTCGCTGCGCGAGCTTCGGCTGGGCAGGCCCAACGCTAGAACAAGCGAAGGCTGTCCCGCCGTAGCCTTCGGCGAAGGCGGACACCCCGGACATCATGCGCTCCTCGCTTCTCGGCGCTCGCTGCGCGAGCTTCGGCTGGGCAGGCCCAACGCTAGAACAAGCGAAGGCGGACACCCCGGACATCATGCGCTCCTCGCTTCTCGGCGCTCGCTGCGCGAGCTTCGGCCCGGCAGGCCCGACACCCGGGCGAGTGAAGCCGGGCACCCCCGCCACCGGGCACTCGACACCCTTTGGCCGCTCGCGAATTCGCTCCTTCAGAGCAGTTCGGCACCGGCAAGCCGCTTCGCAGCGTTGCGCGGCTTGAATCGGCGTGACATAACGCGCGCTCGAATTTTACTGCGGACCTGTCCGCCTCCACATCAATGCCAGGGCTAACCCATGAACGTCACCGAGAAAGCCGCCGAAGGCTTGAGCCGCACTTATGAGATCGTCTTTGCTGCAGACGATCTGCAAGCTCGCCTGGACGCGAAAATCCAGGAGATCCGTCCTGAAGTCCGCCTGAAGGGTTTCCGCCCCGGCAAGGTGCCAACCAGCCATATCCGCCGCATGTTCGGCGAATCGATCATGGGCGACATGCTCAATGAACTGGTGCCCGAGACCACCCAGAAGACCCTTGATGAGCGCAAGCTGCGCCCGGCCTCGCAGCCGGAAATCAATGTGGTCAGCGATGCCAAGGATGTCACGTCCGGCAAATCCGATTTCGTGTTCGAGATCAGCCTAGAGATCATGCCGGAATTTGAACCGGCGGACGCGTCCAAGCTGAAGGTCTCGCGCCCGGTGATCGAGGTTTCCGACGAGGAAGTCGACGACGCCCTGGCCAAGCTGGCCGATGAGAGCCGCGAATTCGCGCCGAAAAAGGGCAAGGCTGCCAAGGCCGAGAATGGCGATATCGTCGTGATCGATTTTGTCGGCAAGATTGACGGCGTCGCCTTTGAAGGTGGTTCGGCCGAAGACAGCCGCGTCGGCCTCGGCGATGGCGCCTTCATTCCGGGCTTTGAAGAACAACTCGTTGGCGCCAAGGCCGGCGAAGAGCGCACCGTCACCGTTACCTTCCCGGCCGAGTACCAGGCCAAGCATCTGGCCGGCAAAGAGGCTGTCTTTGATGTCACCGTCAAGGCCGTCGAAGCGCCGCAGGACTCCAAGATCGATGACGAGCTGGCCAAGCGCCTCGGCCTGTCCGATCTCGATGCCCTGAAGGACGCCCTCAAGAAACGTTTCGCCGGTGAGCATGCCGCCCAGTCGCGCCTCAAGGTGAAGCGCGCCGTCCTCGACCAGCTCGACGCGGCCCATGATTTCGATCTGCCTCCGAAAATGCTCGAAGCCGAATTCGAGAATATCTGGCGCGAAGTGGCCCATGCCATCGAGCACGGCCATCTCGAGGACGAAGACAAGGACAAGAGCGAAGACGAGCTGAAGGCTGAATACCGCGGCATCGCCGAGCGCCGCGTGCGCCTCGGCCTGGTGCTGGCCGAGATCGGCAACCGCAACAAGCTCGACGTGACCCAGGAAGAACTCTCCCGCGCGATCAACCAGGAAGCCATGCGCTATCCGGGTCAGGAACGTCAGGTGGTTGAATTCTACCAGAAGAATCCGGGTGCCGTCGCCCAGGTTCGCGCGCCGATCTATGAAGAGAAGGTCGTCGACTACATCCTCGAGCTCGCCGATGTCACCGATGTTCCGGTGACCCGTGAAGCGCTCTATGCCGATGATGACGAGGCGCCCGCTGCCAAGCCGGCCGCGAAAAAGAAGGCTCCGGCCAAGAAGAAGGCGGCTCCCAAGGCTGCGGCCAAGGCTGATGACAAGCCTGCGGCCAAGAAGGCCCCGGCGAAGAAGAAGCCGGCCGCCAAGAAAGACGCCTGATCCCTCGGGCCTGACGAATAAAACAGCGCCGGTGTGGCTTCGCACCGGCGCTTTTTTATACCCGGCGCATCGCACCTCGCGCTGCAGCCTGCGGCTTGCGCGTCCCGGCAACGCCCGCAATAGTTCCAACCTCGCGCGTAAAGAGAATCGTCCCCATATAGGCGGGACGACGGCCCAAGGAGCTTGATATGCAGAATCCCGAGGATGTGATGATGAATCTGGTTCCGATGGTGGTGGAGCAGACCAGCCGGGGCGAACGCGCCTTCGACATCTACTCCCGCCTGCTCAAGGAACGGATCATCTTCATCACCGGTCCGATCGAGGACCACATGGCCAGCCTGATCGTGGCCCAGCTGCTCTTCCTCGAATCCGAGCACCCGAAGAAAGAGATCTCGATCTATATCAATTCGCCCGGCGGCGTCGTCTCCGCAGGCCTGGCGATCTATGACACGATGCAATATATCCGCAGCCCGGTCTCGACGATGTGCATGGGCATGGCGGCCTCGATGGGCTCGCTGCTGCTGACTGCCGGTCACCCGGACATGCGCTATGCGACGCCGAATGCGCGGATCATGGTGCACCAGCCCTCCGGCGGCTTCCGTGGCCAAGCTTCCGATATCGAACGTCATGCGGCGGATATCCAGAAGATCAAGCGGCGGCTGAACGAGATTTACGTCAAGCATACCGGACGGACCTATGACGAGATCGAACAGGCGCTCGACCGCGACAATTTCATGTCGGCGGATGAGGGCAAGGAATTCGGCCTGGTCGATCACGTCTATGCCAAGCGGGCCGATCCGGAGAATCCGGAGGCCTGAGCCTGATCTTTCACAGCAGGCTGGCTTGAACCAGCCTGTCACGATATGGTCGAATTAGCAGACGCGGAAACCTTTCGCTAAAGTTCGGCCCTGATGTTGCAGGATCGAATAAATTGCGGCGATCGCCGAGATCGCCGGGCTTGAAATGGAGCGGACATGAGTAAGACCACAGGCGGCGACGCTGAGTCCAAGAACACGCTGTACTGCTCCTTTTGCGGCAAGAGCCAGCATGAGGTTCGCAAGCTGATCGCGGGGCCGACGGTCTTCATCTGCGATGAGTGCGTTGAACTGTGCATGGACATCATCCGGGAGGAGAACAAATCCTCGCTGGTGAAATCCAAGGAAGGCGTGCCGTCGCCCCAGGAGATCTTTGATGTCCTGAACGATTATGTGATCGGCCAGTCGCATGCCAAGCGCGTGCTCGCCGTGGCGGTGCACAATCACTACAAGCGCCTCAACCACGCCGGCCAGAATTCCGATGTCGAGCTGGCCAAGTCCAACATCCTGCTGATCGGCCCGACCGGTTGCGGTAAGACGTTGCTGGCCCAGACGCTGGCGCGCATCCTCGATGTGCCCTTCACCATGGCCGATGCGACGACGCTGACCGAAGCCGGCTATGTCGGTGAGGATGTCGAGAATATCGTCCTCAAACTGCTCCAGTCCGCCGACTACAATGTCGAGCGGGCCCAGCGCGGCATCGTCTATATCGATGAGATCGACAAGATCTCGCGCAAGTCCGACAACCCGTCCATCACTCGCGACGTGTCGGGTGAGGGCGTGCAGCAGGCCTTGCTGAAGATCATGGAAGGCACGGTTGCCTCCGTGCCGCCGCAGGGCGGGCGCAAGCATCCGCAACAGGAATTCCTGCAGGTCGATACCACCAATATCCTGTTCGTGGTTGGCGGCGCTTTCTCCGGTCTCGACAAGGTTATCTCCCAGCGCGGCCAGGGCTCCTCGATCGGCTTCGGTGCCGATGTGCGCGAGCCTGATGTCCGCCGCACCGGCGATATCCTGCGCATGGTCGAGCCGGATGATCTGCTGCGCTTCGGCCTGATCCCGGAATTCGTCGGCCGTCTGCCGGTGATCGCGACCCTGGAAGACCTCGATGAGGATGCCCTGGTCCAGATCCTGACCGAGCCGAAGAACGCCCTGGTGAAGCAGTATCAGCGCCTGTTCGACATGGAAGGCGTCGGCCTGACCTTCACCGAGGATGCACTGAAGCAGATCGCCAAGCGTGCGATCATGCGCAAGACCGGTGCCCGCGGGCTGCGGTCGATCATGGAGGGCATCCTGCTCGAAACCATGTTCGACCTGCCTTCGATGGACGGTGTCGAAGAGATCGTCGTCAACGCGGAAGTTGTCGAAGGCAATGCCAAGCCATTGCTGATCTATGCCGAACGCAAGGACGATAAGCGCACGGGTGCTTGACGTCGACGCCTCGCATCGCCACCTGTTGATGCAAGAGGCGGCCACCCGGCTGCACTAATTTTCACCCGTCGGCGTCGGGCCGAACCGGATCAGGGCCGTCTGTCCTGTCCCGGCGCGCCGGCAAGCGGGTGCGCATGGAGCATATATGTCCACGATAAAAACACTTCCCCTCCTGCCGTTGCGCGACATTGTCGTGTTCCCGCACATGATTGTTCCCTTGTTCGTTGGCCGCGAGAAATCGGTCAAGGCGCTGGAAGAAGTCATGCGCGCAGACAAGCAGATCCTGCTGGCCACCCAGCGCAGCGCCGGTGACGACGAGCCGGCCAGTTCCGCCATTCATTCGACCGGCGTGATCGCCTCTGTCCTGCAATTGCTCAAACTGCCCGACGGTACCGTCAAGGTCCTGGTCGAGGGCGGCGTGCGCGTCGAGATCACCGGCTATACCGCCAATGAGGATTTCTACGAGGCGACCTGCGAGCCGATGACCGAGGAAGTCGGCGATCCTGCCGAGCTGGAAGCGCTGATGCGCACGGTTGCGGCCAAGTTCGACGACTACGTCAAGCTCAACAAGAAGGTGCCGCCCGAGGCACTGGCCTCGCTGGCCCAGATCAGTGATCCGGCCAAGCTGTCGGATTCGATCGCGGCCCATCTCGCCGTCAAGATCGAGGAAAAACAGGCGCTGCTGGAACAGCCCGATGCGGCCGCCCGTCTCGAGCGCATTCTCGGTCTGATGGAAGGCGAGATCGGCGTCTTGCAGGTCGAGAAGAAAATCCGCAGCCGTGTCAAGCGGCAGATGGAAAAGACCCAGCGCGAATATTATCTCAACGAGCAGATGAAGGCGATCCAGCGCGAGCTGGGTGAGGGCGATGACAGCCGTGAGGAGCTCGCCGAGCTCGAGGACCGTCTCGCCGAGGCCAAGCTCTCGAAGGAAGCCCGCGCCAAGGCCGAGGCTGAATTCAAGAAGCTTCGCCAGATGAGCCCGATGTCGGCGGAAGCCACGGTCGTGCGCAATTATCTCGACTGGATCCTGGCGCTGCCCTGGGGCAAGCGCAAGCGCCTCAAGAACGATCTGAACCGGGCCGAGGAAATCCTCGATGCGGATCATTACGGCCTCGAGAAGGTCAAGGAACGCATCCTTGAGCATCTTGCCGTCCAGGCGCGCACCCGGAAGATGCGTGGCCCCATCCTGTGTCTCGTCGGGCCTCCGGGCGTCGGCAAGACCTCGCTCGGCCGTTCGATTGCCAAGGCGACGGGGCGCGATTTCGTGCGCATGTCGCTGGGCGGCGTGCGTGACGAGGCCGAAATCCGCGGCCACCGCCGCACCTATATCGGTTCGATGCCGGGCCGGATCGTCCAGTCAATGAAGAAGATCAAGTCGAGCAATCCACTTTTCCTGCTCGACGAAATCGACAAGCTCGGCGCCGATTATCGCGGCGATCCGTCTGCGGCCTTGCTTGAGGTGCTCGACCCGGAACAGAATGCGACGTTCAACGATCACTATCTGGAGGTCGATTATGACCTGTCGGATATCATGTTCGTGACGACGGCCAATACGCTGAACCTGCCGCAACCGCTTCTCGACCGGATGGAAGTCATCCGCATCGCCGGGTATACCGAGGATGAAAAGCTCGAGATCGCCAAGCGCCACTTGATCCCCAAGCAGATGGTCAATCACGCCCTGTCGCCCAGCGACTGGTCGGTGTCTGATGATGCCGTGCGCGATCTGATCCGCTACTATGCCCAGGAAGCCGGCGTGCGTAATCTTGAGCGCGAACTGGCCAATCTGGCCCGCAAATCGGTGCGCCGTCTGCAGACCGGCAAGGCCGAACGCGTGGATATCACGCCGGAAAACCTTGGCGAATTCGCTGGCGTCCGCAAATACCGTTTCGGTGAATCCGAGCGCGAGGACCGTGTCGGTCTCGTCACCGGCCTGGCCTGGACGGAAGCGGGCGGCGATCTGCTGCAGATCGAGGCGGTCAAGATGCCCGGTCGCGGCAAGATGACGGTCACCGGCAATCTGCGCGATGTGATGAAGGAATCGATCTCGGCGGCGAATTCATTCGTGCAGTCGCGGGCGCCTTCCATGGGTATCCGGCCGACGGTGTTCCGCACCACGGACATCCATGTCCACGTCCCCGAAGGCGCGACGCCGAAGGATGGTCCATCGGCCGGTATCGGCATGATGACGGCGATCGTCTCGGTGCTGACCGGGATTCCGGTGCGCAAGGATCTGGCAATGACGGGTGAGATCACCCTGCGCGGCCATGTCCTGCCGATCGGCGGGCTGAAGGAAAAACTGCTCGCGGCCCTGCGTGGCGGCGTCAAGACCGTGTTGATCCCGAAGGAGAACGAGAAGGATCTCGTCGAAATTCCGGACAATGTGAAACAGGGTCTGGAGATCATCGCGGTCGAAACCGCCGATGAAGTCCTGGCCCGCGCCCTGACCCAGCCGGTCGAGCCGGTCGAGTGGACCGAGTCCGATGCCGCGGCCCTGGCCGGTATGGCCAATACGCCGACGGATGGCAGCGAGTCCCAGCTCGCACACTAACTTGCCTCCGGCTCCGGCCGCATTGGAAATGAAAGGCCGGGATTTATCGTCCCGGCCTTTTTTCTGCACAAAAATTGCGCCTTGCGGCTTTGCGTTATTGACGCGGGCCGGGCAGGATCGCAGACTGTCGTCATGACTTGTGCACCGCTTTATTTTACCGGCTATTTTAGCAACGCAACCCGTTCGGGGGCGGTGGCCGGCTAGCGCGCGCGACAAGCAGCGAGTTTCCAGGGCCTCCCCCAACCGGGGAGGCCTTTTTGTTTTGAGAAAGAGGCAGACCATGTCTGAACAGGTTTCCCGCGACGAGATCCGGTCATCGATCTCGCAGATCGATCGCGATCTCGTCGATGCCATTGCCCGGCGCACGGCGCTGGTCGAGGCGATTGTCGATGAGAAGGTCCGCTCCGGCCTGCCGGTCCGGGACCGCGACCGCGAGCAGGCGATACTGCGCGAAGCCGTCGCGCGCGCCGAGGCCGGCGGCGTCTCGCGCGAGCTGGTCGAGCAGATATTTCATGCCCTGTTTGACGACTCGATCCGGATGCAGCGCACCCGCTTCGACTCGATGCGCGATGCCGATCTCAACGAGGCCAGCGTCGCCTATCTCGGCGGGCCGGGCAGTTACAGCCATATCGCGGCGCAGAAGATCTTCGCCCGCCGCAACGCCAATGTGGTGCCATCGCCGAAACGCGATTTCGTCTCGATCTTCCGGGCCGTCGAAACCGGCGAGGTCGATTTCGGTGTCGTGCCGATCGAGAACACCACCACCGGCTCGATCAATGAAGTGTTCGATATCCTGCTTGAGGGACGCACCCGAATTGCCGGTGAATTCATGCTGAGGGTTGATCACTGCCTGATCGGCAAGGCCTCGGGCAATGGCCGGATTACCCGGGTTTTCGGGCATCCGCAGGCGCTGGCGCAATCGCGCCGCTATCTCGCCGGGCATCCGGAGATCGAGACCCACATGTCATCGAGCACGACCCGGGCGCTCGAACGCTTGCTGGAAGAGGATGATACGGCAGCCGCCATCGCCGGCGAGGATGCAGCCAAACTGTTCGGTTTTGACGTCCTCGCCCATGGCGTGGGCGATCACGAGCAGAATATCACCCGTTTCATCGTGCTTGCGAGGGACAGCAAGCTGCCGGCACGCGGGGTCGAGTGCAAGACCTCGATGATGTTCACCACGCGTGATGATCCGGGTGCCCTGGTCAATGCGCTGACGGGCTTTCGCGATCACGGCATCAATCTGGTGAAGCTGGAATCGCGCCCGATCGCCGGCAATCCGTGGGAAGAGATGTTCATCATGGATGTCGAGGGCCATCTCGATGACCCCAAACTGCGCGACAGTCTCACTGTCCTCGAGGAGCATACCCGCGAGATCAGGATGCTCGGCTGCTATGCCGCCGACCGTATCGATCGCGTCAAGGTCGATTGAGGCGAGGGGCCTGGTGCCTTGTCGCACCAGGCCCGCCACATGCGCGAGATCGCCTATTCGGTGGCGACGTAATCGCTGAGCAGTTTCTCCTGCCGGGCGCGTTCGACCTTGGAGGAGAATTGCTCATTGATCCGCTGTTCCTGCAGTGTCTTGACCAGGGTAACGAGCGAGCCGGTCAGGAAGAGTACGCCCATCCCGACATAGCCCTTGGTCGACAGATCGACCGGCATCAGGATCAGTGACAGGCCGAGCATCGCATAAGCGGCGATGACACAGGCATAATTGAAGCTGACCCAGAGTTTCGATTGTCCCAGCATGATGCTCTCCTTCAAACGGTCTGGGGTTGGCCGGCATCAGTGCCGGTTGCGGTTTTGGCCCGCAGCCGGGCGAGCACGTCTGCTCCGCGCGTGCGCGGCGGCGTGCCCAGTCCCTCGGCGTCCATGCGGTCGATCAGGTCATCGCCGCTCAGCTCGGCGTCGAGCTGGTCGAGAATATCGAGCTCTTCGCCCGGGTCGGTGCGTTCCAGGGCCCGCTTGAGTACGGCCTCGCCCTCAGCGATCGCGGCCATGCCGGCGAAATCGCCGCGCAATTCACGTGTCGCGCCGCGTTCGGCCTCCATCGCGCGGGCGGTCGTCAGACCAAGCCGGAGTTCAACCAGCCGCCGGTCGGTCTTCTCGATCATCAGGCGCAGGCGCCGGGCCGCGAGCCCGGTTCGCTCCAGCGTCTGCTCGCGCACCTCGCTTTCCCGTTCAAGGTCGGCGATCGCCTCGGCGCCTTCACTGGCGAAGGCCTCCATTCCGGCGTTCAGGGCATCGCTGACCCGCGCCTCGAGATCGCCGATCCGGGCGATGACGCCGGCGAGCGCGCGTTTCTCGTTGCGCTCGCGCAGGATCATTGTCGCGAGGGCGCGTTTGGCGCGTTCATGCCCGGCGGTGGCTTCACGCAGTTTCTGCTCCAGGATCAGCACGGCATGGCCGTCCTCGATCTCGTCACGCGCCCGGGCGGTCTGGCCGCGCAGGATGGTGAACAGGGTTTTGAACATTAGCATCTCCTTTTGTGAACTATGTTCATAAAAAACGCTAGAGCTGAATCCGGTTCACGCAAGGGGGAAAATATCGTGCCTGTACCGTTGTCAGCCGGGGCGGTCAGGCCGCGATCAAGCCCTTGAACGGATGCAGGGTGTGGGCGCGGTAACTGTGCGCGGGCTCCTCAGCGCCGATGCCGTATTCGGCGGGCCAGCCGCGAGGCATGTGCAAGGTGCCGAACAGGCGATCGATGAAGGAAAAATGCACCGCGAAATTCTTGTTGTGTGCCGTCTCTTCCAGCGCGTGGTGCCAGTGGTGATGACGCGGGGTGACGAAAACCGGCTCCAGCCAGCGCAGATCCCAGTCGATATTGGCGTGGATGAAGGTGGCGTGGAAACCGATCATCAGGGCGTAGGCATTGACGACGGCCTGGTCGAAGCCGAGCAGGAAGACCGGAGCCAGCGTCGCGGTGCGGGTGATCAGGGCTTCAAGCACGTGCAGGCGCGAGCTCGCCAGCCAGTCCATTGTCCTGGAGGAGTGGTGGACGGCATGGATGCCCCAAAGCGCCTGGTGACTGTGATAGGCACGGTGCACGCCATACTCGACCAGATCGACAGCGAGCATGATGGCGAAGAACTGTACGATGAAGGGCAGGCCGGCGATGAATTCCGTGACGATCTCGAATCGCGCCCAGCCCAGTCCCTGGACAAGCAGAAAATTGGTGCCGGCCAGATAGGCGCCCAGCAATAAGTGCATGACGAAGAAGTGCTTCAGGTCGAGCGACCAGTTTTCGCGCAGGACCGGCTGGTCCTCGCGCAGTGGTGCGGCCTTCTCCAGCAGGGTAAAGACGATCCCGGTGGAGAGCAGGCCGAGCACGAACCAGTCGAGGCCGACATAGAAGCGTGAGGCCTGGATCGGTCCCAGCGGCGTGTCGGCACCGCCGAGCAGGGCGGCAAGGGCAAGGACGCCAAGGCCTGCGCCGGCAATCGTCAGCCGTTTGCGCATCAGGGCGAGCACACCGAACACGCCGGAGAGGATCATCAGGGCTCCCAGGCCGGCGCGCAGGGTGGGAATATCATAACTTGCGCGAAGTTGCGGAATGGTGAGCTGAGCCGGGAAATGGAAGACGAGAACGCCGGCCAGGCTGAGCACCGCCAGCAGCAGGCACAGATAGGCGGCCAGCCAGCCATCACCGATGCGGAAGTGACCGCGGGCAGGGCGCAGGCGCAGCCAGTGACGGAATGATGCGGGGCGCAGCTGCGTGTTGAGACTGAACGGGTAGGTCGTCATGGTGAAGGCTCTCGATAAACGAACGATGTTCACAAATTGTCTGTGAATCAGATTCAGGCAAGCTAAAAAGAACGTTGTTCGTTATTTATTTTCCGCTAGGCTGGGGCCATGGATGAGAGCCTCCCAAAAAGTCCCGAGCCAGCCAGGCCTGCGGCCAGAAAACCCCGCGGCCGGCCGGGCCTGACCGAGCGCGACCGTGACCTGGCGCTTCAGGCCGCGCGCACCTTGCTCGCCGCGGAAGGTCTCGAGGGGCTGCAGGCACGGGCGGTTGCGCGCGAGGCAGGCCTCAGCGTCGGTTCGATCTACAAGCTGTTCGGCGATATCGAGTCCCTGGTCCGTACCCTCAACCTGGAAACCCATCGCGAATTTGCCGCCCACCACCGCGCCGCGCTCGAGGCGATGACCGATGAGGGGAGCGATGCGGAGGCGCGATTGATGGCGCTGGCGCGGGCCTATCTCGAATTTGTGCTGGAGAACGGCCGGCGTTGGGACGCCGTCCTGCGCACCAGCCGTCGTGTCGAGGCGGGGCGGCCGGCCGAGTATTTTCAGTCGGAGGAGGCGCTGTTTGCGATTGTCGAATCGGTGATCGGCGAATTGCCGGGCTTTGCCGACCCGGTACGGCGCGCACGCGCCGCGCGTGCGCTCTGGGCCAGTGTGCACGGTATTATCAGCGTCACGCTCGCCAACAGCCGCGCGAGCGACCCCGCCGCCGATGCCCTGGCGCAGGTCGATCTCATTCTCGGCGCCGTGACGCGTGATGCCAGCCAGGCGCAGTAGTCTTGGCTTGCGCCCGGCACCCGGGCCGGACTAGAAAGCGCCTCCAGATCGGCGCAAGCTGATGGATCCTGATGGATCGGGCGGTTAGCTCAGCTGGGAGAGCATCTCGTTTACACCGAGAGGGTCGGGGGTTCGAACCCCTCACCGCCCACCATTACTTTCAATAGCTTAATGTAATTTGTTGACAGCTAGAGGTGCTGTGTTCGGTATTTGGGTAACGAACAGGGTAACGGGTGGCTCATCAGCTCTCCACTGAAATGGTACCCCGACGTGGCTGTGGTGGGGCGCATCCCCGTAGAAGCCGAATCGTTTCCGCCTCGCTGCCACAGCATTGAGTGGGCGTTCATTCTGGCTGTGGTGTTCGCCGACTGCATAAGTCGGAAGTTGGGTTTGTCGCACAGCGCGTGTCGAGTCGTTCACGCACCCGCATATCGCGAGACACCGCTGCAGAAAAAACACAGGCGGCATTTTGGGTAATCAAGATTCTCGGTCCAAAACCATCGTCTGCCGTATGCTCGCCGAACCAGTACGGCTCCCGTTCATCGGCTTCAGGCTCAACAGGATTGCGTTTATCCACTATGAGGTGATCCGAAAAGATTTGGATTCGGTCGCCTGGCTGCCCCGTGAAATGGGAGCTTGGATCGATACCAAGCACGCGACCAAGGGGTTGGTCGGCTAGGCCAGCCCGCTCGACTAAGTCCCTTTGGTAGTCGGCGTAGCCATTGCCGATATAGCGGCGCAAGAAATTCAAGTTTTCGGGGTTGGAAAGCTGTTGTACGGCAACGCATCGCATGGGCGACATAACTGCCTCTCCCGACGGCGGATCAAGCTCACTGACCTCGGGGAATGTGAATTCATAAATCGGTTCGGCTAAGGTCCGCGAAGGTGCAGTCGGAGCGTCGCACGATACCGTGACAAGTGCGACAGCGAGGGCGATAAGCATTTGCTTCATCATCCAAAACCTCCAGCGAAGGCGGGTCTGCCTTCAAATGTGTTTGGGGCCTGATTGAACCGCGCGGAGGCGTCTCTTGGTGATGCCCGCCACAGCCCCGCATTCTCGATAGAATGATTCGATGGCGTCCCTTTCACCTTCATCCTCAGGTGGAGCACTATCTGAGTCCGGCAAACGCTCATTTAGGAATTGAACAAATGACTCGTTACACGCTCAATGCGGCACTGATCGGCGGATGCATAATTGCCGCAGCCGCCCTCCACGCTACGCTTTCCCAGCCCCCGCGCTACCAGTTCGCCCTAGCGGAGGGGCCATCGGTCTATCGCCTGAACTCTCAAACTGGGGATGTTTCGGTCTGTGCGCCGTTCAATCCACATGCCTTTGACCGTAGAACGTCTGCTCCGAGATTGAGCCTGAACTGCGCCTTGGTCCCCAATCCAAGCCTTGGAGAACATGCGGGGGAGCTTCAGACTTGGGATGTCCCGTGACCAACTTTATGGCTCATTGCCGGGTTAGCTGACGACGCTGAGGCAGTCGCGGTCTTGGCTCGAAAAACCATGAAATCGGCACGCCCAGAACAACGGCAAAACTGAACAGTCGGGTTGCACCGGCCCTTAGCTTGCCCGCTTCGATACATTTGACGGTGCGAGGGGCGAGACCAGCGCGGTCCGCGAGCTGGCCACATGTCCAGCCGCGAACAATCCGCGCCAAGGCGATGCGGGAGCCAATAATGTGATCGAGTGATTGAACGGTAGCCATGAGCGCACCATAAACGAGCGTTGGAATAGTTTACAGCTCGGTTATGAAATTGACTCGTCACCGCGGTGCGGCGGAATGGGGTCCATGTGGCTGACTGGACTAACTCACGCACCGCTTGCATTATTCCGCCTTACGCACCCGATTCGCCTCGAACGGCGTTACCGTTGAGGCGCAAGCGGCGTCTCGGGGCGGGCGGCCTATTCCTTGCTGCGCCCATCTTCTTTCTTCGAGTTTGACATGACTAATCCCGACATCGAATTCGAGTCAGCGTTCTACAACATCGAGAAGACACGCCGTAGCTTGGAGCAGTTCGACAAAATCACAACCAGTTTTTTCGAAAACACCGCATGCCGCTCAGTCGTTTATAGCGATGCGGACACCGGAAACAAAACCTATAAGATCGTGCTCGAAGACAACATTCCGATCAGCGCGAGAGACGCGATGAGTGGGGCAATCGCCGATCTCAGACACGCACTCGACATGGCCATGTGCGCCACTTTTAAGATCGTCAAAGGCAAGGATGCCCCCAAGATGCTCTACTTTCCTGCGGGGAATTCTGCGGGTGATGTTCGGGGGAAACTGGATGTATTCGACTTCCCCGACTACGTCACAATGTACCTTTCGAGCCTCCAGCTTCACCCAGCTCTTGACGAAGCCTCCCCCCCCAACAACCACTTGCTCTGCGAGCTCATAACCGCCGCGCGAGAAAAGCACAGAGTCGCTTGCGCACCTGACGCCAAAATTACTGGGGCCGGGATCCGCGTTGGAGCCAAGGACGTTATCTGCATGCGAATCCCGCCTCGCTGGGATAGCTCCAAACAGGAGGTGGAAGTCGGTACGGTCGGTCCGGAAGGGCACTTCGACTACGATTATCACCTAACGTTTGAGGTAGTCTTCACCGATGCTGGACCACTTACGGGGCGCCCTGTACGTCAGACCATTTTCGAACTCTGCCAAACCTGCGACGCCGTCGTCAGCGAGTTGAAGCTCATGTGCACCGAGCACACGCCTCGCTAATGGCATTCCCGGATCAGCCATCTATGAAACCGCCTTCTTTAGAGCCGGGTTCCTATTCCCAAGGACGCCCGCCCGTAGGGTTGTTGCGTTCGGCTGTCCCTGCGGCTTGCGGCGTGTATCGTGCCTGATGCGTTAGGCGCATTTGCCGGGCGAGGGCGGCCAGTGTCTTCGTCTCGCGGTCGCGTACCGTGAGCATTCGAAGGAATGCCGGGCCTCTTTCGTCGCAGGCGATAGCCTCGGCTTGGCAGTCGTCAATCAGGGTTTGCAGGTCCGCCCGAAAACTGGCGTGCTCGCAGAACAGTCGGAGCAAATCTTGCTGCGCGGCGGTAGCGAACCAGCTAGTCGGCTCACTAGCGACGATGCGCTCCCAAGTGCGGATTTGCGCTGCCGTCATGTCAGCCGGTGCAGCCGGTCGCCGGTCCGTCAGCGAGCGCGGCGGCTTCAATAGGTCCGCTGCCGATTTTCGTCCGGGTTTTGCCATTTTCAGCCTCTGAATTGTTACGGTTTATCGAAGAAGAGTTTCCCACGCCGGTACCCATGCCCGAGGGCTAAGGATTCTTGCCCCCCTAGGGGCAACCTCGGCTCCGCATGTCCGTACAGAGCCGAGGCTGGTCACGTCCGCCATTTGTGAAGTGCGAGCGTGACGGGCGAGGCGGAGTAACCCGCCCCCCATTCGGTTAGCTCGCCGCGATCTTGATGAGCTTAATTGCGTTGTCGTCCAGGGTCTTTCCGCCGACGCGCTTGCGAGCATAGAACTTGAGCTGTCCAGGCGTCGTCACGTTGTCGTCTACCGTCACGCGGAAGCCAAAGCTGTCACAGATCAGATAGCCGCGCTGGAAGTCACCAAAGGCGACGGGGTAGGCGTTCGCGCTCACGTCCGGCATGTTCTCGTCAATGACGACTTCATAGCCACACAGAAGCGGTGGCTGGCCGGCTGCCAGCATATCGCGCCAGAGGTAATTGCCGTCCGCATCTTTGAACTTGCGAATGACACCAGCCGTTGCTGAGTTCATCACCCACCGAGCATTGGCGCGGTATCCAGCGCGCAGGGAATATACGGTTGTCCACAGAACATCAGCCGGGAAAAATTCAGGCGACGTAACGGAGAGACTGCCGAAGCCGGAAGCGTTGCCGGTCGGGACATATTGTAATTGCCCGAATGAGCGCGCTGGGCTTTCACTGTCGCCAGATGCGGAAGGGGTCGCGTCGAGAAATCCCGTGGGCTTTTTGGTGCCGTCGCCGGACACGAACGCCGCGCCCTCGGCAATGGCCAGTTGCTCGGACACGCTGCGAACAAGCCATTCCTGCACATTGAATTGTATGTCCGCGAAGGATTCTTCCGACGCCTTCGGGTAGGCGTAGACAATGCCGAATGTCGGGGCGACTTCGCCAAGCTGCGCGGTGTCTGTTTCGCTGCGGGTGTCGCCTTCGCCAACCCAGCCCGACGACGCGCCGTTGATGTCCACCAGCATTTTGAAGTCAGAGGATGAGACGGTTTCGACGCGGGCAATCTGGCGCATTGGCGACAGGTCAAGCAGGCGCTTTTGTACCTGCGCCGCGATGATTTCAGGCACGCCGTAGCCGCCGCCCGCATCAGAGCCGATGGTAACGGCCTTGAAGCCTTCAAGCGCGGCCATTTTCGTCTGTGACTTCGGATTGCGGAGCCAATCGCCAAACGCATCAGCGTGCGCTTTTTGTTCAGGCGTGACGTAGCTGCCGTCATTGTCGCGGAGCTGCGGGCGTGCCGCGACCGCTTCCAGATGGTTTAGGCGTGACTTGAGGTCCGTCACGCTTTCGGAGATTTCTTTGGTGGCCCGCCCGGCTTCAATGCCTGCGGCGGTCTTCTTATCGATGGCGTCCAGTGACGCGCGAATGTCTGCGATCATTTCCATGTTTTCTATCCATGAGCTGCGGCGTCATCACGACGCTGCGTTGATTGGGAGCGGGTCAGGCGTAGCGGCGAAGCTCCCGTAAAATCGCTGCCATAGTGTCGGCTTCGGCCTGTGCCTTCGCCTCGGTTTCGAGTTGTTGAGGTGTTGCGTTTTGCAGATGTGCCCAGCCGCCCGCCGCTACCTTCTCGCAGAAGCGCACAGGCAAGCCGTGGCCTCTCAGGAGGTCGCGCAATTCGTCAGGGCCGGTGATGGACTTCACTTGCTGCACGCGGGCAGAGAGAGCTGCCGGAAGCGTCACAATGCTGACCTCGTACAGATCCAGCGCCTTGAGCGTCCGCACGCCCTGCCGATCGACAGAAGCGCCACCGGGAGCAATGCCAAAGCCGATGGAAAGCCCGTCCAGATCGCCGCCTTTGACATGCTCATAGGCTTGCTGTCCGGCTTCGGTTTTCAGGTTGAGCTGTCCGCTAACGTGCAAGCCGTCCGCGCGTTCTTGCATCTGTGACCAGCGGCCAACAGGGCGTGACTGATCATGCGCCCAGAGAAGCGCGGGAGCGGTGCCAGCGGCTTTGTGCTTGGCAAGGCTTGCGGAGAATGCGCCCGGCTCGATGATGTCGCCGTAGCTGTCAGGACTGCCGCCAAATGGGCTAGCCAATCCTTCAATCTCGCCAGAGCCGGACGCTTTCACCTCAAGCGCAAAGGCGCGGCCCAGGCTAAGGCTGGATATGTCGAATTTGATTGGGGTCACGTCAGTGCCTCGTAACAGAACGCACCGGCCCGCATTGGGTCCGGCTGGATGGCGTGCTGTTCGGTCAAGGACTCGAACGCGAGAGGGTGCCGCGCCAAAGGCTGCGACAGACCATTATCTAGCACACCTGCGGTTGGAACACAAGGGGAACATGCGGACATATCAAGCGTCCTTGCCCTTGCTTGTGGAGAAGTTCACCACCGTGCCTGGCGCGTCCAGTTCCGCAATTGAACGGCTTAGGGAATGGGCAAGCCCAAATGCGGCATTGCGAGAGAGCGCAACGGATACGGTTTCGCCGCCGCTTTCAAACTCGATTGATACGATGCCAGAGGCGGCATCCACGACGGGCGGATTGCTCACGAATGATACAGGCATGATCGTTACTCCGTTTTCGCTGGCGACCGTTCGGGCCAAAATTGGCCATTCGGACAAATCGCGTGTTTAAGGCTGATATTCTGAGAGACTGGGTATGGTAATAAGGATGTCTCGCTTTTCGGGACGGTCGCGGGCGGTTTTTGGCCCTAACCGTCCTCCTTTTCGGGACGCCCTGTCATCTTTTCAGGGACAGGAAGGCCCTAACCGTCCTCCTTTTCGGGACAGCACCGTCCCGCTTTTCGAGACGGGATATTTTTTCCGTTCGCGCCCTTGGGGTTGTTTGCGGGATGCCGGACCGCCTCAAAGTCGTTGCCCGGCTTCCATGCCTTGTAGAGTCGCCGCCCTACCGGGTGTGACGCCTGCGGCAACGGAAACTCTGTCAGCTCATAGGACGGGCCGCGCGCTTCGCCTGTAACGCCGAGCGCGGCCATGGCGGTAACCACGACGAAGCCTTTCTGCTGCAATTCTTGAAAGCCGCCCGCCGCCGCGTTCCGGTGTATGCCCAGCCGCTGCGCCGCTTGCCTGACGCTCAATTGTATTTTGCCGTTGTTGCTGAATTGCCGATCACGCCCTTCAAAGCGAAGCCAAATGTATGTCATTTGGGCTTTAGGGGAGAGCGCGCGCCAAGCAGGCTCCTGCACAAGCGCAAGGGGTAGGGCGGTGACTTTGCCGTCCCCCTTGGTTCTGCCGGTGGCGTCATGCCCGCGCCATGCTTTGCGGGGTTTTGCCATTAATCGACCCTCACGCCTTGCCATTCGCCGGGCTGGTATTCGACAAGCCGAGCGGGCGCTGTGAGGCTGTAAGCGGCATACTCCCCACCATCGCCACGGGCGTTGCAGAACCGCGCGGATGCAATGCTGATCGAATGGGAGCGTTTCAGCCTGTGGACGATGGCGGCAAGGCGAACACCCGGTTCAATCTCCGCAGAACTTACAGAGCCACGCTCGATCATTGCGCGCATGATTTCGGCATTGCGCCCGACAAAGGCGCGGCGGTTGCCGTCGATTTCCACAGTCAAGCGGGCGGGTTTCCAGCGGCGGGCGGTCATTGTGCCGCCTCCCGGAAGGTGTTGAGCCACGCGAGCACCTCCGTCTCTCTCCAGTAGCGGCGGCGGCCGATGCGGGCCGGTTCAGGAAAGTCGCGTTGATCCAGCCAGCGCCAAAGCGTCATGTCAGAAATGCCGCCGCACAATTCGCGGACGGTCGCGGCGGGGATGTGTCGGTGGGTATTGATGGCAGGGGAGGGCATGTGTTTCGCTCCATGGTTTGAACATGGGGCAGAATGTGGAGCCTTGAAGCACCATTTCCGATCACAGTGAGCTAACCAGTTTCGCCGTCACTATGCACGCGGGCACCTATGTGGCGTGACCACGCGTGGAATGCGGATCTTGGGTCACCCTCACACTCGCAAGCCTCAAACAAATCAAATAGGTATTCGCCGAAAGCCGTGGCAACATTGAGCCCGCGCGCTGGTGCTGGCGACCCGAGTTTCCGCTCCCATAACAAACGTGCGCGGTCTACAATATTTACGCCTTCAACATTTACGCGCTGTCTCGATCTTACGGTCAGCGATGACTGCTCTACAGTGCGAATTGTCGTGTCAATTGCCTTCTGCCATCTAGTAATGAATTGTTTGGACGAGACAAAAGAGTCATGCGACTTTGGTCGCCATTTCTCTGCGGCGTCTGTAGCATTTTTTGTGTCAGTTTCGATATCCAATTGAATCATATTTAGGCGGAGAAGCTCTTGCACTTCTTCGCTCCCATGAACGTCAAAACGAAGCATTGCAGAAACCGCATTTCGTAGGTCGAAGAGGTCCTTCATGTCCGCTGAGCGATGGTAAAACCCGGTTGGGTTGCCCCAAGCTGAGCTTGCGAACCAGTCTGCGGCTAGGTCGGCTTCGCTTTGCGATATGTGAAGGTGCTTCCTGAATACGTCCTCAAGCGAAGGAGCGGCGGATTGCTTCTCGCCGTTCCGAGTGGGTATCGGATCATCAGCATCGGTCACGCTTAGCCTCCACTTCGATTGCCATTTCCGCAGGCTTGCCCGTCACAAGATCGTTCAAGCGATGCGCCCAGGCGTCCAACGCCTCCCGCTTTTCGATTCCATAGTCGTATCTATTGTAGACGCGCGCAATTCCGCGCACGACGCCGGTCCGGTGATTTAGGACGGCCTCGATAACGTGCGGGGCAACGCGCAGTTCAGCCATCTGGCTGGCGCATGTCCGCCGGAGGTCGTGTATCGTGAAACGGTCAATCTCGGCTTTTTCGCCGCGCTCCTCCTCCGCCGCCGCCGCCATTAGTCGGTCAAGACGGACCTTCGCTTTTGACCGGCCAGATATCGGGCTTAGTCCGGTGGTCGTGAAAACCAGCCCGTTGGTGCCGATAGCGGGCGCATTTTCGATGATGGCCAGCGCCGGGTCGGCAAGGGGAACCTTGTGTTCCTCCCCATTCTTCGCCCGTGCGGCGGGAATGGTCCATACGTTGCCCGGGGCCGTGGTTTCGATCCGCTCGCCGTTTGCTTCCGTCACTTGAATCATCTGCTCTTGCCCGATTTCACTCCGGGTAAGGCCGCTGACCTCGCCGACGCGCTGCCCAGTCAGGAGGCACACTCGCAAGGCATCGCCAAACGGGTAGCCCATTGCGCCGGTCGCTTTCCAGAACCAGCGAATCTCATCGACTGATAGCACCCGGTCGCGGCTTTGGGTCTCGAACGGCTTATTCATGCCAGCCATCGGGGAAGCCGCCATCCAGTCGCGGCCTATTGACCAGTTGAATAGCGCGCGCAGGGCTTCAAAAGTCCGGTTGGCCATGATCGGTGCAGGGCGGTCCGCGATGCCATCAAGCAGGTCGATTATCTCGCGTTTCGTGATTTTGGCAGCAGGGCGCTGCCCTATGACCGGCAGAACGTACTTATCGAAAATCCGCTTCACCTCGCCGATAGATCGGAGTGCTTTCTCGCGGGGCCGTCGCTGCAAGTATTCCGCGACCAGCGCCGCGAGGGTGTCAGTTCGCTGATGTCCCGAAGTGCCGGTCTCAGTCCGCCGAGCCTTCTTGTCAGATGCCGGGTCTTCGCCCCGTTCGATCTTGTCCAGCGTTTTGGCGGTCATCTGGCGCGCATCGGCAAGGCCAATAGCCGGAAACCTGCCCAGCGTCAGTTTTCGGCTTCGTCCGTTTTGACGATAGCGCACAGCCCAGCTTTTCCGCCCGCTCGGCTGAATAATCAGGTAGAGCCCGGCCTGGCCGGGGTCTGGCATCTCCAGTCGCCGCGACGGGTCGGGGGGAAGCGACTTCACCTTAAGGTCGGTGAGCCGCATCATTGGAGTCTGGTCTGTGAGCCTCGCCATTCAGAGCACCTCTAGCTGGCCGATGTCTGTTACCCGCATCGTCTTTGGGGTAACGCGAAGGGACAATAGACGACGTTTTTCGTCGCTATAACGGACTCTAACGTGAGTTGAACATGGCAGTCTAGAAAGGGATGCGCCCGCTTGTTTGTGATAGGTCGCGTTAGGCGCTGAAGTGCGGGGGAAAATAGTTTACACCGAGAGGGTCGGGGGTTCGAGCCCCTCACCGCCCACCAGCCTTCGCTGCGAAGTAGCGAAGGCGGGCCGCTCGTCATCTCGCAGCTACGGCTGGGCAGGCCCTAACGCCAAATCTCCGACGACAATGCACTCGACCTGGCCCGCAGGGCGAAGGCGGGCCGCTCGTTATCTCTCAGCTACGGCTGGGCAGGCCCTAACGCCAAATCTCCGACGACAATGCACTCGGCCTGGCCCGCAGGGCGAAGGCGGGCCGGCAGCCATTCGCGCGGCGCCCTGGCGCCCATCCAGCCCCGGGTCTTGCCCTTTCTTCCGCACGCGCTAGCCTGCCTTAAGATCAAACAGCTCGGGGCCGCTCATGTCAGTCTTCAAACCAATCGCCGCGATCCTGCTGGGCCTGTCGTCGCTGGGCCTGGCATCACCTGCCCTGGCCGAACCGATCGGGTTTTTCCAGTTGGCCGACACCGGCTATGACGCCTCGGTGCCGGCGCCCGAGGCCAGGCTGGGCTTCGAACTGGGCGACCGGCCGGTGCGCCATGAGCAGATGGTCAGCTATCTCACCGAGATCGCGCAAGGCTCCGATCGCATCACCGTCGAGACTATCGGCTACACCCATGAGCATCGCCCGATCCTGTTCTTCGTCGTCACCTCGCCGGAAAACCAGGCCCGGATCGACGCGATTCGTACCGCCCACATCGCCCAGCTCGAACCGGGTGCGGCGGCTGGCGACGGACCGGCGATCCTGTGGCTGAATTACGGGGTTCACGGCGCCGAACCGGCCGGGATGGATGCGGCGATTCCGATGCTCTATCATCTGGCCGCTGCCCAGGGTGCCGAGATCGAGCAAACGCTCGCTGACAGCGTCATCCTGATCACGGCCATCTTCAATCCGGACGGCCATAACCGGCGCGCCAATGCGGTCACGATGTTTGGCTCCGACGTCGCGGTGACCGATCCGGCCCATGCCCAGCACAGCACCTGGGGCGAGGCGCGCACCAATCACTACTGGTTCGATCTCAATCGCCAGTGGCTGCTGCAGACCCAGCCGGAATCGCAGGCCTGGCTGACCCAATGGCATCGCTGGAAACCGCAGGTTTCGGCCGATTTCCATGAGATGGGTACCGAGGCGACCTTCTATTTTCACCCCGGCGAGCCGCGCCGGCTCAATCCGCTGATCCCCGATGAGGCGCGCGCGCTGACCCTGAACATCGCCCGCCACCATGTCGGCTTTCTCGACGCGGAAGCGCGGCTCTATACCACCGAGGAAGGCTTCGACAATTTCTATGTCGGCAAGGGCTCGACCTATCCCCAGGTCAATGGCTCGCTGGGCATCCTGTTCGAGATCGGCTCGGCCAGAGGCGGGCTGATCGAGTCGGAGCACGGGCTTGTCAGCCATGCCGACAATATCCGCACCCATTTCCGCACCGGGCTGACGACGATTTCCGGGGCGCTGGCCCAGCGCGGCGAGATCGCCGCCTATCAGCGCCGCTTCTTTGCCGATGCTGTCGCCAATGGCGGCCGTGATCGCATCCGTGGCTACGTGTTCTCCGCCGAGGGTGATCCGGCGCGGCTCAACCTGTTTGTCGATCTGCTTGAGCGGCATGATATCCGCGTCAATGCCCTCGCCAGCGACCTGCGCGCCGGCGGCCGCACCTATCGCGCCGGCGAGGCCTACATCGTCTCGATGCGCCAGCCGCAATACACCATGATCCGCGCCATGTTCGACCGGGTCACCAGCTTCGAAGAGAACGTGTTCTACGATGTCTCCGGCTGGACGCTGCCGCTGGCCTATGACCTGGAATACGCGCCGTTGACCGGCAGCCTGCCGGTCGGGGGCGAGATTCATAGCGCCGATATCAGCTTCAGCCCGCCACCGGTCTCGACCTATGGCTATGTGCTGCGCTGGTCCGACTATTACGCACCGCGTGCCCTCTATCGCCTGCTCGACGCCGATATCCGGGTACGTATCGCCACCGAACCGGCGAATATAATGACCAGCCAGGGGCTGGTGGAATTCGGGCCGGGCACGGCCTTCATCCCTCTGGTCGGCCAAGATGTCAGCCGCGAGGAAATCCACGCACTGGCCTCAAGCATCGCTGTCGAGGACGGCGTCCCCGTCTATGCCGCCACCTCCGGTTCCACACCGGGCGATACGCCGGATCTGGGCGATCGCAGCGGTTTCCGCTCCATCGAGCGTCCGGAGGTTCTGCTGGTGTTCGATGACGGCATTTCCGCCTATGACGCCGGCGAGGTCTGGCATCAGCTCGATCACCGCATGCAGATGCCTGTCACCCTGCGCCGCAAGAGTGAACTCTCGGGCCTGGACTGGTCGCGCTATTCGCACCTGATCGTTGTCGGAGGGGGTAATACCGGCTTTGCTGACGCCGACCTGGAGCGCATTCGCGACTGGATCCGCACCGATGGCGGCGTGTTGATCGCGACGCGCCAGGCGGCCGAAATGGCGCAGGCCAGCTTCTTCCCGGTCGAAGATGGTGCCGATGCGGACGAGGATGAGAGCGAAGACGAAGCCGGGAACCGCCGCCGTGATTATGCCGCGATGCCGATCGATGATGCCGAGCATGTCATTGGCGGCGCGATCTTCGCCGGCGATCTCGATTTCAGTCATCCGATCGGTTTTGGCTATTCAGACCGTTCCATCGCCCTGCACCGCAATACCGAACTCGTGCTCGAGCGGCCGGAAGACGATCCATTTGCGGTGGTGGTGGAATATGCCGCGGAGCCACTGCTGTCGGGCTATGCCTCGCAGCGGCGCCAGGACGAGATCGCCGGCACTCCGGCGGTGATCGCCCAGCGTCTTGGACGTGGCAGTGTGGTGATGTTCGCCGACAATCCCAATTTCCGCGCCACTTTCCGCGGCACCGAAAAAATGTTCCTCAATGCGATCTTCTTCGGTCGTCTGATTGATCGCCCGAGAGGGGATTACTGACGGACGGAGCTTTCTGCGCCCAGCGCTCGCTGCACGCTCAATCGGCGTCGAGAATATCCAGCAGGGCAGCGGCTTGACCGGGCTCGAATACCCGCACATCGGCGCGCGGGGCATGACGCGTGATCGTCTGCGCTGTCTCGGCAGCGCTGACCGGGCCGGGCGTCATCTCGTTGACGATCACCGTGCAGCGCCCGTCCAGGGCGCGCAGGGCGGTGAGTGTGTGCGAAATCGTGCCGAGATAATTGCCCGCGATCATGACCGGCCGGGCATCGAGCTCGCGGATCAGATCGAGATTAAGCCCGTCCGCGGCGATCGGTGACATCACGCCGCCGGCGCCCTCGATCAGGGTCGGGCCCGCCCTGTCGAGATGATCGAGACACCAGTTCACCACCGCGCCCAGCCGCAAATCGCGATTCTCCAGCCGCGCCGCCATGTCCGGCGAGACCGGCGCCTTGAAGCGCCAGGGCGTCATCGCGTTGACGGCCTCGGCGCTCAGCGCCTGCCCATTGGCGCGCAGCAGGCGGATCGTGTCGGTGGCCGACAGTGCATCGGCGTCGAAGCCGGACGCGACCGGTTTGAGTACGCGAGCGCCGCTGCCCGCCGCGCGCCGGGCCTCGAGCAGGGCGCACAGGACATGCGTCTTGCCGATATCGGTGCCTGTTCCGGTAAAGAAGATCGGACGCCGCATTATTCCGCCGCCTCGCATTGCGGCGTCCAGGCCGAAATCAGCGCCGCGAGCCGGTCGATATCGGCCTCGTCATGGGCGGCAGAAAAGGTGATGCGCAGCCTGGCCGTGCCACGCGGCACCGTCGGGGGCCGGATCGCGGTGACGAGAAAACCGGCTTCACGCAGGCGGCTGGAGGCTTCCAGCGCGGCGCTGGCGCTGCCGAGGATGACCGGGACGATTGGCGAGACCGGTTCGGGCAGGCCGGCGGCGGCGCAGAAGCGGCGCGCCAGAGCTGTCGGGCGTTGGCACAGGGCTGTATCGGTCTCGATCAGCGCGAGTGCCTGCAGGGCCGCAGCGATGCTGGCCGGGGCCGGTGCAGTGGTGAAGACCAGCGGCCGGGCGCGGGTGCGCAACAATTCGCACACGGCACGGGAGGCGCAGAGATAGCCGCCATAGCTGCCGAACGATTTCGACAGCGTCCCCATCTGCAGTGGCGCCAGGGCGGGTGGATTGAAGGCGTGGGCCGAGCCGCGACCGCTGGCGACGACACCGACTCCATGGGCATCGTCCACCAGCGCCCAGGCATCAAAGCGGTCCGCCAGCGCCAGCAGGCCGGGCAGGGGGGCCAGATCGCCATCCATCGAGAAGACGCCATCGGTGAGGATCATGGCGCGGCGCGCCTCTGGTCGCAGTTCCGCAAGCTTCGATTCCAGATCGCCGAGATCATTATGACGAAAGGTCTCGACCCGGGCGCGCGAGAGCTGGGCGCCGGCAAACAGGCAGGCATGGGCCAGCTCGTCGATCAGGATCAGATCGCCCGACCCAGTCAGGGCCGGAGCGATCGCCAGATTGGCGAGATAGCCCGAGCCGAAGACGATGCAATCCTCGCTTCCCTTGAAACGGGCCAGGCACGCTTCCAGCTCGAATAGAAGTGGATGCCCGCCTGTCACCAGGCGCGAGGCGCCGGAACCGGTGCCATATCGAGCAGCCGCGGCCTGGGCGGCGGCGATTACGCCGGGATGGCGCGAGAGGCCGAGATAATCATTGGAGCAGAAATTGAGCAGTGCCCGTCCATCCTGCTCGACCCGGACGGCGTCGTGTCCGTCGGTCTCGACAAGGCGGCGGCGCAACTTGCTGCGTTCCAGCCCGGCCAGCTTGGTACTGGCAAAGGCGTCGAGCGTCGCGGCGGGCAGGGCGTTGGTCGATGTCATCTCAGCCCTGTCGCACAGATTTCAGGCCTGCTAAAGCCCCGGACATGAAAACAGCGACCCGCGACCCGGCAGCCCAGCATCTCTGGCGCCCCTACACCCAGATGAAATCCACGCCGCCGGCCCTGCCGGTCGTCTCGGCCGAGGGGGTGCGAATCAAACTCGCCGACGGCCGCGAGCTGATCGATGGCATCTCTTCCTGGTGGACGGTGTGTCATGGCTACCGCAATCCCCACATTGTCGAGGCAGTGAAGGCCCAGCTCGACCTCGTTCCGCACATCATGCTCGGGGGTTTGACCCATGATCCGGCGGAGCGGCTGGCGGCGCGGCTGGCCGCGCTGGCGCCGGGGGATCTCAATCATGTCTTCTTCTGCGAATCCGGCTCGGTTTCCGTTGAGATCGCGATGAAGATGTCGATCCAGTTCTGGATCAACCAGGGTGTTGCCGGGCGTACGAAATTCGTTGCTTTCCGCGGCGGCTACCATGGCGATACCCTCGCCACCATGTCGGTATGCGATCCCGATGAGGGCATGCATGCCCTGTTCGGCGGCTCCCTGGCGCACCAGATCATCGCCGACCTGCCGGTCGATGCCGCCTCAATTGCGCAATTCGAGGCGCTGCTCGACGCGCATGCCGGACAAATCGCCGGCGTGGTGACCGAGCCGCTGGTTCAGGGTGCCGGGGGAATGAAATTTCACGCGCCCGAAATCCTGCAGGCGATGCGCACTGCGTGTGATGCGCGCGGGCTGCCGCTGATCTTTGATGAGATCATGACCGGCTTCGGCCGGCTCGGCACCATGTTCGCCGCGGGGAAGGCCGGGGTCACACCCGACATCATGACTGTCTCGAAAGCCCTGACCGGTGGCACGCTCCCGCTTGCCGCCGCCATAGCCTCGAAGAAAATTTTCAACGCATTCTGGAGTGATGATCCAGCCGCGGCCCTGATGCATGGCCCGACCTATATGGGCAATCCGGCCGCCTGTGCCGCGGCCAATGCCTCGCTCGACCTGTTCGAGCGCGAGCCGCGCCTGCAGCAGGTCGCCGCCATCGAGGCCGGATTCGAACGTCTCTTGCCGGCCGCGCGCGATATCCCCGGTGTGGTCGATGTGCGCTGGCAGGGCGCGATCGGGGTGGTCGAGATGCAGGCCCTGCCAGAACTCGATTCGCTGAAAGCCGCTTTTGTCGAATCCGGAATCTGGGTGCGTCCGTTCAACAATATCATCTATCTGATGCCGCCCTTCACCATTGACGCTACCGATTTGGAAACCTTGATAAACACTGCCCTGGCAGTGACACGGCGCTGGGCCGGGCAGCATTTTGCGGGCCAATGAAGCGTGTGCTGCTTTCATGCTGTTGTGGCCTGTCCAAAGTCGCTTGACCGGGCGGCAGTGAAACCTTAGACAAACGCCTCTCGCTGAGGCGGGAACACCAAGCGGGTGTAGCTCAGTTGGTTAGAGCGCCGGCCTGTCACGCCGGAGGTCGCGGGTTCGAGTCCCGTCACTCGCGCCATTTTCTCCTGTTAAAATCTGATAGTTGGAAATGGCGCGACGCCGCCGGCCCGCGCGGTCCGGTCCGCCTTTGCCCCTGACATCCCCCACTTTTGCCCAGCTCAACGGCGCCAGTCTGGTCGATTGATCCCGAGCTCGATTGACGCTGTGATTGCGAATGACTCTCAAGAGGGTTGACCCAGTCTCGCGCCTGCCCTAATCGCTTTCGAAACTCATTCGCAAGTAACAGGGATCAATATGTACACGTCGCGCACCACCCGCTTTGCAGTCCAACTGACAGCCAGCGTTTCCGCAATTGGCCTTCTCGCAGCAGGTGCTTTCGCACAGGACGGGGCACCAGAAGAGATTCTGGTGTGGGGCACGGCAGTCCAGACGAACTCCCTGTATCTGGGCGAACAGGATCTGCAGCTGAAGCAGGCCGATCACCTCTCGGACCTTCTGCGTTCGCTCCCGGGCGTTGAAATCGGTGGGACGCACTCGGTCAATACGCGCATCAGTTTTCGTGGCATCTCTGATCGCGATCTCGATGTTTATATCGATGGCGCCCTGCAGACGAACTACATGTACCACCATATGGGCAACCTGCTGATCAATCCGGATATCCTGCGCTCCGCAGACATCCAGCTCGGGGCCAATTCAGTCGTCTCCGGTGGTCGGGGCGGCGTGGCCCGCTTTGAAACCCGTGATGCCCGTGATCTTCTGGACGCGACGGGCAATGCCTTTGGCGGTCGCGTCATGGTCTCCCGCCACGACAACGCGCAGACCAGCTATTCCCTGACCGGCTACGGCCAGCTGGGCGAGCGCTTTGATGTTCTGGCCTATTACCACAACGTCAACCGCGACAATTTCGAAGATGGCGACGGCATCAGCACGATCGGTTCCGACGGCACAACCGAGAACATGCTGGTCAAGCTCGGCTTTGACGCGACCGCGAACCAGCGCTTCGAACTCAGCTACGATCTTGTGGAAGACGCCGGCGACTACACCCAGCGTCCGGACATGGGCGTGCGCACCAATGCCGCGATCACCGGCGATATCCTGCTGCCAACGGAATACGACCGCGAGTCGATCAATCTGTCCTACCAGCTCGATCTGGGCGACATGATCGTGCTCGACGCGACCTATTTCACCAATGATCTGCGCCTGTGGCGCGATGAGCGTGCCCCGGTCGCCGGCGGCGGCTTCGTCAAGGAAGCAAGTTCGGACAATCAGGGCCTGAACATCCTGGCCGAGTCGGTGCTGACTGATGGCAATGCGACCCACACGCTGCGCTATGGCGTGCAGTATTTCGACCAGAACCTCGCTTTCAACCCCGACCTGATCGGTGGCGCCGCCGCCATTATCGAACAGGAAGCCCGCTCCACCGCTGTCTTCATCGAGGACGAGATCGACTTCGGGCGTGTTCGTCTTCGTCCGGGGGTTCGCTTCAATGACTACGAGATTGATTACGTCTCCACCGGTGATACCGGCGCGTTCAGCGAAGCCACTTTCGGGTTGGCAACCGGGTTCGACGTGACGGAAAATCTCGAATTGCTCGCTGGCTACTCGACCCTGTTCCGCGGGCCGGAACTGGCGGAGCCTTTCACCGGCAGCGGTGGCACCAAGATCGTCAATCCGGACCTCGAGGCCGAGACCGGACAACACATCGAGCTTGGTCTGCGCTGGACCACACAGCTGCTGGGTGCCGACCTCTATGTTGGCGTCAACCTGTTTGAGACAACGCTGGATGACTACATGGTTGAAGTCGATGTGCCCGGCACGACGACGGGCGAACGCTGGGACCAGAATTTCGGCGAAGCGGTGATCGATGGTTTTGAGCTCAGCGCCAATCTGATCCACGGCAATTGGGACATACTGGCCAGCTACTCCGGTTGGGACCTGGACACCTCGCGCCTGGCTTCGGGTGCTGACGATGCCGATTTCCGCGAAAATGGCGATACCGCCACGCTTGATGTCTCCTACGGCTTCGACAGCGTCGATGTGTTCGTGAACTGGAATGTCCAGAACGTCGCCGAACTGACGACCGGTGCCGGGCAGGTGAAGCCGGGCTATACCGTGCACAATATTTCGGCACGCTGGACGGAGCCATTCCAGGTCAACGGCCTGTCGCTGAATGTCGGCGTCGATAACCTGTTTGACGAGCTCTACACCTCGCACGCATCGCGCAGTGGCGACACCTTCCACCCGGTGTTCGGCAACCTGCATCTGGACGATTACGAGGCCGGCCGGAATATCAAGTTCACGATCGCGCAAACCTTCTGATCGCACTCAAGTCGATACCGGGGCGGCCCTCGCGCCGCCCCGGTACAGAGTCCGGATCAATGAGGGTTGAGCGTCACGGCGTGTTTTCACGACGTTTCCGGGCACGCAATCTCTTCCGGTATTCCAAAACCGGGCCGGATGTGTTCCGGCCTGCGGTGCAGAACACCCTCAAATGGCTTTGCTTCGATGGCTTTGCCGGGAGCGACGACGGCGAGAAAGTCCCGAACGACGCCGTTCAAACATTCTGATCCATGCCTGAGGGGCAGGGCGCGTCCCTCTGATCACGGTTTTCGCCGGGTCACTGCCGTCTGACGCGCTCAGTCCCATGCCTCGCGTTCGGCGTCGGCGATATCGGCGAGCTGATCGACACCGGCGGCGGCGATCCGTGCACGCCGGATACCCTGCTGGGCCCGGTTGTTCAGGGATGGGTCGAGTTCCATCACCCGGTAATAGTAGTTCTCTGCCGCACTGGTATCGCTGACCAGTTCCGAACAGATGCCCAGATTGAGCAGCAGTCCCGCGCTATTCGGCTCGAGTGCCTCCAGCGCGCCCCATTCCTGGCAGGCGTCGTAGACGGCATCATTCTGCGCCAGTTCGGTGGCGTATTCGAAGGCCGGGCGGTTGGCCTCGCTGACGGTGTCCGAATTGGTGAAGAAGGCGGCCCTGAACTGCTGATTGTGCGGCGCCACGTCGAGCAGGACAGCCGCAGCGATGCCCTCGGCCGCCTGGAATTCCAGCTGGTCATAGCTGCGCGATGCGGCCTGTCCCGGGCACCAGCTGTCCTGGGCGCGATTGCGGTGATCTCGTGAGTAGACGATCTGGCCGGTGCGGGCATCGATCAGGTCGACCTGGGCGGCGAGGTCGACATAATAGCGCGTGCAGGTCACTTGCCGGTTGACGCGCGAGGCGCAGCGGTCATCGCCGGAGCGGACGCAGACTGATTGCGTCGTCTGGTAATATTCCTCCTGGCGCCGGTCATCGATCATGCGACCGCCATAATGGCCATCGGCTCGCCGTCGATCGCGCACCACGGTGAAGAATCGCTGGCCGTCGAGCGTGTGGCGGCCCAGCGCGGTTTCGAGCGCATCGCGTACCGCATTGCCGCCGCGGCCACGCAGGTCACCGACATAGACAACGCGCAGCAACGAGGCCTCGGGGAAACGGGCCGGCGCCACGACGGAGACGGGGACAGTAGTCGCACATCCTGTCAGGGCGATGGCCAGCCCTGCGAGCCAGGCGCGAGATTGCCTAATTATGCGCATTGCCGATCCCGTTTCCAATTCGATCTCCCCGGTGCCGTAGGAATTGTCCAGTCCACACCAGGCGCGGACCTCAGCGATGCGTCGCAGCCCGGACCCGGCACCGGCTGGAAATGGCGCCTCGTGCGATAACCTCTGACGCGTTTCAGCGCGTCGTGTTGCGACAATCATCTGATTGACGTGCGGTCTCCCAAACCGTCCCTGATAAAAATGGTAACCGATAGTCCCCGGAAGGCAACGGGCAATCAGCCCGGCAGTCGGGCCAGGGAGGCGGGGTGGCCCGGCCTCGCGGCCAACCGCGGCACATGAGTCGGGGGGGGGCGGGGTCGGAGGTGTATCGCTCGTCGACCGGATCAATGCCGTTCATCGTAATATCGGCCGCTGGTCGCACCCTGAATTCGCTGGTCGCAATTGAGTGGCGGCGCGGCAGTGGCGCGGGATTGCATAACATCTTTGAGACAGAAGTGGCGGGTGGAGGTGAGCTTCACGCGTTCGCTGAATGTTGCTCAAGGTTGCTAGGGGGTATCCATGTCGAATGATTGGGGACGGGGGCGGCTGTTGCGCTCCACGATTCTGGCGGGTTGTGCTGCCGCAGGTCTGGGCGTCGCGCCGGCGCTCGCGCAGGATGTTGAGACAATTCCGGCGGAGCCGGATGCCGAGGCCAGCGAGGCCATGCCAGCGGGCGAACGCATTACGGTGACGGGCTCCCGCATCCGGCGCAATGGCTTCAACAGCGAGGTGCCGCTCGACGTTTATACGGCCGACGATGCGGCTCTGGCCGGGGTGGTCAGCGTCTCGGAATTCCTGCAGAACTCAACGGTCGCGGCCGGCTCGTCCCAGGTAACTTCTGCGGTTTCCAGCCAGTTCGTCTCCAATGGTGGATCCGGGGTTGAGACCGTCTCCCTGCGGGGGCTCGGTGCCAACCGGACCCTGGTCCTGCTCAATGGGCGCCGGGCCGGCCCTGCCGGCGTGCGCGGCGGGGTGTCGTCCTTTGACCTCAATGTTCTGCCGCTCTCCGTGATTGATCGCGTCGAAGTGCTGAAGGATGGAGCTTCATCGCTTTATGGCTCTGATGCTGTCGCCGGCGTCGTCAATATTATCACACGCCAGGAAGCGGGCGGTTCGATCGATGCCTTCGCGTCTGTCCCGCAGGACGGGGCCGGCGAGGAATACCGCATCAGCGGGACGTATGGCTGGGAGTTCGAACGCGGCTTTCTGAGCGTTACGCTCGACGCCTATTCGCGCGCAGAGCTGGCTCAGGGCGACCGTGATTATTTCAATTGTGGCGAAGCCTATGTCACGGATTCTAGCGGCGCGCGCGCCGACGTCGTCGATCCGACGACGGGCGAATTCAAATGTGAAGACCTGCTTTGGGGCCATGTCTGGGTGTATGACTACAATCACCGGGTCGGCCAGCCTTCCAACCTGCCGCGTTTCCGGCCGAACTATGTCCAGTATGACTATACCGGATCACTGGCCGCCTCCGGCCTGACCCCGATCGGGACATCCCATGCCGATCCGAACTTCCTCTCGGTGCCGGACGACAACTGGTATTTGATGGACGCCAACAGCGAGCTTGGCCGGTCCCTGATCAGCTTCGACCACCCGTTCCAGGATCAATCGACCATGGTGCCGGAAACCGAGCGCTACAGCATATTCATCAACGGGCACTATGAAGTGACCGACGATGTGACCATGTTTGGTGAGGTGCTGCTCAACCGGCGCGAGACCTATGTCAACTCCTACCGGCAATACTGGATCTATTCCTACAATGGCGACGACACGCTCTGGGGTGTCCATGATCCCTTCGCCGTTGGTTGGGGAGGGTTCCAGGAGCTTAGCCCGACACCGATCACCGATCACAATGACAGCTCGGTTTCGGTTGACTATATGAGGTTGGTCGCCGGCCTGGAGGGTGAAAACTTCTTCGGTCTCGATACCTGGACCTGGGATTTTGCAGCGCAGTTCAGCCGCTCTGAAGGTGAATACTGGAACCAGCGCATCTTTGCCGATGCCGTCTATGACCAATATTACCGAACAGCGAGTTGCCTGGGTACCGTCTCCTCGACGCGCGGCGCGCCCTGCGTCGATGTGAACTGGCTCGATCCCGAATTGCTGCGTGGCAATATCACCGACCAGGCTGTGCGCGATTATATCTTCGGCGAAGAGACCGGCTCGACCATCTATGAGCAGCTCTCGCTGGAAGCCGTTGCCAATGGTGAGGTGATGCAATTGCCGGCCGGGCCTATGGCCATGGCTGTCGGGCTGCATTACCGCGAAGATAGCATCAACGACACGCCCGGCGAAATTTCCCTGGCCGGCAATATTTGGGGCCAGTCGACGGCCGGCATCACGCAGGGATCCGACACGACCCAGGCGGTTTTCGCGGAATTCGGCATCCCTCTCCTGGCCGGAGTGCCGCTGGCTGAATCCCTGTCGCTGACCCTGTCGGGCCGCTATACCGACGTTTCGAGCTATGGTTCGGGCACGACCTACAAGGCCGGGTTGAGCTGGGTCGTGAATGATCAGCTGATGTTTCGTGCCACCCAGGGAACCTCCTTCCGCACGCCGGCCCTGTTCGAGCTCTATCTGTCCGATCAGACGAGTTATCTGGACCAGCGCGCTGTCGATATCTGTATCGATTATGACCAAGCCCTTGCCGACGGCGCGATCACCCAGACCATCCGGGATAATTGCGCCGCCGATGTCCCCGACAACAATCTCACTGGTGGCGGCGCGTCGGCCTTGATCGTGACAGGTGGCGGTTTCGGGGTTCTCGAAGCGGAGACTTCGGATTCGCTCAATCTCGGCTTCGTCTGGTCACCGAATTTCGCCAATTTCAGGCTTTCGGTTGACTATTTCGAAATCGAGATCGCCAACGAGGTCTCCAGGCTGGGTGCCGCAGGGATCATTACCGGCTGCTATAGCTCCGAGAACTTCGCCACTGAGCCGCTTTGCGACCTGTTTGATCGCAATAGTTCCACCGATCCGGTGCCGTACGCCGTGGCAGAGGTGCGTGACAGCTTCATCAACATCAACAGTCAGGTGAACCGCGGTGTCGATGTCAGTGCTGAATATGGTCACGAGTTCAGCTTCGGCGATCTTAATATCAGCGCGCGGGCTTCGTACCAGCTGGAAGACACGGTCAATCTGCTTGGCGGAACGACCAGCGACAGTAATGGCGAAGCCGGTGATCCCAAGCTGGTCGGTAATCTCAACTTCAATCTGGTCCGCGGCGACTGGACGGGATTCTGGGGCATGCGTTATGTCGGCCCGACCAGCAATCGTGAGCAGTATTACCGGCTCAACGGCACCGATAATGAGACCTATCTCGGTGCCGATGTGAACTACAAGCTGTGGACTGAATCCGTCGTCTATCATGACCTTTCAGCTCAGTATGCCAATGATGACTGGAGCCTCCGCCTGGGTGTCGCGAATGTGTTTGATGAGCATCCGCCGGCGGTAACCGGGTCGCAAAGCAATGAGTTCAACACCGTCGGAACTTCGGCATTCTATTCCCAGTATGACTGGTATGGCCGTCGCTTCTTCGTCAATCTGGTGCGAACCTTCTAGTCGCGCCATCTATTCTGCATGAAATGCGGGCGGTGGCTGTTGCCACCGCTCGTTTTTCATATTTGCCTTGGGAGAGGGCCATGCCACGCGTCAATCTGATCCCCGACAATCTCGATGCGCGCAACGCGGAGTTCGAGCAGGCCGCGTTGGCCGAGCCGGTCTTTCTCAACAGCGTGCCCAAGAGCGGGACCCATCTTCTTCGCAATATCCTGCGCATGTTCGTACCGGTGGCGCAGCAATACCATGCCGCCTTCATCCAGTATCCGATCTTGGCCCAGCATGCCGCGGCAATGGACCCCGCCGAGCCCCGGCTCAGCTGGGGGCATTTGCTGTTCTCTGACGTCTCCGCGATTGCGGTCTACAAGGCTCGCCATATCCTGCTTTTGCGTGATCCATATGACTGGGTCCTGGCGCGGGCGCGCTTTTTTGCCTCGGACAGTTTCCAGGGCCGGGTCGACCATCTCAAGGGCCGGGTCGTTACGCCCGAGGACATGCTCAATATGGCGATCTTCGGAATTCCGGGCAAAATGCCCGCCCTGCAGGAGATCTACACGCATAACGCCGCCGCCTGGCTTGGCACGGCGGTCAATCTGGTCCGGTTCGAGGATATCAAACTTCACCTCGAGGACTTGAATTCCCGCGCTGCCGAGCGTTTTTTCACTGGCCTTCTGGGTATGTGCGGCATCGACCCGTTGCCCGGGGACTGGCGCGCGCGGGTGCTGATCGGGGCGGACCGCAAGCAGAGCGGCACCGCCCGGGAAAATCTGGCCGGCGAGGGGATGGATTTCCCGGCCGAACTCCCCGATACTCAGAAAGCCCTCGTTGACTACGCCGCGCCGGGCCTGCGCCAGCTTCTCGGCTATGCCTGGGGCGCAGGCTGTCCGGTGCGAGCCGCCATACCGGTCTTGCGAAATGACTTGCTGCCTCGGCGGATCCGTGGGAGAGGGCGGGCAACACGCCGTGCGTAGATGATGTCAATCTCATCGACGGCGTGCGTTGGCGAGATTAACTGCGTATCGATCCCCGCCAAACCAGACGTGCCGCGAATGGCACACCGACATGGCGGCTGTTCTACGCAAGCTTCCTCGATGCAAACACGGCGTCGTACGCGACGGGCATGGGCCCGGCGCGGCAGATGCCTATGATGAAAGCGTGCCCCCTTGACCAAGTTTACCGATCTCGGCCTTGCCGAGCCTATCCTTCGCGCCCTGGCCGCAGAGGGCTATGAAAGCCCGACCCCGATCCAGGCGGAATTCATTCCCGAAATGCTTGCCGGTCGTGACCTGGTCGGTATTGCCCAGACCGGGACCGGCAAGACCGCCGCTTTCCTGCTGCCGATCCTCAATGGCCTTGCCGACGCCAGCGGGCCGGTCGAGCCGAAATGCTGCCGCGCCCTGATCCTGACCCCGACGCGTGAGCTGGCGGCCCAGATCGAGCAGGCCATCCGCGCCTATGGCCGCCATGTCCGCTTTTCGGTCGCCCTCGTGGTGGGTGGCTCGAAGCCGTTTCCGCAAATCCGCGCCCTGTCGCGCGGTGTCGATATCGTCGTTGCAACACCGGGGCGCTTGGTTGACCACATGGACTCCGGGGCGATCAAGCTCAACCGCACGACGACGCTGGTGCTCGATGAGGCGGACCAGATGCTCGATCTCGGCTTTCTGCCGGCGGTACGCGATATCTCGGCCAAGCTGAACTTCAAGCGCCAGACCGTGCTGACCTCGGCGACGATGCCGAAACAGATCCGGGCCCTGATCAAGGATCTGCTCAAGGACCCCAAACATATCTCGGTCGCCGCTCAGTCACGTCCGATCGAGGCGATCGATCAACGTGCCATCCTGTGCAATCGCGAATCCAAGCGTTCGCTCCTGCTCGACATCCTGGCCGCCCAGGACATGACGCGCGGCATTGTGTTTACCCGCACCAAGCGCGGCGCTGACCGGGTCCACGAGCACCTGGTCAAATACGGTCTCAATGCCAAGGCGATCCATGGCGACAAGTCGCAGGGTGAACGCACCCGGGCGCTGGACGGGTTTCGCCGGGGCAAGGTGAAAATCCTCGTCGCCACCGATGTCGCCGCGCGCGGGATCGATGTCGATAATATCTCTCATGTCGTCAATTACGAGCTGCCGAATGTGCCGGAAGCCTATGTTCACCGTATCGGCCGTACGGCGCGTGCCGGCAAGACCGGCGTCGCGATCTCGCTGGTCGACAATTCGGAAAAACACTATCTGCGCGATATCGAGCATCTGATCGGCACCACGATCCCGAAAACCGCCGCCGGCCATGTGGTCGAGCTGGAGGGTGATGAGGCCGATGCGGCAGTGCCGAGCAAGCCGCGCGCCAAGCCGGTCAAGCGTGCTTTCCAGGCCCAGGGTATTGCCCGCAATGCTGACGGCGGCGCGCGCAAGGCGGCGCGTCCGTCTCCGCGGGGCAAGCCAGCCGGCGCCGCCGCGCGCGAGGGTGACGAGCCCAAGCGCCGTGAGGGCGGTCCAGCCAAGCCCGGCCGTGCCGGCCGCGATGGTGGTTCGCGCTCTGAGGCGCGGCCTGCATCGCGGGGCAAGTCTACCGGTGCACCGCGCTCCGGCGATGACTTCAAGCGCCGCGAAGGTCCCCCGACCCGCATCGGCCGCGATGGCGAACCGCGCGGCGAAGGCCGTCCGGCCCCACGGGGCAAGGCTGCGGGCCGTGACGGCGACAAGCGTGGTGATAGCAGGCCAGCCAAGTCCGGCAAGCCGGCGCGCGATGGCGGCAAAGCGCCGTTCAAGGGCGGTGACCGGCCCAGGGGTGCCGGCGTCAAGGGTACCGTTTCAAAGGGCGGGGAAGGCAAGATATTCAAGCCACGCCGTCCCGGCAGCCGACCTGGTGCGAAGCGTTCCGTTTGATGCGGGGGCAACCTCAATGGGGCTGGCGACGGGTCGTCTAACAGTCAGGTTGGCGCAACATTCGGTAGCTTTAAGCGAGCAAAATGTGTTACCTGAGGCGCTTCTACTCGGTATCTCTGCTGTCCGGGGATTGACCCCTTGCCGGCACGCCGCCCCAGAAAAAGGTAATCCACCATGTCCGTTGCACGCATCACCGAAATTTCCTCGACCTCTTCGAAAAGCTTTGACGAAGCCGTCCGCAAGGGCATTGAGCGCGCCAGCAAGACGCTGCGCAATATCCGCGGCGCCTGGGTCAAGGAACAGCAGGTTATCGTCGAGGACGGCAAGCTCACCAAATTCAAGGTGAACCTTCTCGTGACCTTCGAACTGGAAGACTAGCTACGGTTTGACAACCGTGCGCGCGCCTTGATGCGTGGGCAGAGTATGGCCGCATGAATATTCCGGGGCACAATGCGTGCCCCGGAATTCTTGTGTCCATCGCAGGTCAGAACGGGCGGCCGACAAACAGATACAGTGATTGCCGGCCGGTATCGGCACGGCCATAGGCCAGATAGACCGGCCCGAGCACGGTGTCGGCGGACAGGAAGGCGCTGCCGGCGAGCGTCATGTCGGAGGCGCTGACCAGATCGCGGTCAGCCCAGACATTGCCGCCCTCGAGGGAGATGCCGGCATAGAGCGGGACGCCGAAAACCTGGGCATTGGCAGCATTCAGACGGCGGCGATAGACCAGACGACCGAGCGCGAAGCTCTCGCCAATCAGCTCTTCGTCCTTGTAGCCCGACAGGCTGAACAGGCCGCCCAGCCGGTAGAGCGAATCCAGCGGCATGGTGCCGGACAGGTTGGAGCCGGCATCGAGCTGAACGATCAGCGTGTCAGCACCGCGCGACCAGGCCTGCATGGCGTGCGCCTCGAGGCTTTCGAAGTCGGCGCTGGCGCCGAGGGTTTCGCGCGCGACCGACAGCTGCGAGGACAGCCGCACCCCACCGGTCGGGAAGAAGGCATTGTCTAGTGTGTCGACCCCGGCCGACAGATTGATCTGGCCGATATCGATATTGACCTCGTCCGGCGTTGCATAACCGTCCTGGAGCTCCGCTTGGCCTGTTCCGCGCTGATAGCCGAGGCGGATTTCCGCCGGGTAGTCAAACTGCCAGCCGGCGTCGAGCTGCGCTTCGGCATAGGTGGCGCGATAGGTGCCGGTGCGGAAGCCGTCAGCCCGGTAGCGCGGGATATTGCGGATCACGAAATTGGCCCGCGGCGCCAGGAAGAGATGCTGCGTCGTGTCGAATAGCTGGAACAATTCCGCCGAGAGTCCGAACCGGTCCCCGAACATGGCGTCGACACGCACCTCCGAACCATAGGGGTCGATCGGGAGCGAGCGGTATTCCAGCGATATCCGGTATTCGCCATCGCCATCAAAGTCATTCTCGAGCGTCAACCCCACTCGGATATTGGCGACATCATCGGGTCGGGCGTCAGCATTGATGACCAGGGCTGTCGCGTCGCCATGATGGGCGAGTTCGTAGGACACCTGATCGAAAGCGCCGAGTGCGTAGATCGTCGCCAGATCTTCGGCGAGGGCATCGACATTCAGTAGCTCACCGGTGGGTTGGGAAATGTTTTCGAGCAGGAGTTCAGAACTCAGGCGGGAGCTGTTGTTGATCTGGACCTCATCGATCTCGGGGACCGGTGGTGCGACGAGGCGAGTATGGTCCGTCTGCAGGGCCTGCAGACGGTCAAAGACCTCGTTGGCGGCGAGTTCGCCCGCAGCGATCAATTCCGGGCCGCGCGTGAAATCGCCGGCTGTCAGATCGCCCTGGCTGACCTGGATCAGGATGTCCTGAGGCCCGAGCAAGGCGAGCTGAGCGGTTTCGTTGGACAGGACCAGCAGCGTCATTGACTGGGTCAGCAATTCCACCCCGGTGCGCAATTCTTCCGCGGTCAGCAGGCGCCCCTGGACGGCGACGACAATGATGATATCGGCGCCCATCGCCTGGGCGATATCGACCGGAATATTCTTGCTCAGTCCGCCATCGACCAGCAATTGCCCGTTGATTTCCTCCGGCGGCAGGACCCCGGGCACCGCCATCGAGGCCCGCATCGCCATCGCCAGGTCCCCTTCGCTTAGGCTGACGGGCGCGCCGGTGGCGATGTCGGTGGCGACGGCGCGGTATGGAATTGGCAGGTCATCGAACGAGCCTCGGCCCGGATTGCGCACCAGATTGCGCAGGGCGAGGTTGAGATTCTGGTCATTGATGAACGCGCGCGGCAGGCGCAGCCCGTAGCGATCGAGATCAAAGCTCAGCTCGGCCGGGAAGTTCCCCTCGATCCGGCGGCGGCGATAGGATTGGGAGCGGCGCGGGGAATCGGCGCTGAAGACGCGCGTCCAGTCGAGCGAGAGCATAGCCTGCTCCAGCTCGGCTGCCGAATAGCCTGACGCATACAGGCCGCCAACAATGGCGCCCATGGATGTGCCGACGACGAGGTCAGGCTGCACACCGGCGCGTTCCAGCGTCGCGATGGCGCCGACATGGGAAATGCCCAGGGCTCCGCCGCCGGACAGGACGAGCGCGATGCGGGGGTGGCTACAGGGTGCGGGCGCCGGATTGCAGCGTGTCCAGCGATTCGGCTCGGTGACCGGTGGCGGCTGGGTCATTAGACCATCGGCATAGTCAGCGGTCTGGGCGGTGGCGGCGGCGCTGGCGAGCGCCAGGCTGGCCGCGGCAATCGCGCGGAGACCCCGTCCGATGTCAAAAATCACGCCCATATCAGTATCCTGTTTCACGCTGAGGCGAGCACGCCGCCCCCTTGTTTGGGGAGCGGGGGTGCAAGGTCAAGACCCTGCTCGAGCGATGATCTCTTGCTCCCGGCGGCTATTCACCGCACCTTTCCGGCGAAGTTGTGGCTTGGGGGCCGATATGCGTCTTGTTATTCCAGCGATATTGATGTGGGCACTCGCGGCCTGCGGCGGGCCGGCAGAGCCACCGGTCCGGCCCGAGCCGGACGCTACCACGCTGCGGGGGACCGGTCAGGGCGAAGTGATCGGCTTTCGCACCGCGCGCGGCGCCGATGCCTGGCGCGGGCTGGCTTTCGCGGCACCTCCCGTCGGTGATTTGCGCTGGCGGGCGCCACGCCCGGTGGCTCAGCACGATGGTGTGTTCGAGGCTCTGCAATCCTCGGGGCGCTGCCCGCAGATCACGAATGGCTATGACGCCGATCTCGAGCCGGGCCAGCTGATCGGAGCCGAGGACTGTCTCTATCTCGATATCTATGCCCCGCCCGGCGCCGAAGGTCGCGACCTGCCGGTGATGTTCTTTATTCATGGCGGCGCCAATACCTGGGGCTATGCGGCCCAGTATGATGCCTCGCAGCTGGCGCTCGACCAGGATGTGATCGTGGTTGTGACGCAATACCGGCTCGGGCCGCTCGGCTGGTTCGCCCATCCGGTCTTGCGCGGGGACGCCATTATGCCCGCCGACGCGGCGGCGAATTTCGCCCTGCTTGACCAGATCGCGGGCCTCGCCTGGGTGCGCGACAATATCGCGGCGTTTGGCGGCGATGCCGGGCGAGTGACGATTTTTGGCGAGAGTGCCGGGGCACAAAACGTGTTGGCCCTGATGGCCTCGCCGCTGGCCGAGGGCCTGTTCCATCGCGCCATCGCCGAAAGCGGCACGATGCGCAGTGTCTCGCTGGCCCGCGCCGAGGGCACTCAGCCCTTGCCCGACAGCGCCCTGGTCGAGATTGCCGGCATTGAGGCGGCGGCCCGTTTCGCCGGTGCCGCAGCACCGGCTTCGGCGCTGCGCGCAGCCTCGCTTCAGGCGATATTCGACGCCTATGGCGAAGCCGACATGCCGCGCGTGATCGAGGATGGCGTCACGCTGATGTCCGGCGGCATGCGCGCGGCCTTCTCGGATCCGGCGCGTGATATCGTGCCGCTTATCACCGGCAGTAATCGCGACGAATACCGGCTCTATCTCGCCTTCAATCCGGAGTTCACCAAGACGACGCTGGGCGTGATCCGCAACCGGCGTGATCCGGCCCGCTACAACGCAATGGGCGATATCGGTGCCCGCCTGTGGCGGATGGACGGCGTTGATGACGCCGCCAACCGGCTGCTGGCGTCCGGCCATGACGAGGTCTGGGCCTACCGTTTTGACTGGGACGAGGGCGGCACGCTGCTCTTCACCGACACCGCAGCCCTGCTCGGAGCGGCCCACACTATGGAATTGCCGTTTGTGTTCAACGATTTCACGATCCTCTACGGCGATATCGGCAAGGTGTTGTTCACCGGGGACAATGCTGCCGGGCGCCAGGTCGTGGCCGAGGCGATGGGGGCCTATTGGGGCGCTTTCGCGCATGCCGGCGATCCCAATACCGGCAATGGGGACCGGCTGGAATGGCCGGTCTGGCAGGCAGGCGGTCGTTTGATGCGCTTTGATACGCCGGCCGATGGCGGTCCGGAAATCCTGACCGGCAGCGATGACTGGGACAGTCTGCCGCGCGAGATCCTGGCCAATGAGAATCTGACGCCGGACGATCATTGCGCCATCGCCGATGTCGCGGTGATGCGCGATGTCCCGGCCGGTGAGCTCATGCGCGCGACGCTGGGCTGCGTCGCGGTGGAGTGAAGCTGGACGCATGATCGCCATGCAGCTGGCGGCATTGATTGCGTGCGCCGGCAGTGATTGAAATCGACGCGCCCCGCTGCGGGCTGTCGAGGGACAAGCGCGTATGACATCGCCTGAATATCGTGAGTTTGAGCTGGATGACGGCGTAATGTCGGCCCGCGTCTGGCCCCGTGCGGGGGCGCCGGTGATGGTGTTCGCCCACGCCAACGGGTTTTGCGCCAGTGCCTATGGCCGCATCTTGGGGCAACTGGCTGACCGCTTCGAGATTGTCGCGCCGGACTTGCGTGGACATGGCCGATCGCGCCTGCCGACTGATCCGGAAACCCACCGCAGCTGGGATATCCATGCCGCCGATCTGCGCGCACTTTATGCCCGGCTGCCGCAGGCGCCTGATCTGCTGGCCGGTCACTCCATGGGCGCGGTCAGCACTTTGCTGGCAGCCTCAAAGATGGACACATGCCCCGTACTCGCGCTGGTGGAACCGGTGGTTCTGCCCCTGAGCTTCAGCCTGTTCGCGCGCTGGCCCTGGCACAATCCGCTCAAGGGGCGTTTCGGGCTCGCCAAACAGGCACGACGCCGTGTCAATGGCTGGCCCGACCGGGCCGGTGCCACCGAGCGCTATCGCCGGCACAAGACCTTTGCCAGCTGGGCGCCAGGCGTGCTGGAGGATTACCTTGCCGACGGTCTGGTGGAAGATGCGAACGGGGTGCACCTGGCCTGCGATCCGCAATGGGAGGCTGCCAATTACGAATCCCAGGGGCATGACGTGCTGCGCGCGGCGCGCGTGGTCGGCAGCCGGGCGCATGTGCTCAGGGCAGGGCGTGGGTCCACCGTGGTCAATCGCGCCGGGCTTGAACGACGGGGCGTGACGATTGAAGGCATTGACGGTGTCGGTCACTTGGCACCGATGGAAGCGCCGCAACGGGTCGCGGCCTGGATCGCCGGCATCGCCGGCATCGCCGACACGGCGCGGGGATGAACTGGCCGTCATGGTCGCGGCAGCCGCGCCCCGGCGCCGGGTTCGGGCAGCTTTCCACACCGATATTTGCGATCCACTCGCAACTGCCCGGTCAAACCTCTGCATCCTGCCGCAATCACTGAAATTACGCCGCCTTTTGCCCTTGCCCCTGACGCCGGTGCGATCTAGCTTCCGCGCCAAATCGGGCAGGGGGCTGTCGCGGTGTATCGATTCGTTGTTCTGACGATGACGCACCGGAAACCCGGCGGATACCGGCCCGGTATCGGACGCAAACTGGCGAGGCCCGGCAATGGACGCGTTGCTTCTCGACTACCTGCCTATCTTGATCTTCTTCGGCATCGCGGCAGCGCTGGGTGTAGGCTTCATGGCCGCCGCCTTCGTGATCGCACCCTCGAATCCGGATCCGGAAAAAGTGTCGACCTATGAGTGCGGCTTCGAAGCTTTCGATGATGCGCGCATGAAGTTCGACATCCGCTTCTACCTCGTCGCCATCCTGTTCATCATTTTCGACCTCGAAGTGGCCTTCCTCTTTCCGTGGGCGGTAACGCTGCGCGAGAGCCTGGGTCAGTTCGAATTCTGGTCGATGATGGTCTTTCTCACCGTGCTCACCATCGGCTTTATCTATGAGCTGAAAAAAGGCGCGCTGGATTGGGAATGAAGCCATGACCTCAGACCTCACCCCCCATGCCGGCCAGGCGGGCCGCGCCACGGTGCCCGGCTATGATCCGAAGGCGCACGACCCCTTCTTCGACGGCGTGTCCGACGCGCTCGCCGATAAGGGCTTTGTCGTCGCTGCTGCCGACGATCTCGTCACCTGGGCCCGCACCGGTTCGCTGATGTGGATGACCTTCGGTCTGGCCTGTTGCGCCGTCGAGATGATGCAGGCTTCGATGCCGCGCTATGACGTGGAGCGTTTCGGCTTCGCACCGCGCGCCAGCCCGCGCCAGTCCGACGTGATGATCGTCGCCGGCACCTTGACCAACAAGATGGCGCCCGCCTTGCGCAAGGTCTACGACCAGATGCCCGAGCCGCGCTATGTCATCTCGATGGGATCGTGCGCCAATGGCGGGGGGTATTATCACTATTCCTACGCCGTCGTGCGCGGCTGCGACCGCATCGTGCCGGTCGATATCTATGTGCCCGGTTGCCCGCCCACCGCTGAAGCCCTCGTGTACGGAATTCTGCAATTGCAGAAGAAGATCCGCCGCGAAGGCTCGATCGAGCGCTAGGAGAGGACGAGATGAGCGAAGCCCTCACGACGCTTGGCGAGCATATCGCTGCGGCCCAGGAATCGGCGGTCACCAGCTGGGACACCAAGTTCGGGGATCTGACGGTCCACATCCATCGTGATCGGGTCACCGAGGTCCTGCGCTTCCTGCGTGATGATCCGGCCTGCCGTTTCACGACATTGATCGATCTGTGCGGCGTTGATTTTCCGGCCCGTCACGAGCGTTTCGAGGTGGTCTACCACCTGCTCTCCATGCATCAGAATCAGCGCATCCGCGTCAAGCTGACCACGGACGAGGATAGCCCGGTCGATAGCGTGTCCGAGCTCTTCCCGGTCGCCGACTGGTTCGAGCGCGAAGCCTTCGACATGTACGGCATCACCTTCGCCAACCATCCGGACCTGCGCCGCATCCTCACCGATTACGGTTTCGAGGGGCATCCGCTGCGCAAGGATTTCCCGCTGTCGGGCTATGTCGAAGTGCGCTGGGATGACGAGCAGAAGCGCGTCGTTTATGAGCCCGTCGAACTGGTCCAGGCCTATCGCGATTTCGATTTCATGAGCCCGTGGGAGGGTGCCAAATACATCCTTCCCGGCGACGAGAAGGCGGAGGGCTAGCCCATGGCTGACGACGCGACCACCAGCGCCCCACGCAATTTCACGATCAATTTCGGACCGCAGCACCCGGCCGCGCACGGTGTGCTGCGCCTGGTGCTCGAGCTCGATGGCGAGGTTGTCGAGCGGGTTGATCCGCATATCGGTCTTTTGCATCGCGGCACCGAGAAGCTGCTGGAACACAAGACCTATCTCCAGGGCATCGGCTATTTTGACCGGCTCGACTATGTCGCGCCGATGAACCAGGAACATGCCTTCTGCATGGCCGCGGAAAAGCTGGCCGGGATTTCCGTGCCCAAGCGCGGTGAATATGTCCGCGTGCTGTATTGCGAGATCGGCCGCGTGCTCAATCACCTGCTCAATGTCACGACGCAGGCGATGGATGTCGGTGCACTCACCCCGCCGCTGTGGGGTTTTGAAGAGCGCGAAAAACTCATGGTGTTCTATGAGCGCGCCTCGGGCAGCCGCATGCATGCGCATTATTTCCGTCCCGGCGGCGTCCACCAGGACCTGCCACCGGAACTGATCAGCGACATCCGGGCCTGGTGTGCGCAATTCCCGGCCAAGCTTGACGATATCGATAAGCTGTTGAGTGAAAACCGCATCTTCAAGCAGCGCAATGTCGATATCGGCGTTGTCACCAAGGAAGACGTGCTCGCCTGGGGCTTCTCCGGCGTCATGGTGCGCGGCTCGGGCCTGGCCTGGGATCTGCGCCGTTCGCAGCCCTATTCGGTCTATGACGAGCTTGAATTCAATGTGCCGGTTGGCAAGAATGGCGATTGCTATGATCGCTATCTGTGCCGCATGGAAGAAATGCGCGAGAGCGTGAAGATCATGCTCCAGTGCTGTGACTGGCTGGAAAAACCGGAAAACCAGGGCGAAGTCCTGGCGACCGACAGCAAGTTCTCGCCGCCGCGCCGGGCCGAGATGAAACGCTCGATGGAAGCGCTGATCCAGCACTTCAAGCTCTACACCGAGGGCGTCCATGTCGAAGAGGGCGAATGCTATGTCGCCGTTGAAGCGCCGAAGGGCGAATTTGGCGTCTATCTCGTCTCCGACGGCTCCAACAAGCCTTATCGCGTCAAGATCCGCGCGCCGGGCTTTGCCCATCTCGCGGCACTGGATTTCATGAACAGGGGCCACATGCTGGCCGATGTCTCCGCGATCATCGGATCGCTGGACGTGGTCTTCGGGGAGATCGACCGATGAGCGAGCGAACAGTTGATTGTTGCACTCATGGTAAAGTTCGCGCGGCGTTTGTTTGCACACATACCCTGAAGTCGCTCGAAGACGCTGAAGCGCGAGGATTCATCTGGACTCGTGATGAGTCTGGCTGCCTCAACGCCTATTGCTCTCTCTGTGATGAGAAATTGCAGGCTGTCGGGGGCGACTGGAACGACGAAGCCGAGGCATTCGCTGGTGTCACCATGGTTTGCGAGGGGTGCGCCTCAAAGGTCGCAGGCCTCAACGGCGTGAAGGAGTTGCCGCAATGAGCGTTCGCCGTCTCGCCAAGCAACAACCGGAAAGCTTCACCTTCAGCGCAGACAGCGAGAAGGAAATTGCATTCTGGCTGGCGAAATATCCTGAAGCCCGCAAGGCTTCCGCCGTCATTCCGCTGCTCTGGATCGCCCAGAAGCAGGAGGGATGGGTCTGTGAACCGGCGCTGCGCGAAATCGCGTCGCGGCTGGAGATGGCCTATATCCGCGTCTATGAAGTCGTCACCTTCTACACCATGTTCAACCTGGCCCCGGTCGGTGAACATCTGATCCAGGTCTGCGGCACGACGCCGTGCATGCTGCGGGGCTCGGACGAGCTGATCAAGGTGTGCAAGTCGCGCATCGGTGAGGCCGGCGCGATTTCCGCCGACGGCAAGTTCACCTGGGTTGAAGTGGAATGCATGGGCGCCTGCGCCAATGCGCCGATGTTCCAGCTCGCCAACAAGGATGGCGATCATTACGTCGAAGATCTTGATGCCGCCAAGTTGGAGCAGGTCCTCGACGATCTCGCCGCCGGCAAGGCGATCAAGTACGGCCCGCAATCGGACCGCGTTTCCTCGGAAGCGCACGGCACCCAGGTGCTGACCGATCCGAGCCTGTATGATGGCTCGCGCGCCAAGCCGATCAAACTGCCCAATACCGGCAAGGACGATGCTGCGGCGCCCGCTGAAAAGCCGGCAGCTGCGCCCAAGCCAGCGCCCGCGGCCAAGCCCGCGGCCACCAAGCCCGTCAGCAAGACCAAGCCAAAACCGGCACCCAAGACCAAGGCTGCGCCTGCCGCAGCGGCTCCGGCCGCCGAGAAGGCGCCGAAAACCCTGAAAAAGGCCAAGGGCCAGCCTGATGACCTCAAGCGTTTGAGCGGGGTTGGCCCCAAGCTGGAACAGACGCTCAATGAGCTCGGCTTCTTCCATTTCGCGCAGATCGCGCAGTGGGGCCCCGACGAGATTGCATGGGTCGACAGCCGTCTGAAATTCAAGGGCCGGATCGAACGTGAAGGCTGGGTGGCGCAAGCCAAGGCCCTGGCGGAGGGCGCATAATGGTTCAGCTGCTTCAAGACAAGGATCGCATCTTCACCAATCTGTTCGGGCATCACAGCCCCGACCTTGAAGGTGCAAAACAGCGCGGCTGCTGGAACGGGACCACCGAGATCCTGCAGCAGGGCCGTGACTGGATCATCGACAATATGAAGGCCTCGGGCCTGCGCGGCCGTGGCGGCGCCGGTTTCCCGACCGGTCTGAAATGGTCCTTCATGCCGAAGGAAGTGGGCGCCCGCCCGCATTATCTCGTCGTCAATGCCGATGAGTCCGAGCCGGGCACCTGCAAGGATCGCGAGATCATGCGCCATGATCCGCATCTACTGATCGAAGGCTGCCTGATCGCCTCCTTCGCGATGCAGGCGCATGCCTGTTACATCTACTTGCGCGGTGAATACGTCACCGAGCGCCTGGCGCTCGAAAAAGCCGTCGCCGAGGCCTACAAGGCCAAGCTGATCGGCGATAAGAATATCCATGGCTGGCCGTTCCACGTCTATATCCATCACGGCGCCGGCGCCTATATCTGCGGCGAAGAGACGGCTCTGCTCGAAAGCCTGGAAGGCAAAAAAGGCCAGCCGCGCATGAAGCCGCCATTCCCGGCCAATGCCGGCCTGTATGGCTGCCCGACCACCGTCAATAACGTTGAATCCATCGCGGTTGCAGGCACAATCCTGCGCCGCGGCGCCGAATGGTTCGCCAGCTTCGGCCGCGAGCGCAATGTCGGCACCAAGATCTTCTCGATCTCCGGCCATGTGAACAAGCCGTGTAATGTCGAGGAAGCGATGTCGGTGCCGATGCGGACCCTGATCGAGACCCATGCCGGCGGCGTGCGCGGCGGCTGGGACAATCTCAAGGCCGTCATTCCGGGCGGCTCCTCGGTTTCGCTGCTGCCGAAACATATCTGCGATGACGTGCTGATGGATTTCGATGCCCTCTCGGCGCACAAATCCGGCCTCGGCACCGCCGCCGTCATCGTGATGGATAATTCCACCGATGTCGTCAAAGCCATCGCGCGGATATCCTACTTTTACCGCCATGAAAGCTGCGGCCAGTGCACCCCGTGCCGCGAAGGCACCGGCTGGATGTGGCGCGTGCTTGAGCGCATGTCGCGCGGCGAATCTGAGATCTCCGAGATCGACATGCTGCTCGACGTCGCCGGTCAGGTCGAAGGCCACACGATCTGCGCCCTTGGCGATGCGGCTGCCTGGCCGGTCCAGGGCCTGATCCGGCATTTCCGCTCGGAGATCGAGGATCGCATCAATAATTATCGCGCCGGCAAGCCTGTCTTTGTCTCGCAAGTGGCAGCGGAGTAGGGCGGGCTGTGAGAACCTTCCTCACATACGTTCTGGCGGCTTTGGCGGCGAATGGGACGGCTTTGCTGGTTTCGTTTGCGCGGGAGCCCGGCTTGGCTGTTTTGACCGACTATGTATGGGCGTCTGCGTTCACGCTCCCGCTCTTCGGGATCGTCTGGTTCGTGGTCGAGCGAATGGGCGCGGAAATGATCGCGCGATTTGGGCTGCCTGTTCGTCTGATTGGCGCGTCCGTTCTTTGGGCGGTCCTGACCAGTATCGCAAGTCTTCCACCACTGTTCGCGGTTGGGCAGGCGTTTACCTGGGGCTTTGGCCCGCTCCTGTCGGGTGCGCCGACGACGCCCGTGGCGGCGTCGCTGTTTCTGATACCGGGCGCTGCCTGGGGCATTGTTTTCTGGATTCGGGCTCCCAAGCCCACAACAGCAGGGATCGCGGCATGAGCGACGACCTTCGCAAAATCATAGTCGACGGTGAAGAGGTCGAAGTACCGAACTCTTACACGCTGTTGCAGGCCGCCGAGACTGCCGGGCGCGAAATTCCGCGTTTCTGCTATCATGAGCGCCTGTCGGTGGCCGGCAATTGCCGCATGTGTCTGGTCGAGCTGGTCGGAGCGCCCAAACCGGCTGCCTCCTGTGCCATGCAGGTCAAGGATATGCGCGGCGGGCCGAATGGCGAGCCACCGGCGATGAATACGCTCTCGCCCATGGTCAAGAAGGCGCGCGAAGGGGTGATGGAGTTCTTGCTCATCAACCACCCGCTCGATTGCCCGATCTGCGACCAGGGCGGTGAATGCGACCTGCAGGACCAGTCGCTTGCCTATGGCCGCACCGGTTCGCGCTTTCCTGAAAACAAGCGCGCCGTCGAAGACAAGGAAATGGGTCCGATCGTCAAGACGGAGATGACGCGTTGCATCCAGTGCACGCGCTGCGTCCGCTTCGTCACCGAAGTCGCCGGCGTGCCGGAGATTGGCATGATCGGCCGCGGCGAAGACGCCGAAATCACCACCTATCTGGAACAGGCGATCACCTCGGAATTGTCCGGCAATGTCATCGATCTGTGCCCGGTCGGCGCGCTGACCTCCAAGCCCTACGCCTTCAATGCCCGCCCCTGGGAGCTGGAAAAGACCGAGACCATTGATGTGATGGATGCGGTCGGCTCGAATATCCGCGTTGATGCGCGCGGGCCCGCCGTGCTGCGCATCCTGCCGCGCGTCCATGAGGGCGTGAATGAGGAATGGATTTCCGACAAGACGCGCTACGCCTGGGAAGGCCTCGGCCGCCAGCGGCTCGACAAGGCCTATGTTCGCGAAGCCGGCAAGCTGCGCGCCATCGAATGGCCTGAAGCCCTGACGATTGCCGCGAGCAAGCTCTCCGGTGACGCCTCGAAGATCGGCGCGATTGCCGGTGACTTGTGCTCAGTCGAGGAAATGAAGGCCGCCAAGGATTTGTTCGATGCCCTCGGCGTCGTCTCCTATGATTGCCGCCAGGACGGATCGAAGCTCAATTCGGGCACGCGCCAGTCCTATCTCTTCAACTCGACCATTGCCGGGATTGAAGACGCCGATGCGATCCTGATCGTCGGTGCCAATCCGCGCCTCGAGGCGAGCATCATCAATGCCCGCATTCGCAAGACCTGGCTGCACAACGACACCAAGGTCGGCCTGATCGGCGCACCGGTTGATCTGACCTATTCCTATGAGCATGTCGGCACCTCCGCCGCCGATCTCGCAGGTCTGGCCAAGAAGCGTTCCGGCTTCATCAAGACCCTGAAAGACGCGAAGCGTCCGATGATCATTCTCGGCTCGGCCGCGCTGGCTGGCCCTGACGGGGCGCAAGTCCTGCGCGCTGCCGGTGAGCTGGCTGCGGCGATCGGTGCTGTCGGCGAGACATGGAACGGCTTCAACGTGCTGCACACGGCGGCCAGCCGCGTCGGCGGTCTCGATCTCGGCTTCGTGCCGGGTGAGGGGGGCTATGACGTCGCCGGCATGCAGTCCGCCAAGATGGACACCGTCGTGTTGATGGGGGCCGACGAGCTCGACATGGCCAGCTTCGGCGATGCCTTCGTGATCTATATCGGCAGCCATGGCGATGCCGGCGCCCACCGCGCCGACCTGATCCTACCCGGCGCCGCCTGGACCGAGCAGGACGGCATCTTCGTCAATACCGAGGGCCGGGTTCAGCTCGCCTCGCGCGCCGTCTTCCCGAAAGGCGATGCGAAAGAGAACTGGGCGATTTTCCGCGCCCTGTCCGAGCGTCTCGGCAAGACCTTGCCCTATGACAATCTCGAACAATTGCGCCGCAAATTGTTTGGCAGCCATGCCGTCTTTGCCGGGATCGACCATGCCCCGGGCAGCGATGATGCTGCCGAGTTCGAGGTTGCGGCCATCGGTGCCGCAGGCGATGTCGCGTCGGCTGATTTCGGTGTTGCGGTGACGGATTTCTACTTTACCAACCCGATCGTGCGGGCCTCGAAGACGCTGGCGGAATGCTCCGCCATTGCTCGCGGGCCAGCCCAAGCTGCGGCGGAGTAAGCGATGAGCGATTTCATCACTCAATTCGGCATCTGGGGCGGGCTTGGCATGGCCGTGCTGCAGATCCTCGGCTTCACCATCGTGTTGCTGGTTTCGCTGGCCTTCCTGCTGCTGATGGACCGCAAGGTCTGGGCCGCGGTGCAGATGCGCAAGGGCCCGAATGTGGTCGGTGCCTTCGGGCTGTTGCAGTCCTTCGCCGATTTTTTCAAATTCGTGTTCAAGGAAATCGTCATTCCGGCCGGCGTGGATCGCACGCTGTATATCCTGGCGCCGCTGATCACCCTGGTTCTTGCCTTTGCGACCTGGGCCGTGGTGCCGGTCGCACCGGGTTGGGTGATCTCTGACCTCAATGTCGGCGTGCTCTACCTGTTCGCGATGTCCTCGCTCGGTGTCTATGGCATCATCATCGGTGGCTGGGCCTCCAACTCGAAATACCCCTTCCTGGCGGCGCTGCGGTCTGCGGCGCAGATGGTCTCCTACGAAGTCTCGATCGGCTTCGTTATCGTCACCGTGCTGCTGTTTGCCGGTTCGATGAATCTCACCGTGATTGTCGAGGCACAGTCGGGCGGGTTCTGGAACTGGAATGTGCTCGCGGGCGGTGCCCTGATCAATCACGGCTGGCCGATGTTCCTGGTGATGATCCCGATGACGGTGATCTTCTTTATCTCGGCCCTGGCCGAAACCAACCGGCCGCCCTTCGATCTGGCCGAGGCCGAGTCTGAACTCGTCGCCGGCTATCAGACCGAATATTCCTCGACGCCCTATCTGCTGTTCATGATCGGCGAATATCTCAACATCGTGCTGATGTGTGCGATGACGACGATCCTGTTCTTCGGCGGCTGGAATTCGCCGATCGATCTGGACACCAGCGCCTGGCCCTACATGGTCTCGCACCTGTGGTATTTCTTCTGGTTCGCGATCAAGATCGTCTTCTTCTTCTTCATGTTCGCCATGGTGAAGGCGCTGGTGCCACGCTATCGCTATGACCAGCTGATGCGTCTGGGCTGGAAGATCTTCCTCCCGACCTCGCTCGCTGCGGTCGCACTGGTTGGCGCCTATATCGTCTTCGGGGCACAGGGATAATCGTCATGGGACGTATTGAACAAACCATTCGCGGTGCCTTGTTGATGGACTTCTGGTCCGCCTTCGGCATGGGGCTGCGCTATTTCTTCGCCAAGAAGGCGACGGTTAACTACCCGTTCGAAAAGGGCCCGCTGAGCCCGCGTTTTCGTGGCCAGCACGCCCTGCGCCGCTACGCCAATGGCGAAGAGCGCTGCATTGCCTGCAAGCTGTGCGAAGCGATCTGCCCGGCGCAGGCGATCACCATTGAGGCCGAACCGCGCCAGGACGGCTCGCGCCGCACCACGCGCTACGACATCGACATGACCAAGTGCATCTATTGCGGCTATTGCCAGGAAGCCTGTCCGGTCGACGCCATCGTCGAAGGGCCGAATTTCGAATACGCCGTCGAGACGCGCGAAGAACTGTATTACGACAAGGCAAAACTGCTCGCGAACGGCGATCGCTGGGAACGGGAAATTGCCAAGAATCTGGAACTTGACGCACCGTATCGCTGATACGGAGCTGGTCTGAGAAGCAAGAGAACGGAAGAGGGCGCTATGCTCGCAACACTGGCCTTCTGGGCCTTTTCCGGAGTGGCGATTTTTTCGGCCCTGATGGTCGTCATCGCGCGCAATCCGGTCAGGTCGGTCTTATTCCTGATCCTCGCCTTTTTCTCGGCGGCGGGCCTCTTCGTCCTGCTCGGCGCGGAATTCCTCGCCATGCTGCTGATCGTTGTCTATGTCGGCGCGGTCGCGGTTCTGTTCCTGTTCGTGGTGATGATGCTCGATGTGGATTTCACCGAGCTGAAACAGGGCTTCCTTAGCTATTTGCCGCTCGGCGCCATTGTCGCGCTTGTGCTGGCGGGCGAACTGATCCTGATCACGATGAACTGGCAGGCCTCGCCGCAGGCACAATCGCTGCGCGCCGCTGCAACGCCGGAAGGGATGTCCAATATCGAGGCGCTCGGCCAGATCCTCTATTCCGATTACATCTTCTTCTTCCAGACCTCGGGTCTGGTTCTGCTCGTCGCGATGATTGGCGCCATCGTGCTGACCCTGCGTCACAAGAAAGGCGTCAAGCGCCAGAGCGTGACGGCCCAGGTTGGCCGCCGCCGTGAAGAGACGATCGAAATGCTCGACATCAAACCAGGACAGGGGATTGGCGAATGATCGATATCGGTCTGGGACATTATCTCGCCGTCGCGGCGATCCTCTTCACCATCGGCGTGTTCGGGATTTTCGTGAACCGCAAGAACGTCATCATCCTGTTGATGTCGATCGAGTTGATCCTGCTCTCGGTCAATCTGAACCTGGTGGCGTTTTCCAGCTATCTCGGCGATCTCGCCGGGCAGGTCTTCGCGCTGTTCGTGCTGACCGTTGCCGCTGCCGAGGCCGCCGTTGGTCTCGCCATTCTCGTCGTCTACTTCCGCAACCGGGGTGATATCTCGGTTGAGGGCGCCAATCTGATGAAGGGCTAAGGGGATTATGGCAGTTCTCATCGTCTTCGGTCCGCTGTTTGCCGCGGCCTTCGCCGGCCTCTTCGGCAATTTCATCGGCCATCGCGTCGCCCAGATCGTCACCACCGGTTTCGTGCTGGTGTCGGCCCTGCTGTCGATCCTGAATTTCTTCGACGTCGCCTATGGCGGCAACAGCCAGACCATTCACCTGGCGACCTGGATGTCGGTCGGCACCTTTGATGTCAGCTGGGCGATCAAGCTCGACACGCTGTCCTCGGTGATGCTGGTCGTGGTCACCAGCGTCGCCTCGCTGGTCCATATCTATTCCTGGGGCTATATGGCGCACGACCCGCACCGGTCGCGCTTCTTCGCCTATCTCTCGCTCTTTACCTTCGCCATGCTGGCGCTGGTGACGGCCGACAATTTCCTGCAGCTCTTCTTCGGCTGGGAAGGCGTCGGTCTCGCCTCCTATCTGCTGATCGGTTTCTGGTACAAGAAGAAGTCGGCCAATGACGCCGCCATCAAGGCCTTCGTCACCAACCGGGTCGGCGATTTCGGCTTTGCCATCGGCATTATGGCGCTCTTCCTGGTGTTCGGATCGGTCAGCTTTGGCGATGTCTTCGCCCAGGTCGGCGATCATACCGCGACGACGCTGGCCTTTGCCGGCATGGACATTCCGGCGATCGAACTGATCGCCTTCCTGCTCTTCATCGGCGCGATGGGCAAATCGGCACAGTTTTTCCTGCACGTCTGGCTGCCCGACGCCATGGAAGGCCCGACACCGGTCTCCGCCCTGATCCACGCCGCCACCATGGTCACCGCCGGCGTCTTCCTGGTCTGCCGCTGTTTCCCGATTTTCGAACTGGCACCGAATGCCTCGGCTTTCATCACCGTGATCGGTGCCCTGACGGCCTTCTTCGCCGCGACCGTCGGTCTGGCCCAGAACGATATCAAGCGCGTCATCGCCTATTCGACCTGTTCCCAGCTCGGCTACATGTTCTTCGCCGCTGGCCTCGGTCTCTATGGCGCCGCGATGTTCCACTTGTTCACGCACGCCTTCTTCAAGGCCTTGCTCTTCCTCGGATCCGGCTCGGTCATTCACGGCCTGCATGACGAGCAGGACATGCGCAAGATGGGCGGCATCTATCAGATGATGCCCGCAACCTGGATCATGATGCTGATCGGTACGCTGGCCCTGACCGGTGTCGGCCTGCCATTTGCGACGCTCGGCATCGGCTTCCTGCCCGATCTCGGCTTTGCCGGTTTCTTCTCCAAGGATGCGATCATCGAAGGGGCCTATATGGCCGGCCAGCAGGGCATTGCCTTCGGCAATCTTGCCTTCTGGGTCGGTGTCATCGCGGCGCTTCTGACCAGCTTCTATTCCTGGCGCCTGGTCTTCATGACCTTCCACGGCACGTTCCGGGGCGACAAGCACACCTTCGACCATGCCCATGATCCGCCATGGTCGATGATGGGCGCGCTGGTCGTGCTCGCCATCGGCGCCATCTTCGCCGGCGGCCTGATGAAGAATGATTTCATCGGCGGCAATTCAGGTCATTTCTGGAATGAAAGCCTGCCCGCTGCCGTGCACGGACCGGCTGTGGCCGGTGCCGACGCTGACGGGCATGCCCCTGTCGCCGATCATGGTGCGGCGGCTGAGCATGCGGTGCCGGCTGATACACATGCCGAAGCGGGCGCAACCGAAGGCCATGCGGGTGGTGAGCATCCGCCGGTCTGGGTCATCCTGGCGCCGTTTGTCGTCACGCTGGCCGGTTTCCTGGGCGCGGTCTATGCCTATCTGCTCAATGCGGGCATGGGCGCGCGGATCGCGGCCCGTGGTGGTCCGATCCACTCGCTCCTCTACAACAAATGGTATGTCGACGAGATCTACCACTTCATTTTCGTGAGAGGCGCCAAGGGGCTGGGCGATCTGTTCTGGAAATTCTTCGATGTGCGCATCATTGACGGCTTCGGCCCCAATGGTGTCGCCACGACCACGCTGGCCGCGGCGAAACGCATCGCCAAGGCGCAGTCCGGATATGTCTATCACTACGCATTCGTCATGCTGATCGGTGTTCTGGGGCTGACGCTCTGGATCCTCGTCGGCGCAGGAGGCCAATAGCATGTTTTCCGAGCTCGATGCCTTCCTGTCGATCCTGACATTCACGCCGGCGATCGGCGCGCTCATCATTGCCATCTTCCGCTTCGCCTCACGTCCGGAAGACCAGGCTCTGATCGACAAGAATTCGCGCCTGGTGGCTCTGGTCACGACGCTGGTTACCCTGGCCTTCGCCGGTGTGATGCTGCTGGAATTCGATCCGGCCGTCTCCGGCTTCCAGTTTGTGCACGAGGTGCTCTGGCTCGAGCAGATCGGCATGGGCTATCGCATGGGCGTCGATGGTATCTCGGTGCTGTTTGTCGTCCTCACCGCCTTCCTGATGCCAATCTGTATCCTGGCCTCCGGCGCGATCGAAAAGCGCGTCGCCGATTACATGATCGCATTCCTGTTGCTGGAGACCATGATCCTGGGCGTGTTTACCGCGCTCGACCTGGTCGTGTTCTACGTCTTCTTCGAAGGCGGGCTGATCCCGATGTTCCTGATCATCGGCGTCTGGGGCGGTCAGAACCGCGTCTATGCCGCGTTCAAGTTCTTCCTCTACACTCTGCTCGGCTCGGTGCTGATGATGGTGGCGATGATCTACATGTTCCTGCAGGCGGGAACGACCGACATCACCGTCCTGCTGGAAACCAGCTTCGCGCCGCAGGCCCAGACCTGGCTCTGGCTCGCCTTCTTCGCCTCTTTCGCGGTCAAGATGCCGATGTGGCCGGTCCATACCTGGCTGCCGGACGCACATGTGCAGGCACCGACGGCCGGTTCGGTCATCCTGGCCGGCGTATTGCTGAAAATGGGCGGTTACGGCTTCCTGCGCTTTTCCCTGCCGATGTTCCCGGACGCCAGCGCCTATTTCGCGCCGATGGTGTTTGTGCTGTCGCTGATCGCCATCATCTACACCTCGCTGGTGGCCTTCCGTCAGACCGATATCAAGAAGTTGATCGCCTATTCCTCGGTCGCGCATATGGGTTTCGTGACGCTGGGCCTGTTCTCGATGAACATGCTCGGGGTCCAGGGCGCCATCTTCCAGATGATCTCGCACGGCTTCATCTCCTCGGCGCTCTTCCTGTGCGTCGGCGTGATCTATGACCGCATGCACACCCGCGAAATCGCCTTCTATGGCGGCGTCGTCCACAAGATGCCGGTCTATGCGGCCATCTTCGGCCTGTTTGCGATGGCCAATGTCGGCCTGCCGGGCACATCCGGATTCATCGGTGAAATCATGACCATGGTCGGTGGGTATCAGGTCGCCTGGTGGGTCGGTGCCGGTGCTGCCGTCGGCGTTATCCTGTCGGCGGTCTACATGCTGACCGTCTATCGCGATGTGATCTTCGGTGAGATCACCAATCCGAAGCTCAACACGCTGACCGATCTCAACCGCACGGAATGGATCATCTTCGTGCCGCTGATCATCATGACGCTTCTGCTCGGCGTCTTCTCCACCCTGGTGACCGATATCACGGCTGCCTCGGTCGAGGCGCTGATCTCCAATTATGCTGCGGCACTCGCCGCACCGGCTCAGTAAGAGGCCTGACATGACCGCGGATATGCTCTCCCACGACCTGTCGCTGCTGACACCGGAACTGATGCTGGCCGGCGGCGCCATGGCGCTGTTGATGCTCGGCGTTTTCCTCAAGGGTGAGGGGACGGCGCGTCTGGTGCATCTGCTCACCATCGCGCTGCTGGTCGCGGCAGGCCTCGCCTCGCTCTTCCTGACGGGCGATGATGGCCAGGCCTTCGGTGGTGCGTTCGTGCTCGACCCGCTGGCGAAATACGCCAAGGTTGCCATCACCCTGGCCGCCGCACTCGCGATGCTGCTGGCCCTGCCTTACCTGGAAGCTGAAAAACTCTCCAAGGTCGAGTTCCCCGTGCTTGTGGCGCTTGGCGTCACCGGCATGGTAATGATGGTTTCGGCCAATGACCTGATCTCGATGTACATGGCTGTCGAACTGCAATCGCTGGCGCTTTACGTGCTGGCGGCGTTCAACCGCGACAGCCTGCGCGCCTCGGAAGCCGGACTCAAATATTTCGTCCTGGGGGCATTGTCCTCCGGCCTGCTGCTGTACGGCGCTTCGCTGGTCTACGGCTTCAGCGGCGCAACCGGCTTCAACGAGATCGCCATTGCGGTGGCCGGCGAGCCATCGGTCGGCCTGATCTTCGGCCTGGTTTTCGTGATCTGTGGCCTGGCCTTCAAGGTCTCCGCGGCCCCGTTCCACATGTGGACGCCCGATGTTTATGAAGGCGCCCCGACCCCGGTGACAGCCCTGTTTGCGACGGCGCCGAAAATGGCGGCCATCGTGCTGCTCGCCCGCGTACTGCTGGAACCGTTCGGCGGCATGCTGGACCAGTGGCGCGATGTGATCTGGATCATCGCCGTGCTGTCGATGGGCTTCGGTGCCTTCGGCGCGCTGACGCAGCAGAACTTCAAACGCCTGATGGCCTATTCCTCGATTGGCAGCATGGGCTACGCGCTCGTCGCCATTGCCTCGGCCAGCCAGACGGGCGTCTGGGCACTGCTGGTCTTCATGTCGCTCTACATGATTTCGGTGATCGGGACGTTCGGCGCCATCCTGTCGATGCGCACCCGCGAGGGCATGGTCGAGCAAATTTCCGATCTGGCTGGTCTGGCGCAGACCAATCCGGGCCTCGGCTGGTCGCTGACTGCGCTGATGTTCTCGATCGGCGGTCTGCCCTTCTTCGTCGGCTTCTTCGGCAAGTTCTTCGTCGTCTTTTCCGCGGTGCAATCGGATCTGCTGATCCTGGCCGTTCTCGCGGTGCTGTTCAGCGTCGTGAGTGCCGCCTACTATCTGCGGGTGGTCAAGGTGATGTGGTTCGATACGGCGGAGATCAGTTTCGTCGAGCCTGCGCTCAGCATCTACTGGGTGACGCGCCTGGCCGGCTGGTCGACCATCCTGCTGCTGCCGGCCCTGGGCTGGTTCATCTACCGGGCCTTCAGTGTCGGCCTGAACGTTTTCTAGACATTGGCCGCGCCTGCGCCCCGCATTGAATGGCTCGACGAGACAGGCTCGACCAATATCGAGGCGCGTGATCGCGCCCTGGCCGGTGAGCGCGGCCCGCTGTGGATTGCGGCCCGGCGCCAGAACGCCGGGCGGGGACGTCGCGGCCGCGCCTGGCACAGTCTCGACGGCAATCTGTTCGCCAGCGGGCTCTATGTCTTCAACCGCTCACCGGCGCAGGCGGCAGAGCTGTCCTTCGTCGCGGCGCTCGCCGTTGCCGAACTCTGCGACATAGCGCTGGGCGACGCCGCGCGCACGCGGGTGAAATGGCCCAATGACGTGCTGGTGGACGGCCGCAAGGTCTCGGGCATCCTGCTGGAATCCGGAGCGGCGCCTGCCGGCGGGCTCTGGCTCGCTATCGGCATCGGGGTCAATCTCGCCGTCGCTCCCGATGACCTTGACCGGCCGGTGACCAGCCTGGCGCGGGCCGGCGGACGGCTGCAGCGCGAAGCCGCGCTGGAGCATCTCGCGGCGGCCTTCCAGCGCAATGTCGAGCTCTGGCTTCGCAGCGGCTTTGGCGCCATTCGCGACCAATGGCTGGCGCGGGCACACGGGCTTGGCCAGCGCTGTGTCGTGCGGCTCGACCATGAGACTCTGGACGGCGTGTTCGGCGATCTGGGGCCAGACGGAGCGCTGCGGCTCGACTTGGACTCAGGCCAGCACAGGTATATCTCCGCGGGTGAAGTGTTTTTCCCGGCCATGGGTGAGGAGAGCTAGACATGCTGCTCGCGATCGATTGCGGCAATACCAATATCCTGTTTGCCATCCATGACGGCAAGGACTGGCGGGCCCAGTGGCGCGCCGGCACTGACAGCAGCCGCACCGCTGACGAGCATGCCGTCTGGCTGTCGCAATTGATGGAATTGCAGGGGTTCAAATTCTCCGACATCAATTCGTGCGTGATCTCGACCGTGGTGCCGCAGGCCCTGTTCAACCTGCGCAATCTGTCGCGCCGCTATTGCGAGTGCGAGCCGGTTATTGTCGGTGAGCCGGGGGTGCGGCTCGATATCGAGGTCCGGCTCGACCGGCCGCAGGATGCCGGCGCCGACCGGCTGGTCAATGCGCTCGGTGCCCGGGCGCGCTATCCCGGCGCGCTGGTGGTCATCGATAGCGGCACCGCCACCACATTCGATGTCATTGGCGCCGACGGCGCCTTTGAAGGCGGTATCATCGCGCCGGGCATCAACCTGTCGATGCAGGCCCTGCACAGCGCGGCAGCGAAACTGCCACGCGTCGCTATCGCCAAACCGGCCCACGTGATGGGCAAGGATACGGTCAGCGCGATGCAGTCCGGCGTGTTCTGGGGCTATATCGATCTCATCGACGGGCTTGTCGAACGGCTCCGGGGTGAGTATGGCCAACCCATGACGGTGATCGCAACGGGCGGCGTGGTTTCGCTCTTTGAAGGCGCATCCCGGACGATCGAGCATTACGATCCCGATCTCACCATCCGAGGCCTGCTGGAGGTCTGGAAACTCAATGGCGGTGCCAATTGACCGATAGCATGTATTTCCTGCCACTGGGCGGTTCCAACGAAATCGGGATGAATCTGAACCTCTTCGGCTATGGGCCGGAGGAAAACCGCAAATGGATCATCGTCGATTGCGGCGTGACCTTTGGTGATCTCTCGACGCCCGGCGTTGACCTGATCATGCCCGATCCGGAGTTTATCGCCGAACGCCGCGATGACCTCGTCGGCATGGTGCTCACCCACGCGCATGAAGACCATATGGGCGCCGTGGCGCATCTGTGGCGCAAGCTGCGCTGCCCGATCTGGGCGACGCCCTTCACCGCCTGGCTGGTGCGCGACCGTCTGCGCGAATTCGGTCTGCTCGACGCTGTGACCCTGCACGAGGTCGGACTCGACAGCCGTTTCAATGTCGGCCCGTTCGATTGCCAGATGATCACGCTGACCCATTCCATCCCCGAGCCGAACGGCCTGGCGATCCGCACCCCTGCCGGCCTGGTGCTGCACACTGGTGACTGGAAGATCGATCCCGATCCGCTGATCGGCGAAGCCACCGACATCTCCGCGATCACCGCGCTCGGCGAAGAGGGCGTGCTCGCAATGATCTGCGACAGCACCAATGTCTTCTCCGAAGGCGAATCCGGCTCGGAAGCCGATGTCCGCGACGAGCTGATCAAGGTTGTCGGCGAGCAGAAGGGCAGGGTGGCGATCGCCGCTTTCGCCTCCAATGTCGCACGCCTGCAATCGGCCATCGAGGCGGCCGAGGCCAATGGCCGCCGCGTCTGCCTGGTTGGCCGCTCGATGCACCGCATGACCGCCGCGGCCAAGGCCGTCGGCATGCTCTCCCACGTCCAGGACTTCGTCGGCGAGGAAGAGGCGAGCACCTATCAGAAGAACCGCATCCTCTATCTGTGCACCGGCAGCCAGGGCGAGGAGCGCGCGGCGCTGTCGCGTATTGCCGCCGGCAATCACCGCAATGTCACCCTGACAAAGGGCGATACCGTGATCTTTTCCAGCCGGGTCATTCCAGGCAATGAGGTCGGTATTTTCGAGCTGCAGAACCAGCTGGCCGAGAAGGGCGTCGACATCATCACCGAGCGCGACCGACCGATCCACGTTTCCGGCCATCCCTGCCGCGGCGAACTGGCGCAAATGTATGCCTGGGCCAAGCCGAGCGTGGCCATCCCGGTCCATGGCGAGCGCCGCCATCTGCTCGAGCACGCCGATTATGCGCGCCGGCTGCAGGTGCCGCACTCGGTCTCGGTGCGCAATGGCGACATGGTCGAGATCCGTTCCGACGGCACCGCCTCCATCATCGACGAGGCGCCGGCGCGGCGTCTGCATCTCGACGGCAAGTTCCTTACCCCGGCGGATGCGACCTCGATGCGCGAACGCCGCCGTCTCGCCTCGGCGGGCTATATCGTTGTGGCCCTGGCGGTCGATGCCAAGGGTCGCCTGATTTCCGGGCCCGACATCAAGCAGGCCGGCCTGGCGGAAAGCGCAGTATTCTCGATCGATGATTTTCTCGATGCGCTGGAGACCTCGGCCGAGGAGTGTTTTGAAAAGCTGCATCCGCGCGTCAAGAAGGACGACGACCAGATCGAGGAAGAAATCCGCCGCGCCGTGCGGCGCACCGCCTACGGTATCTGGGGCAAGAAGCCGATGGTCGATGTGATGGTGCTGGCGGTTTAAGGAGCATTTTCAGCAAAAGTGGGTACCGGTTTTGCGGTTCGAAAATGCGAAAGACAGAAATTGGAGCGAGTGATGCAGGTCGGACGTCTCAATCATGTCGGGGTCGCGGTGCCGGATATCGAGGCCGCCAAGAAAACCTATGCCGATCTCTACGGCGCCACAGAAGCGACCGAGACCCGCGATTTCGCGCATCTGGGCGTGCGCGTCGCCTTCGTCAAGCTGGCCAATTCCGAGATCGAACTGCTCGAGCCGCTCGGTGACGACAGCCCGGTGCACAAATTCCTCGAACGCAACCCCAAGGGCGGCCAGCATCATCTCTGCTTCGAAGTGCCCGACATCATCGCGGCGCGCGATGATATGCGTGCGAAGGGCGCCACCGTGCTTGGCACGGGGGAGCCCTATGTCGGGGCCCATGGCGTTCCGGTGATCTTCATTCACCCCAAGGATAGCTGTGGCCTCTTGATCGAGCTGATGCAGGAGCCACAGCGATGATGAAATGGTTCGCCCGCACCGCAGTGGCTGGCGCTGCGCTACTCTGGCTGTCGCGCTTCTTTATTCGCGATGGCGGTGTCGGCATCGTCAACGGGCTGGTGGTCTTCCTGCTGATCTGGTGGGTGCTGCTCTTCACCATGCTGCCAATCGGCATCACCAGCCAGGAAGAGACCGGCGATGTCGTGGCCGGCAGCGAGCCGGGCGCGCCGATGCGGCCCAATCTGGCCAAAAAGCTCTGGTGGACGACCGCGCTGACCTCGGTGATCTGGATTGCCTACTTCTTCCTGATGCATAGCGGCGTGCTGGAACAGCTCACCCCGCATGGCGGCCGGTGGGGCTAGGGCGGCAAAGCGCAGCTCCAGCGTCGGGCCGCTGCTTGTAATCGGCGGCGGACGCGGTCTAATGACATTTGAACCCTGCGATACGGATATCGACTCATGCGCCTGTCCCGATTTTTCCTGCCCGTCCTGAAGGAAACGCCTTCGGATGCCGAGATTGTTTCCCATCAGCTGATGCTGCGCGCCGGCATGATCCGCCAGCAGGCGGCGGGGATTTATTCCTGGTTGCCGCTGGGCTGGAAAGTGCTGCAGAAGATCGAGCAGATCGTACGCGAGGAACAAAATCGCGCCGGCGCCATCGAATTGCTGATGCCGACGCTGCAATCGGCCGATCTGTGGCGCGAGAGCGGGCGCTATGACGATTACGGCCAGGAAATGCTGCGCATTGTCGACCGCAAGAAGCGCGAAATGCTCTACGGGCCGACCAATGAGGAGATGATCACCGACATCTTCCGCAGCTATTGCCGGTCCTACAAGGACGTGCCGAAACTGCTCTATCATATCCAGTGGAAATTCCGCGACGAGATCCGGCCGCGTTTCGGTGTGATGCGCGGGCGCGAATTCCTGATGAAGGATACCTATTCCTTCGATACGGACGAGGCGGCGGCGCGCAAATCCTATAACCGCATGTTCATTGCCTATCTCAACACCTTCACACGCCTTGGCCTGAAAGCCGTGCCGATGCGTGCCGATACCGGTCCGATTGGCGGCGATCTCTCGCATGAATTCATCGTTCTGGCCGAAACCGGCGAGAGCGAGGTTTTCTGCCATGCCGATCTGGTGGAGATGGGCGCACCGGGGCCGGACGTCGATTTCGATGGCGATTTGCAGCCGCTGGTCGATCAACGCACGGCGCTCTACGCCGCGACCGAGGAAATGCATGACGCGGACGCCTTCGCCGCCGTGCCCAAGGATCGCCAGCTTTCGGCACGCGGGATCGAGGTCGGGCATATCTTCAATTTCGGCACCAAATACTCCGAACCGATGAAGGCCAATCTGACCCATCCTGATGGTCAGGACCGTCCCGTCCACATGGGCTCCTACGGTGTCGGCGTTTCGCGCCTGTTCGGCGCGATTATCGAAGCGCATCACGACGAGAAGGGCTGTATCTGGCCCGACAGCGTCGCACCGTTTGATGTCGGCATTATCAATATGCGGGCCGGCGACGAGGCCTGCGACAGCGCCTGCGACGGTGCCTATGCCAGCCTCGTGGCCGCCGGTCTCGACCCGCTCTATGACGATACTGACAATCGCGCCGGCGCCAAATTCGCCACTGCCGATCTGATCGGCCTGCCTTACCAGCTGGTGGTCGGTCCGCGCGGGCTGAAAGAAGGCAAGGTCGAGGTCAAGATCCGCCGCTCCGGCGAGACGCAAGAACTGTCGCTTTCCGATGCCGTCGCGCGTCTGGCGGCGAAAGACTTTGCCCATGGCTGATGCGCCCGCGATCGATCCCGGCGGAGCGATGCCCTTCAGCCCCTATGAGTTCCAGATCGCCGCGCGCTATCTGCGGACCAAGCGCAAGAATGGCGGCGTCGCCCTGATCGCGATGATCTCCTTTGCCGGTATTGCGCTGGCGGTGACCGGGCTGATCGCGGTGATGTCGATCATGAACGGGTTTCGCAATGAGCTGTTCAGCCAATTGCTCGGCTTCCAGCCGCATGTCTTTGTCGACACGCGCATGGTCGAGCCGGAAGAGGTCGACCGCATGGTCGCCGAGATCGAGGCGCTGACCGGCGTCAAGAGCGCCGACCCGGTGGTGCAGGGCCAGGTGATGGCCTCGACGGAACGCGCCGAGACATTCCTGCAGGTGCTCTCGATCAGCCCGCAGGACCTTGCCGAGCTGGATGTGGTCAGCAGTGGCGATGATCCGCGAAGCATGACCGGTATCACCCACGGCTCGATCGAGGAGTTTGGCGCCGGCCGCAATGGCGGCGATGTCATCGTGCTTGGCACCGGCGTGGCGCGGCGTCTCAGCGTCAATGTCGGCGATTATGTCACCTTCCTGACGGCGCGCGGGGCGGCGACGTCCTTCGGCGTCGCGCCGCGGCACAAGGCCTATTATGTCGGCGCCCTGCTGGCTGCGGGCGTGTCGACGATTGACGACTCCATCGCCTTCATGCCGCTCGAGCAGGGCCAGCTCTTCTTTGGCCGTGAGCAGGGCATCGACATGATCCAGGTCCGGCTCGACGATCCACAACTTGCCGAGACCTTTGTCGCACCAATCGAGGCGATCGCCGGTCCGCAGGCCATGGTGTACGACTACACACGGCTGGACCCGGCCTTCTACAATGCGCTGCAATTCGAGCGCTCGGCGATGCGGCTGGTGATGACCATCGTCATCGCGATTGCGGCGCTGAACATCATTTCCGGCCTCGTCATGCTGGTGAAGAACAAGAGCCGCGACATCGCCATCCTGCGCACCATGGGTGCAACCCAGGCCTCGGTGTTGCGCATTTTCCTGATCGTCGGCGCCAGTATCGGCATGCTCGGCACGCTGGCCGGGATCATCCTGGGCATATTGTTCGTGATCAATGTCGGACCGATCCAGGACTTCATCACCTGGATCACCGGCGCCCAGGTCTGGGATCCGAGCGTGTATTATCTCTACCGCATCCCGGCCGATCTCGATTGGGGCGAAGTGGCCTTCGTCTCGATCTTCGGGCTTGCGGTCTCCCTGCTGGTGACGTTGCCGCCGGCCTGGCGCGCGGCCCGGCTCGATCCAGTCGAGGCGCTGCGCTATGAGTGAACCGGTTCTGGAACTGCGCAAGATCGAGCGCACCTATGTCACCGAGGCCGACGAGCTGCACGTGCTGCGCGGCGTCGATCTGGTCATGATGCCCGGCGAGATCGTCGGTCTGGTCGGCCCGTCCGGGTCCGGCAAGTCGTCGCTTCTGCACGCGGCCGGCCTGCTTGAACGTCCCGATAGTGGCGAGGTCCTGATCGGTGGCCTCGCGACCCGCGACCTGAATGACCGGCTGCGCACCGCCGTGCGCCGGCGCGATGTCGGCTTCGTCTATCAGTTCCACCATTTGCTGCCCGAATTCGACGCGCGCGAGAATATCGTTCTGCCGCAGCTGATCGCTGGCGTGTCGCAGAAGCGTGCCGTCGAGCGGGCGGATCAATTGCTCGCCATGCTCGGCCTGTCCGAGCGGGCGACGCACCAGCCAGCCCAGCTCTCGGGCGGCGAGCAGCAGCGCGTGGCCATCGCCCGCGCGCTGGCCAATTCGCCGCGCGTGCTGCTGGCCGATGAACCGACCGGCAATCTCGATCCGGCCACATCCTCAACCGTGTTCGAGGCTTTCCGCGATACGGTAAGAGAGCAGGGCGCCGCCGCCCTGGTCGCGACCCATAATCACGAAATCGCCGAGCGGATGGACCGTGTCGTCACCTTCGCCGATGGCCAGCTGACCGCCTATACCGGCCCCTGATCCGATCTGATCCGAGTCGATTTTTTCGACCGCCTGCTTGACGGCCTGCGTTTTCCATGAAAAGAACAAAACAGGAACACGCAAACCGAAGGGGTTCAACATGCGTCGTATGGTTCAGGATATCTCGGCAGCGACTGCCATTCTCGGCTTCGCCTGGATGATCACCATGTGGGGATCGGTTCTCGGCGCCGCCTGATCGCGCTAGAGTCCGGGATTCGACGGGCGATGGGTCTGTCGGTATCCGGATGGATTGACGGGAGCGGTGGCCGTGAGCACGAAACAGTCCTTTGTGCACCTGCGTGTCCGATCGCCCTATTCCCTGCTTGAGGGCGCGATCCGCATCCCGAAAATGGTCGAGGCCTGTCTCGCCCAGGATATGCCGGCGATCGCGCTCACCGACACCAATAATCTCTACGGAGCGCTGGAGTTTTCCGAATATGTCGCCGGCGCCGGCCTGCAGCCGATCATTGGCTGCACGCTGTCACTGCGGCTCGGTGATCCGCATCCCGGCGAGCGCGCGGCGCCGGATGGCACGATCGCCCTGCTGGTCCAGAATGAGGCCGGCTACCAGAATCTGATGGCGCTTTCGAGCGCCGCTTTCCTTGATGTCGATGGCAGTGAGGAACCGCATGTGCCGCTCGAGCGGGTGCTGGCCCATGCCGAAGGCCTGATCGCCCTGACCGGCGGTCCGGACAGCGCGCTCAACCGGCTGATCATCGCTGGCCGCAAACCCGAGGCGTCCGCCTTGCTGGACCGCCTTCAGTCCGCCTATGGCGACCGGCTCTATGTCGAGCTGCAGCGCCATGGCCTGGCCGACGAGCTCGAGGCCGAGACCTGGCTGGTGGATGAGGCCTATCGGCGCGAGCTGCCGCTGGTGGCGACCAATGAGGCCTATTTCCCCGACGCCTCGATGCACAAGGCGCATGATGCCCTGTTGTGCATTTCCCAGAGCTCCTATGTTTCGGTCACCGATCGCCGCCGCGTCTCGCCGCTGCACTATCTCTCCAGTCCGGACGAGATGAATGCACGCTTCGCCGATCTGCCCGAGGCGCTGGCGAATACGATCGAGATTGCGCGTCGCTGTGCTTTCCGGGTGCGCACCCACGCGCCGATCCTGCCAAGCTTTCCCACCGAGGCCGGCCGCGATGAGGGCGATGAGCTCACCGCGCGGGCGCATGAGGGTCTCACGGCGCGTCTGGCGGCCGGCGCCGATGCCGCGCCCGAGGAAGACTATCGCGCCCGGCTCGATTTCGAGCTCAATGTCATCAAGGAGATGGGCTTTCCCGGCTATTTCCTGATCGTTTCGGACTTCATCCAGTGGGCCAAGCAGCACGATATCCCGGTCGGGCCGGGCCGGGGCTCCGGGGCCGGCTCGCTGGTCGCCTATTCGCTGACGATTACCGATCTCGATCCCTTGCGCTTCGGTCTGCTGTTCGAGCGCTTCCTCAATCCGGAACGGGTCTCGATGCCCGATTTCGACGTCGATTTCTGCCAGGAACGGCGCGGCGAGGTGATCCGCTATGTGCAGGAGCGCTATGGCGCCGACCGCGTTGCCCAGATCATCACCTTCGGAACCTTGCAGGCGCGCGCCGTCGTGCGTGATGTCGGCCGCGTGCTGCAAATGCCGCTCGGCATGGTCGACCGACTCGCCAAGATGGTCCCCGCCAACCCGGCCAATCCGGTGACGCTGGGCCAGGCGCTCGATCTCGAGCCGCGGCTGAAGGAAATGCAGCGCAATGATCCGTCGGTGGCGGCGCTGCTGGAGGTGGCGTTGAAGCTGGAGGGCTTTTTCCGAAACGCCTCGACCCACGCCGCCGGTGTCGTGATCGGTGACCGGCCGCTGCATGAAATGGTGCCGCTCTATCGCGACCCGCGCTCGGACATTCCCGCCACCCAGTTCAACATGAAATGGGTCGAGCCGGCCGGCCTGGTGAAGTTCGACTTCCTCGGCCTGAAAACCCTGACCGTGATCGCCCGCGCCCTGCAATATGTCGCCGTCGCCGGCAAGGACGTGCCCGATCTGGAACATATCGCCTTCGACGATGCCGCGACCTTCGAACTGCTGGCCTCGGGCCATGCCATCGGCGTGTTCCAGCTGGAATCCACCGGCATGCGCGACACGCTCAAGAAGATGAAGCCGGATCTGATCGAGGATCTGATCGCGCTGATCTCGCTCTACCGTCCCGGCCCGATGAAAAATATCGACGTCTATGTCGACCGCAAGTTCGGCCGCGCCGAAGTCGATTGCCTGCACCCCGATCTCGAGGGCGTGCTGCAGGAGACCTATGGCGTCATCATCTACCAGGAACAGGTGATGCAGATCGCCCAGATCCTGTCGGGCTATTCGCTCGGCGAGGCCGATCTGCTGCGCCGCGCCATGGGCAAGAAGAAAAAGGAGGAGATGGACAAGCAGAAAGCCCGTTTCCTCGAGGGTGCCGAAGGGCGCGGCGTCAACCGCACCCAGGCCGGTTATATCTTCGAACTGGTGGCCGAGTTCGCCGGCTATGGCTTCAACAAGTCCCACGCCGCCGCCTATGCCCTGATCGCCTATCGCACCGCTTTCCTGAAAGCCAATTACCCGGTCGAGTTCATGGCCGGGCTGATGTCGCTCGACCGCGCCAATACCGACAAGCTCTCCGCCTTCTTCCAGGAAATCCGCCGGATGAAGATCGAGGTGCGGCCGCCGGATGTGAACGCGTCCGGCGCCGACTTCACCGTCGAGGAGGGCACGATCCGCTTCGCCCTCGGCGCCATCCGCAATGTCGGCTTTGCCGCGATGGAGCACATCGTCGAGGAGCGGACGGCCAATGGCCCGTTCAAGGACCTGTATGATTTCGCCGAACGCATCGATCCGCGCGACGTCAACAAGCGCACGTTTGAAAATCTGGCGCGAGCCGGGGCCTTCGACAGCCTCGATCCCGACCGGGCGCGGGTGTTCGGCGCCGCCGAAACGCTGATCTCGATGGCCCAGCACGCGAGCGAACAGCGCGAGAGCGCCCAGGCGAGCCTGTTTGGCGGCGGCGATAGCGATGCGGCGCTGGCGCGGCCGGTGATCCCCGATCGCGAACCCTGGACCGCCACCCAGCGGCTGGACGCGGAACTCGCGGCGATTGGCTTTTATCTCTCCGGCCACCCGCTCGATGATCTCAGCGAGCAATTGGCCAGCCGCGGCGTGGTTTTCCATGCCGAGGCGCCGGGGCGGGTCGCCGACGGGGCGACGGCGCTGCGGATGGCCGGCGTGGTGCGGCGGCGCCAGGAACGGGTTTCCAACAAGAATGGCGAGCGTTTCGCCTGGCTGACCCTGTCGGACCCGACCGGCGAATTTGAGGTCTTTCTCGCCTCCGAACTGCTGCAGGCCTCGCGCGATCTTCTCGAGACCGGCACGCCGGTCCTGGTCAATTGCCGCGTCGATTCCCGTGACGACCAGATCAGCCTGTTTGCCGACCGGCTCGAGGCGCTCGACCTGCAACACTCCGCCGACGGGCTGCGTATCCGGCTCGATAATGCCAAGGCGCTGGCCGGCATCCAAGTGCGGATGGAGCGGGCCGATACCCGTCCGGAGGCCAAGCGCCGGGCGGTGGTGCAGCTGCTGGTGCCGCTCGGCGATGGCGGCGAGGTCGAGCTGAAACTGGCCGGACGGCATTGCGCCGATGCGGCCGTGCAGGCGGCGCTGAAAGCGGTTCCCGGCGTTGCCTCGGTCGAGACGGTCTAGGCGACGGGCCCGGCTGTGGTGTTGAGCTGTTGCACCGCTTGCTATTGCACCACTTCAAACGTATAAGCCGCGCCATCCCGCACGCGGAGCTCGGAAGGTGTCAAAATCTTTCGCTCCGGTGCCGTCCGACGTCGGGCGGCTCCGCTCCGTGGAGGCCAACCGGAAAAAGGATATTATCGATGGCACTCCCTGAATTCTCCATGCGTCAGCTCCTGGAAGCTGGCTGTCACTTTGGTCACCAGACCCACCGCTGGAACCCGAAGATGAAAGATTACATCTTCGGCGCCCGCTCCAACATTCACATTCTCGATCTGTCGCAAACCGTTCCGCTGCTGCACCAGGCCCTGGTGAAAGTGCGCGATACGGCTGCCAAGGGTGGACGCGTGCTGTTCGTCGGCACCAAGCGCCAGGCCTCCGAGCCGCTGGCGCTCGCCGCCAAGCGCTGCGCCCAGTATTACGTCAACCACCGCTGGCTCGGCGGCACGCTGACCAACTGGCGCACCATCTCGTTTTCCATCGCGCGCCTGCGTGAACTGGAAAGCATGTTCGACAGCGAAGGCGGCCTCGGCGGTCTGACCAAGAAAGAACAGCTGATGCTGACCCGCGAGCGCGACAAGCTCGAACGCTCGCTCGGCGGGATCAAGGACATGGGCGGCGTGCCGGACCTGATGTTCGTGATCGACACCAACAAGGAAGCGATTGCCATCCTGGAAGCCAAGAAGCTCGGCATTCCCGTGATCGCCATCCTCGACAGCAATTCCGATCCGGACCTGATCGACATGCCAATCCCGGGCAATGACGATGCCAGCCGCGCGATCGCCCTGTATTGCGACCTGATTGCCGATGCCGTTCTTGATGGCATGACCGACAGCCAGATGGCGATGGGCGTCGATATCGGTGAAGCCGAAGCGCCGGTTGAAGTGCTGGTCGAAGAGACCGCTACCGAAGCCGCGGCCCCCGAGGCTGCTGCCGCTGCCGACGCTGTCACCGACACGTCGTCCGAATCTGACAAGACCGAAGCGTAAAGCCTCGATCACACCACAAGACCCAGGAGATACCGATGGCTGCGATTACTGCTGCTCTCGTGAAGGAACTGCGCGAGAAGACCGGCGTAGGCATGATGGATTGCAAGAAGGCGCTGACCGAAAATGGCGGCGACCTCGAAGCCTCGATGGATTGGCTGCGCAAGAATGGTCTGTCGAAAGCCGCCAAGAAGGCTGACCGCATCGCTGCGGAAGGTCTGGTTGCCGTGGCGACTGACGGTTCGACCGGCGCTGTTGTCGAGCTCAATTCCGAGACCGACTTCGTTGCCCGCAACACCGCCTTCCAGGCCACCGCCGGTGAAATTGCCAAACTGGCCCTGTCGGCCGGCAATGATGTCGACGCGATCAAGGCTGCGGCCATGGCGTCCGGTGCCACGGTCGACGACCACCTGACCAATCTGATCGCGACGATTGGCGAAAACATGTCCCTGCGCCGCGCCGCTTTGGTCACGGCCAATCCGGGCGTTGTCGCCAGCTATGTCCACAATGCTGTCGTCGACGGTATGGGCGCGCTTGGCGTGATCGTCGGTCTCAAATCGACCGGCGATGCTGAAAAGCTGGCCGAACTCGGCCGCAAAATCGCGATGCACATCGCTGCCGGCGCCCCGGCTGTCGCGCTCTCGGTTGATGTCGATGGCGTCGATGCCGCGATCGTCGACAAGGAACGCGAAGTTTTCGCTGCCCAGGCCCGTGCTTCCGGCAAGCCGGAAAATATCGTCGAGAAAATGGTCGAAGGCCGGATCCGGAAATTCTTCGAAGAAGTCGTGCTGATGAAGCAGGTCTTCGTGATGGATCCCGACCGTACGATTGAAAAAGTGGTGGCCGATGCGGCTGCTGAACTCGGTGCCCCGATCGAAATCACCGGCTTCGAGCGCATGGCGCTTGGTGAAGGCGTCGACAAGGGTCCCGAAGAAGACTTTGCTGCAGAAGTCGCTGCGGCAAGTGGCAAAGCCTGAGAATAACGGAGCGCCGGCGCTTTCAAGCGCCGGCGCTTTGTATATGCTGCGCTCGTGACCGATTCATCTTCATCCTCGCCTCAGCGCCCCGAAGCCACGCCGCGTTTTCGCCGCGTGCTTCTCAAAGTGTCCGGTGAAGCCCTGATGGGCGCCCGCACCAATGGTATTGATCTCGAAACCGCCAGCCATATATCCGGCCAGGTCGCCGATGCGGTCGCATCCGGCGTCCAGGTCTGCCTGGTGATCGGCGGCGGCAATATCTTCCGTGGCCTGTCCGGCGCGGCCAAGGGGATGGACCGCACGGCGGCCGACTATATGGGCATGCTCGCCACGGTGATGAACGCGCTGGCGATGCAGAGCTCGCTGGAGCGTATTGGCGTCCAGACCCGGGTTCAGTCCGCCATTCCGATGACGACTGTGTGCGAACCCTATATCCGGCGCCGCGCCATGCGGCATATGGAGAAGGGCCGCGTCGTCATCTTTGCGGCGGGAACCGGCAATCCCTATTTCACAACCGACACGGCCGCTGCCCTGCGCGCGGCCGAAATGGGTTGCGACGCCCTGTTCAAGGGCACCCAGGTGGACGGCGTCTACAGTGCCGATCCCAAGACTCACCCCGATGCCGAGCGCTATGACCAGCTCGATTATCTCGACGTGCTGTCACGCGATCTGAAAGTGATGGATGCCTCGGCAGTCTCGCTGATGCGCGAGAATGCAATTCCGATCGTGGTGTTTGACATCCATCAGCCCGGCGGGCTGGTGAATGTGTTGCACGGACGGGGCGTTTGCACCGTGATCGGCAAGGTCCGGTCCGAAACCGCGACCCGCGACTAACTTCAAAGAAGGCAGAGCCATGAGCGACGCGACCGATTACGACGAGGATGACCTGAAACGCCGCATGAGCGGTGCGGTTGATTCCCTGCGCAAGGAATTCGCGGGCTTGCGGACCGGGCGCGCCAGCGCCGGCCTGCTCGAGCCGATCCGGGTCGAGGCCTATGGCTCGCCGACGCCGCTGACACAGCTGGCCACCGTCTCGGTGCCGGAATCGCGCATGATCACCGTCTCGGTCTGGGACCGGGCCCTGGCGCCGGCCGTCGACAAGGCGATCCGCAACTCACCGCTCGGGCTCAATCCGATCATGGAAGGCCAGATGCTGCGCATCCCGATTCCGCCGCTCAATGAGGAGCGCCGCGCCGAGATCGCCAAGCTGGCCGGCAATTATGCCGAACAGGCCCGCATCGCCGTGCGCAATGTGCGCCGCGACGGCATGGACGGCCTCAAGAAGCTCGAGAAGGACGGTGTGCTGTCCGAGGACGAGCAGAAGTCCTTCGCCGAGGATGTGCAGAAGTTGACCGACGATGCGATCAAGCGCATCGATGAGAGCCTGAAGGCCAAGCAAGAAGAGATCATGCAGGTTTGATCGGCCTGCACTGCGGAGCGAGACCATGAGCGAGGACGTCTCTGCTCTCAGTCCGGGGCCCAGGCATGTCGCCATCATTATGGATGGCAATGGCCGCTGGGCGAAGGCACGGGGCCGCCCGCGGGCATTTGGCCATGCGCGCGGTGTCGAGGCCGTGCGGCGGATCGTCGAGGCCGCCGGCGAGATGGGCGTGCGCCATCTCACCCTGTTCAGCTTTTCCACCGAGAACTGGAGCCGTCCGGCCGAAGAGGTCGGGGCGCTGTTCGAATTGCTGCGCCGCTATGTCGAGGCTGATCTTGAGACCCTCAGGGGCCGCGGCGTGCGCATCCGCATTATCGGCCGCCGTGACGATCTCAGCGCCGAGCTGCGCGCGATCATCGAGCGCGCCGAATCCGGGACCCGCGACAATCAGGATTTCCATCTGACCATCGCGTTCAATTATGGTGGCCGCGATGAAATCGTGCGCGCCAGCCGCGAACTGGCCCGCGCCGTGGCGGCCGGCGAGATCGAGGCTGATGCCATCGACAGCGATGCCCTTGCCGCCCGGCTTGATACCGCGGGCCTGCCGGATGTCGATCTGGTGATCCGCACCAGCGGCGAACAGCGCATCTCCAATTTCCTGCTGTGGCAGGCGGCCTATGCCGAATTGCTTTTCCTCGATGTGTTGTGGCCGGATTTCGAGCCGAAACACCTGGCGGACGCGATCGAGAGCTTCCAGCAGCGCGAACGCCGCTATGGAGGCCTTGATGCCGGCGCGGCGTGATCCGGCCTTCAACCGGCGCTTGCTGTCTGCCCTTGTGCTTGGCCCGCTCGCCCTCGGCCTGCTGAGCTATGGCGATCTGCCCTTTACGGCCTGGGTCGCCGCCTTCGCGGCGGCTATGGCGTGGGAATGGATCCAGATGTCGGATCCCGACGCGCCGCCGCTGGCCTATGCAATCGCCTGCGCCACGGCATCGGGCAGTGTGCTGCTCGCCGGTCAGGCCGAGATCTCGGATGCAGTGTTCTGGGGCGCGGCCGGAACGCTGGCCAGCGCCATTGAACGCTGGCGCCGGGGCTGGTCGATCGAAGTGGTCGGCGTGCTGTATGTCTCCCTGTCCGCGGCCCTGCTGGCGGCGATGCGCGCCGGGCCCGATCATGGTCTCAAATCAGTGGTATTGCTGTTCGCCATTGTCTGGGCCGCTGACAGCTTTGCCTATCTGGTCGGGACCTGGGCCGGTGGCCCGAAACTGTTGCCACAGGCCAGTCCCAACAAGACCTGGTCGGGCTTTGTCGCCGGGCTCGCAGCCGGCCTGCTGGCCGGGCTGGGTGCCGGTGTCATGTTCGGGCTCGACAATCTGCCGGTCGCGATTTTCGCGCTGGTTGTCGCGACCGCATCGGTCGGGGGAGATTTGTCGATGTCGATCTTCAAGCGCAGTTTTCACGTCAAGGATTCCGGGACGCTCATCCCCGGTCATGGCGGTGTGCTCGACCGGGTTGATGCCCTGATGCTGGCGGTGATCGTTGCGGTCATCACCGAGCGTTTTCTGCCACTGGGCTGGGCTGCGTCATGACACAGGCGCGGCGGATATCCGTTCTCGGCGCCACCGGATCGGTTGGTGTGGCGACGCTGGACCTGATCGAGCGTGCCGAGCCGGGCCGTTTCGAGATTGTGGCCCTGACGGCCAACCGCAATGCCGCGGGGCTCGCCGAACTGGCCATTCGCCACCGCGCCGGTTTTGTCGCGATCGCCGACCCGGCGGCAGCCGCGCCGCTGCGCGAAGCCCTGTCCGGCCATCCCGAAATCGAGATCGGGGTCGGGGCAGGGGCTGTGGCCGAGGCTGCGGCGCGCCCGGCAGACTGGACGATGGCCGCCATTGTCGGCGCAGCCGGGCTCAGGCCGACGCTGGAGGCCCTGCGCCAAGGACGGGCGCTGGCCTTCGCCAACAAGGAGTGTCTGGTGTGTGCCGGCGCGTTGTTCATGCGCGAGGCATCCGCGTGCGGCACCCGGCTCCTGCCCGTGGATTCCGAGCACAATGCCGTATTCCAGGTGTTTGATTTCGAGCGCCGCGACGCGATCCGCGCCATTACGCTGACAGCATCGGGCGGCCCGTTTCGTGACTGGCCGCTGCAGCGGATGCGCTCCGCCCGGCGCGAGGATGCGCTGGCGCACCCGACCTGGGACATGGGCGCCAAGATCACCATCGACAGCGCCACGATGATGAACAAGGGGCTGGAGATTATCGAGGCCTGCTGGCTGTTTGATCTTGCTCCCGACAGGGTCGAGGTCGTGGTGCATCCGCAATCCATCGTCCACGGCATGGTGGAATACGAGGATGGCAGCGTGCTCGCACAGCTGGGCTCGCCCGACATGCGCACACCGATCGCCAGCGCCCTGGCCTGGCCCGATCGCATGCAGGCACCGGTGGCGCGCATGCGGCTGGGCGAGCTGGCGCGGCTCGATTTCGAGGCGCCCGACGAGGTGCGTTTTCCGGCCCTGCGGCTGGCGCGTTCCGTCATTGCGGCTGGCGGCAATGCGCCGGCGGTGATGAATGCCGCCAACGAAATCGCGGTCGCGGCCTTTCTGGCCGGACAGATTGGCTTCCTTGACATCGCGGGCAGCGTTGAGGAGGTTCTGGAGCGTAGTCTTGTCGATGCCGATATGCCCCGGGATGTGGGCTCGTTCGACGATGTCTATGCCATTGATACGCGGGCCCGCGAACTGGCACGTAACTTGATTGAAACCACTGCAACTCTCACAGCGCGGACACCCCGGATATGAGCCTGATTGGCAGCGGATTTCTGACGATTTTCTCCTTCGTCTTCCTGATTTCGATCGTCGTGGTCATCCATGAGCTCGGCCACTACTGGGCCGGGCGCATTTGCGGGGTGCATGCCGAGGCGTTTTCGATGGGGTTCGGCCCGACGCTGTTCTCGTGGCGCGACAAGCAGGGCACGGTGTGGCGCATCGCGGCCTTTCCACTGGGCGGCTATGTCAAATTTCTCGGCGATGCCGGCGCGGCGAGCGAGCCGGACGAGGCCAAGCTGGCGGAAATCCGTCAGCGCATGGGGGCGGACGCCGAGAAGTGCTATCACTTCAAGCCGATCTGGCAACGCGCCTTCATCACGGCAGCCGGACCGATTGCCAACTTCATCCTCGCCATCACCATCTTTGCGACACTGGCACAGACGCTGGGCGTCAATTATCTCGAGCCGGTCGTCGGCGGCTTCACCGAAAATTCCTCGGCGCAGCAGGCCGGTTTCCGCGAGGGCGATCGCATCACCGCGATCAATGCCCAGCGCGTCACCCGGTTTCGCGATATCACCAGTGAGGTGAGCTGGCGGCCCGGCGAGCGCCTGACCTTCCAGGTCGAGCGCGATGGTGAGACCGTGACCTTGCAGGCGGCTGCGGCGTTGACGACGGTCGAGGATCCCTATGGCGGCGAGCGCGAGATTGCCCGCCTGGGCATCCAGTCGACGGGCGTGGCCCTGCGCCGGACCTTCAATCCCCTGACCGCCATCGGCTATGGCATCGATCAGACCTGGACCGTGGTGTCGATGACGGGGCGCTATGTCAGCTATGTAGTGACCGGGCGATCGCCGCCGACCATGCTGAACGGTCCCGTCGGGATTGCGACGACGGCGGGGCAAACGGCGGTGGCCAGTGTCGAGCGCGGCGAGGATGCGGCGCAGAGCGTGTTCCTGCTATTGATCAACCTCGTCAATCTGGCCGGTTTTCTCTCTGTCGGACTGGGTTTAGTCAATCTTTTGCCGATACCGATCCTCGACGGCGGGCATCTGGTGTATTACGCCTATGAGGCGGTTGCCCGGCGTCCCCTGAGTATGAGGGCGCAGGCGATCGGATTTCGTGTGGGTCTTGCACTTGTCCTCGGGATGATGCTTGTAGCGACCTGGAATGACCTGAATTATCTGCTCGGTCAGATTTTCTGACCGGGCCCAGCAAGCGGCGATTTTCAATGGTAAGTGTTCTGCGCGTGCTCTTTGCGACTCTGATGGCGGTTGGCTTCTCGACGGTCGCGGTGGCGCAGCCACCTGCTCCGGCAGCGACGGAACCGGCTGCCGAGGCTGTGGCTCCGGCACCGGCGCCGGTGATCCGGCAGATCCTGGTGGATGGCAATCAGCGGGTCGAAATCGACACTGTGCTGTCCTACCTGCTGATCCAGCCCGGACGTCCCGCCGATGAGCGCCTGACGAATCTCTCGATCCAGACCCTGTTCGCGACCGGCCTGTTCTCCGATGTGCAGATCGAGGATCGCGGTGAAATCGTGATCGTGCGCGTGCAGGAAAACCCGATCATCAACCGGGTCGTTCTCGAGGGCAATAGAGCCATTGATGACGACAAGATCACCGACGAGATCCAGGCCCAGCCGCGCGCCATCTTCACCCGCGCGCGGGTCCAGTCCGATGTCCAGCGCATTATCGAGGTCTATCGCCGCTCCGGCCGCTTTGCCGCGACCGTGACCCCGAAAATCATCGAACAGCCGCAAAACCGCGTTGATCTGGTGTTCGAAATCTCAGAGGGGCCGGTCACCGGTGTCCGCCGGATCAATTTCATCGGCAACCAGACCTTCTCCGACAACCGTCTGCGCCGCGAGCTGGTGACCCAGGAATCGCGTTGGTGGCGTTTTTACGGTTCCAATGACAATTACGATCCGGACCGTCTGGAATACGACCGCGAGCTGCTGCGTCAATTCTACCAGAATCGCGGCTTCGCCAATTTCCGTGTCCTGTCCGCCGTCGCCGAACTGACGCCCGACCAGGAATCCTTCTACATCACGATCACGCTCGATGAGGGTGAGGTCTATAATTTCGGTTCGGTCTCGGTGAGAACCGAAATCGAGGACCTGAATGAGGAGTTCCTTGCAGCCCTGCTGCCGGTGCAGGAAGGCGATATCTTCCGCGGGGAATTGATCGAGCAAAGTATTGATGCCCTGACTTTCGCCGCCGGCGCATCGGGCTATGCCTTCGTCAATGTGCGCCCGGTCACGCAGCGTGATCGCGACAGCAAGACGGTTGAAGTCGAGTTCGTCATCGATGAGGGACCGCGCGTCTATATCGAGCGCATCGACATTTCCGGGAATACCCGCACGCTTGACCGCATCGTCCGCCGCGAACTGGACATTGTCGAGGGCGACGCCTTCAACCAGGTTCTCGTCGACCGGTCGCGCAACAATATCCGCCGTCTCGGCTTCTTCGAGGACGTCGAACTGGAAGAAACGCCGGGCTCGTCCCCGGACCGCGCACGCGTCCGCGTCCAGGTCACCGAACAGCCGACCGGCGAGCTGGCCTTCGGCGCCGGCTTCTCCTCCACCGATTCTTTCCTCGTCGACCTGTCGATCTCGGAACGCAATCTGCGTGGCCGCGGCCAGTTCCTGCGTTTCCGGGTGTCGGTCAGCGGCACGCGCGAAACCATCGATGTGCGCTTCACCGAACCGCGCTTCCTGGATCGCAATCTCGCCGCCGGCTTTGACCTGTTCCGGGTCAATTCCGACTTCCTGTCCGAAGCCTCCTTCCAGACCGCCTCGACCGGGGGCAGCCTGCGTCTCGGCTTCCCGGTGACGGCCCAGGCCAATCTGCAGCTGCGCTACACGCTGCGTACCGATGACGTCCAGGTCTATTCGACTGCCTCGCAGGCCTTGATCGACCAGGCCGGCAGCCGGGTGACCTCGGTGCTGGGCTATACGCTCAACTGGTCTCGTCTCGACGACCCGATCGAACCCCATAACGGCTTCCGTTTGCAGTTCAGCCAAGATTTCGCCGGATTTGGCGGCGATGTTCGCTACGTCCAGTCGGAGTTCAGCGGTTCCTACTTCCGGGGATTGTTTGGCGATGTCGTCGCGAGCTTCAATATGAATAGCGGCTTTATTCTGCCGTGGAGCGGAGACTCTGTCCGGATCAACGACCGCTTCTTTAAGGGCGGCAGCTCATTCCGCGGCTTTGAAGTCGCCGGTATCGGACCGCGCGTTGTCAGTCGCGACGAGACGACCGGCGAGCTGAACCGCGGCGACGCACTCGGTGGCAGGCTTTATGCAATCGGTTCGTTGGAAGTCAATTTCCCGCTCGGCTTGCCTGAGCAATATGGTGTGCGCGGCAGCGTGTTCACCGAATTTGGTACTCTGGGCCTGCTGGACAGCAGCGATCAGGTCGATGAAGTGACCGGTGAACTCTTCACCGTCGACGATCTGGCGCTTCGTGCTTCAGCCGGGGTCAGTATTTTCTGGGATTCACCTTTTGGTCCGGTTCGTTTCGACTTTGCCCAAGCCTTCATGCGTGAAGATTACGACAAAGCCGAGTTCTTCCGTTTCAGTACACGTACAGGGTTCTAAATAATGAAATCTTTCAAACTTTTCCTCCTTCTTCCGGTCCTCCTGGCCGGACTGGCCGCTCCGGCCATGGCGCAGCAGAATGTCGCCGTCATCAACGAACAGCGCGTCCTGCGTGAAAGCGTTGTCGGTCAGCACATCCGGACGCGTCTGGAAGCGATCGGCGCGGAAGTGCGGGCCGAGCTGACCGCGATTGGTCAGCCGATCCAGCAGCAGACCGAAGCGCTGACCACGGAAACGGCGTCGATGACGCAGCAGGCCATCCAGCAGCGTCCCGATCTGATGCAACGCATCGAGGCGCTGAACCAGCAGGCCCAGCAATTCGAACTCGAGCGCCGCCGCCGCGAGCAGGAACTGGCCCAGACCGAACGCCAGGCGATGCAGCCGGTCTATGAGGCTCTCAATCCGATCCTCGAGGAAGTGGTTGCCGCACGCGGCATCGACATCCTGGTTGACCGCGCCAATCTGGTCTTCGCCAGCCCGTCGGTGGATATCAGCGACTCGGTCATCACCCTGCTCAACGAGCGTCTGCCATCGGTGCCGGTCAATCGCGTCCGGTTGCCTGAGGGTGCTCCGGCCGCCGCTCAGCAATAGAATAGTCAGGACGAGCCCGTGGCAGACCTGCGGTTCTATCAGGGGCTTGGCCCGATCACGATCACGGAGATCGCCGCACTTTCGGGTGCGGCGATTTCTGATTCAGCACCGGGCAGCCTGACCGTGAGCGATGTCGCACCGCTCGAGGCGGCGCAGGCGGGCAAGCTCAGCTATGCGGAATCGGCCAAAATCCTGGCGGCCTTGCCCGAGGGGGCGCTGACCGGCGCGGTTCTGATCGTGCCGCCGGCCCTGGTAGACCAGGCCTGCGGTCTGGGGGCGCTGGTCCTGTCGCACCCGGCGCCGCGCCAGGCTTTTTCCCGCATTGGTACACGCTTGTTTGCCGTACGTGGCTTCGAGGGTGAGGCGGGCCTGCACCCTGACGCCCGGTGCCATGACAGCGCGCAGATTGCCCCCGGCGTCGTGATCGGCGCCGGCGCGGAGATCGGCGAGGGCGTGTCTGTCGGCCCCAATGCGACGATCGGGCCGGGCTGCAGGATCGGGTCTTTCACATCGATTGGCGCGCGGGTCAGCATCAGCTGCAGCGATATCGGACAATCCTGCAACATTCTTGCGGGTGCCGTGATTGGCGAGGCCGGCTTCGGCGTCGCAGTATCGGCGGGCGGCGTCATTGATGTGCCGCATCTCGGTTCGGTTCGGATCGAGGACAATGTCACCATCGGCGCCAATTCAACCATCGACCGCGGTGTGTTTGGCGAAACGCGAATCGGCAAGGGCTGCAAGATCGATAATCTCTGTCATATCGCGCACAATGCCCAACTGGGCGAGGCCTGCCTGATGCCGGCCTTTGCCGGCGTGTCCGGCAGTAGCCTGATCGGTGACGGCGTCATGTTCGGTGGCCGGGTTGGCGTCGCCGACCATGTCGTGATCGGGCCCGGGGCCCGGATCGGTGCAAATTCTGCCGTGATGGCCGACGTGCCCGCCGGCGAAACCTATGCCGGGGCGCCCGCGCAACCCATACGCGCCCATATGCGCGAGATCGGCGAGCTTCGCCGCCTGGTGCGAGCGCGGGGCAAAAGCAAGTCTGGGGGGAAGACCGGTGAGTGAACGCATTGAAAATGCCGAGATCCTCAAGCTTCTACCGCACCGCTATCCGTTTCTGCTGATCGATGCCGCCGAGGATTATGTCGCGGGCACCTCGATCACCGGCATCAAGGCGGTGACGGCGAACGAGCCCTTTTTCCCCGGACATTTTCCCGGCAACCCGGTCATGCCCGGTGTGCTGATGATCGAGGCGATGGGGCAGGCGGGGGCCGTCCTGATGTACAAGACGCTCAATGCCTCCCACGCCGATGCGACGGTCTTTTTCATGGGCGCCGACAAGGTCAAGTTCCGCTACCCGGTCCGTCCGGGCATGGTCCTGCGGCTCAATGTCGTCGTCACCGCGGCGCGCCATGGCGTTTTCAAGTTTCGCGGCGAGGGCTTCGCCGATGGCAACAAGGCCGTCCAGGCCGAATTTTCTGCGAAGGCGATTGAGCACTGATGACCGCAAACACCATCCACGAGACCGCGATTGTCGCACCGGAAGCCAAGATCGGTACCGGGGTCGAGATCGGCCCTTTCTGCGTTGTCGGCCCGAACGCCATCCTGCATGACCGCGTGCGCCTGGTCTCGCATGCGACCGTCGCCGGTTTCACCGAGATCGGCGAGGATTGCGTGCTCTATCCGGGCGTGCACCTGGGACACCCGCCGCAGGATTTCAAATTCCAGGGCGAGGAAACCTGGCTCATTCTCGGCCAGCGCAACATCATGCGCGAGGGCGTGACGATGCATCCGGGCACCGCCTTCGACAAGGCGCGCACCGTGGTCGGCAATGACTGCTACTTCATGGCCGGCTCGCATATCGCCCATGACTGCATCATCGGCGACCGCGTCGTGCTCGCCAATGGCGCCCAGATCGCCGGTTCGTCCTCGATCGGCGATCATGTCATCTTCGGCGGGCTTTCCGGCGTCGTCCAGAAGACCCGCGTCGGCCGTCATGCCTTTATCGGCGCCATGACCAAGGTTGCCGCCGATGTCATTCCCTACGGCTCGGTCAACGGCAATGATGCCCATCTGGTCGGGCTCAATGTTGTCGGTCTCAAGCGCCGCGGCATGCCGCGCGATGCGCTGCGGGACCTGCGCGCCGCCTACCGGCTGTTGTTCGCGGAGGAGGGCACCTTTCAGGAACGCTTGTCCGACGCCAGCGAGCTCTATTCCGACAATGAACATGTGATGGAGATTATCGGCTTCATCCGCGCGTCCTCGAACCGGGCGCTTGTTATGCCCAATGCCTGATCAGCCGACATGGAACCGGCTCGGCCTGATTGCCGGCGGCGGTGACCTGCCGGTCGAGATCGCGCAGGCCATGGCCGGGATGAACCCGTTTATCGTGCGGGTGAAGGGCTTCGGAACCGATCCGTTCGAGGGTTTCGAGAGCGTCGAAAAATCGATCGGCCAGATTGGCGGCATTCTCAAGGCGCTCAAGAAGGCCGGGTGTGACGCGCTGTGCTTTGCCGGCTATGTCAAACGTCCCGACATCAAGGACCTGCAAATGGATGCGCACGGGCTTGTGCTTGTGCCCCGGGCGCTGGCGGCGGGCCGCAAGGGTGATGACGCCATCCTGCGCGTGGTGATCGAGGAATTCGAACAGGCCGGCCTGACCGTGATCGGCGCCAATGACGTGCTCAAATCGCTCGCCCCGGCCGCCGGGCAGCTGACGGCAACCACTCCCAACGACAATGATCGCGCCGATATTGCCAAGGCCCTGCTGACCGCCCGCCACATGGGCGAGATCGATATCGGCCAGGCCGCCGTGGTGGCCCATGGTGTCGTGCTCGCGGTCGAGGCCCAGGAGGGCACCAATGCCATGCTCGAGCGGCTCACGGAGCTGCCGGCGCATTTGCGCGGCAATGCCGGCGAGCGCCTCGGCGTCCTCGCCAAGACCCCCAAGCCGATCCAGGAACGCCGCATCGATCTGCCGACCATCGGGGTTGAGACCGTGACGCGCTGTGATCGCGCCGGGCTGGCCGGCATCGCGCTGGAGGCCGGCAGCGCCCTGATCGTCAATCGTGAGGCTGTGATCGCGGCGCTGGATGCGGCCGGCATGTTCCTGGTCGTCGAGGACGCGCAGCCATGACAACGCCGCCCCTGGTCTATCTGGTCGCTGCCGAACGCTCCGGTGAATTGCTCGGCGCCGATCTGATCCGCTCGCTGCGCAAGGCGCGTGGTGACAGCATCGCCTTTGCCGGCGTTGGCGGAGCCGCGATGGCCGCCGAGGGCGTGCCGTCAGCGGTGGGTATTGACGGTCTGGCCATCATCGGCTGGATTGACGGTCTGCTGGCCTGGCGCCGGGTCAAGGAGCGCGTCGCGCTGACCGTCGCCGATATTCTAGAGCGCAAGCCGGACGTGGTGGTGCTGATTGATAGCTGGGGATTCATGCTGCGCGTGGCCCAGGGCGTGCGCGCGGCGGATCCTTCGATCAAGCTGATTAAATATGTCGGACCGCAAGTCTTCGCCACCCGGCCGGGCCGCGCGAAAACCCTGGCAGAGACCGTTGACCACCTGCTGTCCATCGTCAGTTTTGATGCGCCTTTCTACACCGAGTTCGGCCTGCCGGTGACCTTTGTCGGCAATCCGACCCTGGAGCGTATGCCGGTCGGCGATGGCGCGGCCTTCCGCGCCCGTTACGACCTTCCGGTCGAGGCCGAGGTCATGCTGGTCCTGTTCGGCAGCCGCCCTTCGGAAATCCGGCGCATGTATGATGTTCTGGTCCGCGCCCTGGCGCGTGTGCTCGCGCACCGGCCGGCGCTGCGCCTGGTCATCGTGCTGGCGGAGCCGGTCAAGGATGTGGTGCGCGAGAAGCTGGCGGCCGAAACACGGCTGCCCGGCAATTTGATCATCGTCGAAGAGGCGGAGAAGGGCGATGCCTTTGCTGCCGTCGATCTGGCGCTGGCGACCTCGGGCACGGTGATCACCGAACTGGCAACCAGCGGCGTGCCGACGGTGGCCGCCTACCGGCTTGGCTGGATCACCTGGGCGCTGATCCGCATGCTCAATGTGATGAAATCGCCCTATACCACCCTGGTCAACATGGCCTCGGATTCCAATCTCGTGCTCGAACATGTCCAGACCCGTTGCACCGCCGGCCGGCTCTCTGCCTCGATGGAGGGGTTGCTGCAAGCGCCGCAGCGTCGGCTGGAAATCGGCCAGGCCCTGCGCCAGGCCACTGACGATATGCGCGGTGAGGGCCGGGCCAGTGACCGGGCCGCCGAAGTGGTGCTGCAATACTTGCCGCAGGTCTGAGCCACGCAAGCACAAGCAGGAACAAAAAAGGCCGCCCCTGAGGGGCGGCCTCTGTCATGTCTTGTCGCCGAATGATCAGCCGCGCTTGCTGAGGTCGACATAGTCGCGCTGCTTGGCCCCGGTGAAGAGCTGGCGCGGACGGCCGATCTTCTGGGACGGGTCCTCGATCATTTCCGACCATTGCGCAATCCAGCCGACGGTGCGCGCAAGGGCGAACAGCACGGTGAACATTTCGGTCGGGAAGCCCATCGCCCGCAGGGTGATGCCCGAATAGAAATCGATATTCGGGTAGAGCTTTTTCTCGACGAAATACGGGTCTTCCAGCGCGATGCGCTCGAGTTCCAGCGCCACCTGCAGCAGCGGATCATTGCCGTGACCGGTGATCTCAAGAACCTCGTGACAGGTATCGCGCATCACCGTCGCACGCGGATCGTAATTCTTGTAGACGCGGTGACCGAAGCCCATCAGGCGGAAGGGATCATTCTTGTCCTTGGCCTTGGCGATGTATTCGGGGATGCGGTCAACCGAGCCGATTTCCTCGAGCATGTTGAGCGCGGCCTCATTGGCACCGCCATGCGCCGGGCCCCAGAGCGAGGCGATGCCGGCGGCGATACAGGCGAACGGGTTGGCGCCCGACGAGCCGGCCAGGCGGACGGTCGAGGTCGAGGCGTTCTGCTCGTGGTCGGCGTGCAGGATGAAGATCCGGTCCATGGCGCGGGCCATGACGGCATTGCCTTCATAGTCTTCCGCCGGCACGGCAAAACACATGCGCAGGAAATTGGCTGCATAATCCATGTCATTGCGCGGGCTGATGAAGGGCTGGCCGATCGCGTATTTGAACGCGCGTGCCGCAATCGTCGGCATTTTGGCGATCATGCGGTGGCTGGCGATCGTGCGCGCGTGCGGATCATTGACGTCCGTGCTGTCATGATAGAAGGCCGACAGGGCACCGACGGTTCCGACCATGATCGCCATCGGGTGGGCGTCGCGGCGGAAGCCACGGAAGAACTGGTCGAACTGGTCGTGCAGCATCGAATGGCGGCGGATCGTCCAGTCAAACTGCTTCAACTCGTCCGGGCTCGGCAGCTCGCCATGTTGCAGCAGGTAGCAGACCTCGACGAAGGAGGATTTCTGCGCCAGCTGTTCGATCGGATAACCGCGATACAGCAGCACGCCCTTGTCGCCATCGATATAGGTGATCTGGCTTTCGCAGCTTCCCGTCGAGGTGAAGCCGGGATCGTAAGTGAACATGCCCGTGTCGCGGTACAGGGTGCGGATATCGATGACATCCGGCCCGATCTCGCCACTCAATACCGGAAACTCGACGCTCTTGCCGTTATAGGTGAGCGTTGCGGAGCCGTTCGGTTTGGCCTTGCTTTCCATCATGTCTTCCCCATCTGCGATCGCCGGCTGTTTTCAGCCCGGTGAAATCTGGTCCTTGATGCGATCCAGCACTTCATCGCGGCCAAGATAGACCATGACGAGTGCGAGATCCGGGGCGGGTGCCCCACCGGTCAGGGCCGCACGAAGCGGTTGACCGACTTTGCCAAACCCGACGTTTTCGGATTCGGCGAATTGCTTGAGCACGCCGGCGAGTGTGTCTTCAGTCCAGGCATCCGTTTCAACCAGACGCATGAAAAGCCGGTTAAGACGCTCACGGGCGTCATCGTTGAGGGCCTTGGCGAGCTTCCCCGTCAGTTCGAACGGGCGGGCTTTCACAAGGAAATAGGCCTGTTCGGCCAGCGCTTCCAGCGTTGCGGCGCGGGTTTTCAGCACCGGCATCGCATTTCTTATGCGGCTGGCCTTGACGGCCTCGTCGCTGATCTGCCCGTCCAGCTTTGCCAGGAAAGGCGCCACCAGCGCACACAGGCGCGCATCATCGGCGCGCGCGATATGGTGGGCATTGATATGCGACAGTTTGTCCAGGTCGAGCCGGGAGGGGGATTTGTTGAGCCCGCCCATATCGAAAACGGCAATCGCCTCGGCATCGGTGAAGAATTCCTGGTCGCCATGGGACCAGCCCAGCCGCAGCAGATAATTGCGCAGGCCTTCGGGCAGATAGCCCATGTCGCGATAGGCTTCGGCACCCAGCGCGCCATGGCGCTTCGACAGTTTCTTGCCGTCGGGCCCGTGAATCAGCGGGATATGCGCGAAGACCGGACGGGTCCAGCCGAGCGCATCATAGATCTGGGCCTGGCGGCCGGCATTCACCAGATGATCATCGCCGCGGATGATATGGGTGATTGCCATATCATGATCGTCGACGACGACGGCGAGATTATAGGTCGGGCTCATATCGCTGCGCAGCAGCACCAGATCGTCAAATTCCTTCGCCGCCCAGCGCACATCGCCCTGGACCGCATCCTCGATCAGCATGTCGGCGTCGCTGGCACGAAAGCGGATCACATAGGGCACACCCTCGGGTGCCTCGGCCGGATCGCGATCGCGCCAGGGCGAGCGCAGGGCGCGGCCGGCCGCGAAGGCTTCGGCGCGCAGGGCATCGGTTTCCTCGGCGCTGCAATAGCAGCGGAAGGCATGACCGGACGCAACCATTTGTTGTGCGACCTCGACATGCCTGTCAGCGCGGCTATATTGGGAGACGACATCACCATCCCAGTCGAGGCCGAGCCAGCCAAGACCGTCCTGGATCGCGTCAATGGCGGGCTGGGTCGAGCGCGCGCGATCGGTGTCCTCGATACGCAACAGGAACTCGCCGCCATGATGGCGCGCGAACAGCCAGTTGAACAAGGCGGTGCGTGCCCCGCCAATGTGCAGGAAGCCCGTCGGCGAGGGGGCAAATCGGGTGCGGATCATCGGTTTCAAGTATTGCACCTGCGAAATCATGCTGCGCTGCAAGAAGAAGATCGTTTGTTAGCATGAATATCGGCGGTGGCGATAGGGGTTAGGCAGGGAGGATTTCGACGGGTGCGTCAGCCCGAGCCCGGATATCGGCCCGGCCCTCCGGCCCGGCCCGCCCTGTTCGTGCTGGCGGGGCGGCCGGCGATCCTTGCTGCGTTGGGCTTTGCCGCCGGCTGCGCGGCCTATTTCGCACTTCCGGCCGAACCTTCCGCTCTCTGGTCTGTCGCCCTGGCCGGGCTGGCCCTCGCGGCCCTGCTGGCGGCACGCGCCATACCCCACGGCGCGGCCCTGGGGTTGGCGGCGCTGGCGATTCTGGCCTTCGCGGCCGGGCTCGCACGCGCCCAGCTTCGCAGCCACGCCCTGGGCGCCGGGACGCCGCCGCAGCTGGTATTCGGGCGTCCGGAGCCGGTGACGGGCTGGCTGGAAGCGGTGGAGCGCAACAGTCGCGGCCGCGCCCGGCTGTCGATTCGCCTGCCGCGGTCACGCGGTGATCCGGTCCGCCGGGTACGGGTGCTCGCCGCCGAGCCGCAGCTGCAGCCGGGCGATGCGGTGAGCATATTGGCGATCATCGAGCCGCCGCGCCGCGCGCCGGTGCCCGGCAGTTATGATTTCCGTTTCAATGCCTATTTCGCCGGCATTGTCGGCAGCGGTTTCGCGATTGCGCCGCTCGAGCCCGGTCCGGAACTGGCGCAGGACGCAGCGGCGCGGGCGATTGCCCGCTGGCGCTGGCAGATCGCCGGGCATTTGCGCCAGCGCCTGCCCGGCCGCAATGGCGCCATGGCGGCCGCCCTGCTGACCGGTGATCGCTCCGGCCTGACGCCGCAGGTTAGCGAGACCCTGCGCGCGGCGGGTCTGGGCCATGTGCTGGCGATTTCCGGCATGCATATGGCGCTGTTTGCGGGCGGTGTTTTTCTCATCCTGCGCTTCGGCCTCGCCGCGATCACCCCGTTTGCGCGCCGCTTCGATGCCGCCGGGCCGGCAGCGGTCGGGGCCTTGCTGGCGGGGGCGGGCTATTTCCTGCTCTCCGGCGGTGCCATCCCGACCCAGCGTGCCTTCCTGATGACGGCGGCGGTGCTGACCGGTGTGCTGGTCGGGCGGCGCGCCCTGTCGCTGCACACGCTGGCGCTGGCGATGATTTTCGTGCTGGCGCTGCAGCCGGAAGCCGTGCGCGGCGCCGGTTTCCAGATGTCCTTCGCCGCCGTCGCCGCGCTGATTGCCTGCGCCGATCTGTGGTTTCGCCGCCGCCGCCGGCCGGCTGCACCGCTGGATTTCGGACGCGGCCTGCTCTCCGGTCTGGGCAGTTTGAGCCTGACCAGCCTGATCGCCGGGCTGGCAACTTCGGGCTTTGCCGCCTTCCATTTTCACCGCATTGCCGGGTTCGGTCTCGCCGGCAATCTGCTGGCGATGCCGGTTTTCACCTTCATCGTCATGCCGGCCGGGGTGGCGGCGCTGTTCCTGATGCCCTTCGGCCTCGACGGGCCGGCCCTGATGGTGATGAGCGGCGGGCTCGACGTGATGTTCGCGGTCGCCGACCGGGTCGCCGGTGCGCCGGGCGCGCTGCAGCCGGTCATCGCGGCGCCCGGCTGGGTCCTGCCGCTGTATGCGGCGGCTTTCGTGACCGTGCTGCTCGGGCGCGGACCGCTGCGGCTGGGCGGCGCTGGCCTCGCAGTCGCGGCGCTCATTGCCTGGAGCCTCGCACCGGCACCGGACCTTTTCATCTCCGAGGGGGCGGTCGTGGTCGCGCGTGACGGGGCGGACCGGGATGAGTGGCAGGCCAGCACCCGCCGGCGCTCCCGCTTTGCCGTGACGGTGTTCCTCGAACAACGCGGGGCCCACGCCCCGCCGGCGCGCGCCGGGCTGGAGTGCGACGATATGGGCTGTCGCGGTCAAGGCGGCGGGCTGCGCTATGTCGTGCTTGAGCAGGCCGAGGACTGGGCTACCGATTGCGACCGGGCCGATCTGCTGGTGCTGATGGTCGATCTGCCCGTGTGGCTGCACCGGCGCTGCCGCGCCCTGGTGCTTGATCGCGCCCGGCTCGATGCGGGTGGTGGCACCCTGGTCTGGACCCGCGACGGCGCCATTGTGCGAATGCAAACCGTCTCGACGCCCGGCAGCAACCGCCCCTGGGAGCGGCGCCGCTTTTCTGCCCGCGAGTGAGGACGTTCGGCCCCCATCGGCTGCTGCGCAGCCACGTCCCCCGTGGACGGGGAAGACGGCAGGGTGCTGGTCGGTGGAGGGGTGGGGCGACGGAGCGACGGGGTGGCGAGCCGGCACGGCAAGGGGTGTGTCTTGGAGGGCTGCGGGTTTGAGCCGGCCCGGTCGTGGTGGAGGGCAGGTGCGCGGTGTGTGAACGCTGCGGGTGGCCCCTATCGGCTGCTTCGCAGCCACGTCCCCCGTGAACGGGGAAGACGGCGGTGTGCTGAGCAGACCCACCACAATCGAGACCCGCAACCGGCGAGGCCCGCAACAATCGAGCCCCGCTACTGTTGAGCCCGCTACTGTTGCGCCCGCTGCAGGCGAGGCCCGTTACAGGCGAGGCCGGGACGCGGGCATCAAAGCTGCAGTCGGGGCCGGGACGCGGGTATCGAACCCCAATTGCTGCCTCCAGCCTCCAGTCGGCAGCCGATTTGTGCCGCCAGACGATGCCTGGATCCCCGGCAGCGGTGATTCAGCCACCCGGCACGCCGGCCCTGTTTAATTCTGGCACCAACCCGTCAGACCCGAATCCGTCAGGCCTTAACCTGTCAGGCACCAATCCCTCATGCGTCAGCCCACAAGGCGCCCGCAATTCAGCGACGCCCCGGTCGGGCCGGACATCGGGGCATCTGTGGAACCCGCCTCAGTGATAGCGGCGGATCAGTCCGACCAGGCGGCCCTGGACCTTGACCCGGTCGGGGCCGAAAATGCGGGTTTCATAGGCCGGGTTGGCCGCTTCCAGGGCGATCGAGCCGCCCTTCTTGCGCAGGCGTTTCAGCGTCGCTTCCTCGTCATCGACCAGGGCGACGACGATCTCGCCGCTATCGGCCGACTGGCCACGCCGGATCAACACGATATCGCCGTCCATGATGCCGGCCTCGATCATCGAATCGCCATTGACCTCGAGGGCGAAATGCTCGCCGCCGCGCACCATGTCAGCGGGGAAGGCGAGGCGGTCGGTTTCGTGCTGGATGGCGGCGATCGGCACACCGGCGGCGATACGGCCGAGCAGCGGGATCTCGATCGAGGCCTCGGCGCCGCTGTCCTCGGTATTGCGCTTGAAATTGGCGCGCACGACATTGGCGCCGAGATCGCTGTCGTCACCGGTCGGCGCCGGGTCCGCGTCCTCGAGGCTGGCAGCGGCGGATTCGGGCAGTTTGAGCACTTCCAGCGCCCGGGCGCGATGGGCGAGGCGGCGGATGAAACCGCGCTCCTCCAGCGCCGTGATAAGGCGGTGAACACCGGATTTCGAGGCCAGCTGCAACTCCGTCTTCATTTCATCGAAGGAGGGCGAAACGCCGGTATCCTTGATCCGGTTATGGATCAGCATCAGAAGTTCGTGCTGTTTACGGGTGAGCAAGTCAGCCCCCTTTGATGATGCCGGCGCGCAAACACCGAAAGAACAAATCAGGAATATGTGGCTTTGTTCTACAAAGGTTCCCGTCAGGCGTCAAGCGGGGTTTTGCCAGGCCATCAGGGCCCGCGTCGCGGCGGTGACATCGTCCTGGCGCATCAGGCTTTCGCCGACCAGCAGGGCGCGGGCACCGGCCGCGTGCAGGCGCGCGGCGTCGGCGGCGGTGAAAATGCCGCTCTCGGCGACCGGGAAGGCGGCACCGGCCAGCATCGGCGCCAAAGTCTCGAAGGTCTCCAGCGCGGTCTCGAAGGTGCGCAGATTGCGGTTATTGACCCCGATCAGCGGCGCCTTCAGCCGCAGCGCGCGCTCCATTTCCGGCGCGTCATGCACCTCGACCACCACATCGAGCGACCAGCGCGCCGCTTCCTCGATCAGGGCGCGGGCGGTGGCGTCGTCCACAGCGGCGAGAATCACCAGGATGGCATCGGCGCCGAGCATGCGCGCCTCGGCGACCTGGTAGGGATCATAGAGGAAATCCTTGCGCAGGACCGGCAGATCGCACGCCGCGCGCGCGGCAATGAGAAAGCGGTCCGAGCCCTGAAAGCTCGGCCCGTCGGTGAGGACTGAGAGGCAGGTAGCGCCGCCGGCCTGATAGGCGCGAGCCAGGGCGGGCGGATCGAAATCCTCGCGGATCAAGCCCTTGGACGGGCTTGCCTTCTTGATCTCGGCGATGAGACCCAGCCCCTCGGCGTCGGCCGCCCGCTCAAGCGCGGCGTGAAAGCCGCGCACCGGCGGGGCGTCTTCGGCGTGGGCCGCGATCTCTCCATAGGGCAGGGCGGCCTTGCAGGCGGCGATATGCTCGAGCTTGTAGGCACCGATCCGCGCCAGCGTGTCAGGGATATCGGCCATTTCACGCTTCCCCGCGCGAGATGGTGGCCATGCGTGCCAGCGCCGTGCGGGCGCGGCCATCATCGATCGCGGCAGCGGCCAGCTTGGCCCCCTCGGCCAGCGTCTTGGCCTGGCCCGACAGGATCAGCGCCGCGCCGGCATTGAGCAGCACGATGTCGCGAAACGCCCCTTTCTCGCCCTCGAGCAGGCGCAGGATGGCGGCGGCGTTGTAGGCCGGATCACCGCCCTTGAGGTCGGCCTCCATGGCGCGCGTGATGCCGGCATCTTCCGGTGTGACGGAATAGGTGGTGATCTCGCCATCGCGCAGCTCGGCAACATCGGTGCCGGTGGTCGTGGTGATCTCGTCCATGCCGTCCTGGCCGCAAATGACCAGCGCATGCTCACAGCCCAGATCGCGCAGCGCCTCGGCCATCGGCACCAGCCAGCGCTTGTCATAAACCCCGAGCAATTGCCGCTTCACACCGGCCGGATTGGCCAAGGGGCCCAGCAGGTTGAACATGGTGCGCACGCCGAGATTCTTGCGCGCGCTGGCGACATGGCGCACGGCGCTGTGGTGGGCCGGGGCGAACAGGAAGCCGACGCCGGCCTCGGTCAGCGAGCGCTCGACAGCCTCGCGCGGACAATCCAGCTTCACGCCGAGCTCGGCGAGCACGTCGGAGGAGCCCGATTGCGAGGAGGCGGCACGATTGCCGTGCTTGGCGACAATGGCGCCGGCGCCCGCGGCCACGATGGCTGCCGCGGTGGAGATATTATACGCGCCCTTGCCATCGCCGCCCGTGCCGCAGGTGTCGATCGCACCTTCCGGCGCCCGGATCTTCGCCATGCGGCCGCGCAGGACGCGTGCGCCGGCAGCGATATCGGCCGGCTGTTCGCCCAGGGCGGCGAGCCCCATCAAAAAGCCGCCAATCGCGGCATCGGGCGCATCGCCTTCCATCAATTGATCAAAGGCGCCGGAAATCTGGGCAGTCTCGGGCCGCTGGCCCTGGCTGAAGGCCGCAAGGCAGAGGGCAAGGTGGTTCATACCAGTCTCTCGATTTTTGAATATTCGTGTCGGATCGATCATCGCGCCATCGGCGCGCGCGCTACAAGCTTGCCGTCAAGCCACGCCATCGACCGCCAGCCCCAAGGTATCGAACGCGCGTCACCGCCCCACGCCCGCCACGCGGCGCGATGGCCGTGCAGGGATGGGCGTGATGGACAGATGAGATCGGCATACCGGCTGACTTTCAGTTGAACCAAGCGAACCGGTAAAGTGATAATGCGGGTGGGGACGGTTTTCAATGCGGGGGGTGTGTGGGGCGTGATGCCGCCCACCTATCCCCCATCCCCCACAATTATCCCACGTCATCCCGGCGAAGGCCGGGACCTCGACGTGACAGGGTCGGCGCCCGTGATATCGAGGTCCCGACTGGAGTTCACCCCACGCAGGTGGGGGTCAGGATGACGAAAAATCATCAAACTTATCCCCACCCCTCCAGGCCCCGCCTCATAATACCGGCATGACAGGTATCCAGAGAAATGAAGTTGAGCGGGCGAGATTGCAGGCCCGGGCGCGGGCCTTGCGGGAGCAGGGGCTGACGATGGCACAAGTGTCCGATGAGACGGGGGTGTCGGAGACGACGCTCAATCGATGGGCGCGGCGCGGTAGCTGGCGGCTGTCGGATATGGCCGGCAAGGCACCGGGCGTCGCGGCGGTGTCGCTGGATGCGAATATCCCGGATGATATTCCCGATCTGCCGCTGGAGGAGGCGGCCTCGGTACTGGTGGCGCGGGCGAGCCGCTATGCGCTGGCGGGACAGATGGCGCGCTCGGCGGTGGCGGCCAGGCTGGCGCGGCAATTGATCGAACTCTCCCTGCGTCAGGCGGAAGTGGCGGCGCTAAAGGCGACGGCCGACCTGGCCTCGCGCCGGCGCCTGCCTGCGGAGTTGGTCGGCTTGCCGCTGGACGAGGATTGCCACCCGCTGGAATTTCCCGAGGGATGGGACATGGCCCGGGCTGAAAAGGAGGGGCGGATGGATCTGGTTCCGATCGAGCGCTTGCGTGATGATTTGCGCGAACGCTTGATCGTGAATCCCCCGGCCTGGATGCGGGACCGCGACCAGGAGGCCGGCGAGCAAGCGGGCCAGGATGCCGAGGAGGAGGCGGCCGATCCCGAACAGTGCGAAACGGCCGAAAATCCCCCCGCCAGGATGACAGACGATGACAGGCTGACAGACGCGCGAACCGAGTCTGTCAAGCCGGAAACGCCTGCGGACACAGGGCCGCGGATACGGTCATTCTGGTGATGGCAGGATGGCAGACAGTTTTTCCGGTGACAGTCGGGATGGGCTATTTGTCACGCCGCCCGGCGGTGCGTCTCCCGCGTCATGTCGAGGAAATTGCGCAGCAGGTCATGGCCGTGTTCCGAGGCAATCGATTCCGGGTGGAACTGCACGCCGTGGATCGGGCGTTCGACATGGCAAAGCCCCATGATCTCGCCGTCGCTGGTGTGGGCCGTGGCGCGCAGGGCTTCGGGCAGGGTTTCCGGTTTGACGGCGAGGGAGTGATAGCGCGTCGCCGTGAAAGGGCTGGGCAGGCCGGCGAACAGGCCGGTGGCGTCATGGTCGATCGCGCTGGTCTTGCCGTGCATGATCTGCTTGGCCGAAATGACATCACCGCCAAAGGCCTGGCCGATCGCCTGGTGGCCGAGGCAGACGCCGAGCAAGGGCAGGTCTGTGGGCAATTGCCGGATGATATCGAGACAGATGCCGGCCCGGTCCGGATCACAGGGGCCGGGCGAGAGCACGATGCCGTCGGGCTGCAGCGCCAGGGCCTCGCTGGCGCTCATGGCGTCATTGCGGATGACGCGGGTCGTCGCCCCCAATTCCTGGAAATAATGCACCAGGTTGAAGGTGAAACTGTCGTAATTGTCGATGATGAGCAGCATGGTGGGTCTCCGTGGCCGCAAGCTAGGCGTTTCGCCGCGCGCCGCCAATCCCGGAAGGTGCTTAACGCGGTGTTAACGCGTCGCGGGCCGACTGGTGGCATGCCTTCCAAGCCTGCCAAACCGATTCGGTCCCACAATGCGTCGACGCCTTTGCTGGCGAGCCTCGTCGTCGCCTCGGCCTATCTGCTTGGCGCGACGGTGTTCTCCATCGCCAGCGCCGCGCCGCAGACGCCGGAGCGGGCCATCCGCTTTGCCGCGGTTGCAGGGCCGGTGGCCACGCCCGCGGCCACCCCGGGTCTTGAGCCGGAACTACCGCCGGCGGCGCTGATTGAAACCTCTGCGACCGTACCGGCACTGGTCCCGCCCCTGACCACGATGCCGGCTCCGGTCAGCGCCGCGCCCCGGCGTCCACGCATTGCGCTGATCATCGATGATGTCGGCCTCGACGCGAGCGCCGCGGCGCGCGTGCTGGCGCTCGATATCCCGCTGACCGTCGCCATCCTGCCCTATGCCGACGCCGCCGCCTCGACAGCGCTCGCCGCCCGGGCTGCGGGCCGCGATGTGCTGGTGCATGTGCCGATGGAACCGCTCGGCCTTGCCGATCCCGGACCGCACGCGCTGCGCGTCGATCTCGGCGATGCCGATCTGCGCGCCCGCATCCGCTGGGCGATGGCAAGGGTGCCGGGCGCCATCGGGCTCAACAATCACATGGGCAGCCGCTTCACCCGGGATCCGCGCGCCCTGCGCGTCGCGCTGGGTGCGATCGCCGGACAGGCGCCGCTATTTGTCGATTCGATGACCACCGCCGACAGCCGCGGCCTCGCCGTGGCCGAAGGCCTCGGGCTGGCGGTGCTGCGGCGCGACGTGTTTCTCGATCATGTCATCGCCGCCGACAGCATCGCCGAGCGCCTGGCCGAGGCGCAGTCCCTTGCCCGCGCCCAGGGCCATGCCGTGGTCATCGGTCATCCGCATGATCTGACGCTGGATGCGCTGGAAAGCTGGATTGGCGAGGCCGAGGCGGCCGGGTTTGAATTCGTCACCGTGACGACGCTGTCGGCGGCGCTGCGGGCTACGCCGCCCGAACAGATCTCGGCCTCAATCGGGCAGTGAATTCTCGGCGGCACGAAACAGGGCCATCGCCTTGTTGACGGTCTCGACGCGCTCCGACTCCGGATCGCTGTCAAGCACCACGCCGGCCCCCGCCTGGACATGCATGCGGCCATCCTTGATCACCGCCGTCCGCAGGGCGATGCAGGTATCCATGCCGCCATCGGCACTGAAATAGCCCACAGCCCCGGCATAGATGCCGCGCCGGTGTGGCTCGAGCTCGTCGATGATCTCCATCGCCCGCACCTTCGGCGCGCCCGACACCGTGCCGGCGGGAAAGCCGGCGAACAGGGCCGAGACCGCGTCCTCGCCCTCGGCCAGATCGCCTTCGACATTGGAGACGATGTGCATCACATGGCTGTAGCGCTCGACATTTTCGCGCGAGGTAATGCGCACACTGCCCGGTCTGGCGATGCGCCCGACATCATTGCGGCCGAGATCGAGCAGCATGAGGTGCTCCGAGCGCTCCTTGGGGTCGGCCAGCAGATCGGCCTCCAGGGCGTCATCCTCAGCCGGGGTGGCGCCACGCGGCCTGGTGCCGGCGATCGGGCGGATCGTGACGGTATCGTCGCGCAGCCGCACCAGGATTTCCGGACTGGAGCCGGCAATCTCGAACCCGTCCATGCGGAAATAGAACAGGAAAGGCGAGGGGTTGAGACGGCGCAGCGAGCGGTAAAGCCAAAAGGAATCGTCGGTGTATTCCGTCGAGAAACGCTGGCTCGGCACGATCTGGAAAGCGTCACCGGCGCGGATATAGCCGCGCGCGGTCTCGACCGCGGCGCGGTAATCGGCCTCGCTCTGGTTGGAGACGATCGGGCCCGGCTTGCCGCCGGGCGGCGCCAGCTCGGGCAGGGGGCCGGCGAGGGTGTCGAGGGCCTGCTGCAGCCGTGCGGCAGCGGCGTCATAGGCGTCGCGCGGAGAGTGGCCATCGGGGCGGATGCTGCAATAGACCTGGATTTCCTGCTTCAGCGCATCGAACACCACCACGGTGCGCGGGCGCATCAGACAGGCCTCGGGCACGTCGAGCGGATCGGGCGCCGCGTGTTCAGGCAGCCGCTCGAGATAGCGCACCATGTCATAGCCGAGATAGCCAAACAGGCCAGACGCGATCGACGGCGCACCCTCGGGCAGGGGACAACGCGCATCTTCGATGACCGCGCGCAAGGCCTGCATCGGTTCGGCCTCGATTGCGGTAAAGTCACGCGCCGCGATCGCATCACCGCGCGCCTGGCTGGCGACACCGCCGCGGCATTGCCAGATCAGGTCAGGATCGAGCCCGATGGCCGAATAGCGCCCACGCCACGCCCCGCCCTCGACCGATTCGAGCAGGCAGGCATGCCCGTCCCGGTGCGCCAGTTTGAGATAGGCCGCGACCGGGGTGAGCAGATCATCGGGCTTGGAGGCGTGCACAATAACCGGTTCGCCCGCCTGCAGCCGCGCCTCGACGGCGGCAAAATCCGGCAGGATGCGGCTGCGTGGATTGGCCGTCACGGCGTTACGGTTTCGCCCAGGGCACCGGCGCGCAGGCGCTGGTCAACCGAGCTGGCGTCGATTTCGTATTCACTCAGCAGGGCGGTCTGGGCTGCCACCAGGATGTCGTCATTGATCTCGCCGGCGATGGTGGCGGCGCGTTGCTCGATCTCGCCAAGCCCGGCCTGGGCCAGGTCGGCGGGGATGATCTCGTCGACGACCAGCACCATGTGCGGTCCGGGGCCACGGCGTTGCGCCAGGGCTGGTTGGCCCGGCTCCATGCTGAAGGCCTGGCCAACGGCGGTGGCGTTGAAGCTGCCGGCCGTCTCGTCGCGTTTCAGGGTGGAGGTCTCTATCCGTCCACCGGCTGTCAGCACCACGACTTCCATGTCTTCACCGGCCTGGAGCTGGGCGAGCGCCTCATCGGCGCGGGCCTGCAACTGGCTGTCGGCTTCCGAGGCGCGCCACATTTCCGCAGCCTCGTCGCGAACCTCGTCCAGCGCGCGTGGCTGCGACGGGATGACATCATCGACGCGCAGGGTGAACCAGTCACTCTCATTGAATTGTTGCAGGTCGATAGCGAAGCCCGCGAATTGCTCAAAGGCCACGCGCAGGACATCGGGGGCCAGTTCCTGGTAACGCTGGAAATCAATCTCGCCATCCTGGGCACGGGCGTATTGATCGAGCGGCACGAAGGCCTCGAGCGGTACGCCGGCGCGTCGGGACGCATCTTCCAGCGTGGCGCCATTGGCGCGTTCCTGCTCGAACGCCGCCATCGCGTCATACATCGCATTGGTGGCCTCGGCGCGCGCGGCCTCGGTGCGCAGCGCGTCGAGCTGGTCCTCGAAGCTCGGGATCACGGCGTCGGTGACGGCGTCGATGCGCACGGCCGACCAGCCGAAACTGCCTTCAACCGCACCGGTCTCGCCCTCGGCCATGGCAAAGACCGCAGTCGCCAGCCGGCTGTCGGGGATCTGATAGGCCTGGACATCGGTCTGGGTCAGCGGGGTGTCGAGGCCGAGCTCGGTGGCGATCGCTTGCGCCGTTTCCCCGGCCGAAAGGCGGGTCGCAATCTGGCTGGCGGTCGCTTCGTCCGTTGCAGTCAGCTGTGTGAAGCTGCGCTGCGCCGGCGTTCCCAGCGCGCCGTTCTCGACCTGGTAATCATAGGTTTCGCGCAACACCGCCTCATCAATATCGACATCGGCGATGTAGTCCTCAAGCTGGAAGCGAACCAGGGTGATGGCCCGGAATTCCGGGGCCGTAAACACCGGCAGGCCAAGGGCATCGGTCTGGTCGGGATGGGCCTCGATAAATGCCTGCAACTCCTCGTCGGTCGGCTCTCCGATCGCATCGGCGGCCGAATCGTCAAGAATCAGCGCCCGGATCCGGCGTTGTTCCTGCTGCACCAGAAAGCGTGTCGCGGCCATGCCGGTGGGGGTCAGCTCGCCAGAGGTGAGGGCTTCGGCCAGCTGCGAGCGGGTCATGTCCTCGGTGATCGAGCGCTCGAATTCGGTCGGGGAGATGCGGGCATTCTGCAGCGCACTGAGATAGGCCGTTGTGTCGAGCACGCCGGTCACCGGGTTGAGGAAGGCCTGGTAGGTCCGCAGCTCGGTAGTCAGGGCTCGGTCCGAGGTGACCAGGCCGAGTTCGCGTGCCTTGGCGTAGAAGGCGGCCTGCACGATCAGGCGCTGCAAAACCTGGTCACCCAGACCGGCCTCAAGGGCCTGCTCACGGGTCACGTCAGGGTTTTGCTCCTGGATCCCCTGCAATTCGCGTTCGAACGATTGCGCCAGTTCACGCTGGCTGATCTGCTCCTGGCCGACCACCACGACGGCGGTGCCGCTGCCGGTGAAAATGCCACCGACCCCGTAGAGCGCAAAGCCCAGAACCAGCAGGACGATGATCACCAGCGCGAGCGGCGATTGGGCGAAGGCGCGAAAATTTGACAGCATGGATTGGCAGGGCCTCTGGAAAGCAATGGCGGCAAGGTAACGGCGCAGATTCGCTGTCGCAAGCATCAGCGGCTGTACTGCGGGCAAAAGCGGCGGCCGAGATTGCGGCGGCGGCGTTTGCAGCATACTCCTGTGCCGGTCCAGGGCGCGGCGCGCCGGAGAAAACGGGGGGCTAGATGTCACGACGCATGTTGATTGCCGGCAATTGGAAAATGCACGGCCTTCGGTCGGATCTGGGCTTCTTCGATGCACTGGCGGTGCACGCTGGCAAGGGCAATGCCGAGGTTCTGGTCTGCCCGCCCTCGACATTACTGTCCGCCGCTGCCGAGCGCTGTGCCGGCACAGCGATCCGGCTCGGCGGTCAGGACTGCCACACCGGTGCGACCGGTGCTCATACCGGTGATGTCGCGGCGGTGATGCTGCATGACGCCGGGGCACGCTATGTCATCCTCGGCCATTCCGAACGGAGGAGTGATCACGCGGAGAGTTCGTCGCTGGTCTGCGCCAAGGCAGGCGCCGCCCTCGCTGCCGGCCTCACTCCGATCGTCTGCGTTGGCGAGACGCGCGAGCAACGCGAGGCTGGCGAAGCCTTCGACATTGTCGCCGCCCAGCTGGGCGGCTCGCTGCCGGCGGCAACGGATAGCGGGATTGTCATAGCTTATGAGCCGGTCTGGGCGATCGGGACGGGACTCACGGCTTCGGCGTCCGACGTTGCACGGATGCATGCCTTTATCCGGACGCGGCTGCCAGAGCCTGCGACGACGCGGGTGCTGTACGGTGGATCGGTCAAGCCGGGCAATGCTGCCGAGCTGATGGCGCTGGACGATGTCGATGGCGCCCTGGTCGGCGGCGCCAGTCTCGACATTGATGCGTTTGCTTCCATCATCGCAACTGCAGGTTAGGGCCGTACTGCGCCGGCGCGGCGCGCGGTAAGCGGATCGAAACTTATTCCCGTAATGATGACGTCAGCTTGATGTCTTGATCCATTGACCGGGAGCGCGCGGCGCATGAGTGAAGTTGATTACGCCAGAGCCTCTGTCCTGCTGTTTGACCCTGTGCACGTCAACCAGCGCACATCGCGCTATGCGCTGTTTGAGATGGGCTTCCGCAACATCGAATGCGTGTCGAACCTGAACGAGTTCAAGGGCGCCCTGGCTGATACCTCGCCGGCGCTGGTGGTCGCGGAAAGCAGTGCGACCGATGCCGATGTCTTCGCACTTGTCCGCAGCGTCCGGCGCAGCGATCTGGGGCGCAATCCGTTTGTTGTGATCCTGCTGACGACCTGGAGCCGGGATACTACCCATATCCGCCGCGCCATCGAGTGTGGCGCCGATGATGTTATCGTGCGGCCGTTCTCGACCATGTTTGCCGCCGAGCGGGTGCGCACCCTCGTCCGGGATCGCAAGGACTTCATCGTCACAAGTGACTATGTCGGTCCGGACCGGCGCAAGAGCACGGACCGTGATTCCGACACCCAGCCGCTGACGGTACCCAATTTCCTGCAGGCGATCGTGCATGGCGATGATGCCGCCATCGACCGTGCCAGCAGCTGGGCGCGCGAGGCCAAGGACGTCATTATTGCCGAGCGCCTTCGTCGCATGGCAATGCGGATCGTCATTTCCGTCGAGATCCAGCTCAACAAGCCCGAGAAGAACGCATTGCCGGTCCGCCTCGATGTCGCTGATATGGCCCGGACGGCGCGCGAACTGCGCGTGCAGCTCGTGAAGGCCTCGCGCGGCGAGGCGGCCGAGGTTGCTGCGGCCCTGATCGACCAGATTTCATCGCTCGGCGATGGTAGCAAGGCCGACAAGCGTTCGCTGCAGCTGATCAAGGAATTGTCGATGGCGACCTATGCCGCTTTCGCCAATGGCGAATCGCTGGAGCGCTCCAAGGACGAGATCGACCGCACGGTCGCCAATCTGCGTGCACGGCTCCAGACGCGTTCTGCCGATGGAAAATTGCGGGCCCAGATCGAGGCCGCCCGGGCGAAGGCTGTCAGCGAGGCCCAGGATACCGCAGACGATACTGGCCAAGCGGACAGTGCTGGTATAAAACGCGCCGCCATGTGACCGGGTTGCATGCGGGCGGGCCGGGGGCCATGTCTGCAGGGCAGAACCCAAATCTCAGGCGGTATTCATGACAAACGTGCTTCTCATCATCCAACTCCTGGTGGCGATTGCCCTGGTGGCAGTGATTCTGCTGCAGCAATCCGAAGGCGGCGCTCTCGGTGTTGGTGGCGGCCCCGGCGGCGGCATGATGAGCGGTCGCGGCGCGGCCAACATGCTGACGCGCACCACCATGATCCTGGGCGCAGTATTCATCGGCAATTCCATTCTGCTTGCCGTCGTGGTTGGTGTGAATTCCGAGGGCCAGAGCGTGTTTGAACGCAATGCGGATGCTGTCCTGCCCGAGCTTCCGGCCGATGAGCTGCCCAGCGATGGCGTCCCGACGGACGGCTGATCCCGGCGTAATTCACAGTCAAATTTGCAATTGCGCCTTTCGGGTCGCACGAATCTCCGATAGGCAGATTGCCCATGCCGCGATATATCTTCATCACCGGCGGCGTGGTCTCCTCGCTTGGAAAAGGCCTCGCTTCAGCCGCTATTGGCGCCCTGCTGCAAGCACGGGGCTATTCCGTACGTCTGCGCAAGCTCGACCCCTATCTCAACGTCGATCCCGGCACGATGTCGCCGTACCAGCATGGCGAATGCTATGTGACGGATGACGGCGCCGAGACCGATCTCGATCTGGGCCATTACGAGCGCTTCACCGGTGTGCCGGCGAGCCAGGCTGATAATATCACCACCGGGCGCATCTATCAGCGCATCATCGAACGCGAGCGCCGCGGCGATTATCTTGGTGCGACGGTGCAGGTCATTCCGCACGTCACCGACATCATCAAGCAATTCGTCCTTTCCGACGCCGGCGATGCCGATTTCGTGCTGTGCGAGATCGGCGGTACGGTCGGCGATATCGAGGGCCTGCCTTTCTTCGAGGCGATCCGCCAGCTCGGCCAGGAACTGGGCCATGAGCGCGCCGTGTTCATGCACGTCACCCTGCTGCCCTTCATCAAGGTCGCCGGCGAGATGAAGACCAAACCGACCCAGCACTCGGTCAAGGAATTGCGCTCGATCGGTATCCAGCCCGATATCCTTTTGTGCCGATGCGAGATCCCGATCCGCCCTGAAGAAAAGCGCAAGATCGGCCTGTTCTGCAATGTCCGTGAAAGCGCGGTCATCGAAGGCATGGACGCGCCGTCGCTCTATGACGTGCCGCTGGCCTATCACCGTGAAGGCCTGGATCGCGAAGTGCTGCGCTGTTTCGGCATCACCGACGCGCCCGAGCCGGATCTGACGAAATGGCTCAGGATTTCCCGGACAATTGCCGAGCCCGATGGTGAAGTGACGATCGGCATTGTCGGCAAATATGTCGGCCTGCTCGACGCCTATAAGTCGCTGATCGAGGCGCTGGCCCATGGCGGTATCGCCAATGGCGTCAAGGTGAAACTGAAATGGCTCGATAGCGAGCAGTTCGAGAAAGACGACCCGTACGCCCCGCTCGAGGACGTGCATGCGGTGCTCGTTCCGGGCGGCTTTGGTGGCCGCGGTGCCGAGGGCAAGGTCGCCGCAGCGCGCTTTGCCCGCGAGCGCAAGGTCCCTTTCTTCGGCATTTGTTACGGCATGCAGATGGCGGTGCTGGAAGCGGCGCGCGATCTGGCCGGCATCGAGAACGCCACCTCCAGCGAGTTCGACGAGGGCGGCGAACCGATCATTGGCCTGCTGACCGAATGGTCGCGCGGCAATGCGGTCGAGACCCGTTCCGAAGCGGACGACAAGGGCGGCACGATGCGTCTGGGCGCCTATCCGGCCGTCCTCGCCGAGGGCAGCCGCGTGCGCGAGATCTATGGCACCAGCCATATCGAGGAGCGTCATCGCCACCGCTACGAGGTCAATATCGCCTACAGGCAGAAGCTTGAAGAGGCCGGCCTGGTCTTCTCCGGCATGTCGCCCGACGGCATTCTGCCGGAGATTGTCGAGATCAGGGACCATCCCTGGTTCATCGGCGTGCAATTCCACCCCGAGCTGAAATCGCGGCCGTTCGAGCCACACCCGCTGTTCGCCAGCTTTGTCGCGGCGGCGCTGGAACAGAGCCGGATGGTCTAGGCAGAGCTTCAGACTGCTCCCCGCCGGGGCGGGATGCATCCAAACACGATCCCGGATGCATCCAGGATCAGGAGTGCCAGTTTCTCGGTACTCATGATCGGCGGGAGACGAAAATGCGCAATCAGATTTTAACGGCCCTGGCAGCCACGGCGTTGACCGCCGGGCTGGCCCTGGCCCAGGACAGCCAGACACTCGAGCTCAACGGGTTTGACAGCATCAATGCCGGCGGCGGTTACCAGCTCGTCGTCACGGTCGGTGAAGCCTGGTCGGTGAACCTCGAGGGCGACGCCGATGATTTCGAGCGGCTCGAGGCCAGCATCAGCCACGGTGAGCTTTCCCTGCGCCAGCGTAATCGTCTGTTCCGGCGCAACAGGGGGCTCGATCTGACGGTTCGCGTCACCATGCCGGCCGTAGACGGGCTGGATTTCAACCGCGGCATCTCGGCCGAGGTCTCCGGAATCGATGCCGGTGCCTTGTCACTCGAAGTCAGCACCGGGGCGGCGGCCGAAGTTTCGGGCAGCTGCGAGTCGCTCGATCTCGACCTGTCGACCGGCGGCTCGCTGCGGGCCCGCAACCTGGTCTGCGAGGCGGTAGAGGTCGCATCCTCCACTGGCGGTGAAGCGCGGGTATACGCCAGCGGGAGCGCAGAGGTGCGGGCGTCGACCGGAGCGGTGGTCCGGATATTTGGCGACCCGGCCCGGCGCGATGCGCGCGCCTCGATGGGTGGTGAAATCCGCTTTGATCGCGGCGACTAACGCGTCAGTTCGGCCAGGACCTCGACGGCCGTCATCACATCGTCGCGGGTGCAATCGAACTGGCCGACCTGGAAGCGGATGACGAAGCGGCCGTCATGCACCGTCTGGGTGAGATAGGTGCGGCCATCGGCATTGATGCGGTCGAGCAGGTCGCGGGTTGCGGCCTCATCCCTGTAGCAAAAGCTGAACAGCGAGAAGCGGCACGGCGTCACGATTTCAAAGCCGGGCAGGGCGGCAATCGCCGATTCGGCTTCGCGCGCCCAGGCGATGTGATTGCGGATCCGGGTGCGCAGGCCCTCCAGCCCGTAGGCGCGGATCAGGAACCATAATTTCAGCGCCCGGAAACGGCGGCCGAGCGGCACGGTCCATTCGCTGTAATTGACCAGGCCTTCGGCGCCGCCATCATCGAGGCCGGGGGTTTCCAGGTAATCCGGCCGCAGACCGAGCGTGCGCACCTGCGGGCCCGGATCGGCGAGGAACTGGATCGAGCAGTCGAATTGCGCGCCAAGCCATTTGTGCGGGTTGAAAACGATCGAATCCGCGCCCTCCACCCCGGCCCAGACCGTGCGCAATTCCGGACAGATCATCGCCGAGCCCGCCCAGGCCGCGTCAACATGGCTGTAGAGGCCTTGCGCGGCCGCGATGGCAAGGATCGCGGCAATCGGGTCGGAGGTGCCCACCGAGGTTCCACCGACGCACAGCACGACACCGGCGGGCACATGGCCGGCCGCCCGGTCGGCGGCGATGGCGGCGCTCAGCGCTTCGGGGCGCATTGAATCATCGGCATCGGTGGCGATTTTGACCAGATTGTCCTGGCCGATCCCGGCGATGCGGATCGCCTTGTCGATCGAGGAATGCGCCTGGGCCGAGGCGTAGATGCGCAGGCGTGACTGGCCAGACAGGCCCGCGGTATTGCCGGACCAGTCGAGGGCGCGCTCGCGCATGGTCAGGATGGCGGCGAGGGTGGCCGAGGAGGCGCTGTCCTGGATCACGCCGCGGAAACCGTCCGGCAGACCCAGCGCCTGGCGCATCCAGTCGACCATGCGGGTTTCCATCTCGGTCGCCGCCGGCGAGGTCTGCCACAGCATGCATTGCGCCGCCATCGCCGCCGTGAGCTGTTCGGCCAGCATCGAGGCCGGCGCCGCATTGGCCGGGAAATAGGCGAAGAAGCGCGGATGCTGCCAATGCGTCATGCCGTCAGGCACGATGGCCTCGAAATCGGCGAAGATCTGCTCCATCGCTTCGGCGTCTTCCGGCGGCGCGGCGGGGAGCTGGCGCAGGATATCGCCGGGCTGCGTTTGGGCTCGCACCGGGCGGTCGCGCAAATTGCCGAGATAATCGACCGTCCAGTCGGCAATCCGCCGCGCCCAGAGGCCGTATTGTTGCAGATCCATGGCCTGTCCTGCCTGTGATGGTGTTGCCCGGGTCCAGTTCGCAAAACCGGAATCGGTCGAGAGCGGGGGACTACTCTACTACGGCGGCAGCGAGGATGCGTAGCGGGCGGTGTGCTGTTGCCGTTAGGGGGGAGCGGGGTCGGGGAGGGCCGGCCGCACGTGGAGGGGATGGGTATCAAATATCCCAGCGCCCGGTCTCATATCGAAGATGAACAGAATTATGTGAAACGGGAAAGACTGTCTGCCAGTCTGCCATTGTCCCGCCAGGGGGCGCCCAGCCGCCTGCAGGCTCGCGATCTTGGGGTGGCAGGGCCGTGGCAGCCTGACAGTGACTGCCATTTATCGTGCCGGCCCGCGGCAATCGGGAGGCGGGGCGTTCTCAAGGGCCAACAATGTCAAAGAGCGAATTTCGCCCGATTATAGCGCAGATGGGGTGGGGGCGGATTGGATGGGCCGGCAAAGAGGGACGTGTACCTCTGGTACGCGTCCCGGGGAGGACTCTCTTTTCACGGCGATTTCTGGCGAAGGAGCCGGGCCTCGACCGAAAGCGGGTTTGCCCCGGGACAGGCACCAGAGGTCCCCGTCCCTCGTCGTTCCCGAGAGCCTTGCGAACCGGCGCTCGACCCGGGCCGGGCATGCCCCCGTTTCAAGGAATCGGGACCAGCTCCCGTATGCTGCCCTGGCTTTGTCCCGATCAACAGGGGCGGGGCTGGCCTGATCGGTGCCGCAATACCCGGCCACCGGGCAAATCCCGTCCAGCAAACCGGCCCGAGCGGCCAGATCCCGCCGTGAAAACCATGCCGGGATCCGGCCAGACTGGACTTGTCTCGTCAAGGGTCCTGACCGCGCAGCGGCGCTTCGCGCCCTTGACGAGACAAGTCCAGTCTGGCGCCCTTGCTTGGCAAGGGTTTCAGGGATGGGTGTGCCCAGGGTGGGCCGGGGCAATAGGTGCCTGTCAGCATTTATTTGCGGTTCTGGTTGGGCTCTGGCAGAGATCGATGAATGCGCGTAACGGCGTCGATGTGAAGCGGCTTGGGTAGTAGAGCCTCGGGCCTTCTTGTTCAGCCCACCAGTCAGGCAGGACTGGGACCAGAATTCCAGCGTGAAAATCGTCTTCGAGCCAGTTGCGGAAGGTGGCGATGAGGCCCAGCCCAGCTCGTGCGTAGCTCAAGCCAGTGTTCAACGCGTTCACGCTTAAAACAAGCCGCGTCATAGGCCTCACCTGGACCGTTTCCTCCCCGTTTCGCAAAGTCCAGGGCAAGAGAGGTCCCCCGGATAATCTGTAGCGGATCGCATAGTGCTCTGTCAGTTCCGCAGCGCTCCGAGGATGGCCGCACTCCTTGATATACGCGGGCGACGCCGCAAGCGCGATCTCCTGGACGCGTGGACCGAGCGGAATGGAAATCATGTCTTTCTCGATGGACGTGCCATAGCGGATGCCCGCGTCACATTCGGCAGCGACGATGTCGACAAGATTGTTCTCCACCACGATCTCGACTTCCACTTGCGGATGTCTGCGCTGAAATTCCACGAGAAGGGGCGGCAGAATGTCCGGCATGACAGCACCTGGTACGTTGAGTTTCAAACGTCCCTGCACACGGTCAGCCGAATTTGCCGTTTCCAGGCACGCCACATCGATTTCCGCCAACAGCGGCTGAATGCGGTCTGCCAACGCACGACCTTGTTCTGTGGCCCGGACGCTTCGGGTCGTGCGCAGGAGAAGCGGCAAGCCGAGCTGCGCCTCGACCCGCGAGACCGTCGTGCTGATATTGGAGGGAGCAACGCCCAGCCGTTTCGCTGCGGCCCGGAAGCCGCCTTCATTCAGGACGGTGAGAAACACCATGAGATCGTTCGGCGACACATTGTTCTTCATAGAGAACAGGCTATTCGAATCTCAGTCGATTATCCAGGAATTCGATAACAATTAGCTTGTCTCTGGCCCCAGCACTTGGCGCGAAGCAAATTCAGGAGACAAACCCATGTTTATCGTTACAGGCGCGTCCGGCAAACTCGGTCGCAAGATCATTGAAAACCTTCTGATTCATGTACCCGCCGCGAACATCGGCGTCAGCGCCCGTGACCCGTCAAAAGTAGTCGATATTTCGGCACGTGGGGTGCGCGTGCGTCAAGGGGACTACAATGATGCCGAAAGCTTGCGCCATGCCTGGGCCGGTGCCAAGAACCTTCTGATGATTTCCTCGAATGCGGCCGCCACGGGCGGCAATCCCCTCAAGCAACACGCCACTGCCATACGTATTGCGCGTGAAGTCGGTGTGGAGCGCATTTTCTACACCAGCCAGGTGTCAAGCGCAGAGGCCTCTCATTTTCCACCCGGCAGAGACCACGCTGCTACGGAGAAGTTATTGGCAGAATCAGGGTTAGCTTGGACTTCTATTCGCCACGGTTTCTACGCCGAAAGTGCGTTGATGCTGAACGCGCGCGGTTTCGGCGCGGGTACACTGGAGGGACCGGAAGACGGCAAGGTTGCTTGGGTGAGCCACGATGATCTCGCCGCTGCCGACGCCGCCTTGCTGGCCGGCATTGAGGTGATCGACGGCCCGACACCGCCCCTGACCGGCAGTGAGGCATTGGACCTTGCCGACCTTGCGGAGCTGGCCGGAGATATTATGGGCAAGGCAATCTCGCGGCGTATCGTGAGCGAAGACATAATGGAAGCGAAGGCCCGCGCTGCCGGAGTACCAGAAGCTTCCATCGCCGTGATGGTGGGCTATTATCGGGCAGCACATGCTGGAGAATTTGAAGTAGTCGATCCCACGCTGGCCAATATTCTGAAACGTGACCCCGAGACCATTCGCACTTTCCTGACGTCTAAGCTCCTGAATTAATTAAAGTTGGAAGAACGGGGACACTCACCATTAAAATCGATGATACGCCCGTTAATTTAGTTGTTTAGACACATAGCAATGGTGAGTGTCCCCGGGAATTAATTGGGACAGACACGATTTCCAGGTCAGAGAGGACAGATCAATTGTTTCCGCGAGGCCGTCACCATCTCCGTCGCCTTCGGCGACACCTCTTCCATCAAGGAAGAGGAGGGCGATCATGGTGGCCGCTTCGCCTGTCTCCCTCCTCTTCCTTGATGGAAGAGGTGGCCGCGAAGCGGCCGGAGCTGGTGAGGACGGCGGACGCAACGGACCTGATCCGGCACATATTGAGGAGAAAAAGGGCGGCGTCGTTCTGCAGTCGACCTAAGTTCAAATGAGTGATCGTGTCTCGTGATCGTGCGGTCTGCGGCGTCGCCCACAAAAGGTTAATACGCCTGTTGGGCGCGAATGTCACGAAGAAGCGTCCCTCGCGCTTGCGTGGCCAGTTCGAAGCGGCTATATGGCGCGGCTCTAACGGGTGGTTCGCACCGCCTCTAACCGTATTCAGCATCGTGGAGAGCCTGATGGCCGTCCCTAAAAGAAAAACTACGCCGTCCAAGCGCGGCATGCGCCGCAGCCACGACGCCCTGTCCAACCCTGTCTATGTCGAAGACAAGGACAGCGGCGAGCTGCGCCGTCCGCACCATGTCGATCTGAAGTCCGGCATGTATCGCGGCCGTCAGATCCTCGACGTCAAGGACGACTGAGTCTTGAACGCTGCAGCACCGCTGGTGTTGCGCGCATGAATGTCCACAGGCGCGTTCCGGCAATCGGGGCGCGCCTGTTGCGTTTCAACCTGGCCGGCCCCGATCTGGCCCGATTTGCCATGGCGGGCTTTGACTTGCGGCCGGCTTTGGCTATGAAGCGCCCCAACGACTTTCGCCTGATATCCGTTCCAGTGGAGCCTGACCCTCATGACCGCCATCACCGACATCATCGCCCGTGAAATCCTCGACAGCCGCGGCAATCCGACCGTGGAAGTCGATGTGTTGCTGGAGGATGGCAGTTTCGGCCGCGCAGCGGTGCCCTCGGGCGCCTCGACCGGCCAGCATGAAGCGGTGGAAATGCGCGATGGCGGGGAGCGCTATGGCGGCAAGGGCGTGCTCAAGGCGATCGCGGCGATCGAGGGCGAGATCTTCGAGACGATTGGCGGGTTCGATGCCGAGAATCAGCGCCGGATCGATGCGGCCCTGATCGAGCTGGACGGCACACCCAACAAGTCGCGGCTTGGCGCCAATGCGACCCTGGGCGTCTCGCTCGCCGTCGCCAAGGCCGCCGCCGAGAGCTTCGGCCAGCCGCTTTATCGCTATATCGGCGGCCTCAATGCCCGCGTGCTGCCAACCCCGATGATGAATATCATCAATGGCGGCGCCCATGCCGACAATCCGATCGATTTCCAGGAATTCATGATCATGCCGGTCGGCATGGAGAGCTTTTCCGAAGCCCTGCGCTGCGGCTCCGAAATCTTCCATGCGCTGAAGGCGCGCCTCAAGGCCGATGGTCTCAACACCAATGTCGGCGATGAGGGCGGTTTCGCACCGAATATCGCGACCGCCGAACAGGCGCTCGACGTCATCATGGCGGCGATCGAATCGGCCGGCTACAAGCCGGGCGAGGATGTCGCCCTGGCGCTGGATGTCGCCTCGACGGAATTCTTCAAGGACGGCAAATACGTGCTGGCCGGATCGGGCAAGACCCATGATAGCGACGCCTTCGCCGCCTATCTGGAAAGCCTGGTCAACAGCTATCCGATCATCTCGATCGAGGATGGCATGGCCGAGGATGACTGGGAGGGCTGGAAAGCCCTGACCACGCGCCTCGATGGCCGGTGTCAGCTGGTCGGCGATGATCTCTTCGTCACCAATCCGGAACGCCTGGCCCACGGCATTGAAGTCGGCGCCGCCAATTCCATCCTGATCAAGGTCAACCAGATCGGCACGCTGTCGGAAACCCTCGACGCCGTCGATATGGCGCTGCGCTCGGGCTATTCCGCCGTCATGTCGCACCGCTCCGGCGAGACCGAGGATTCGATCATTGCCGATCTCGCCGTCGCCACCAATTGCGGACAGATCAAGACCGGCTCGCTGGCCCGCTCCGACCGCACCGCCAAGTACAACCAGCTGCTGCGCATCGAATCCGAGCTCGGCGATATGGGCGTCTTCGCCGGCGCCAGCGCCATCAGCTAGGCCGTCAGGTCCCGGGGGCATGCATGGATATCCATCGCCATAATGCGAGCGCCTGGAATGCCGAATCCGATAGCGGCGACAGTCCCTGGTGCCAGCCGGTCGGCCCTGATGTGATCGCTGCGGCCCGCCGCGGCGACTGGTCGGTGATCCTGACGCCCAACAAGGCGGTGCCGCGCGACTGGTTCGGCGAACTGGCCGGCGCGCGCGTGCTGTGTCTGGCCGGCTCGGGCGGGCAGCAGGCGCCGGTGCTGGCCGCGGCCGGGGCCGATGTCACCGTTCTGGATATCGCCTCGGCGCAATTGGCCAAGGACAGGCTGGTGGCCGATCGCGACGGGCTGGAGATGACCCTGGTTGAAGCCGACATGACCCGCCTGGGTGAGCATGTCAGCGGCCCGTTCGACCTGATCTTCCACCCGGTCTCGAATCTCTTCATTGCCGATCTCGCGCCGGTCTGGCGCCAATGCGCCGCGGTGCTCAAGCCGGGCGGGCGCATGCTCTCCGGTTTCGTCAATCCCGACTTCTGGCTGTTCGACCATGATGCGATTGACGCCGGCGCGCCGCTGCAGGTGCAATACCGTGTGCCTTTCGATGCGGCGCGCGATCTGCCGGAGGCGTTGGTGCGGGCGCGCATCGAGCAGCGTGAAGCGCTCGAATTCAGCCATAGCCTGCAGGCCCAGATTGGCGGGCAGATCGAGGCCGGGCTGATGATTGCCGGCTTCTACGAGGATGACTGGTCCGACGAGGCGACGCCGCTCAATGCTTTCATGCCGACCAGTTTTGCCACCCTGGCGCTCAAGCCAGCGGCGGAACCGAGTTAGGCATTTCGCCCGTCCGTCCGATCGGCTAGTCTGTTGGCCGGGATTGGCATCGGGGGCGATGATGGGGTTTTTCGGCAAGCTGTTTGTGATGGCGTCGGCGGCGCTGGGCCTGTTCGTGTCCGGGCTGGATCTGCTGGAACGCTTCGATGTCGATGTGAACGGCTGGCTGCGCGGCATCCCGCCGGTCATCTCCACCATGCCGGAGACCTATGGCGACTGGATTGACCGCTTCGCCAGCGAGCGCCTGGCCGAATCGGACCGGGCTCAGCTGCAGGCGACCCCGCGGCTGCCGGCGAGCGATGGCGTCACCCGTGAAGCCCCGGCGGCGATGGCCCCGCGCAGCATGGCCGTCGAGGGCAGTTCGACGGCGACCCTGATCTCCGCCGGGTTTGCGGTGGTGATGGCGCTGATCCTCGGCTTGATGTCGCGCGGGCTGTTCCGGCGCGACTGAGTACCGGGCAGGGGGTGTGGCCCGGTTTGGGGCCGGCCGCTCGGCGCCCTGATTGCCGCAAATGCGACGCGGTTATTACCGGTCCCTGAATCCCCGATTCATGCTTCCTAAAGTCTGACCGTGTTCAATCATCACCAGTGAGACAGGCCGCAAAGGCCGACATTCAGGGTGTGTGGCATTGGACGCGATCAAGCGTATTCTTCCCAGCTTCTTTCTTGCCGTCGCGATTGCCTATTTTGGCTATCACGCACTGACGGGCGAGCAGGGCGTGCTCAACTGGATCGTGGTCAAGAACGACCTCCACGCCGCCGAGATCGAACTCGCTGAAACCCGCCTCGAACGCGAAGCGCTGGAGACCACCGCGGCCCGCCTGCGCTCTGACAGTCTCGACCTCGATTATGTCGAGGAACGCGCCCGCACGATCCTGAACGTCGCCCATCCGCGCGACTTCATCGTCGAGATCACCACCGACGACGGGCGCTGACTGGATTTTATCCGGCTAGCTTTCTCTATTCCCAAACAATTCCGTCATCCTGACGCAAGTCAGGACCCCGATAGACCGGGCTCCGCGCTTGTGGTCTCGAGGTCCCGACCTTCGTCGGGATGACGCAATGCTTGCGGGAGGCTTGTGGCCCACCGCATCGGGCGTTTTCGCCGCAATGGCGAAGGCTACGGCCACCGCTTGCCCCTGATGGCCGGTTTCTGTTACACGGCGGTAGCGAAACAGGGGAACGCGACGGATATAGTTCGCGTGTGAACAAATGGCTGCGAAGCGCAAATCCACCACTGCTACCGTCAAGGCCGCCGGCAAGGACCAGCTGCTGCAATACTATTCCGAAATGCTGATGATGCGGCGTTTCGAGGAGAAGGCCGGCCAGCTCTACGGCATGGGTCTGATTGCCGGCTTCTGCCATTTGTATATCGGCCAGGAAGCGGTCGTGGTCGGTGTCCAGGCCGCGCTCGAAGAGGGCGACCAGGTCATCACCGGCTATCGCGACCATGCCCACATGCTCGCCAAGGGCATGGACCCCAATGGCGTCATGGCCGAGCTCACAGGGCGCGCCGGCGGCTATTCGCGCGGCAAGGGCGGCTCGATGCACATGTTCTCGCGCGAGAAGGATTTTTACGGCGGCCACGGCATTGTCGGCGCCCAGGTCTCGCTCGGCACCGGCCTGGCCTTCGCCGACCGCTACAAGGATAATGGCAAGATCTCCGTCGCCTATTTCGGCGATGGCGCCGCCAATCAGGGCCAGGTCTATGAGAGCTTCAACATGGCCCAGCTCTGGCATCTGCCAGTGGTCTATGTGATCGAGAATAATCAATACGCCATGGGCACCTCCGTTGGCCGGGCCTCCTCGGAAACCCATCTGCACAAGCGCGGCGCCTCTTTCGGCATTCCCGGGATTGAAGTCGACGGCATGGATGTCGAGGCCGTACGCGCGGCCGCGACCATGGCCGCCAAGCATGCGCGCTCGGGCGAGGGCCCCTTCATTCTGGAAATGAAGACCTATCGCTATCGCGGCCACTCGATGTCGGACCCGGCCAAATACCGCTCGCGCGAGGAAGTCGACGATATCCGCTCGCACCATGACCCGATCGATCTGATCAAGAAGCGTCTGATCGAGGGCGGCCATGCATCCGAGGACGACCTCAAGGCGATCGACAAGGAGGTGAAGGCCGTGGTCAACGCCGCCGCCGAATTCGCCAAGACCTCGCCGGAACCCGATCCGGCCGAGCTTTACACCGACGTTCTGCTGGAGGCATGAGCATGACCCCGCAAGTCAAGCATTTCCTCGAAAACTGGCACACCGCCGTGCGCAATCGCGACCGCGACCTGCTGGCCTCGATCATTGCCGAGGGCTGCGAATTGCACTCGCCGGTGGTCTGGAAGCCGTCGGCCGACAAGCACTACCTGCTGCATATCCTGATGGGCGTGATTTCGATCGTCGAGGATTTCGACTACCGCAAGCAATGGGTCGACGGCAATATGCTGATCCTCGAATTCACCGGCACGGTCGATGGCAAGGGCCTGCTCGGCATCGACCGCATCACGGTGGATGATGAGGGCCGGATGTGCCGCATCGAGGTGTTGATCCGTCCGCTCAACACGCTGATCGAATTTGCCACGCGCATGCGTGAACACGCGCTGCGCTACCAGCCGGAAGCCGCCAATAGCTGAGCGGCCTGCCCGCCGTGACCACTGACAGGAATTGACCGATGTCGATTGAAATCCTCATGCCCGCCCTTTCGCCGACCATGGAAGAGGGCACGCTGGCCAAGTGGAATATCAAGGAGGGTGACAGCGTCACCTCCGGCATGGTGATTGCCGAAATCGAGACTGACAAGGCGACGATGGAAGTCGAAGCCGTCGAGGAGGGTGTGGTCGCCAAGCTGCTCGTTGCCGAAGGCACCGAGAATGTGAAGGTCAATGCCGTCATCGCGATACTGGCCGAAGAGGGCGAGGATGCGAGCGCTGTCGAGGCGGCGCCTGCGGCCCCCTCCGACAGCTCCGCTGACACCTCCCCGGCAAGCCAGGGAGAAAGTGCTGCCGAGAAGCCAGCTTCTGCCCCCACGAGTGGGGGAAGTGGCCGCGAAGCGGGCGATGGGGGCGCGTCCGCGCAGCTCCACGACCCGGAGATTCCTGAAGGCACCAAGATGATCTCCACCACCGTGCGCGACGCCCTGCGTGACGCCATGGCCGAGGAAATGCGCCGCGATGACACCGTCTTCGTGATGGGTGAGGAAGTCGCCGAATACCAGGGCGCCTACAAGGTCACGCGCGGCCTGCTCGACGAATTCGGCGCCCGCCGCGTCGTCGACACGCCGATCACCGAGCACGGCTTTGCCGGCCTGGGCGTCGGCGCCGCCTTCAACGGACTTCGCCCCGTGGTTGAATTCATGACCTTCAATTTCGCCATGCAGGCGATTGACCACATCATCAATTCCGCCGCCAAGACGCTCTACATGTCCGGCGGCCAGATGGGTTGCCCGATCGTCTTCCGCGGCCCCAATGGCGCCGCCAGCCGCGTCGGCGCCCAGCACAGCCATGATTATTCGTCCTGGTATGCCAATGTACCCGGCCTGAAAGTCGTCGCGCCCTATGATGCCGCCGATGCCAAGGGCCTGCTGAAGGCCGCGATCCGCGATCCCAACCCGGTCGTCTTCCTCGAGCATGAGCTGGTCTATGGCGAAAGCTTCGATGTGCCGGACGTCGAGGACTGGATCGTCCCCATCGGCAAGGCCAAGGTCCGCCGCGAGGGCACGGACGTGACGATTACCGCTCACAGCCGGATGGTCGGCTACGCGCTGCAGGCGGCCGAGATCCTGGCCGGCGAGGGTATCTCCGCCGAAGTGATCGATCTGCGCACCTTGCGTCCGCTCGACACCGATACCGTGGTCGCCAGCGTCAAGAAGACCAATCGCATCGTCTGCGCCGAAGAGGGCTGGGGCAGGATGGGCGTCGGCGCGGAGATCGCCGCCGTCGTCACCGCCGAAGCCTTCGACTATCTCGATGCCCCGCCCGCGCGCGTCTACCAGAAAGACGTGCCGCTGCCCTATGCCGGCAATCTCGAAAAGCTCTCCCTGCCGGGTGTCGAGGATATCCTGCAGGCGGTGAGGGCCGTCTGCTACACGGAGTAGGGATGATGTCCGAAGCTCAATCCAAACGCCCCCGCCACGGCGGCTGCCATTGCGGTGCGGTGCGCTTTGCGGCCATCCTGCCGGACAATGTCGTGGCGCTGTCGTGCAATTGCTCGATCTGCGCCAAGACGGGCTTTATCCATGTCATCACGCCGGGCGCGGATTTCCGCATCATGCACGGCGAGGACATGCTGACCGAATACCGTTTCAACACCGGCACGGCGAAGCATTATTTCTGCCGCCAGTGCGGGGTGGAAGCCTTCAATGTGCCGCGTTCGCATCCCGATGACTGGTCGGTCAATCTGCGCTGTTTTGACAAGGATGCCGGGATTCTGCCCCGCTTCCAGGAATTCGACGGCGCCAATTGGGAAGCCAGTATCGCGAATATCAATCCGGAACGGGCCCCTGACGGGGCCAATGACGCCTGAGGCGAGGACTTATCATGTCGATCGAAATCACCATGCCCGCCCTGTCCCCGACGATGGAAGAGGGCATTCTCGCCAAATGGCATGTCAAAGAGGGCGACAAGATCGAGAGCGGCATGGTCTTGGCCGAGATCGAGACCGACAAGGCGACGATGGAAGTCGAGGCCGTCGATGAGGGCGTGATCGGCAAGATCCTGGTCGATGAGGGCACGGAAGGGGTCAAGGTCAATGCCGTGATCGCGATCCTGCTCGAGGAGGGCGAGGACAAGAGCGCGCTGGACAAGGCGCCCGCTGCTGCGCCTGCCGCCAAAGCCCCCTCCGCCAGCTCCGCTGACACCTCCCCGGCAAGCCAGGGAGGAAAGCCTGCCGAGAAGCCGATTTCTTCCCCCAATTCCGGGGGAAGTGGCGGCAAAGCCGCCGATGGGGGCGAGCGCCTCAAGGCCTCCCCGCTCGCCAAACGAATCGCCGCCGACAAAGGCCTCGACCTCTCGGCCATCAAGGGCTCCGGCCCGCATGGCCGCATCGTCAAGCGCGATGTCGAAAATGCCCAGCCCGGCGCCGCCAAACCCGCCGCTGCACCCGCTGCCGCACCGGTCGAGATCGATCATGACGCACCGCTCGCCCGCTATGGCATCGCCGCCGACCGCTATGACGTCATCAAGGCCGATGGCATCACCAAGATCGCTGCCAAGCGCCTGTCCGAGAGCTTCCGCGACATTCCGCACTTCCCGCTCAATGTCGATTGCCGCATCGACGCGCTGCTTGATTTCCGCAAGCGCATCAATGAGGCGGCCGGCGAGGGCGTGAAGGTCTCGGTCAATGATATCCTGATCAAGGCCGCCGGTCTGGCGCTCAAGAAAGTGCCCGCGGCGAACGCCTCCTGGATCGAGGACGGCCGCATCGCCTTGCACAAGCACGCCGATGTCTCGATGGCCGTGGCGATCGAGGGCGGGCTGATCACGCCGATCATTTTCGACGCCGACACCAAGGGCCTGGTCCAGATTTCCACCGAGAGCAAGGATCTCGCGGCGCGCGCCCGGACCCGCAAGCTCAAGCCGGAGGAGTTCCAGGGCGGCACTTTCTCGCTGTCCAATCTGGGCATGTTCGGCATCCAGTCCTTCTCCTCCATCATCAACCCGCCCCAGGGCATGATCCTCTCGGTCGGCGCCGGCGAACAGCGCCCGGTGGTGAAGGATGGCGCGCTGGCGATTGCCACCGTGATGACCGTGACGCTGACCTGCGATCACCGCGTTGTCGACGGCGCAACCGGCGCGAAATGGATTGCGGCGTTCAGGACCTTTGTCGAAGATCCGATGACGATGTTGATGTAATTTGGGGGAACTTCCCCAATAAAACTAATGCGTTGTCATCCCTGACGGATGCCCCGCGAAGGCGGGGCGCAGATCAGGGACCTACCCGCGACGCCAGCTGGAATTGCGGGTAGGTCCCCGCTCTGCGTCCGGCTCAAGGCCGGACATTCGGCGGGGATGACAAGGTTTTTGGGAGGTAAGGAAGAAACGATGACCCAATCCGCCCAACTCGGCGAAATCCGCCATGTCGATCTGGTCCAGCCCAACCAGGCCAATCATCTGGGCAGTTATTTCGGCGGCGCCGCCATGGCGCAGATGGACAAGATCGCCTCGCTCGTCGCGGCGCGGCATGCGCGGCGGCCCTTCGTCACCGCCTCGTGTGACCGGATCGATTTTCGCGCGCCGGTCTTTGTCGGCAATCTGATCGAGCTCACGGGCCGCGTAAATCTCGTCGGGCGCACCTCGCTAGTCGTTGATGTCGAGCTGTCCGCCGAGGATATGGTGACCGGTGAGCGGCATATTTGCACGCAAGGCGGCTTCACCATGGTCGCCCAGGATCGCAAGACCAATCCGGCGCGCCTGCCGCCAGCCCCCGACCGGCTGATCGATTTCACACCCTCACCGGCCGGTTCGGCACGGGTGCTCGAACTGGTTTTCCCCGGTGATACCAATACGCTGGGCCAATTGCTCGGCGGCAATGCGATGTCGCTGATGGGCAAGGCAGCGCAGATCGCCGCGTCGCGCCATACCCGCAGCCAGGTCGGCATGGCGGCGTCGAACAAGATCGACTTCATCGCCTCGACGCTCGAGGGCGAATTGCTTGATGTCACAGGTCAGGTGATTTCGGTCGGACGCACCTCGATGCGCGTCGCCGTGCGCGCCGATGCGGAAAACCTGATGACTGGCGAGCGCCGCCTCGTCGGCGAAGCGGAATACGTCATGGTGGCGCTGGACGAAACGGGCCGCCCAACGCCGGCGAAACCGCTCGGCTAGACCGGTGCGATCGGCAGGACCTTCGCCTGCAGCGCCGGCGCGAGGCCGAGATCATTGCAGCGGTGCCAGCCGGCGATTGAAAGGCGCGGGGCCAAGGCCGGCGTGACCTCGTGCGGGACCTCTTCGCTCAGGAAGACGGCAAAGGTGCCGAATTCCGGCGCGATATCGGTGATCACGCTGTCGTCCGCCTCGTCATAGAGGCGCAACAGCCCGCCATCGGCACTCTGCCAGCCCGGATTGAGGTAGAGCACCGAGGACAGGATGCGATTGCGCGCGCCGCGAAAACTGTCGAGATGCTTGCGATAGAAGCCGCCCGGCTCGTAGACCGCGTAGTGCGCTTCAAAGGCAAACAGGCCCAGCGCCAGGCGCTGGTTGAGGTCAAGCCGCAGGGTTTCCGCGAAATCGAGCCAGCCGCGCTGGGCCGGGCTGTTGCCGTCGAGCCAGCGTGTCTTGTCACGCCGGATTTCGCGCACCAGTTCGTGATCGGCGGCGCGGCCGATCCCGGCGCCGCTGAGCTCGTCCTCCTGCCACAGGGTCAGGGCTTCATCGCGCAGGGCCGTGAGCAGATCGGTGTCTGCGATGGCCTGTTGCGACCAGCCCTGACGGGTCAGGTCGTCGCACAGGCGCTCCGGGTCGAAGGCCGGGATGCCGGGCGGTGGCGCAATCTGCAGGGTCAAGTTTGAGGTGTCCGATCGAGTGAGCGCGGCGATTAGGCCCAGGTCGGGCGGTGGTCAATCGAAATCGCACGCAGCGCCCGGCTTGCCTGACCCGGCCCGAGGCGGGATTGTAACGCAAGCTGACAAGAATCGGAGTGGCAGATGCCGGTAGAATCGATTTCCCTGGTGGCCAAACACGCCCAGTTCGATGATATCTGGGCGCCCAAACGCGTGGCGAAACTGGACAATTACGATGTCAAACTCGCCAAGGGGAATGGCAGTTTCGACTGGCACGCCCATCTCGATGCCGATGAGCTTTTTCTGGTCACGCGCGGCAATCTGCGGATCGAGATCGATGGCCAGGACCCGGTCATTCTCGGCCCTGGAGAACTGTGTGTCATCCCGAAGGGCGTGCGTCACCATCCGGTCTGCCTCACCGACGAGGTTCATATCATGCTGCTGGAACAGGCCGGGATCGTGAATACCGGTGACAATACCGACAGCGACCTGACCCAGACGATCGAGGATATCTAGCGCCGTCCGGGCTTGATCGGGTGAGGGCGCGCGCGCAAACTGCGGGCCGATCACGGGAGATATCAGCATGGACGACGCTTCGGGGCCGCAGGCCAAATTCCGCGCCATGGAAGAGGGCACCGCCGAGGACTGGGCCGCGATTGCCGGCGCCTTCGGGCCTTTTGCCGCCGCACTGCCCGACCGGGTACTGGCCCATCTGCGCCTGCTCGACGGCGATTATGGCGGCTTCCCGATCGATCGTTTGCAGCACTCGCTCCAGACCGCGACCCGCGCCCATCGCGATGGGCGCGACGAGGAATATGTTGTCATGGCGCTGTTGCACGATATCGGCGATACGCTCGGCAGCTATAATCACCCCGATATCGCGGCGGCCATCCTGGCGCCCTTCCTGTCGGAAGAAAACCACTGGATCGTCGCCAAGCACGGGATATTCCAGGGCTATTATTTCTTCCACCATCTCGGGCTCGACCGGGACATGCGCGAGCAATTCCGCGATCACAAATATTTCGCGGCCTGCCAGGAATTTTGCGAGAAGTACGACCAGGCCGCCTTCGATCCGGACTATGCCAGCGAACCGCTCGACTTCTTCGAGCCGATGCTGCGCCGGGTGATGGCGGCGCCGAAACGCTCCATCTACGCCGAAGCGCTGGAATAGTCAGCCGAGATTGATCGCCGCGCGGTCAAATGATACGTCGCACACTTGGAAACACCCGGTGTTTCGCAAGCGAATAAAAGAGGCCCGCGCATGACCACCAACAGTTTCGACCTCATCGTGATCGGCAGCGGCCCTGGCGGCTATGTCGCGGCCATTCGCGCGGCCCAGCTGGGGCTGCAAACCGCGATCGTCGAGCGCTCCGAACTTGGCGGGATCTGTCTCAACTGGGGCTGTATCCCGACCAAGGCGCTGTTGCGGACCTCGGAAGTCTATCACCTGATGCACAATGCCGAGGCCTTCGGCCTGAAGGCGGAGAAGATCAGCTTCGATATCGAGGCCATCGTCAAGCGTTCGCGCGGTGTTGCCGGTCGGCTCTCCGGCGGTATCGCGATGTTGATGAAGAAGAACAAGATCACCGTCATCAAGGGCGAGGCGAAGCTCGACAAGGGCAAGGACGCCCCGACCGTGGTTGTCGGTTCGGATCGCTACAGTGCCAAACACGTTATCCTCGCCACCGGTGCCCGCGCCCGCACGGTTCCCGCCGCCGGTCTCGAGCCCGATGGCGACCAGATCTGGACCTATCGCGAGGCGATGGTGCCGACCGCGATGCCGAAATCCCTGCTGGTCATCGGCTCCGGCGCCATCGGGATCGAATTCGCCAGCTTTTATCGCACCATGGGTGCCGAGGTGACCGTGGTCGAGATGATGGACCGTGTCGTCCCTGTCGAGGACGCCGAAATTTCCGCCTTCGCCGCCAAGGCCTTCAAGAAACAGGGCATGAATCTGATGCTCTCTTCCCAGGTCGAAAAGCTCGAGAAGGCCGCGAAAAGCGTCAAGGTCTCGGTCAAGGATGCCAAGGGCGCGATCACCGTGGTTGAGGTCGAGAAGGTGATTCTCGCCATCGGCATCGCCGCGAATATTGAAAATCTTGGCCTGGAGACGCTGGGCGTGAAGATCGATCGTGGCCATGTCGTCAATGACGGTTTTGGCCGCACCAATGTCAAAGGCCTCTACGCCATCGGCGATGTCGCCGGACCGCCCTGGCTGGCGCACAAGGCCAGCCATGAAGGCGTTGTCTGTGTCGAGAAGATCGCGGGCAATGATGTCCACGCTTTCGACACCTCAAACATTCCCGGCTGCACCTATTGCCATCCCCAGATTGCCTCTGTCGGCCTGACCGAGGCGAAGGCGAAAGAGGCAGGCCATGAGGTCAAGATCGGCCGCTTCCCCTTTGTCGGCAATGGCAAGGCGATCGCGCTCGGCGACGACCAGGGCCTGGTCAAGACCGTGTTCGACGCCAGGACCGGCGAATTGCTCGGCGCCCACATGATCGGATCGGAAGTCACCGAGCTGATCCAGGGCTATGTCGTGGCACGCCAGCTCGAGACCACCGAGGCCGAGCTGATGCACACCGTCTTCCCGCACCCGACCCTGTCGGAAATGATGCACGAGAGCGTGCTCGACGCCTATGGCAGGGCGCTGCACATCTAGCGGGACGCGGCGCAGGACAGTCCCTGCATCCAATCGCCCGTTTGCAGGCATCATGGTGTCAGAGATGACGCGACCGGTGTCGCACGGGAGAGATGACCATGACCAAACTGATCCTGCTGGCCAGTTGTGCCGTGGCCGTGACGGCCTGCACCAATTCCACCTATGGACCGGCCGAGAGCCGTTCGACGGAAAGTGCCGGGCTGGTGGCGTCGCGAACTGTCGACGTGACCGGCGATGCCGAATTTTCCGGCATGCTGGTGCGCGCCAACGGCCATGTCGGGCGCGACCTGGAACTGGCCGGTGCCTCGGTGAGGTCGAATGCCGTGGTCGGAGGCGACCTTGCTGCGGCCGGCGCTTCGGTACGCTTCACCGGTTCCGTTGAAGGCAATACCGAGATCGCCGCCGCGCGGGCCTGGATTGATGCCGAGCTCAATGGCGATGTCGAGATTGCCGGAGCCCGTGTCACCCTTGATGGCCGTGTCGGCGGCCGCCTCGACCTTCACGGCGCGCGCATGCACCTGAAGGGGGATTATGTTGGCCCGGTTGAAGTGATCGGCGAGGGCCGCGAGGATGAAGATCGTATCCGTAATGGTCGCGCCATTCTGGCCGGAAATTTTGACGGCGGGGGCGTAGTCTGCGCGACCCATGTCGAAGTGCGGCCCGGCGCCCGCTTTGGCGGCGAAATGCGCATTATCGCCAGCGAGCGCCCCGAGGGTGCGGTTACCGGATACAGCTATGAGCCGCTCGACGGCCGCGATTGCGACAGGGTGACGATCTGAGCCCGGGGAATATCTGAGCCCCGGCACTATCCGGGATCGGGCAGGGCGGGAGGCCTGTGGCGCTCCCGCCCGCCATTCATTCTGCGGTTTCGGGGACAGGCGTGGCTTCCCCTTCGCCCATCAATTCGGCCGCCATGCGCTGGACCCGGCCATAATCCGTCTTGCCGGTGCCCAGCACCGGGACCTCGGCGACATGGATGATCTTGCGCGGAATCGACAGCTCGTTGATGCCGTGATTGCGCGCAAAGGCGATCAGGTCGGCGCGATCAGCCTTGGCGTATTCGGTCAGCAGGATGATCTGCTCGCCCTTGCGCTTGTCAGGCAGGGCGGCGGCGGCGTGCATGCTGTCGGGCCAGAGCGAGGTGGCGCAGTTCTCCACCACGGCCAGTGAGACCATTTCCCCGCCGAGCTTGGCGAAGCGCTTGATCCGGCCGCGAATGCGCAGGAAACCGCCATCATCGACCGAGACGATGTCACCGGTGTCGTGCCAGCCATCGACCGGTGCCTCGAGCACCAGCGGCGCGGACGGCCGGATATAGCCCTTCATGATGTTCGGGCCGCGAATATGCAATTGCCCGCCATCATTGATGCCCTCGACCGGAATCAGCCTGGCTTCGCAGCCGCCCATCAACTGGCCGACCGTGCCGGGGCGGTTATTGTCGGGCTGGTTGACCGCCAGAACCGGGGCCGCCTCGGTCAGGCCATAGCCTTCGACGATCTCGACATTGAATTTCCGCCGCAGCGTGGATCGTGTCTCGTCCTTGACCCGTTCGGCGCCGCAAACGGCGAAGCGCAGGGAGTTCAATTCGCCATTTGCCGCAGCGCGCGCATACTGATTGATGAAGGTGTCGGTCGCGAACAGAATGGTGGAGCCGGTTTCCGCAATCCGCTTGACGATGGTTTTCGCCTGGAGCGGCGTCGGGTGGCAGATTGTCGGCACGCCCAGACCCAGCGGAACCAGCACGCCACCGGTCAGCCCGAAGCAGTGGAAGGTCGGCAGCGGATTGAACACCTTGTCGGTGGGCAGGATCCGGACATGGTCACGGACCTGTTCGACATTGGCGAGCAGATTGGCATGGCTCAGGACCACGCCCTTGGGGTCGCCTTCGGTGCCGGAGGTGAAGAGGTAGACGCCGGCAGCATCGGGTGAGGGGCGGGCCCGCACCGCCCAGGGGGCCACCATGCCGATGGCGGCGGCGATCTTGTCGCCCAGGGTCAGGTTTTCGCGAACATCCTCAAGATGGATGATCTCATGGTCCTCAGCAAGCATCGCCTCGAGTTCATGCAACTCGCCCAGCTCGATGAAACGCTTCGCCGTCACGATGCGCTTGCACTTGCACGCCTTGCAGGCGGCCTTCAGGGCGCGATCGCCAGCGGTGAAGTTGAGCATCGCCGGGATGCGGCCATAGGCCGAGATGGCGTAGAAGGAGATAATCGAACCGACCCCGGTCGGCAGCAATATGCCGACGGCCTCGCCGGGCTCGGTGCCCTTTTTGAGCGCATGCCCGAGGGCGAAGGCGGCCTTGATGATGTCGTCATAGCTCAATTCGCGGCCATCGGCGTCGATGGCAGCGATTCGCTTGCCGCCAAACCGGCCACGCGCCTGCAAAAGAGCGGAAAAGACCGATCTGCGGATACGGCGCAGGTCGAATTCAGCTCCGCGATAATGGGTGTTCGCCGAAAATTCCGCCGGCTCAAGCTCGGCGGCATCGGCGGCTGTTGTATCAGCCATGCAAGTCCTCCCGGGCGCGTCCCTTATTGGTGACGCTGATTATTACGGGCGATCTTACTACCGCGAGCGCGAGAGGGAAACGGTTTGGCCATGAAGGGCCTGGAGCGGGCCGCGCCATTTGTTGAAAGACGGAAATAATTTATCGATAAACAAAAAATGTTCTTGATATCGTTTTTCGATAATGTATGGTCGACATCAACGTTGGGGAGCGTGAATTTCACCGCTGTCGCATGACAGGGTAGCAGTTTTGGAGGCGGAAATGCGCAAGGCATTGGCAATAACGGTGGCGATGGCCGCAGCACTGGCGACCGCGGGTTGCGTCATCGTCGTGGACGGGAGCGAGGGCGAGGTCAAGCTGCGACATGGCGACCGGACACAGGATGGCTATGTCGTTCTTGACCGCGATGGCGACTACAGCCGTATCGGCGGCAATATCAATCTGCGTGGGCGGCTCGGTGGCGATCTCAGCCTGGTCGCCGGCGATGTCGAGGCCGACCGGTTGATGGTTGGCGGCGATGTCTCGGTTGCCGGCGGCGATATCGATTTCAGCGGCCAGGTGGGCGGCGAAGCCTCGATCGCCGGCGGTGATATTGACTGGATGGCCGATGTCGACGGCGAACTGAGCCTTGCCGCCGGTTCGCTTGATGTCAGCGGTCGCATCGCGGGCCCGGCTTCGATTGCTGCTGCAAGCCTGACGAGCGCAGCGCAGTTCAATGACGGGCTCACCGCCAATGGCAATGCCATCCATCTCGGCGGCAGCGTTTCCGGCCCCCTGCGTATCGTATCGGTCGGAGAGATTCGCTCCCGGCGCAATTATGATGACAATGACGGCCGCGTCGAACTCACCGGCACGATCCATGATGGCGGCGATATCTGCAGCCGCTCGGTCGTCGTGACATCGACGGCCCGAATCAGCGGCACCCTGAGAGTCTGGGCCGAAACATCGCCTGACGTCGCACCTGGCGCCGGGGCGGGTAATCTTGTCTTCGTGCCCCGCAATGGCCGCGATTGCGAGGATGTCGATCCCGTTTTTGACCGGTCCTGATCCGGTATGGAACACGCGTGCATGAAACCATCAACCATCCAACTGACCGCCGGGGGGCGCTGGGAGAGTCGTGATGAATATGTTTAAACGGATAATGGCCGCGGGGCTGGCCTTTCTCGCAATGACTGCGGCGGGTTACGCTCAGGTCATTGGCGGTGAGGTCACCATCAATGGCAGCAGCGATGACATTCATTTTCTTGGCGGCGAACTGAATATTCGCGGCGAAGTCGATGGCGATATCTTTGCCGTCTCCGGCGATGGCCAGATCGATGCGACGGTCCATGGCGATGTCGAATTCTTCGGTGGTGATATTGACCTGAACGGGGTTGTCGATGGCAGCGTCGAGATCGCCGGCGGTGACGTCAATATCGCGGCGATGGTCGGTGGCGATCTCAACGCGGCTGGCGGTGATGTCAGCATTGAGGGCGAGACCGGCGGCGAGCTGAATGCAGCCGGCGGCAGTGTTCACATCGCGGCGATTGTCGGCGGCGACCTGCGCGCGGCCGGCGGCGAGGTGGTTATCGAGGCATCGACCGTGGTCTCCGGCGAAAGCCGTGTGGCCGCCGGCTCGGTCGAGATATTGGGCACGCTGAACGGCGATGCCGATATTGAAGGCGGCCATGTGGTCCTGAACGGCGCATTCGGAGGCGATGTTGAAGTGACCGCCGAGGAAGTCACTGTCCTGTCCTCGGCCCGGATTGTCGGCCTGCTCACCGTTCGCAGTCCGGTCGAGCCGGATATTGCGGAAGGCGCCAGCATCGGCGCTGTCGATTACCAATACGAGATGTTCAATTTCGGCGCCAAGCACTGGGACGATATCGATATTGATTTCGACGGCCCCTGGGGTGTCATCGGTGCACCATTCCGCTTCATGGGCGGCATCTTCTCCGGCAGCGCCTTCCTGCTTGGATTGCTGGCGGTCCTGGTTGCGCCGCGGGGCGTTTCGGGTGTGGCTGCGGCCTTCCGTCGCCGGCCGCTGAGCTCCGGCGTCATCGGCTTCATCAGCCTGGCGATGTCCCCGATCGTGTTCGTCATGGTGACGATCCTGCTGGCGCTGACCATCGTTGGAGCCTTGCTGATCCCGCTCCTGTGGTTGCTTTACTTCCCGATCCTGTTCCTGGCCTTCGCCTTTGGTGGCATCGCCGTGGGCGATATGATCTTCAACCGCAAGGACGGCGGGCTGGGACTGGGCATGCGCGCACTCTCCCTCCTGCTGGTGATGGCGGTCGTGTTCGCGCTCGGCGTTATCCCGGGACTGGGCGCAACGGTTGGCGTCCTGCTGCTCTGCATCGGTCTTGGCGCGTGGATCCTCGCACTCGGTCATAACCGCGGCGGCAACGGTCCCGTGACCGCCGATCCCGCGGCCAATCATCACAACACCGCAAGCGAGGGGTGACCTAGGGCCGGGCTCGCGGTAATTCTGTCCTCAACAAGTCAGGCCCGTTGGCCGAGGATAGATGATGCGCACCTTCCAACTAATCGCCCTGGCTGCGGCGGCCGCGACTCTCAATGTCGCGGCCGCCCAGCCTGTTCAGCAAACCGTCAGTGACTGGCACGATGCCTTCCGCCAGTTCGAAGGCGAGGATTGGCCGAGCCCCAATGGCGAACGCCGCGCCACCGGAGCCCCCGGGCCGGATTACTGGCAGCAACAGGTCGATTACGACATCCGCATCCATCTCGACGAGCGCGAGAAAACGCTGAGCGGGTCGGCCAGCATCAGCTACACCAATAATGCGCCGGATACGCTCGACTTCCTCTGGTTCCAGCTCGACCAGAATCGCTTCCGCCCCGATTCCATCTCAGTGATGACCGAGACGGTGGACGGCGGCGGGCGCGCGTCGGGCCGCGTCGGTGCCACGCAGCCAGACGGCATCAGTGCCTATGCGGTGCGCCGCCGCCACCAGATCGCCGAGGATGGTTACGGCTATAATATCCAGTCCGTGACCGACACCGCCGGCAATGCGCTGGCTTTCACCATTGTCGATACGCTGATGCGGATCGATCTCGACGATGCGCTGGAGACCGGGGATGCGGTGATCCTGAACATCGAATGGGATTACCGCCTGATAGAAGCCAGCACGGTCGGTGGCCGCTCCGGCTGGGAGTGTTTCGAGGAAACCGAAACCACGGGCGGCGACTGCATCTTCCAGGTGGCGCAATTCTTCCCGCGCGCCGCCGCTTTCAGCGATTATGAGGGCTGGCACAACAAGGCCTTCCTCGGTCGCGGCGAGTTCACGCTTGAATTCGGCGATTATGATGTCGCCATCACCGTGCCGCAGGACTTCCTGGTCGCTGCCACGGGCGAATTGCAGAATCCCGAGGATGTGCTCACCCAGGCCCAGCGCGACCGTCTTGAAGAAGCCCGCACGGCCAGCGATCCGGTCTTCATCCAGACCCCGGCTGAAGCGCGCGCCAATGAACGCCGCGGCACACGCTCCGAAGCGACCTGGCATTTCCGGGCCGAGAATGTCCGCGACTTTGCCTGGGCCGGCTCGCGCAAATTCATCTGGGACGCGATGGGCGTGCAGCAGGACGGTGAGGGCGATTCACCCGACAGCGTGATGGCGATGTCCTTCTATCCCAATGAATCGGAACCGCTCTGGTCGACCTATTCGACCCGGGTGATTGCGCATACACTGGACGTCTATTCATCCTTCTCCTTCCCCTATCCCTATCCGGTGGCGCAATCGATTGCCGGGCCGCAGGGCGGGATGGAATATCCGATGATCACCTTCAATGGCGGCCGTTTCACCGGTCGCCCGGTGGTCGATGAGGACGGCAATCTGACCTATTCGCGCTACCAGAAGCGCGGCCTGATCGATGTCATCATTCACGAAATCGGCCACATCTACTTCCCGATGACCGTCAACTCCGATGAACGCCAATGGACCTGGATGGATGAGGGGATCAATACCTTCCTGCAATACCAGGCCGAACAGCAATGGGAGGCGGGCTTTGAGTCCCGTCGCGGCGATCCACGCCTGATCGCCGACTATATGGCGTCATCGGTGCAGATGCCGATCATGACCCAGGCCGATTCCATCATGGCTGTGGGTGACAATGCCTATGGCAAGCCGGCCACGGCGCTGGTGGTGTTGCGCGAGACGATTCTTGGCCGTGATCTGTTCGATGAGGCCTTCCGCACCTATGCCCGTCGCTGGCGCTTCAAGCGTCCAACGCCCTATGATTTCTTCCGCACCATGGAAGAGGTTTCAGGCATCGATCTCGACTGGTTCTGGCGCGGATGGTTCTACTCGACCGAGCATGTCGACATCTCGCTCGACCGCGTAACAGAGGGCACGTTCGATACCCAGGATCCCGTCGTCGAGAATGCACGCGAGCGCGCCGAGCTTGCGGCGCAGCCAGAGGCCCTGACGCCGCTGCGTGATCGTGAGGCCGGGATCACCACCTATGCCAGCCGCAATCCGGAGGTGGTCGAATTCTACTCCGCCAATGATGCCCAGACCGTCACCGCGCGCCAGCGTGAGGCCTATGCCAGCTATCGCGGTGACCTCGAGGCCTGGGAAGCTGAAATCCTCGCCAGCGGGGAGCGTGTCTATTATCTCGACTTCACCAACCAGGGCGGCGTCGTGATGCCGATCATCCTGGAATTCACCTTCGCCGACGGGGCCACCGAGATTGTGCGCATCCCGGCCGAGGTCTGGCGTTACGACCCGCGCCATGTCACCTGGACCTATCTGACGTCGCGTGAAGTCGTCTCCGTTGAGCTCGACCCGCTTCAGGAAACAGCTGACTCCGACCGGTCGGACAATTATTTCCCGTCGCGCATCGAGCCAACCCGGCTTGAGCTCTACCGCACCGGCGCGCGCGAATCGAACATGATGGCTGACCAGGATCAGCGCGTGACCCGCGATTCGATCCGGGCGCGTCCGGAGTAGGGATGCGCGTCTTGGTCCGCACGATCGCCACCGCCTTGGCGGCGGTCGGTCTGATTGCAGCTCCGGCAGCGGCTCACCGGGTGCATGCCGGTGTCACGGAAGTGGTGATTTCGGCCGCAACCGGAGAGCTGCAGATCACGCACCGTGTCTATGGTCATGATTTGATTGAGGCGCTGGGCATCGAACCGGTCGATGAGGAGGCCTGGCTGACCTCCGCTGAAGGTCTTGCGGCCGTGGGGAATTATGCGCAAACCCATTTCCGTATCGGGGAGGGCGATGGCCGTCTGATGGAGCCGGTCTATGTCGGCGCCGAGCTGGATGGCGAAATCATCTGGATCTATTTCACGGCAGCTGTACCGCAGGACCGATCAGCCTTCCTGGTCGATAATGATCTGCTGGCCAATAGTTTCGAAGACCAGGTCATGATGACGAATATCACCATCGACAGCCTCGTGAGGACTGCGATGCAGGGACCGGGGCGCCGCGAGCCCGTCCGGGTACGCTTCCCGTCTGCAGACCAGCCAGACTAGGCCGCCAGGTCGAAGCCGTCGACCTCGCCGACCACGACGCGATTCCGTCCCGTGGCCTTGGCCTGGTATAATGATTGGTCGGCGGCCCGGTAGAGGGCGCCAAAGTCCAGTTCAGGACTGGACGCGGCCATTGCGGCACCGACAGACACGGTGATCGGCAGGCGGAGTTCGCCAACCAGGGGGCGATCAATCTCGATCGCGAGCCGGAGGCGGTTGGCCGCTGTCACGAGCTCGGCGGCATCGTCGACATCGAATAGGACCGCGAACTCCTCACCACCGACGCGGGCAACGAAATCCTTCGGCCGCACGGCACGCGCGGCGACCCAGCCGAGATGGCGCAACACGTCATCACCGCCATCATGGCCATGTTTATCGTTGACCAGCTTGAAGTGGTCGATGTCGAAGATCGCCAGCGCCATCAGCCGATCGTGCTTGCGCGTCGAACGCAGGCGCTGGCTGACCTCACGCTCGAAAGCCCGGCGGTTGGGGAGGTCTGTCAAAGTGTCGTTCAGCGCCATCCGCTCGAGCTGCGCCTGGGAATAGGCCGTGCTCAAGAGCAGATAGCCGAAAATCATCGTCGACTTGCAGGCAATCAGCGTCAGCATCACCGCCGGCAGGACCGGGCTCTCGCTGTAGAGGCCGGTCAGCATCGGCTGGGTCAGAAACTGCCAGAGACCGAGGCCGCCCAGAAGCAGGATCATGCTGATGACCGCCGCTGCGAGCACGACAACGCCCATCGGACCGTCACGCTTGGCGATGGGGCCAAGCCGGGTCAGGATCAGGGCATTGCAGGTCAGTTGAACCAGACCCACCAGGATTAATCGCAGGGAAATTGACGGTCCGATCAGCGTGAACCAGGCCAGGCCGAGCACGATCGCTCCGGCAAGCCCGGCATATATCACCGGTGGCAGAGGCCGCTCAGCGAAGCTCGCCGTGCCGTAGACCAGCAATACCGTGCCGCCCAATGCGAGGTAATTGACCAGCAGGATGAGGGGCATCGATATGTCCGGCTGTGAGTTCGCGACCGCCGCCAGCACAATGGCGAGCGTCTGCGAGCAAAGACCGATCGTCCACCATTTCGCCCCGGGGCTGGCGCGGTGCATCCGCCAGTTCACCAGGTGCATGACGCATCCGATGATCAGGATCAGGATCAGGGCAATTGAGAGCGACTTGGTATCGAGCATTCTTTACCATCGCACGCAAACCTGAATCCCGCGTAACCAGCGGACACTTTCTCCGGGGCAAGTTATTGAGAGACATGATACATCCATAAGTTACCTGTCGCGTGCGCCCTGGTCTTGTAGGCAGCGGTGGCGCGGAATTACCGCCGGGAGACGGTGCCGGGAACCGCACGCCGCGGTCAATGATCCCGACCGGCGAGTCCCTGACGGTATGCCACCGCCATCAAACCGCTGCCCCGGCTTGATCCACCACGCGCTCCGGCATACATCCCGTTCATGGCCAATCTGATCGACAACACAGCCTCGTCTGCCGCCGCTGCTACAGCCTCCGAGACCCGCGCCGCCCGGCACCCGGAAAAGCAGAAGCGCGCCGATACACCCGTCCTGCGCAAACCGGACTGGATCCGGGTGCGTGCGCCGCTCGGCAAGGTGTTTGCCGAGACCCAGAAAATCGTCACCGAAGGCGCACTCGTCACCGTGTGCCAGGAGGCGGGCTGCCCCAATATCGGTGAGTGCTGGGAGCAGAAGCACGCCACCTTCATGATCCTGGGCGATACCTGCACCCGCGCCTGTTCCTTCTGCAATGTGAAAACCGGCCTGCCGGGCCCGGTTGATACGGACGAGCCGCGCCGTGTTGCCGAGGCTGTGGCCCAGATGGGTCTGAAGCATGTCGTCATCACCTCGGTTGATCGCGATGATCTCGCCGATGGTGGCGCGCAGCATTTCGTCGAAGTGATCGAGGCGATCCGCGAGGCGGCACCGGGCACGACGATCGAGATCCTCACCCCCGATTTCCTGCGCAAGACGGGCGCCGCAGAAACCGTGATCGATGCGCGTCCCGACGTGTTCAACCACAATCTGGAAACCGTGCCGCGCCTCTATCTGTCGATCCGTCCCGGCGCGCGCTATTTCCATTCGCTGCGGCTGCTGGAACGCGTCAAGGATCGCGATCCGGAGCAATTCACCAAGTCCGGCATCATGGTCGGTCTCGGTGAGAGCAAGGAGGAGGTCATGCAGGTGATGGACGACATGCGTTCCGCCGGCATCGATTTTCTCACCATCGGCCAGTATCTGCAGCCGACCCGCAAGCACGCCGCCGTCCAGCGTTTCGTGACGCCGGAAGAGTTCAAGGCCTATGAGACGATTGCCCGCGCCAAGGGCTTCCTGATGGTCTCGGCGACACCGCTGACGCGCTCGAGCCACCATGCCGGCGAGGATTTTGCCCGGCTGCGCGCCGCGCGGGAAGCCTCTCTGGGCCGCGTGTGACCGTCAATCTGACCGAGACCTTGCGGCTGTTTCACGCCGCCGATGATCTGTTCGATCTTGTCTCGGATGTTCGCCGCTATCCCGATTTCATCCATCAGATCACCGCCATGCGCGTGCTGAAGGAAAGCAAGACCGGTTCCGTCACCGAGCTGACGGCCGAGGCGCGCATCCGCTACAAATTCGTCACCGAGCGCTTCACCAGCGCGGTGAAGGCGGACGCGGCCGCGCGCACGATCGATGTCGGCTTCGTCGCCGGCCCGTTCCGGGTGCTGGAGAATAACTGGCGCTTTTATCCATTGTCCGACGGCTCGACCTTGGTGCGGTTTCACATCAAGGCCGCGTTCCGCAATATGGTGTTGCAGATGCTGCTCGACAGCCAGCGCGAACGCGCCGCCCACATTCTGGTCAAGCGCTTCTCCGACGAGGCGGCACGGCGCTATGCCTCAGTCGGCGATCCCGATCTCGATCTGGGCGATGAGATCGACGCCCTCACTCAATAGATCCAGCGCGGTTTCAACCGAGGCCAGACGCACCTGCGTACGGCCACGATCCCCAAAGCGCTGGCACAACACGCGGGTGGGGTGATCGCGCACTGCCAGACCAAAATAGACCAGGCCGGCCGGCTTGTGCGGCGTGCCACCGGGGCCGGCGACGCCTGTTATGGATACGGTGATATCGGCGTTGGACTTGAACAGACATTGCTGCGCCATGCGTCGGGCCACCTCGGCGGAGACGGCGCCATTGGCCGCGATGACGGCCGTAGGGATGCCGAGCAGTTCGCATTTGGCCTCGTTGGAATAGGTCACAAAGCCGCGCTCGAACACATCCGAGGCGCCGGCGATGTCGGTGATCAGCCCGGACAACAGGCCGCCGGTACAGCTCTCGGCCGTCGCCGCCAGCACGCCGGCGGTGCGGGCGTCGTCGAGGAATTGCGTCGCCTTTTGAACAAGTTGGTTGGGGAACATCATGTCATCCTTGCTGTAATGATGGCCTGGGCGGCGAGGCCTTCGCCGCGGCCGGTGAAGCCGAGCTTTTCTGTCGTCGTCGCCTTGATATTGACGCGCCGGAGCTCGAGCCCGAGCAATTCGGCGACCCGCGCCCGCATGGCGTCGCGGTGTGGACCAACCTTCGGGCGCTCGCCGATCAGGGTGATGTCGGCGTGGAGAACACTGCCGCCGGCCTGCTGCAGCAGATCAAGCGCATGAAGCACGAAACGGTCCGAGGCCGCGCCTTTCCAGCGCTGATCACTGGGACTGAAATGCTGGCCGATATCGCCTGCGCCGGCCGCGCCGAGAATGGCATCGGTCAGGGCGTGCAGGCCGACATCGGCGTCGGAATGCCCGACCAGACCCAGCCCGTCGCGGATCTCGATGCCGCACAGCATCATGGCCTCCGCCGCCTCCAGCCGGTGAACATCAAAGCCCTGGCCGGTCACGGTGATCGCGGTCGGGGCGTTCAGCATCGCTTCGGCGCGGGCGAAATCATCAGGTGTGGTCAATTTGAAATTCCCTGCTTCACCGCGAACGGTATGGACATCCATGCCGGCGCGCACGGCGACGGCCGCGTCATCGGGCAGGGCGGTCTCGCCCAGCGCCCGATAGGCCTGCATCAGTTCCGCCATGCGAAAAGCCTGCGGTGTCTGGGCCGCAGCGACCTCGTCTCGATTGATGACCCTGACGAGGCGTCCCGTGGCGTCGAGCTGCATCAAGGCATCGACGCTGGCCAGAGCCGGCAGCACAGCCGCGTGGTCCTTCAATGCATCGGCGAGGGCGGTGATCAGAGCGGCACTGAGAAAGGGCCGTGCGGCGTCATGGATCATCACCGCATCGACGCCGGCGTGTTCGAGGGCCTGCAGCCCGGCCCGTACCGAGGCGGTGCGGGTTGCCCCGCCGGTCACGGTCTCAACGCCTCCCGCAAGAAGCGGTGCAAGGGCTTCAAATCGCTCCGAATCCTCCGCGCCGATCACTACGATGACCGATCCGATCAGCGGATGCGCCAGGAAGACGTCCAGCGTCCGGGCCAGCACCGGCCGGCCCCCGATTTCGCGATATTGCTTGGGCACATCGCCACCGGCGCGTGTCCCGCGGCCGCCCGCAACAATAATGGCACCGATTTTCATATGCAGGCCTCGTCCATTGCCGCAGCGCAGCAAGATCGCTAGCTTGCCCGGCTTACGCTGCAACCGGTTGAATTGTCCAGACGCATGAGTTTCTCCATCGGCCCCCATGAGATCGTGATTCCGGCGGTGCTGGCACCCATGTCAGGCGTCACCGATTTGCCGTTCCGCCGCCAGGCCCAGCGTTTTGGCGCCGGCATGGTGGTGTCGGAAATGGTCGCCAGCGATGCGCTGGCACGCGGCCGGGTGGATATGGTGCGCAAGGCTGCCGCCGATGCCAGCCTCGCCCCGCGCGTGATCCAGCTCGCCGGCCGCCAGGCGGAATGGATGGCCGAAGGCGCGCGGATCGCCGAAGCCGCCGGTGCCGATATCGTCGACATCAATATGGGCTGTCCGGCGCGCCAGGTGACGAAGGGCCTGTCAGGCTCGGCCCTGATGCGCGATCTCGACCATGCGATGACGCTGATCGAGGCGACGCTGGCCGCGGTAAGCATTCCGGTAACGCTGAAAATGCGCCTCGGCTGGGATCATGACTGCCTCAACGCCCCGGAACTGGCACGGCGCGCGGTCGATGCCGGTATCGCCATGATCACCGTTCATGGCCGCACGCGGCAGCAATTCTATACCGGCAGTGCCGACTGGGCCGCCGTTCGCGCCGTGCGTGAGGCAGTCGATGTGCCACTGCTGGTCAATGGCGATATCGCAACGCTGGACCAGGCGCGCGAGGCCCTGGCGCTGTCGGGTGCCGATGGCGTGATGATCGGCCGTGCGGCCCAGGGACGGCCCTGGCTGGTGGGTGAAATCGGTGCCGGCCTGCTGACGGGCACGATGCCGGTCACGCCCTGGAATGAGCGGATCGCCGCCTTGATCGAACAGGCCGGGGCCGCCAATGCCTTTTATGGTGAAGCGCTGGGTATCCGCATGATGCGCAAGCATTTCGCGTCCTTCCTGGAGCTGGACGGCGCGCACCTGCCGCCCGCAACCCTGCTGGGCGTCCGCGATGTGTTGTGCCGGTCGAAAGATCCGGTCGCGATCTGTGCGGCGCTGGAACGCCTGCTCGATTACCAGCCGGGCCGGCGGATCGCAGCATGACAGGGACGGGCCGCAGCGAGGCCGATTGGGCCCTGGGTGCCGCAGAACAGTCGGCAATCCCGATTCTCGTTTTCACTGCCGATTGCCGGCTGGCCTGGGCCAATCTGCAGGCACAGGAATGGTTCGGCCTGTCGCTGCGCACCTTGCAGCGCACCGATCTGCGCCAGGCTTTCCCGCGCGGCGCCCGCCTGCTGGACTTCATTGAACAAGCCGCGAACAACCGGCGGACCGTCGTTGCGCTCGGTGAAGCGGTCGGTGCCGGTGAGATCAGCGACCTTCACGCGCGCTGGTCCGAAGAGCTTGAAACGGTGACGCTCTCCATCCTGCCGCATTGCGACACGGGTCCGCAGGCCTCGCAGGCGGCGGCGCTCGGCTTTGGTCGCATGCTGGCGCACGAGCTGAAGAACCCGCTCGCCAGTGTGCGCGGTGCCGCGCAGCTGATCGCCCGTGAAACCGATCTGGAAACCGCCGGCGAGCTGGCGCGCGTGATTGTCCAGGATGTCGACCGTATCACCCGTCTGGCGGACCACTGGAGCGGCGTCGGCGATATCCAGCTCGGCACCCGGTCGGCCGTCAACCTCAACCGGCTGGCGATCAGTGCGATTGAAAGCATCACCCGCGCCAATCCGGCCGCGGCCGACATTATACAGGAACGCTTTGACCCGTCGCTTCCGGACTCTTTCGGGGATCCCGACCTGTTGCACCAGACCGTGGTCAACCTGTTGCAGAATGCCCTCGATGCCATGCCCGACCGGGAGGGAGCCAAAATCACGGTTTCAACCCGCTTTGATGCCGGTCCGCGCAGCCGCACCGGCGATGTCGCGACACCGCTTTTGCTATCGGTGATGGATAATGGCGAGGGGATTCCCGCCACTCTGGGCAGCGGGATATTCACGCCCTTCGTGACGACCAAGCCGGCGGGCGAGGGCCTGGGCCTCGCATTTTCCGCGCGGATCATGGCCCTGCATGACGGGCAGCTTGATTATGAGAGCGTGCCCGGACGAACCGTTTTCAATCTGAGACTGCCCATCCTCAAGGGAGAGGTGAAATGAGTGCGCGCATCCTGTTGCTGGAAGACGATGAAAGCCTGAAGCTGATTCTGTCGCGGGCCCTCAGTTCGGCAGGTTATCAGGTGCGCGCCACCGCCTCGATCGATGCCGTGCTCAACTGGGTCAAGGCCGGCGAGGGTGACCTCCTGCTGGCCGACGTCCTGCTCGACGGCACCAGCTTTCTTGAAAGCCTTGGCCTGGTCAAACGCCTGCGCGCGGACATGCCGGTGATCGTCATGAGCGCTCAGACCACCGCGAGCACCGCAATCGGGGCCGAGAAGGGCGGTGTATTTGAATACCTGCCCAAACCCTTCGATCTCGATGTCATGCTGGCGGCCGTCAGCGCTGCACTGGCCGAGACGCGCCTGCGCCACAATGAGGGTGGCTCGCGTGAACCGACTGGCTTTATCGGCCAGTCCGCGGCGATGCAGACGACATTCAAGGCGATCGCCCGCGCGGCGACCAGCCGGGCGCACGTGACGATCCGCGGCGAGGCCGGGACCGGCAAGCGCCAGGCGGCGAGCGCGCTGCTACGGGCGCGCGGGATCCGGACCGAGGATGTGGTCCTGATCACCCCGTCGCACCGCACCGAGGATATCTTCGCATCGACGAGCGCCGCATCGGAACTGCTGTGGCTGCGCCTCGATGAGTGGAGTCCGCACCAACAGCGCGCGGCGCGCGATGCGCTCGATACCGGCCGCGGACGCGTGATTGCCACCGTCTCCACACCCGGCAGCCGGGCACCCGACACCCGCCTGCTGGAGCGCCTGTCCGAATGCGTCGTGACCGTGCCGCCGCTCCGTGACCGCCGCAGCGACATTCCCGTCCTGTGCGATGCCTTTCTCAACGAGTTCGCGGCGCGCGACAGCCAGAGCGCGCTGCAATTATCGCCGTCTGCCCGGCAATTGCTCGAAGCGGCGGCCTGGCCGGGCAATGTCGTCGAGCTGCGCTCGGTGTTGTCGCGGCTTGCCCTGGCAACGCGGGGGCGGCTGGCGGGACCGGAGGACATCGCGCGGGCGATGCTGACCGATAGCGCTGACAGGCCTGACGCCCTGGCGTCGCATGCCTCCAATCTCGCCAGCGCTGCCCTCGGCGAGCCTGATTCGCGGCAGGTCGCGGTTGATGCCCTGGACCGCGCCCTGTTTGAGCAAGCGCTGACGCGCGCAGAGGGCAACCGATCGAAAGCCGCTGAAATGCTGGGCGTAAACCGGAATACGCTGGCGCGGCGGCTCGCTGAGCTGGGTGAAACTTCTTGAGGTTGTGGCGGCTGCGGCACGGGTGTTGATTTCATGCAACATGCGGGCAATGATGCGGCAACCAGACAAGGGAAATGCGGTTGAGCCCGTCGCAATCAGGACCATTGATCAAGAACGTCTCGCCGCGCTCGGCCGCGCTGTTCGGCATTGGATTCGTTCTCTCGTTGACGGTGGTCGTGCTGACCTCGATCGCGATTCTCGGCGACGGGGCCGTGCTGGAGCCGGGCGACCGGCTGACGCTGGCGATCCTGATCGGCAATCTCCTGCTTCTGATTGCCCTGGCCTCGGTGGTGTTGATCCGTCTGAGGCGGCGCATGCGTGGGCGGCGATTTGGCGAACCGGCACCGCGCCTGCACCTGCGTTTCGTTGGCCTGTTCTCGCTGGCAGCGACCGCGCCGGCGATCTTTGCCGCAATGTTCCTCGGCCTGATCCTGACGCGCGGCGTTGAATACTGGTTCGGCGAGCAGGTCAGCAGTTTCGTCGACACCGCCTCGCGCACGGCCCAGGACGTCTATTACCAGGAAGCCAATGTGACTAGGTCGCGGCTGACGGCACTGGCCAATGCGATCGACAATGAGGAAGCCGCGACGCTCTTCACCAGCAGCCGCATCCAGTACAACACGATTTTCGCCAGCTATGTCGCCCGCTCGCAATTGGCGGCCGCCTATATTGTTGATGCCCGCGGCGCGCGCATGGCGGAAGCGGAATTTCGTCCCAACGAGGTCTATATCCCGCCGACACCGGACCTCTATGAAGGCGCCGAAGAGGGCGGGGTCGGCGTGACCGGACCGCTTTTCGCGACCCGGGCCGGCATCGAAAGCAGCGCTGACGCGATGCGGATGCTGTTCCAGCTCGAGAATTACGAAGGCGCCTATCTCTACGTCTCGCGCGAGATGGACATGAGTCTTTGGCGCGACATCCTCAATGCCAGCGATTCGCTGCGCACGGTGCGCGAGCATGAGGGCGAGGCCCGCGTCGTCTTCTTCCTGCTCTATGCCGAGGTCGTGGTGCTGATCGTGATCGGCTCGCTCTGGCTGGCGCTCTCCGCCGCGACGCGGGTTGTGACGCCGATCTCCAGGCTCGTGGCCGCAGCCGAGCGGGTGCGACGCGGCGATCTCGATGCCCGGGTGCAGATGGGGCGCGAGGATGACGAGATTTCCGCTCTTGGCCGCGCTTTCAACCGGATGACCCGGCAATTGCGCACCCAGCGCCGCGAACTGATCGCCTCGCACGCGGAATCCGAGCAAAGGCGGGCCTTCACCGAGGCAGTCCTGGCCGGGGTGAGCGCCGGCGTGCTCGGGATCGACCATGAAAACCGGGTGCGTCTGATCAACCGTTCGGCCGTCAGCCATCTGGGGCCGGAGACCGATGATCTGGTCGGCGCCCGGATCGAGGATATTGCGCCGGAACTCAGCGAGATCGTCGCCCAGGCCCGTCGCCGCCCCGGCTATGTCGCCGAGGCTCAGATCGACCTCAAGACCGCCGACGAACAGATCCGCTACCTCTCGGCACGGGCGACGATGGACGAGGAAGCCGGCCTCATCATCACCTTTGACGATGTCACGCGCCTGGTAACCGCCCAGCGCAATGCCGCCTGGCGTGAGGTTGCGCGGCGGATCGCGCACGAAATCAAGAATCCGCTGACCCCGATCCAGCTTTCGGCCGAGCGGATCAAGCGCAAATACCGCAAGGAAATCGTCACCGATCTCGAGACCTTCGACCGTTGCACCGACACCATTATCCGCCAGGTCAGCGATATCGGCCGCATGGTGGATGAATTCTCCTCCTTTGCCCGCATGCCGGAGCCGAAGGTCGAGCCGGTGGAAATGGGTGAGCTGACCCAGGCGGCCAGCTTTGCCCAACGCGTCGCCACGCCATCGGTCGAGACCAGTTTCAAGCGGCCCGATCGTCCGGTCTACGCCCTGTGCGATGCCCGCCTGTCCAGCCAGGCGATGGTCAATATCCTCAAGAATGCGGGCGAAAGCGTAATTGCGCGCATGGAGGCCGATGAGGGTGCAGGCGAACCCGGCCGCATTCGCGTTGAATTGAGTGAAGAAGACGGCTTTGCCGTGATCGAGGTCAGCGACAATGGCCTGGGATGGCCAACAGCCAATCGCGAGCGGCTGACCGAACCCTATATGACGACGCGGGAAAAAGGCACGGGCCTTGGCCTCGCGATCGTCAAGCGCGTCATGGAAGATCACAAGGGCCGGCTTGAACTCGGTCTGCCGGAGACGGGGCAGGGCGCTGTCGTGCGCCTGATCTTCCCGCTGGCAGACGATTCCGACCCCGAATTATATTCTCAGAAGGAGGCCTGACCGATGGCACGTGACATCCTGATTGTGGATGACGAGGCGGATATCCGCGAGTTGATCGGCGGTTTGCTTGAGGACGAGGGCTATGAGACCCGCGGTGCGGCGGATTCCGATGGTGCGATGCGCGAGTTTCAGGCGCGTCAGCCCTCGCTGATCATTCTCGATGTCTGGCTGCAGGGCAGCCGGCTGGACGGGCTGGAATTGCTCGACGAGTTCCGCGCGATTGATCCCGACCTGCCGATCGTCGTGATCTCGGGCCATGGCACGATCGAGACCGCCGTCGCGGCCATCCGCAAGGGTGCCTATGACTTCATCGAGAAGCCGTTCAAGAGCGACAAGCTTCTTCTGACCTTGTCGCGGGCATTGGAGACCAGCCGGCTGCGCACCGAGAATGCGCAATTGCGCGCCCGCAGCGACGTCCAGAACGCCCTGATCGGCAATTCCACCGGCATCGTCCAGATGCGCCAGCTGATCGATCGCGTCGGCCCGACCAATAGCCGTGTCCTGATCAAGGGGCCATCGGGCGCCGGCAAGGAATTGGTCGCGCGGCTGATCCATGAGAAATCACCCCGCGCCAGTTCCGACTTCGTCGCCGTCAGCGCCCCTGGCATGTCCCCCGACGAGTTCGAGGAAGAATTGTTCGGACGCGAGAATACCGACGGGGCGATCAAGCGTGTCGGCCTGCTCGAACGGGCCCATGGCGGCACGCTGTTCCTCGACGAAATCGCCGACATGCCGCGCGAGACCCAGTCAAAGCTTCTGCGCCTGCTGGTCGAACAGCGCTTCCGGCGTATTGGCGGCACGGCCGATGTCGAGGTCAATGTCCGGGTGATCTCCAGTTCCTCACAGGAATTGCGCACCCGGATCGAGGAAGGGAAATTCCGCGAGGACCTCTATCACCGGCTTGCCGTCGTGCCGGTTGTCGTGCCGCCGCTGGCCGAGCGGCGCGAGGATATTCCCGAGCTGGTCGAGCATTTCGTGAGCCGCCTGACGCATTCCGCCGGCCTGCCGCGCCGGGAATTTGGTCCCGACGTCATGGCTGCACTGCAGGCGCATGGCTGGCCCGGCAATGTCCGGCAATTGCGCAATAATATCGAGCGCTTGCTGATCCTGGCGACCGGATCGCAATCGGCGCCGATCACGCTCGATTCCCTGCCATCGGAAGTGGTGACGCGCGATACGGCCGAAGCCGGCTTCGACGCCGAGAAAATGATTGCTCTGTCGCTGCGCGAGGCCAGGGAGAATTTCGAGCGTGAGTATCTGCGGGCCCAGATCGACCGTTTCGGCGGCAATATCTCGCGCACGGCAGCCTTCATTGGCATGGAACGATCGGCCTTGCATCGCAAGCTGAAATCCCTCAGCGTGTCCGGCAATCCACGCGAATCTGCGCCAGGCGGCCAGTCGGACAAGTCATCATGAAAGCGATTGTTTGCGGGGCAGGGCAAGTCGGGGTCGGGATTGCCCGGGCGCTGGCGCGTGAAGGCAATTCCGTCACCGTCGTCGACTGGTCGACCTCGCTGGTCGACAATGTCGTCACCGAACTGGATGTGCGCGGCGTCGTCGGCCATGGCTCCCACCCCGACGTGCTCGAACGCGCCGGGGCCGCGGAAGCGGACCTGCTCGTCGCCGTCACCCATTCCGACGAAACCAATATGGTCGCCTGCCAGGTGGCACACTCGCTGTTCAAGACCCCGATGCGGATCGCGCGGGTCCGGGCCCAGAATTATCTCGACCCGGCCTGGGGTGATCTGTTCAGCACCGGCAATCTGCCGGTTGATGTGGTCATTTCGCCGGAGCTGGAAGTGGGTCGCGCCATTCTCCAGCGGGTCGAGACGCCGGGCGCATTCAACACCGCAGTGTTCTCCGGCGGGCGGGTGCAATTGCTCGGCCTGCGGCTTGACGAGAGCTCACCAGTAGCCGGTTCGACCACCGAGCAATTGATGGAGCTGTTCCCGGATCTGCGCGTCGCCGTGGTCGGCGTGCAGCGCGAACGCACCCTGTTCATTCCCAAGCGTACCGATCCCTTGCTGGCGGGCGATGATGTCTATGTCGTCACCGAGAGCGCCCACGCCAAACGCGTGCTGGATATCTTCGGCCGAAGCGCCGAGAAGATCCGCCGGGTCGTGGTCGTCGGCGCCGGCAATATCGGGGTCTATGTCGCACGCGCCCTCGAGCGTGCCGGCGGTATCAAGGTGCGCCTGATCGAGGCCAGCAAGGAGCACGCGGAAGCCGCGGCCGGACGTCTCAAGAAAACGGTGGTGCTGCATGGCGACGGGCTCGATGCGCGATTGATGCGCGAGGCTGGTGTGCCCGATGCCGAGCTGGTCGTCTGTGTCACCAATGACGACAAGGTCAATATGCTCTCCGCGGTGATGGCCAAGCGGGAAGGGGCCAAGCGCGCCCTCAGCCTCATCAATGAGCGCGCCTTTGAATCCCTGCGGCAGCCCCTGGGGATCGACGTGTTGATCGATCCGCGTGCGACCACGGTCTCGATCATCCTGCAACACATTCGCCGCGGCCGGATCACCGGGCTGCAGACCCTTGGCGGCGGCCTCGCCGAGGCGCTTGAGGGTATCGCGCTCTCGACCTCGCCGCTGGTCGGAAAATCCCTCGACGAACTGGAATTGCCCGACGGTGTGGCGCTGGGCGCCGTCGTGCGTGGCGACCGGGTCTTGCTGCCTTGCGATGAGGGGCGGATCCGGGAAAATGACCGGGTCCTGCTGTTCTGCAACACGGCGCTGATCCCCAAGGTCGAACACCTGTTCCGCGTCAGCCTCGAGTATTTTTAAGCGCCATGGCCTTGGCTGCACTCCTCCGGCCACTCGCCGCACTCTGGGTCGCCCTTGGCCTCGTCGCTGCCCTTGTTGGCCTGGCGGCATTCGGGCTGGGCGAGCGGCATCTGGCGCCCCTGTTCGGCGTGACGATGGCCGTCGGGCTGGCACCCGGTTCGCTGATCCTGGCGGCGACACGCAGCATGCCGGTCGGGGCGAGCGCGCTTGATGCCCTGGTCCTTGGCCTGCTGGCCTGGATCACCATTCCGCTGCTTGCCGCCGTGCCCTTTTATCTGTCTGGCTATTTCGACGCCGTCGATTCCCTGTTCGAGGCCTATTCCTCGGTCACCACGACCGGAGCGATCCTGCTGCCGCCCGAGGATCTGCCGCGCTCGCTGGTGCTGTGGCGGGCCGTGCTGTCCTGGCTCGGCGGATTCGCAACGGTATTGCTCGCGATCGCGGTTTTCGCGGCCCTCGACCGGGATATCCCGGCGATCCGCCGTTCGACCCTGCTGACGGTCCAGGCCGATGATGTCCTGTCGCATCTGCGCCTGGCTGCGACGCGCATCTTCCTGGTCTATGCCGTGCTGACTGCCATCATCTGGATGTCGCTGATCCTGACGGGGAACACGGCCTATGAGGCGATCACGCTCGCCTTCGGCTCCATCTCGACGGGCGGATATGCGCCGTTTTCCGGCGGGCTCGATCAACATCTCAATTCTGCATCCGTCCTGTTGATCATGCTCGGTTGCCTGATCGGCGCGGTGAATTTCTCGCTCTATTGGGACGCGCTGCGCGACCGCACGGCCTGGCTCGATATCGACCTGGCCGGTCTCGCGATCATGGTCAGTGTCCTCGCCGCCTTCTTCATTATCGCCAGCCCGGGGCAGTTATTCCAGGACATCGCCCGGGCGGTATTCGTCGTTACTACGGCCGGCTATGGATATGGCAGCGCGGAAATGCCGGTTCTGGTCGCCGCCATTTTCATGGCCATGATCGGAGGCGCGGCCGGATCGACGACCGGTGGCATCAAGATTTCGCGCATCATGCTGCTCTGGCGCCGGATGGGGGTCGAACTCGCGACGCTGGCCGATCCGTCGATCATGCAGCCGATGAGTTTCAGGGACCGGCCGGCCCCCGACCGGGCCCTGATCGCAATCTGGTCATATGTCCTAGCCTTCCTGTTTGCGCTCGGGATCGGAACCGTGCTGCTGACCCTGGCCGGGCTGGATTTCGAGCACGGTTTCATCGCAATGGCGGCGGCGCTGGCCAATATCGGACCGCTCTACCAGGAGGCGGAGATCGGTTGGGACTGGGAGGCGATGAGTGATGCGGCCAAGCTCGTCCTCATTCCGGCCATGATTTTGGGGCGTCTGGAAGTGCTGGCTGCCCTGGCGGCCGTGTGGGCCTTGTTTATCAGGAAGTAAGCCATTGACGCGTTTTGCCTATGTGAACGGGCGCTATCAGCCCCATGCCGACGCCATGATCCATATCGAGGACCGCGGCTTTCAGTTCGCGGACGCCATTTACGAGGTCTGGAGCGTGCGCGCCGGTGAGCTGATGGATGCGGACGGCCATTTTGCCCGGCTCGACCGCTCACTGCGCGAATTGCGGATCGTCAATCCGAAGACCGAAGCGGGCTATCGGCTCGTCATCGCGGAACTCCTGCGCCGCAATCGCGTCCGTGACGGGCTTGTCTATCTGCAGATCTCCCGGGGCCGCGCCCGGCGCGATCATGCCTTTCCGTCCGGACCGGTCCGTCCAACCGTGGTGATGACCACCAAACGCCTCGACCATGCTGCAGCGCAGCGCCGGGCCGATGCGGGCGTCGCGGTCATCAGCCTGCCCGACCAGCGATGGGCGCGGCGCGATATCAAGACCGTCAATCTCCTGCCCAATGTGCTGGCGAAACAGGCCGCCCATGAAGCCGGTGCCGCCGAGGCCTGGCTCGTGGATGCGGGCGGGCAGGTGACCGAGGGGGCGTCGACCAATGCCTGGATCGTTACCGCCGACGGCGTGCTGGTCACGCGTCAGACCGACCACGACATCCTGCACGGGATCACACGGGCGAGGATTATCCAGCGTGCGCAGGCGTTGGGCTATAAGCTCGAAGAGCGCGCCTTCACTGTTGCGGAGGCGCAATCGGCCCGTGAGGCCTTCATGACCTCTGCCACCTCCTTCGTGACGCCGATCATCCGGATTGATGACCGCCCCGTGGGCAATGGCGCCCCCGGTTCAGTCGCCACGGCGCTTCGCTCGGCGTATCTTGAATTGATTTGAGCGGTTTGCGCCCCATCAGGACGCAGCGAAACGGTTGCGGCTCAGGCCGTGCGCTGTATACGCTGACACTCGAATCGCTATTATGGTGCAGCGCACTCGGAGCAATCATGTCTCAAGATAAAAAACAAAACCTTCAGGACGTCTTCCTCAATTCGGTGCGCAAGACGAAGACACCGCTCACAATCTTCCTCATCAATGGCGTCAAGCTGCAGGGCGTGGTAACCTGGTTCGACAATTTTTGCGTCCTGCTTCGCCGGGACGGGTTGTCGCAACTGGTCTATAAACACGCCATTTCGACCATCATGCCCGCCCAGCCGGTTTCCCTGTTTGAAGCCGAGCGGACCGATGATGACGAGGCAGAGCCCGAGAGCTTCACCGATTGATCGAACGCGAGGCGCCACCCACCCGCGCCATTATCATTCATCCCGTGACACGGGATCGCCTGGCGCGCGCTGACGCGCGCCTCGAGGAAGCCTGCGGCCTGGCCGAGGCTCTCGACCTGATTGTCGCTGAAGCCTTCGTCACGCCGCTGCGCAAGATCGAGTCCGCCCGCTATTTCGGTTCCGGCAAGGTCGAGGAGCTGCGCGAGCGGATTGTCGCCGGCGAGGCGACGGTCGCTGTGGTCGATGCCAGCCTGTCGCCGGTCCAGCAACGCAATCTCGAGAAATCCTGGAATGTGAAAGTGATCGACCGTACCGGCCTGATCCTGGAGATTTTCGGTCAGCGGGCGCGCACCAAGGAGGGCGGGCTGCAGGTCGAACTGGCGCGTCTCTCCTATGAACGCTCGCGCCTGGTTCGCACCTGGACCCACCTGGAGCGCCAGCGCGGTGGTGGCGGCGTCATGTCTGGTCCCGGCGAGACCCAGATCGAAACCGATCGCCGCATCATTGACGACAAGATGGTCAAGCTGCGCCGCGCGCTCGATGAAGTGCGCCGCACCCGCAATCTGCACCGCTCCAAGCGCCAGGAAGTGCCGATCCCGGTCGTCGCCCTGGTCGGCTATACCAATACCGGCAAATCGACCCTGTTCAATCGCCTGACCGGCGCCGACGTTCTGGCGCGTGATATGCCGTTTGCCACGCTGGACCCGACGGTGAGGGCGGTCGAATTGCCGCGCGGCACCAAGGTTTTGCTGTCTGACACCGTGGGTTTCATCACCGATCTGCCGACCGAGCTGATCGCCGCTTTCCGCGCCACGCTGGAAGAGGTCCGCGAAGCGGATCTGCTGATCCATGTCATCGATGCCTCCGACCCGGATCGCGACGGACGTATCGGTGATGTCGAGGAGGTCCTCGACGAAATCGAGGCGGGACCGGACCATGACCAGCGCATGATCGAGGCCTGGAACAAGATCGACCGCCTGGATGACGAGGCACTCGAGGATGTGACGATCACGCTTGATATCGCCAATACCAAGGCGGGCATGCCGGTCAAGCTGGGCATTTCCGCGATTGCCGGCACCGGGCTCGAGACCCTGCTTGAAGCGATCGAGACCGCGCTGGCCGCCGATTCCGAGATTCTGCAATTGCTGCTCGCCCCGCACCAGGCGAAAGCCCTGGCCTGGCTGCACCAGCATGGCGAAGTCGTCAGCGATGAAATGAATGGCGAAACCGGCGAGACGACAATGCGCGTACGCCTGTCTCCGTCTGATGCCGGCCGTTTCCGCTCGCTGTTTCCCGAGCTGGCCGGTTTCCTGCCGCCGCTGGAAGTCGAGGACTACTAGAGACTAGGCGGAAACGGGCCTTTTGGCCTTGTCGATCCCCTTTGCCTCGTTCCACAGCGCTTCCATTTCCTCGAGCGAGGCATCCTCCGGCCGCCGGCCCGCGGCGGCGAGCTTGCCTTCGATATAGCCGAAACGGCGCTCGAACTTGGCGTTGGCGCTACGCGTTGCGGCTTCGACATTTACATTGAGTTTCCGGCCCAAATTAGTGCAAACAAACATTAAATCGCCGACCTCCTCGGCGATGTGTTCGCCATCTCCGGAGAGAATGGCCTCACGCACTTCGGCGACTTCCTCGGCGAGCTTGTCGAACACCTGTTCGGCATCGGGCCAGTCAAATCCGACCCGGGCGGCGCGGGCCTGCAGCTTCTGGGCGCGTTTGACGGCCGGCAAGGCGAGGGGGATGTCGGCGAGCACGCCATCGCCCTTGCGGCTGGCGGCGCGTTCGCGCGCCTTCTGCGCCTCCCACTCCACCGTCTGCGCCGCACTGTCGCGCTGCACCGCATCGCCAAACACATGCGGATGGCGCCGGATCATCTTGTCATTGATGGCGGCGGCGACATCGTCAAACCCGAACAGGCCGGCCTCCTGCGCCATGCGGGCGTGGAACACGACCTGGAGCAAAAGATCGCCCAGCTCGTCCTTGAGCTCGTCATACTGTTCGCGCTCGATGGCATCAGCGACCTCATAGGCCTCCTCGACCGTGTAGGCGGCGATCGACTTGAAGTCCTGTTCCAGATCCCAGGGACAACCGGTCTCGCGGTCGCGCAGGCAGGCCATGATCGCAATCAGGCGGTTGATCGGGGTGAGGGCGGCGTCTGGGGCTTGCGGCATGGCAGGGCGACTCGGTTTGCTGGGTGTTGCGCCAGCCTAGCCCGGATCGGGGCGAATGTTCGATGCTCGATGGGCGTGATGTCCGGGGATGAACTGGAATTCGCGTCCGGGATACTTCAAGCTCCAAAAAAATTAAGACGCTGCATACCGTAGAATCTGAATTCAAAGAACGCCATAAGGTGCCGAAATTATTCGTGTTCTATTTTCTCTGTTTTGCCTGGCTCGGTCTCATTCCGGTGATCGATATGCTGGCAGGCGGCGGCACAGACCGGGATCGCCGGGACCTCAAGCGTGGCCAACATGGCCAGGCTGGCCCGTGTGGAGCCAGGCCTGTGGCTGCTCCTGCTGGGCTCGGCCGCCTCGATCATTGCGAGCCGGGGCATGATGCGCAGTGGCGGCAGTCTGTGGCCGGCGATCCTGGCGCACGGACTCTGCAATGACGCGTTCGGCCTGGCCGGACGCGTGCCGGTGGTCGAGGCGCTGACGCCGGGACATCAGTTTACGCACGGTGCGGCCATGATGCTCGCTGCAGGCCTGGCCTTAGCTTTGGATCGCAAGCTGATGTTTTCAAGTAAGAAGCCGGAATAGGGTCGGCGTCACCTGGCTCAGATACCCGGATCAATATAGCGCATAATAAATATTATGAGAAAGATTGGATGTCGATATTGAGCCGGGCAACGCGTTTCCGCTTCAACGCTCCTCAATGCTGATTGCGCCATCTTCCGCGAGAATCCGCAATCCGTCATTGGCGCAACGGACGCTCTCGGGCAAATCGGCGCTCAGCGCATCATGATCGAGCGTGATGTGGAGATTGGTCAGCACGGCGCTGTGAGCACCGACCCGGCCGATTTCGCGCAAGGCATCGCTGACGTCGAAATGTGTCGGATGCGGTTCGAGCCGCAAGGCATCGACGACCCAGCAGCCGACATCCGTCAACACCGCGGCGCTGTCGTCCGGCAGTCCATTGATATCGGCCGAATACGCCAGCGCGCCGAAGCGGAAGCCAACGGAGCGGATGGCGCCGTGCTCCTGGTCGAAACCGGTCACCGAAACCGGCCCGCCGGCGCCGTCAATCACCAGCGCCTCACCCATTGCCGGCAGAGCCTGCTGATCGAGAATCGCCGGATATGGCGAGCCCGGCGGTGCGGTGAAGGCATAGCCAAACCGCGTCGTCAGGGTCTTGGCGGTTGCCGCGTCCATCCAGACCGGGATGCGTTGGCGCTGCAGCAGTGCAAAGGCGCGCAAATCATCCAGCCCGTGGGTCTGGTCGGCGTGATCATGGGTGATCAGAACAGCATCGATCCGTGGCACCCGCGCTGCCAGCATCTGTTCGCGAAAGTCCGGTGATGTGTCGATGACGATCCGCGTCACCGCCTCGCCGGCCTGCAGGGCGTCGAGATCGGCGGCATGTTCAACCAGGGCCGAACAGCGCAGGCGCCGATTCTTCGGATTGGCCGGATCGCACAGGCCCCAATCGCCATTGGCGCGTGGCACACCGCCCGAGGAGCCGCAGCCCAGAATGGTCAGCCGCGTCACACTCATGGCCGCGGCACCCGGTCAAACAGATCGAAGAAATTCTCGCTCGTGCGGCTGGCACACTCGGCCAGGCTCCAGCCTTTCACCGTTGCCAGACCGGCAGCGACATCCGGCAGAAAGGCCGGTTCGCAGCGCTGGCCGCGATGCGGGACCGGCGCCAGATACGGGCAATCGGTTTCGACGATCACCTTGTCGTCCGGCACATCATCGCGGAAGACGGCGCGGACATCATCGGCCTTCCTGAAGGTGATAATGCCGGAGGCGGCAAACCAGCTGCCAAGCTTCGCGGCACGCCGGGCCAGCATCGAACCGCCGGTATAACAGTGCAGAAGGGCACGGAAGGCCCCCTTCCCCATTTCGTCCTCGAGCAGGTCCGCCATCGCCTCATCGGCGTCGCGGCAATGCAGGATCAAGGGCAGATCGGAACGCCGGGCCGCCTCGATATGGGCAGCCAGACTGGCGAACTGATCCTCGCGCGGGCTGTAATTATAGTGGAAATCCAGCCCGGTCTCGCCAATCCCGACGACTTTGGGATGGGCGGCGATCTCGAGCAATTCATCGGCGGTGATGTCGGGCCGGTCCTTGGCGTGATGCGGATGGGCGCCGATCGAGCAATAGATATCGTCATGGCGCTCGGCAATCGCTGAAACCGCCGGGAAATCAGCCAATTGACAGCAAATCGTCACCATGCGGACGACACCGGCCGCGCGGGCGCGCTCGATAACGCCATCAAGGTCCTCGGCGAATTGCTCGCCATGCAGATTGACATGACTGTCGACAAACATCGGACGGCTCACGCGTTTTGCTGCCGGGCGGCGTCGCGGACATAGCCCAGCGCCGCCAGCGCACTCTGTTTCGGATCGAGATAAAGCCCGTCAGCCTCGCCGGCGAGCGTATTGACCTCGCGCCAGGCATTGAGCCAGGGCGTCGGATCGATCTGGTTTTCGGCCTGTTTGCGGGCCGCGTCGTGGATCGCATTGGACAGCGCCGTGTAGAAGACCGAACGCAGCCCTTCACTGCCCTTGCGCGCCACCCGGTCAGCCAGGGCGCGGACTTCACTGTCGCTGGCCGAATTGCCGCGCGCGACGACCTGCTTGATCTGGCTGGCGAGTTCGACCCCGCCGGACGCACACAGCGCCAGCGCCCGACCGGGGGCTCCGCCAGCCAGACGCGAGGCTGCGAGGGCCGAGGCCTCATCGCTGGCCGCGCGCTGGTCGATCAGCCATTGCGCCGTGGCCTCGATCTCCGGCGGCCGCAGCACCAGGGTGCGGCAGCGCGAACGGATCGTGGCGGGCAAGCGTCCCGGTGAATGCGCGACCAGCAGCAGAACGCCCTTCTGCGGCGGTTCTTCCAGCGTTTTCAGCAAGGCATTGGCGCCGTTATTGTTCATTTCGTCGACGCTATCGACGAGGCAGACGCGCCAGCCATCATTGGCGCTGGCACTTTTCTCGAAGAAATGTGGAGCCTTGCGCGCTTCGTCGACGGTAATCTCGCCGCGCCAGCGCTTGCGCTTGTCATCCCAGGGCCGCCGCAGCAGCAAGAGGTCGGGACAGGCGCTGGCCTCGAGCAATTGGCACACCGGATCGGTCGGGCTGGCGCCGAGCGGGCCGTATTCCGGTGCCGGCGCCGCGCCGAGGATCCGCCGCGCCGCGCGCCAGGCAAAACTGGCCTTGCCGACACCGCGTGGACCGGTGATCAGCCAGGCGTGATGCATGCGCCCGCCGGTCAGCGCCGTTGCGAGGCTGGTTTCCGCGGTCTCGTGCCCGAACAGGTCGTAACGCTCCCGCGGCGCCAGGCAGCCGGGCTGGACATCCGGACCGAGCTCGGGATCCGTGCTCACAGCAGCCGCGCCCCGAGATGGCCATCGATCGCCGCGACCGCATGACTGAACACGGTTTCGGCCGGTTCGCCGCCGTCCAGGACGATGCAGCGTTCCGGATCATCCTCGGCGATGTCGAGGAAAGCCCGGCGCAATCGGCCGTGAAAGCCCGGATCGAAACGCTCGAACCGGGTCGCATCCTCGCCGCGGGCGATGGTGCGCTCGATGCCGAGCTGGGGATTGATATCGAGGATCAGGGTCAGATCCGGCTTGAAATTGCCCAGCGCCGCCTGGTGCAGCAGCTTGATGCGCTCGATCGGCACGCCGCCGGCCGCGCCCTGATAGGCCGTGGTGGAATCGGCAAAACGGTCAGACAGTACCCAGGCGCCGCGTTGCAGCGCCGGCGCGATCAGGCGTTCGACATGATCGACGCGCGCGGCATACATCAAAAGCGCCTCGGTCATCGGCGACCAGCGGTCGATGGCGCCGGTGAGCAGGATCTCGCGGAGCAATTCAGCCCCCGGGGTTCCGCCCGGTTCGCGGGTGACAATGACATCGAGGCCGCGGGCACGCAGCTTTTCAGCCAGGGCCTGGATCAGCGTTGTCTTGCCCGCGCCCTCGCCGCCTTCCAGCGTGATGAAATGGCCGCGCATCTCAGCTGCCGCCGCGGATCATGTGTGCCAGCGCCGCGCCGATCCGGCCCATCATGCCCTTGCGGCCGACAGTTTCAGAGGCGTAGAGCGGATAGTCCTCGGCCTCATAGCCCGGCGCCTCGACGACGAGACGGCCGATCTCCTGGCCGGCTTCGATCGGGGCCATCAACGGGCCTTCATAGACGACGCTGACCGTCATGTTGCGGCGGGCGCGGCGATGCAGCGCGACCTGGATGTCCTCGCCGACCTGCAGGCCCACCGTATCGGCATCGCCCATGAACACCGCAGCGCGCGGATCAAGTACGGTATCGGCGGCGAACAGGTCATAGACGGCAAAATCCGACATCGCGGCGCGCATCATGCGCTCGGCTTCAGCCGTGCGGTCGCGATTGGAGGTCATGCCGTTGAAGACGATGATGCGGCGTTCGCCATTGCGCTCGGCCGTGCCGACCAGACCGTAGCCAGCGGCTTCGGTGTGACCGGTTTTCAGGCCATCGGCGCCGGCGAAATTGCCCAGCAGCGGATTGCGATTGTATTGGCGGATGCCGTTATAGGTGAATTCGCGCTCGGCCCACATGCTGTAATATTGCGGGTGATCGCGGATCAGGATCCGGGCCAGACGCGCTAGGTCGAGGGCGCTGATATAGTGGTCAGGATCGGGCCAGCCGGTGGCATTGGCGAAATTGGCACTGGTCAGTCCCAGCTCGTGCGCCCGCGCCGTCATCGCGTCCGCGAAGGCCGCCTCGCTGCCGGACAGGGCTTCGGCCAACACGATACAGGCATCACCGCCGGATTGGATGATGACGCCGCGCAGCAGATCCTCGACGCTGGCACGGCTGCCCAGTTCGAGAAACATGGTCGAGGAGCCGGACGCTGCACCTCCGGTGCGCCAGGCATGTTCGGACACCGGCAGTTCATCATCCATGGAGAGCGTGCCGGCCTCGATGGCCTCGAGCACCATCAGCACCGTCATCATCTTGCTCATCGAGGATGGCGCCATTGGCGTCTCGGCATCCTTGGCGAACAGGACCTGTCCGGTGTCGTAATCCATGATCACCGCATGGGTGGCCTCGGTCTCGTATCTGTCCTGGGCCTGTGCCGGCGCCGCGGCCAGAACGGGTGCCAGCACGAGGGCGGCGATGGAGGCGAAAGTCGAAATGAGTGCGCGCACGTCTGAACGCTCCTGTCGGGAATCGGGAAGTTACCGCGTGGAAGACGCCATACAAGCGCGGCGAGAGTGTGACGTCCAGCACCCAGACCTGAAGATGCGACCGGGAAACTCAGTTATCTGCGTCTGCCGACGCTAATTCAGGGACACGATCCGGGCATCGCGCACGCCATAGCTGGCCAGCCGCGTGCGCGCCTGGTCAGCACTCGGACGGTCACTCCAGCGGCCGACGAAGACACGGTAGAGCGTCTGGCCTCCGGTTTCGACCGCCTGGACCCAGACTTCGCCGGCCTCCGCGATCCGCTCGGCAAAGCGGTTGGCATTGCCCAGATCGGCGAAGGCGCCGGCCTGCACCGTCAGTTCACCGCCCGTCGCCGGCACCCAGGCCGGGGAAAACGGCGCATCGCGGGCGACATCCTCCAGCGCCGGCACCGTGTCGGGTCCGCCGATATCGGCCAGTTGATAGCCCGGGTCCGGGGCCCCGGCAGCCGGATAGGCCGGGCCGAGATAACGCACCCTCACCCGCGCCAGCCCGTTGGCGCGATAGCCCAGCTGGTCGGCGGCGGCGCGGCTGAGATCGATCAGGCGGTCATCGACAAAGGGGCCACGATCATTGATCCGCACCACGACTTGGCGGCCATTTTCAAGATTGGTGACCTCGGCGATGGAGGGAATGGGCAGCGTCGTGTGCGCCGCCGTCATCGCGTTCTGGTCAAACACCTCGCCATTGGCGGTCGGCCGGCCATGAAAGGTCGGGCCATACCAGGAGGCGATGCCGGTGACGTCGTAATCATCATCGCGTTGCGGCACATAGCGCTGGCCGCCAACGGTATAGGCGCGGCCGACCTTCTGGTGGCCAGTATCATCGGCGATCAGGACCGCGGTATCGACCCGGCGCGCCAGTTCAACCGGCGCCACAGCCGTTGCGGCCGGAAGCGGCGGCACCGCATCGCGCGCAAAGCTGCGCGTCGGTTCCGGGCGCGAGGCGCAGCCGGCCAGCAAAAGCAAAGCCAGTGCACTGGCAATCAATGAATGACGCAAGACGGGACCCACCAGGTTCGGCCAACCCAAATTCACCGCCACATTATCGCGCAATAGTGAAAGGAGGGTAAGCCGCTGCAACGCAGATATTGCGCTTGGCCCCCGATGACCGCTATTGGAGCCGACCGGAGAGGTGGCAGAGTGGTCGATTGCGGCGGTCTTGAAAACCGTTGAACCGCGAGGTTCCGGGGGTTCGAATCCCTCCCTCTCCGCCATCCTATCCAGACGCTGCCATCGGTTGAAGCGGCGCCGACAAGCGTTCCGTCTTGCTTGACCGGAAGCTTGTTCCTGATCCATACGTGATCGAGGGAGGCGTTGTAGTGATTGGAAGAATTCAAGCAATTGCACGCAAGAAGGCGCTCGTCGCAGGCGTGAGTGCAATGCTCGTCATCGTCGCCTTTGTCCTGACCAATTATCTGACAGGCAGTACCGACGCTTCCCTGGCGGTCGGCGGTCTGGTGTCATTTTTCGCCAGCGTCCTCCTGCTCGCTCTGAATGAAATAGCACCGACCGGATTCTCGCTGTTGATGGTGGCGAAGAGCAGCCCTTATTCCAAACAGATCGCGCAAGGCGTCAAAGAAGTCGTGTCAAATTCCCGCGACGGATTTTCGGAAGTGGTGCTGATCGAGGACCCCACGGGCAATGATGCCCTCATTCAGGCCATCGAGGAGCAGCTGACTCGTCGCTACTTCGGCACCGTCGCCATCAGGCCACTCGTCGTGGACAACAGGCTGGCCGACTACGTCAAGATTCTTCTGGCGCGGGATATCTTCGTGATCCTGCTCGACCTTGATATTCCCGACCCTGAATTTGGCATCGCAACCAAACGCCTGCCCTATTATGTCGGCTCCGATCACCGGCTTGGCGGCAGTGAAGCCTTCGCGCTCGCATCGGCGCTGCCCGTCTGTGAGAATACCTATTATCTGGCGCTTCTCGGCCCGGAAGGCTCGTCATCAGCCGAGAGCCGCGGCCGCTCGCTGTGTTGGTCACTCATGTGCTCGGGCCGGCATCGAGAGTCCTTTGTGGTCCAGCTGCCCTCCTGGTCACCACAAGCGGCAATGAATGCAATCAAGGCCGCACTGGAACCGGTCCATGCCGACGTCACCGTAGATTGTTCCCGCCTGATTGTGTTCTGCCCGAATGACAATATATGCCAGGCACTCGCGACGCACCTGGACGAGCTGAAGCGATTGGAGGTTTTCCAGCCGCTCGATGAAATCGGTTTCGTGGGATATGACGGCCTGCGCGGCCCGCTCGGCGACTATGCCCTGCAGGGGGTTGCGAACGTGGTGGGGACGGTGGATTCGTGCCCGGAACTGATCGGCCGGGAAGCGGCCCTGGCGGCAATCGCATCCTTTGAACGACGCCTTTCCCGCCAGAAGCGGCAATTCCTGGTTCAGCCCGTGGGGGTAGCGTTTACGTGAGCTCTGAACTTGTCAGCAAACTGACCCTGCTGAACGGGAAGGCCGAGTGGCTGGTCGATTTTGACGGCACGATTGCCGATACAGAGCCCTTGCAGAAGCGCGCCTATGAGGTCGTGCTGAAATCCGGTTACGGTCTCGATCAACCCCTCGATTTCGAGCGTTACCGCGGACATGCCGAAACGCAGATCTATCGCCAGCTTGAGCAGGATTTTGGACTCACAATTGTCGATTCCGAGTTTTTCTGGGCTCGTATCACCAGCTTCTACCAACTCGTCTCCGAGGCCGGCCTGAAACCGTTCGGAGTCATGGAACGGGCGCTGCGTTCGGAGCAACGGCCCGCAAAGGTCAGAATCGTGTCTTCGCAAAAGCGCCACGTTATCGAACACATGCTGGAGTATTGGGGGCTGCGCGCGTGCTTTGACGATATCTTGACGGGCGAACAATTCGCCGGTGGCAAGCTGGAGCTGCTCGACACGCTCCGGGCTGACTGTGCGTCACCAGACGAGGTCTGCTTCTTTGACGATGCGCGCATGCATCTGCTTCATGCCAAACGGCTCGGTTTTTTTGTGGTAGGCATCGAATCGTCAACCGTGCTCACTGATGCCGGTTGCGACTTGGTCCTGCGGAAAGAGGAATTGGCGTGACCCGATCTGCTGTCTTCGCTGGTCTGTGTACGGTGGACCATTTTTTCTACAATGACGCCATGCCGGCCGAGAATGAAAAAACCCGCAGCGTCGGCTATGACTGTGACGCTGGAGGGCCCGCATTCAATGCCGCGGTCACCTATTGCATTCTCGGTGGCTCCGCCAGGTTTGCCGGCAATCTGGGACAGGGTGGCAATTCCGAGATTATCCGCGCCGTTGCGCGAAAATTCGGGCTTGAGGTCCTGGCCCTGTCCAACGATCCGCAACAAAAGCCGGCAACCGCTGCCATCGGGATCAACAACCGGACGGGAAGCCGGACCGTCTGGTCGTTTCAGCCCGAAAGCGTGACGGTGGTCGATGGCCCGGCCGCGATCGATCCGGCCGGCAATAACTGTCTCGTCCTCGATGGGCACGTGATGCCCGTGGCGTTGAGAATGGCGCGCGAGGCGCGCAAGCAGGGCCTTCCCGTTTTGCTCGATGCCGGTAGCTGGAAGCCGGGATTTGAAAGCCTCCTGCCCTTGTGCACCTGCGTGATCGCGTCCTCGGGCTTTCGCTGCCCGGGTGATGAGTCGCCAATCGACTATATTGGCAGTCTGGGCGTGCAGGAAGTCGCCATCTCTCGCAATGAACTCCCGATACACTATCGACTTAATGGTAAAGAGGGGCAGATCCCTGTTGAACCGGTTGTCGCCGTGGATACCCTGGGTGCAGGTGATGTCCTGCATGGAGCCTTTGCCTATTTTCGCTATGGGCGCGGCATGGAATTCTGCGAGGCCCTAACCTTGGCGTCGCGCGTTTCAACACGGAGTGTGCAATTTCGCGGCGCGCGAGATGGTGTTGTTGCCTTTCAGACCGAGCCCGAGGCTGGCATGGTCCCATCGGGCCTTCGCCAGGCGCTGGAATAGCCAGTTAAGGCCCGAACGCCACGGGGTATGCCTTTGATGAGCGCCTGTGTTGCTTTCGTATGGCGTTGATGATCCCCGGGTGTGGGCTTCATTGGCCTCAAATTGGGCCGTGAAATCTGGAAATATGCTGCGAAACCAATCGGATATCGGTTTCATTTCCGGTTTCGATCCTGTTTTCACGATTTTCGCACATCCCGCATCACCTCCGAGCCCGCCAGTATAACCGCGCCCGGCAAGCGGCGGACAAGCCCGGGCTAGAGACCGGCTTTCAGGCGCGGGGTGGCGAAATCGATGAATGCGCGCAGCTTCCTCGGCAGGATTTCCTGGCCGGGATAGACCAGGCTGACGGGCAGCGGATCGGGCGCATGGCCGTCGAGGACTGTCACCAGCCGCCCCGCCGCGACGGCGTCAGCGATCTGGTAGGAGAGCACCCGCGTCAGGCCGACCCCGGCAATGGCCGCATCGATTGCCGCCTCGGCCGTGTTGACCGTCAGCCGCGAGCGGGGCGTGGCAGGGCGTGATGCCGCCCCCTTGCCGAACTTCCACGCCTCCGACAATGGCAAGGCCGAGAAGGTCACGACATCATGGTCGGCGAGGTCCCTCGGGGTTTGCGGACAGCCGCGCCGTTCCAGATAATCCGGGCTCGCGCAGACGACACGGCGGACTGTCCCGACTTTCACGGCAACATCGCTGCTGTCAGGCAGGCTGGCGATGCGCAGGGCCAGGTCTACGTGATCGTCGATCAGGTGCAGCAGTCTGTCTGCGAGGACCAGCCTGACATCCGTTTCCGGGTAAGCCTGCAGGAAGGCCGTGACCACAGGAAGCATTTGCAGGCGTCCGAAGACGATGGGGGCGGTGATCACCAGCCTTCCCTTCACGACTGCGTATTCGCCCGCCGCCGTGCGCTCGGCTTCGGTGAGGTCTTCGAGGATGCGCCGGGTCGCGGCGACATAGGCCTGTCCAACCTCGGTCAGGCTGATGCTGCGCGTTGACCTGACCAGCAGCTGTGTTCCCAGGTGCGTCTCGAGATCGGAAATCTTGCGGCTGACGGTCGACAACGGGATGCCGAGCCGCCGCCCTGCGCCGGACAGGCTGCCCGCCTCGACAACGTTATGGAGGATGGACATCGCCTCGATCCGGTCCATGACACCCTTCCGGTTATTGGGAATATGACTTCCGGAATTACCGGATTATACCGATGAACGCCACCCCCTACCTTTGGAGCGACCAGAATGACTGGTCCACTCGAAAGGAGTTCCCCAATGTCCCGCATCGCAATCCCCGCTACCACCGCCGACACGCCCGCCGCCAGCCAGCCGCTATTGCAGGCTGTCGAAAAACAACTTGGCACGGTGCCGAACATGTTCCGCATGATCGCCAATAGCCCGTCCGCGCTGAAAGGCTATCTCGCCCTCTCGGGCGCACTGGCCGAAGGCAGCCTGCCGGCGCCGACCCGCGAACGTATCGCGCTGGCCGTCGCCGAGTTGAACAAATGTGGCTACTGCCTGGCCGCGCACAGCTATCTCGGCGCGAACATGGCCAAGCTCGACCCGGCCGAGATCCGCGCCAATCGCCGCGGCCACTCAACCGACCCCAAGGCCGATGCTGCGGTGCGCTTTGCCGCCAGCGTCGTGACGGCGCGCGGCCAGGTGAGCGATGACGAGGTCAAGGCGGTCAAGCTTGCCGGCTATTCCGATGCGCAGGTGGTCGAGATCGTGCTGCACGTCGCGGTGAACACGCTGACCAACTACGCCAACGAGGTGGCGCAGACCGTTGTCGATTTTCCCGCAGTAGACGCGCTTGCCGCCTGACGCTCCCGTGGGCTCGCCCCTTGGGCGGGCCCGCCCCATTCCCCATCCCCGGAGACATATGATGCCCCGTCCGCCGCTTCCCCCCTTCACCGCCGCGACCGCCGCGCAAAAGACGCGATTGGCCGAGGATGCCTGGAACAGCCGCGATCCCGCGAGCGTGTCGCTGGGCTATACGCCGGACAGCCGCTGGCGCAACCGGGCCGAGTGCCTGACCGGCCGTGCTGCCATAGAGGCCTTCCTCATCCGCAAGTGGGCGCGCGAACATGAGTATCGCCTGATCAAGGAGGTCTGGACCTTTGCCGGCAACCGGATCGCTGTGAGATTTGCCTATGAATGGAAAGACGCTGACGGCGCCTGGTTTCGCAGCTATGGCAACGAAAACTGGGAATTCGGCGGCGACGGACTGATGTCGCGGCGCATCGCCAGCATCAACGATCTGCCCATCGCAGAGGCGGACCGAAAGTTCCACTGGCCGATCGGGCGCCGCCCTGACGACCACCCCGGCCTGACCGAACTCGGGCTCTAGGGGATTCGACTGGACATGACCTACGCCAGCGACATTGCGTTCACGCCCGCCGTAAAGGCCATTCAGGAGCGCAACGGTTCGCGCCGCGCCTACGCCAAGCTGGAGCGATCGGGCGGCTGGCACACGGACGTCACGCCCGATCTCAAGACGTTCATCGAGGCGCAGACCAGTGTGTTTCTCGCGACCGCCAATGCCGAGAAGCAACCCTACATCCAGCATCGCGGCGGGCCGGCGGGCTTCCTGAAGGTGATCGACGTACAAACGCTTGGCTTCGTCGACTATGCCGGCAACCGGCAGTTCATCTCGTCGGGCAATCTGGCGGACAATCCGAAGGCCTACCTGTTCCTGATCGACTATGCCCACCGTCGCCGGATCAAGATCTGGGGAACCGCAAGGGTCGTCGAGGGGGATGAGGAACTGGTCGCGGATCTCATGCCGCCAGACTACAAGGCGCGCGCCGAACAGGTGATCCTGTTTACAGTGTCTGCCTGGGACGCGAACTGTCCCCAGCATATCCCGCAGCGGTTCGAGGCCTCGAGTGTCGCTGCCACCCTCGCGGCGCGCGATGCGCGGATTGCCGCGCTTGAAGCCGAACTCGCCAGACTGAAAGCGGTTGGCTGAGACCTGACCTGTTCCTCGAAAGCGCGTTCGGCGATGCTGGCGCAGCGCGGTGGGCGGCATCAGCCCGAATTCACCACGGGCCAGGGCGTACCCCGCCCGCTCCCTTGTGAGCGCGCGACCGGGCCTCTATAGCAGGGGCAACAGAACAGTGATGGCGATTCCGCCCGCTGGGAATTCGGGGGGAAATGTGCGCGCTTCTATTGTTTGTCTGGCCATGGCCGGGGTTCTTGCTGGTGGCGCTGCTGCAGCGCAGACGCCATCCGATCAGGTGTTCAGCGGCGAGCTGACGGATACCGCCCCGCAGCTGACCTTCGATCTGAGCCTTGAGGCCGGACAGATCGTCACTCTGCACACGGCGTCGACAACGCGCCTCGATACGGTGCTGACGCTGCTCGGCCCCGACGGGGACGTGCTCGCCTTCAATGATGACCAGGAACCGGGCGTCCTCACCTCGCGCCTGGTGCATGTGCCGGCCGGCTCCGGTGTCTACCGGGCCCAGATCGAGGGCTATGGCGGGGCGCTGGGCAGTTTCTCGCTGACGATGAGCTTCGGCCTGGATGTCGGCCTGTCGGATGCGGCGCAGACGCTGACCGAAGAGACGGTCAGCTTCGACATGACGCGCACCGAGGCGCGCTTTGATGCCGATCTTGCCGCCGGCGACATTCTCGTCGCCACCACTTTTGCGCTGAGCGAGGATCTTGATTCCACCCTCACCCTGCTCGATGCCGGCGGTACCGTGCTGGCGCAGAATGATGACCGCGGCGATGGCACGCTCAATTCCCGGATCGCCTATCTGATCGAGGATGCCGGGCGCTACCAGCTGGTTGTGGGCACCTATGGCGGTAATGGCGAAGGCGATCTGGCGTTTTCGCTGGCGACCGATCCGGAGGCCGAACTCCCGTTTGACTTCACCGCCATCGAGGGCAGGCAGATCGCCCTGCATGAGGGCGAACTCGGCGATGACCAGCCCTCCATCAGCTTCCCGGTGACGCTGGAAGCGGGACAGACCCTGCTCGCCCTGGCCGACACGGTGAGCGGCGATCTCGACCCCGTACTGCGCCTGACCGGTCCGGATGGTTATCCGGTGGCAATGAATGATGATCGCGGCGATGGCTCGCTCAATTCCGCCTTCGCCTTCACGGCCCCGCAAACGGCCAGCTATCAGCTGGAACTGTCCCGCTATCGCAGCGGCGCCAGCAGCGGCGCGTTTGAACTCGCCCTGTCGCTGGTCGATGCCTCGGTGGTCGATGTGCTGCGGGACCTGCTGGAAAACTCGGTTGAACTGAGTGGTCCGGAATTGTTGATCCAGACTGAAGATTTCCGGGTCTACTACACGCTGGAAGGCGTCGATGCCTCCAGCACGCCCTATGCCGAACTGGTCGCTGACACCCTGCAGGACGTGCTCGAGGCCCAGGTCGGCCGTCTGGGCTGGGCCGAGCCCGTACGCGATGATGACGGACGTTACCGTGCCTATATCGCCGATGCCGACGGTTCGATGGGCGTCACCCAGCCGGTCCAGATCGTGTTCGACAATCCCAATACCTCCGATGTCCGCGAAGCGGCAGCCGCGCGCACCCTGTTCATCATCGACAATGATTTCATCGGCATGGGCAAGACGGCACCGGTAGAAAGCCTGATGCGCGCCACGGCGACGCATGAGTTCAACCATGTCGTCCAGTTCGGCTATGACGCCGAGGAAGGCCTGGACTGGCTCTATGAAGCCACGGCCTCATGGATCGAGACGACCACGGTCGGGGCCGACCAGGACGCCACTGACTATACCGAGACCGATTTCGAGACGCCGCAATTGTGCTGGACCACCACGGTGGAAGGCCATGATTACGGCCAATGGACACTGCTTCAGTCGATGGCGGACAGCTATGGCGAGAGCTTCATCGTCCGCGTCTGGGAAAACAGCGTCGAGCTCGATGGTTTCGAGACCCTGCAGGCCGCGCTCGACGAGGTCGACAGTTCCATCCCCGATGTCATCCAGCGCTGGCGCGCCCAGAATTACGCCCGCGCCTATGATCTCGCCGAACTCTTCCCGATCGCCGTGCACCGCCAGCATACCGTCGAGCGCGAAGGCCGCTGGACTCTGAAGGGCGGGCTGGAACAGCTCGGCGCCAATTATCTCGGCTTCGAGCTCGAGGGCCGCTACGCCATCACGCTCAATGGCGATGCGGGGCTGGAAGTCCTCGCCCTGGGCCAGCGCAATGGCCAGATCGAGGTCATCCCGCTGGGCCGTGGCGGTGTCATCGATACGACCGGCTTCGAGTCGATGGCGCTGATGGTGTTCAATCGCACCATGCCGGAAGCCCCGGGCCAGTGCAGCGGTGTCGGCTATACCATCGAGGTAGCGCCTTCGACCCGGCGCCCGGCCCGCACCGCTTATCGGTTCAGCGATGCGCATCTTGTCCCGACCGCGGCGGCCGTTGATGCGACAGCCGAGGCCGTGGTCGATCAGCCCTGATGCCGACGCGCCGGGCTGCTAGGTCTGCCCGGCGCCGGACGGCAGATCGCCGGCGTGGATCTGCCGCACACCGGTCTTGCCACAACTGACCCGGCGCGCGGTCTCGATGACCTGGCCGTGGGTGGCCAGCTCCGGATTGGGGATCCAGGGCGTGCCGGCGAGCCGGGCCGGCGGCGTGCGCACGAAGACCGACCAGTCGTCAAACATGCGACCGTCGATCTCCGAATAGCCGGTCAGGACGAGATCATTGTGATGCGGGTTGCGCTCGATCCGTTTCAGGGTCGGATAGAGCAGGCTGCGCGGTCCCTCGAGCACCTGGACGAAATGCGGCCCGTCCACCAGCAGCACCCCGGTCAGTCCATGCCGGGGATTATTGCGCAGACCGGCCTCGAGAATATGCAATAATTCGCGATCCTCCTCGTCCCGGTCCGAGACCTGTCCTGCACGCCGGCTAAAGAAGGCAAATCGGCAAAGCAGCATCGCGTCCCCCTATCCAGCCCGCGCTTCAGACATGAATTGCTCGACACGCGCGTTGAGCTGACTCATTTCCTCGCGCACCGAGGCCGAGGAATCGGTGACTTGCCGCGCCGCCTCGCCGGCCTGGCGGACGCTGGATTCCAGGGCGTTGGTGGCCCGCGAGCTCTCCTGGTTGCCGGCGGCCGCCTCGGTGGTATTGCGCACGATCTCGCGCGTCACCACTGATTGTTCCTCGACCGCTGCGGTGATGGTGACGGCCGCAGAATTGACCGAATTGATCGTTTCGTGGATGGCGCTGATGACCGAACTGGCCCGCGAGGTGGCGGCCTGCACATCGGCGATCTGGCGGGCGATCTCGTCGGTGGCCTTGGCGGTCTGGCCGGCCAGGGCCTTCACCTCGCTGGCCACGACCGCGAACCCCTTGCCGGCTTCGCCGGCACGGGCGGATTCGATGGTCGCATTGAGCGCCAGGAGATTGGTCTGTTCGGCGATTTCCTGGATCAGGCTGACGACACTGCCAATCTCGGCGGCAGCCGCGTTGAGTTGCTCCATCGTATCGCCGGCCTCGGTGACCTGTTCAACGGCCTCTGTCGTGATGGCCGAGGTGCGCGAGACCTGGTCGGCGATCTCGCGAGAGGATGCCTCCATCTCGCCGGCCGCCACCGAGACCGATTTGACGTTCGCCGCAGCTTCCTCGGCGCCGGCCGCGGCAGTCGAGGCCTGCCCGAGCGTGCTTTCCACCACTTGCGAGACCAGTGCGGCGGCCTCGTCAAGCGCGCGGGAGGTATCCGTCAGCCGGCCGATCACCCCGGAGACGCCCTGCTCGAAGGTGTCGGCGACCTGCAGCCGGCCTTTGCGGGCCTTGGCTTCGGCCTCTTCCAGATAGATCGAGATCGCGAGTTCCATGTCCAGGAAGACGGCGCGGACCAGGGCGTCGATACAGGCTTCCGCCTGGCTGGTATCCGGCTTGCCAAACCCGGCCCTTCCTGCCCGGGTACCGTGACGCGCCGCCGACACCAGCAGTTCCGACGCCACGGTGGCATAACCGGCTATGTAATAGCGCGGCTCCAGCCCGATATCGCTGTGGACACGCCCGATGCGGCGAACGGTGTCGAAATAGGTCTCGTTGTATTCGCCGCTGAGGATATTGTTCCAGTGATCAACCTGTTTCACCTTCGCGTGCTCGCGATGCTGGTCATCGCGGAACAGGTGCGCGACTTCCGGCGCCCGTGAAACGGTCGCGTAGAAGCGGCTCAGGCCGCGGTCAATGCTGGCGCCGAGCGGGCCGCGCAATTCGCGCAAGCGCTCACGCACCCCGGCATCAATTCCCATGAACTCAAGCCGCGACTCGCCGGTCTTGTCTGTCATCAAACCCTCCCTCGTTTACAGCAGCTGCGGGATGAATTCCCGCTATCCGTGTAATTGGCTGGAGTGTGACGGCGGAGACGGTTAACAAGCGTTAACCGGCCAAACATCGATGAGATAAAGATATTTCAACTTACCGGTCAGTCACTTGGCCGCATGCGCACGATGCACCGCCCAGCGCCGCGCCGAGTTTGTACTGGCTTTCCAAGGTGATGCGCCCGCCCCACTGACATTCGGTCCGGGCAAATTCAGTCTCGCTGATCGCGATGGTGACCGTGTGCCACATATACCGGTCCGGGCCGGTCCCGACCGGAGTGTGGATCGAGCGCATTGCGCCCGGTTTCGCTGGCGGCTGGCAGTGCCAGATATGGCCGGCGGCACCGGCCACCGCGCCATCCTGCTTGAGCGCGGACAGGGTCCGCACGCCCTCCATGAAAGATGTCAGCGCGGGATGCACGAGCGGCTCATGCTCCCGGCAGGGACGAAAGGGCGAAAGCCCGGACTTGTTGCCCTCGCTGGAAGCGAGCAGCTTGAAAGGGCTTTCGCCCTCGATCAGGCACAACATGTGTGGCGACAGGCGCACGGTGAGCATCACCTGGTCCAGCAGCGAAATCTGCTCGGGTGCGCCGAGCAGGCCTTCAATCCGTCGCAGCACATCGCCGCGGGGACGAATCTGCTCGGCTTCAAGTCTCGACAAGTATCCCTGACTGATTTGCAGTATTTCGGCCAGCGTCTGCTGCTTCATTCCAGCCTGTAATCGAAGTTTTCTAAGCTTTGCGCCCCAACCTTCCCTCATATGTCATCACCTTCACTCTTGCCCTCTCCCCAGGCTGGCGGAATGTAGGTCAAACGCAAATTGCGCACGAAGCTTTTAGGCAGGAATGTGAAATAAAGAAATTTCAATATCAGACTGAATTACTTGGTTAATGTGGATTTTTATCCGGGTTCGCCGGTGCGGTTTCGCCCCGGCCAGCGCCATCTCCGGCCGGATAGCGACTGTCGCTCAGTCCGCCAGACCACCCCGGGCCGCGCGCCAGGCCGAAAGCACGCTTTCGCGCACCTCATCCGGCTGCACGTCAACCGCCCGTCCAAGCGCCTGCAGATCGGCGCGGGCAGCGTGCAGCTGGTCCACCAGTGACATCACCAGGGCGAGCGCCTCATCGGCGAGCTCATGGGTTTCAGCCAGTTCGCACACCAGCTCCAGCCGCGCCCGGTCGATAGCCGAGAAGCGCGGCCCGTCGCCGGCCTGCAACGGCATGACAATCCCGATCTCGACATAGGCTTCAAGCCGGTCCGGTGTCAGCATTGCGATCGCGGCCACGGTTTCCTCGGCGGTCAGCGGCTCGGTCATGACATCATCTCCTTGCGCGGATCATGGCTGTGGGTTTCGCGCCAGCTCTCCATGAAGTCCTTGAGGGCATCGTCGATCTTCGGCGGCGTGACAATCCGCAGCTCGACGCGCTGATCACCGCGTGGCTTCTTGCCCCCGGGCTGAACCCCGCGGCCGCGCAGGCGCAGGATCTGGCCGCTGCTGGCGCCGGCGGGAATGGTCAGGCTGACGGGGCCGTCAATGGTTGGCGTCTGCACCTTGCCGCCCAGCACCGCCTCGTCGATCGTGATCGGCAAGGTCAGCACGATGTCATTGCCTTCGCGGCGATAGATCTTGTGCGGCCGCACGCTCAGCGTCACCAGGGCGTCGCCATTGGGCCCCTCGCCCATGCCCTCGCCACCCTTGCCGCGCAGGCGGATGGTCTGGCCATCGGCGGTGCCGGTCGGGATTTTCACGTCCAGGCTCTGCCCGTCCGGCAGGGTGATGCGCTTTTGCGCCCCCTTGGCCGCTTCGAGAAAGTCGAGTTCGAGCTGGTAGCGCCGGTCCGGACCGGGGGCATTGAAGGCCCAGTCACCGCGATCATGGGACTGACCGCCGCGGCCACGCTGGCGCAGGATTTCCTCGAAAATGCTGGCGGTATCGAAATCCTCAAACCCGCCGGCACCCTGGCGCGAGGCGCCATCGGCGCCGGAATAATCGCGATAGAATTTGCGCTCCGGCGCCCGCTCGGCGCCGCTGGCATCGATCTCGCCCCGGTCATAGCGGGCGCGTTGGGCCGGATCCTTCAGCAGGTCATGGGCCTCGGTGGCCTCGATGAAGCGGGACTGGGCATCGGGATCGTCGGGATTGAGGTCGGGATGACTGGTCCGGACGATCTTGCGATAGGCTTTCTTGATCTCGTCGGCCGTGGCAGTCTTGGCAACGCCCAGCACTTCATAGGGATCACGGGACATACGCACCTCAAGGCAGGAATGAGCCCGCCATTGTCACCGATTGAGACCGCCGCACAAGCGGGGGGCGACCAATTGCCTCGCTTGCGCCGCTGCCGGCCAGATAGCAGATCAGGGGCAAGATGGATGGCCCGCCGCTCCCGGCCAGGCCCCTTTCGACCAAGAAGGATCGACACCATGAGCTATACGATCAACCGCGTCTTCGCCGGCGCCGATTTCGCAGACATCGATGCCCGCACCCGCAAGGCGCTGGCAGACAAGGGTTTTGGCGTCCTCACCGAGATTGACGTCCAGACGGTGATGAAAAAGAAGCTCGATGCCGACCTGCCCGGCTATCGCATTCTCGGCGCCTGCAATCCGCAGATGGCGCATGAGGCGATCCTGCTGGAACCGCGGGTCGGGGCAATGCTGCCGTGCAATGTCATCATCCGCGAGACCGGTGACGGCGTCGAGGTCAGCGCGATTGATCCGGCCGCCTCGATGATGGCGATCGACAATGCCAAGCTGCAGGCCGTCGCCGGCCAGGTCGGCGGGATGCTCGCCGAGGCGGTGGCCGCGATCTGAGCGGATCAGCGGCGGGCGCCGGGGTGCCAGAAGGCCTTCAGCAGCCAGCCGACCACAGCGCCGAGACCGAAGCTGGCGCCGATCACCACGATCCGGCTGGTGTGAAAGCTCCAGAACAGCACGGTCACCTCGACGTCCGAGATGTTCTGCAGGGCGAACAGTGCCAGCAGCGCCACCAGGCCGCCAGCCAGCCAGAGTTTGTAATGCCGCATGCTGCGTCCTCGTCAGGTGCCGAGGCGTGACTGTGCGGCGCAACCGCCCCGGCGACAAGTCCGAACGGGGCGATGCGACCAATGGCCCCGGCCGGCGCAAGTCTTTTTCCAGTGGGGACCTTATTCCGCCGCCCGGCCCGCCCTATCTAGCCGCCTACAGGAATGGAGGCTCACATGCGATGGGCAGGTCTGGCACTCGCTGCCATCATATTGGCCAGTACGGTCTGGTTCGTTTTTGCAGCGCCGGTGCATGGGGGTGATCAGCTTGTGCTGGCGTCTTCGTCACTGCCGGGCGAGACTGCAACACGGCTTTGATCACGCCCGTACGGGCAGCGGGTTCACACGAACTCCAGCAGGGATGATGCGATGACACAGATACCGAAAACGCAGATACCGAAAACGCAGACACCGGAGATCAGCTTCACGCTCGAAAGCGACGATGACGGCGGGCGCTATCTCGCCCATGTCGCCGGCAAGCCCGAGCCGGGCGAGCTGACCTTCAAGCGCCGCGGTGAAAACCGCATCCTGGTCGATCATGTCCGCGTGCCCCACAGCCTGCGCGGCAATGGCATCGCCACGGCGCTGGCGCGTCACCTGGTCGCCGAGGCACGAGCCAAGGGCTTCACGGCCTATCCGCAATGCCCCTTCATGGTCTCCCAGGCCGAGAAAAACCCCGACTGGGCCGATGTGATCGAACCGGTCTGAACCGCGCGCTCTAGTCGAGAAATTCCCAGCTCTCTGCGCCGTCGAAATGACGGATGCGCAGGCTTGCGATGGCGGCAGGGGCGGCCATATTGACATTGACCGCCATGCGCCCGCCGGCATCCGGATCGGCGCCCTCCCAATGCGTAGTGCAGCCACAGGCCTTGCACGAGACAAAGGCCAGCATCCTGTCGCCGTGGAGATAGCGCACCACGCCCTCGGCCGGGTAATCCAGCACGATCTGCGACGCGTCGGCATGGGCCCACAACGCATTGGCGCGGCGGCAATAGGAACAATTGCACCGCGTCAGCCAGTCCGGCTCGATGTTCAGCGTCCAGCGCACCGCGCCGCAATGGCATTGCCCCTCGATCATGCGCTCCTGCCTCAGGTCTTGGCCGTCCACTTGATGGAATAGAGATCAAAGCGCCGGTCGCGCAGATTGCGCACCGTGCCCTCCTGGCGGGCCCAGTCGAGATCGGCGAGGTTGAGATCGGCGATGGCGACGGTCTCGACATTCTCCGAGCACTCCGCTGCGATACCGTCGCGGGCGAAGCGGAAATCACACGGGGTCAGGATGCAGGACTGGGCGTACTGGATGTCCATGTTTTCCACACCTGGCAGATTTCCGACATTGCCGGACATCACGACATAGCACTGGTTCTCGATCGCCCGCGCCTGGCTGCAATAGCGTACCCGCATATAGCCCTGGCGGTTATCGGTGCAGAAGGGCACGAACAGGAGTTTGGCGCCGGCATCGACCAGTTGCCGCGCCAGTTCCGGAAACTCGCTATCATAGCAGATCAAAATGCCGATCGGGCCGCAATCGGTCTGGATGGTCGAGATCGCATTGCCGCCCTGGATGCCCCACCACTGACGCTCCGACGGCGTCGGGTGGATCTTCTCCTGCTGGTGCACCGATCCATCGCGCAGGAAGACATAGGCGACATTCTGGATATCCCCCTTCTCGGTGCGCGTCGGGTGGGAGCCGCCGACGATGTTGATATTATAGCTGATCGCCAGCTTGCGCATCGCCTCGACGAATTGCGGCGTGTATTCGGTCAGCTTCTCGATCGATTGCGACGGTGTCAGCCGGGTCTCGGCAAAACCGAGCAATTGCAGGGTGAAGAGCTCGGGGAAGACGACAAAATCGCAGCGGTAATCCGCCGTGACATCGACGAAATATTCCACATTGCTCATGAATTCCTCGAAGGAGTGCACCTTGCGCTGCTGGAATTGCACCGAGGCAACGCGGACATCCTCCTTGGCACCGGGAGGCGCACTGGCGCTCTTGGTGTGGACGGCGGCATAGGGATTGCGCCAGACCATATGGCTGGCAAAACCGCCTGACGCCTCGTCATAGGGCAGATAATCGGGCAGCACGCCGATCGGCTCGAAACCGAGCCGCATCTGGAAGCGGATCACCGGGTCGGAGATTTTCTGCGCCACCACCGCCTCGAGATACTCGGCCGGATCGGGATAGAGTTTCTTGCGCCGTTTCCAGCCCGGGATGCGGCCGCCGAATACAATCCCCTTCAGCTCGAAGCGCTCGCACAATTCGCGGCGCGCATCATAGAGCCGCTGGCCGATGCGCAGGCGTCGGCGCTCCTGGTCGACACAGACCTCCATGCCATAGAGCCAGTCGCCCTTGGGATTATGCCGCGAGGCATAGCCCGAGCCGGTAATGCCGTTCCAGGTGTGCGGCGCCAGCGCCGCGGCCTCGTCGATGATGAAGCTGGCGGCATAGCCAACGATGTCGCCATCATATTCGACCACTACCTGCCCTTCGGGAAAGTTGGAGATCTGCCCCTGCAGCATGGCGGTGCTGTAGCTGTCGAGCTGGGGGTAGACCTTGTCGACCAGCGCAATGATCGCCGGAATGTCACTGATGCGGGCATTGCGGATATTCAGCGATGAGCGCGATTTCTGGCTGGCCATGTACGGGTAATCCTGTTGCTTCGGCGCACTCTATCAGGCGCGCTGGCGCGGCCATACAGGAATTGCGCGGCCGGTGGTAGCGCTTTGTTGCCGCGGACGGTGCGTGCTCTCTCCAACGCCTGGAAAGGGCGCAGGCCGGGCCGGCTCAGGCGTCGGTCCAGGCCGGATTACCGCGCAGATGCTCGAGCAGGAAATCCATGAAAACCCGCGTCTTCGGGGTCAGTACATTCGAGCGCGGATAGACCAGCCAGAGCACGGAGCGGTCATTGAGGCGCCAGCCGGGCAGGACCCGCACCAGACGGCCGGCCGCGATCTCGTGCGCGACGCTCCAGAGGGAGTTGATCGAGAGCCCTGCCCCGGCAATCGTCGCCTCGCGCTGGGCGGCGCCATCATCGACAATCATGCGGCAGCCCAGCGCCCGCGGGTCCAGTAGCGCGGTCTCGCCCTGGCGGCCGATCAGCTCGCGCGGCGCCTGGTCGGCCCAGGCGATGAAATCATGCCCCGTCAGCGCCCCGGGATGATCCGGCATCCCGTGCTCAGCCAGATAGGCCGGCGCGGCGCAGAGCACGCGGGCATCCTCGGCCAGCTTGCGGCCCTTCAGACTGCTGTCGCTGAGCGGTGCGCTGCGCAGGGCAAGATCGAAACTGCCCTCGATCAGGTCATGGCGGGCATCGGACAGCCGCAGATCCAGCGTCAGATCCGGATGGCGCGCCTGGAAGGCCGGCAGCAGCGGCATGACGTGCAATTGCGCAAAACTGCTCGGCGCGGCGAAGCGCAGCGTGCCGGTGACCCCGGCGCTGCCATGGCCGAGCGCGGCCCGGGCGGCGCGCTCCTGGGCCAGGATCTCGCGGGCATAGGGGAGAAACTCCGCGCCCTCGAGCGAGAGCGAGACCTTGCGCGTCGTCCGGTGCAGCAATTCGGCCCCGAGCGCCTGTTCCAGCCGTGCCAGCCGGGCGCTGGCGACGGCGGGGGCGAGGCCGAGCTCGCGCCCGGCGCCACTGATATTGAGCCGTTCGGCTGCCATCACGAACAGGCGCAGGCTGTCGGTGTCCAATTGATTATCTTTCAAAACGGAAAACTGAACTCGAAACTTGCCGGTTTCATCCGAATATTCAAGGGCTATCTTGCAAGCCGAACCCTGATCAGCCCCTGGAGAGGCCCGAAAATGCAAGCGATTGGATATGAAACAGCCGGCCCGGTGGACGCCCCACAGGCCCTCACCCTGATTGATGTGCCACGGCCGCTGATCGGCCCGCGCGACCTGCTGGTCGAAGTGCGCGGCATTTCGGTCAATCCGGTCGATGTCAAACTGCGCGCCGGCGTCACGCCCGAGGGTGGTCCGCGCATTCTCGGTTTCGATGCCGCCGGCATCGTGGTCGAGACCGGCGCAGAAGTCAGCGGCTACGCCGTTGGCGACGAAGTCTTCTACGCCGGTGACCTCACCCGTCCGGGCAGCAATGCCCAGTTCCAGGCGGTCGATGAGCGCATTGTCGGGCGCAAGCCTGCCAGCCTCGACTTCACGGAAGCCGCAGGCCTGCCGCTGACCTCGATCACGGCCTGGGAGATGTTGTTCGACAGTTTCCGCATCGCCGAAGGCAGCGGCACCGGCGACAGCCTGTTGGTGATTGGCGGAGCCGGCGGTGTCGGCTCGATCCTGATCCAGCTGGCCAAACGCCTGACCGGGCTGACCGTGATCGCCACCGCCTCGCGTCCACAAACCCGCGACTGGGTCACGAAAATGGGCGCCGACCATGTCATCGACCATCGCCAGTCCATGCCGCAACAGCTGGCCGAGCTGGGCCTTGAGCCGCGCTATGTCGCGGCGCTGACCGGCACGGAGGGGCATTTTGCGGCCATTCTCGAGCTGATCGCCCCGCGCGGCCACATCGCCCTGATTGACGATCCGGCGACGCTCGATATCCTCGCCGCCAAGGTGAAGGCCCTGACCGTCAGCTGGGAATTCATGTTCACCCGCTCGATGTTCGCCATGGCCGACATCTCGGCCCAGCGCGACCTGCTCGACCGCGTTTCGGCCATGATCGATGCCGGGCAATTGATATCGACGGTCACCGAACGCGCCGGCCCGCTCGATGTCGAGCATTTGCGCGCCGCCCATGCCCGCCAGGAAAGCGGACGCGTGATCGGCAAGCAGGTGCTTGACGGCTTCGCGCCCGCCCGCAGCTGAGGATTGCCCATGTCCACCAAGACCATACTGATCACCGGCGCCACGGACGGGATTGGCAAGGCCGCTGCCCTGCGTCTGGCGGCGCTCGGGCACACCCTGCTCATCCATGGCCGCAATGCCGGCAAGCTCGCGGCAACGGCGGACGAATTGCGCGCCGTGGCCGGTGCCGGCCCGGTCGAGACCTGGCAGGCGGATATCTCCGACCTCGCCGCAACCGCCCGTCTGGCCCGCGAGATCCGCGGTGCCCACAATCAGATCGACGTGCTGATCAATAATGCCGGTGTCTACAAGCTCGACCATCCCGTCCTGCCCGATGGCCAGGATGTGCGCTTTGTCGTCAACACGATGGCGCCCGCCCTGCTGACTCGTCTCCTGCTCGGGGCCATCCCGGCGGACGGGCGCATCATTCATCTCTCCTCCGCCGCCCAGGCGCCGGTCGATCTCAAGGCCCTCGCCGGCGAGCGCCCGCTCGAGCCGATGGCTGCCTATGCCCAGAGCAAGCTCGCCCTGACCATATGGAGCCAGGCGCTGGCCGCCGAGCTTGGCCCGGATGGCCCGGTCAGCCTCGCCGTCAATCCCGGCTCGCTGCTGGCCACCAATATGGTGCGCAAGGGCTTTGGCGTCGCCGGCAGTGATATCGGCATCGGCGCCGATATCCTGGTCCGTGCCGCGCTGTCCGATGAATTCGCCGGCGCGACCGGCCGCTATTTCGACAATGATTCCGGCAAGCTCGCCGCGCCGCATGGCGAGGCTGCGGATGCGCAAAAGGTGGCGCAGGTCGTGGAAGCGATCGAGGCGCGGATTGCGGGTTATCTGCAAGGGTGACGGGACGGTCATTGGCGACACGAAAATCTCCACGCGGCTCGCCGCTGGAGGTTTGAGTGTTCCCACCTGGGTGGGAGGGTGTGGGACGCCTTCGAGTGCCGAACTGGCGCCAGTATTGTTTTGTTTGGTGTGGCCGTCGAAGCCGTCCCACACGTGCAGTTTTGTCGGACTGTCTCCACCCCGGTTCCAATCCAGAAAGGTACTCAGGTCGGTCGTTTAGTGCCGTCAGACCTTCTGGACGCCCTGCCGGAGTTCGGGCCGTCACCCCTCTACCCGGACAGGCTGCACGCTTCCATGTCGCCGCGATTGACTGAGCTCACGCCTCCCGTGCGACCGGAACGAGGTGATTATGCGCCAGGCGGGAGGGGGCGGGGATAAGTTTGGCGATTTATCGTCATCCCGACGCAAGTCGGGACCTCGATAGACCGGGCTCCGACCTTGCCACGGCGAGGTCCCGGCCTTCGCCGGGATGACGTGGGATCATTGTCTGTCGTGGGGGATAAGACGCCAATCGGCACCCGCCGCGCCCGTCATCCTCACCAGCTCCGACCGCTTTGCGGCCACCTCTTCCATCAAGGAAGAGGAGGGCGTTTGATCTGAACGGCTTCGATAATCTCCCTCCTCTTCCTTGATGGAAGAGGTGCGCCGGACAAAGTCCGGGGCGGAGCTGGTGCCGGCCTCGCAACACGTGTGGGGCAAGTGGCATTTCCCGGTGTCGAAAAGGTCGCCCCGCGCCCAGACCCCACCCTGAAAACCATGCCGGGATCCAGCCAGACTGGCAAGGATTACAGGGATGACTCTGCCTGGCGTGAGGCCGAGGCGAGCTGGTCGCAAAGCTAGAGGTTTCAGCGGATTGCTGCGGAAAATATGGTGCCTGTCACCGTATATTTGTCACCGTATATTTCCGTCTTCCCGGCTCAAGCCAGCGCGATCTGCAATTCGCGACCGAGCACCCGCGCCGCACGGCTGAGCGTGGCCAGCTCGATACGGTCATTATCGGGGTCGAGCAGCCGGTCGAGCTGGCTGCGGCTGGTCTTCATGCGGCGCGCCATCTCGACCTTGGTAATAGATTGGCGCTGCATCTCCTCGGTCAGCTGCCACGCCACCACCCGTTTGATCGCCGCCGCCTGGACGTCCTCATAGACGCCCTCCTCGCGCAGGAACTCGTCGAATCCGGAGCCGAGTCCGGGGTTTGCGTCGGGGGTGCGGGTCTGGTCTGTCATCATGTCAGCTCTTTCATCCGTCCAGCGGCCTTGTCAATTTCACTCTGAGGCGTCTTGCGCGATTTCTTGATGAAACCGCTCAGCAGCACCATGCGATCACCAAGGATGCAGAAAATTACCCTCGCGATTCGATTGCCCGGCAGGGAGGAGCGGACTTCGCGCAATCCCTTTCCGAGCGGGCGGCAGGTTGGCATGCCCATCGGCCAGCCATATTCCACTGTCGCGATATCCGTACCGACGATCTTGCGATCCTCGGGGCTGAGGTCTTCCTTCAGCCAGTCTCGGACAGGCTCGCCGCCTGACGCCATACGGTAGAAGACCGCCCGGATCGTCTTGGGCGAAGGGCGCATGCGCGGTCCTTTCCATCAAGGCGATATGTACCCTTAGAGGTACATGTTGTCAAGTGAGGTGGAGCTTGTGGGCGGTCAAAGCGAGCGGAATAGGCACGGGCCGACGAGTTAAAGGACCTCAATGCACAGCACTTGTCTCGCCCCCTACCCCTTCACCTTAACCGCATTCATCCGCCGCTCCAGCCTTGTCGAGAACCAGCCGATGATCGCGCGCCAGAGCTCGTCCTTGAGTACGGCGCCTTCGACTTCGGTTTCGAGATTGGGGTTGTCATTGATCTCGATCACGAAAATGCCGCTCTCGTTTTGCTTCATGTCGATGCCGTAAAGGCCATTGCCGATCAGGTTGGCGGCTTTCTTGGCGATTTCGATCACGGCAGGTGGCGCATCCGCGATGGCCATCGTCTCGAAACCGCCCTCGGTGTATTTGCCGTCGGCCTCGTGTTTGATGATCTGCCAGTGGCCGCGCGCCATCTTGTATTTGCAGGCAAACAGGGGCTCGCCATCGAGCACGCCGATGCGCCAGTCATAATCGGTCGGCATGAATTCCTGGGCGATGATCAGGGCGGTGTCGGCGAATAATTCCTTGGCGCGTTTGGCCAGTTCGGCCTCATTGGTGACCTTGTGAACCTGGCGGCTGAAGGAGCCATCGGGCGCTTTCAGCACCACGGTGGCGCCCAGGCGCTCGAACAGGCCGGTCATCGGCGTGGAGGCGTCGAGGATTTCGGTTTTCGGGGCCGGCACACCGCCCTGCTCCATCAGTTCTTTCAGGAAGACCTTGTTGGTGCAGCGGATCATCGAGCGGCAATCATCGATCACCGGCATGCCCTCCTGCTCGGCGCGGCGGGCGAAGCGATAGGTGAAATTGTCGATCGCGGTGGTGGTGCGGATGAAGAGCGCGTCGTATTCGGCCAGGCTGGCGAGGTCATTGGGGCCGATCAGATCGACTTCGACGCCCATCTTGGCGGCGACACTGGCGAGGCGCTGGACCGAGGATTTGCTCGAGGGCGGAAATTCTTCCTTCGGATCGACCAGGATGGCCAGCGACCAGCGCGGCGCGGTGCGTTCCTTCGGCGCGACCCATTGGCGGCGGGTGTATTGGCCGAGGCAATCGAGGAAGAATTGCCGGTCCTCATTCTTGAGGGCGTGCGGCGAGATCGCCTTGATCTGCTGGATCTCCCGGCCCGAGGCCGACAGCGTCACATCGAGCACGGGGGCGCGGAACCAGTCGAACAACAGCTTGGAGAATTTCGCCAGCGCCTTGTTCTGGCACTGGCCGAAGGAGATCAGCAAATGCCGGTCTTCCGAGGCAACGCCGCCGAGATCCTTCATCAGCGCGACATTGAGATCGGGCAAAGCCTGGGCATAGAGCCCCTTGCGGCTGAGCTCGACGACCGATTGCGCCGTCGGCACGATGCGGTGGCCGCGCGCTTCGGCCAGCAGCGAGGCGTAATAGCCTTTCGACTGATAGCTGTAGCTGCGCGCCAGATTGATGATGTTCGGCCGGCGGCCGGTGAAGAGCTGCGCATTGACGATATAATCGCGGATGCGCATGACCTTGTGGGGCGTTTCGTGCTGGGCGAGATCGCCTGCATGTTCAACGAGAATGAGCCAGTCGCTCACGAGCTATCGCTCTCCTGATCCGTGCGGCGCGTCCGCTTCAAATAGCAACGCCGCTTCACCGTCCTCGTAATAGGCTTCCCGTGTCCCCCGCAAGCGAAATCCTGCGCCCTCATACAGGCCGATCGCCCTGGTGTTGGACCGGCGCACTTCCAGCTGCACCAGATGGCAGCCGCGCCGCGCCGTCAGATCGATCGCGGCGCTCAGCATCGCCTGCCCGACCCCGGCGCGGCGATGGTCCGGCGCGACGGCGAGCGAGTAGATGCGCGAGATGGCACTGCCGCGCCGGAAGGCCAGCGCCAGATAGCCGGCCGGCTCACCGGCGATATGCGCCAGCAGGAACAAGGTTTTGCGCGCGCCGAGCATTCGGCGCAGATTGCGGCGGCTGAACCGGTCGGCGGTGAAGCTGTCGATCTCGATATCATCGATCGTGTCGAGATCGCCGCGGCGCGCCAGGCGCAGCTCGATCACAGCCTGGCCGTCGCGGCTGTCATGGCGCCAGCGCAGATCATCATCGAAAGCTCGCGGCAGATCGGTCTGGGGACTCATGATTGATCCGTTCGGATACGGGCGGCGTAGAATTGTCACGCGATCACTGCCCGATCACGAAGGCGTGCGGCGGGGATGCGTTTGTCGCAAACTGCACTATCCTCAAACCCACAGAGCACCAAGAGCCGAGGAAGACGATGCTGATCAGAAAACCCCACCGCTGGCAATTGCCCGAACGCGCCGTGACGCCGAAAGCCGATTTCCTCAATCGGCGGCAGATCATGGCGGGGGCCGGCGCGCTCGGCCTGGCGGGGCTGGCAGGCTGCGGCGCGGCGGAGGAATCCTCTGCCCGGACCGCCGGCGGCGGTCGCCCGACCTCCGGACCGCTCGATTTCCGCCCGACCGGCTATCAGGTCGCCGATCCCTCAACGCCCTACGAGGCGGTGACCGGCTATAATAATTTCTACGAATTCGGCGTCGGCAAGGATGATCCGGCCCGCTATGCCAGCGCCATGACGACCGATCCCTGGTCGATCGAGGTCGAGGGCCATGCGGAGCGCACCGGCACATTCGCGCTCGAGGATGTGATCGATTTCTCCGCCCTTGAGGAGCGTATCTACCGCCTGCGCTGCGTCGAGGCCTGGTCGATGGTCATCCCCTGGGTCGGCGTGCCGCTGGCCGACGTACTGGCCCGCTTCGAGCCGACCTCGGATGCGCGCTATGTCCAGTTCATCACCTATCAGGATGCCGGCGAGATGCGCGGCACCCGCACCCGCGTGCTCGACTGGCCCTACAGGGAAGGTCTGCGCATGGATGAGGCGATGAATGAGCTCGCCTTCCTCGCGGTCGGGCTTTATGGCGAGGTGTTACCGAACCAGAACGGCGCCCCGATCCGCCTCGTCGTGCCGTGGAAATATGGCTATAAATCAATCAAATCCATCGTCAAGATCCGCTTCGTCACCGACGAGCCGCAGACCTCCTGGAAGCAATCGGCGCCGCGTGAATACGGCTTCTATTCCAACGTCAATCCGAACCGCGCCCACCCGCGCTGGAGCCAGGCCTCGGAACGGGTGATCGGCGCCGGTCCGTTTGCGCGCCGCGATACCGAGATGTTCAACGGCTATGGCGCTGAAGTCGCAGAGCTCTATGCCGGCATGGACCTGATCGAGAACCATTGAGCATGGCCAAAAGCGCATTCCTGCGGGCCTTTGGGAAGCACTGGCTCAAACCGCTGGTCTTCTGGGCTCTCGCCCTGCCCGGCCTCTGGCTGGCCTGGCAATGGGCGCTATTGTTGAGCGGCGCGCCGAATCAGCTCGGCTTCAATCCGATCGAGACAACCCACCGTTTTCTCGGCGACACCGCCCTGCGCATCCTGCTGATATCGCTGGCGGTGACGCCGTTTCGCGATCTGACGCGCTGGCTGCCGGTCATGAAGGTGCGCCGCCGTATCGGGCTGGCCGCCTTCTGGTATGCGCTCGCGCACCTGGTGGCCTATCTCGGGCTCGACCTCTATCTCGCCGCCGGCATGAGCCTGACGGGCATGTGGGCCGGGCTGTGGGAGGATGTCGTCAAGCGGATCTATATCACGCTGGGCATGACGGCCTTCATCCTGCTGATCCCGCTGGCGCTGACCTCGTTCAACTCCATGGTTCGCCGGCTCGGCGCGAAAGCCTGGCAAAACCTGCACTACAGCGTCTATCCGCTCGCGGTGATCGCTTGCCTGCATTACGGCTTCATGGTCAAGGGCAACCAGCTCGGCCCCTGGGTCCATGGCGGCATTCTGGCGCTGCTGCTCGCCTACCGGCTGGTGGCCGGGATCAGGAGGCGGACCAGGCCGCAACCGATCGCCAGCGCCTCCTGACGCTTGAGCGCCAGCAGCACGACGCAGGACAGCCACACCCCGCAGGCGGCCACGAACAGGCCGCCGCCATCCTGGTTGGGATCAATGCCGAGCGGGGTGAAGAGATGGAAGCTGATCGCCCCCGTCATCACCGCCAGGCCCAGCGCGGCACCGAGCACCTGCAAGCGGCGTAAGGCGGGTATAAATCCGATCAATAGTAAAGCAGAAGCAATGAGTTCCGCCGCTCCGATCACGTATTGGCTGAACAGGCCGGCATGGGCAAACAGGCCGCCTGCCCCCCAGCTCGCGGCCCAGCCATCGAGCAGGCCGAAAATGGTTTGTGTCTCCGGCGCGTCGGTGAATTTAAAGCGCAGCGAGTCGAGAAAGATCACCGCGATGAAAAGCGGCAGGATGATTGTGGCGACCTGTTTGATCCGGTGCAGCATGACGGGCCCTTTCCTGTTCGGGACCGGCAGGCTCGCACAGACAGGCGCGCAAAAGAAGACCGGCGCCCCGATTGAGGCGCCGGCCGTATTCACGATAGCGTCAGATCAGGCAGACCGGATCAGGCCTCGGTCTCGTCAACGACAGCGGCACCATCGGCGGCGCGGGCGATAGCCTCGCGGCCCTTCTCGGCGCCGGATTCGCTGCTATAGCCCTGGCCGGTCAGGATGATCTGGCCATTGCTCGCCTTCAGCGAGAGATAATGCTTGCCGTCCTTGCCTTCCTTGATGACGTAACGGTTCATGTCCGGCGCATTGCGCTTGACCGACTCGATGCCATTATCGGCACTGGCGCGTGCCTTGTAGGTCTCGGACTTGCCGACATTCTCGCCATTGCCGGCGATCAGGGAAAAGAAGAATTCGCCATTCTTGGCGCGCTTCATCACGAACTTACCAGCCATTGTCTGTCCTCTTTGCTCGATGCGGGCCTGCCCCGCAGCGCTTGAATTGATTTCAGGAAAATTCTGCCTCAGCAGAGGCGCTTGCATGTATTGTGTCGTCTTGGCATTCAGTTAGTCAATAGGACCAGATTTCAGGAAAGCCCGCAGTTCGGCCAGACGCCGAAAACGCAGGCAGGGAGAGGCAATTGGACGATATTTTCATTGGCGGCGCGGATGGCGCAGCCCAGTCTCTCCTGCTCAAGCGCGCGAATCGGCACGGCCTGATCGCCGGCGCCACCGGCACCGGCAAGACGGTGACGCTGCAAATCCTCGCCCAGGGCTTTGCCGATGCCGGCGTGCCGGTCTTCGTCGCCGATGTGAAGGGTGATCTGTCCGGCATGGCAGCGGCCGGCAGCGACACCACCAAGCTTCACCCGAAACTGGTCTCGCGCGCCGAGACGATCGGGCTTGAGAATTACACTTACGCGTCCGCGCCCTGCGTGTTCTGGGACGTGTTCGGCACGCGCGGTCATCCGCTACGCACCACGGTCTCGGAAATGGGGCCGCTACTGCTCTCGCGCATGCTCGACCTCAATGACACCCAGGAAGGCGTGCTCAATGTCGCCTTCCAGCTGGCCGAAGACGAGAACCTGCTCTTGCTCGACCTCAAGGATCTGCGCGCCCTGCTGGTGCATGTCTCCGAGCGCCGCGCCGAGCTGAGCCAGACCTATGGCAATGTCGCCCCGGCCTCGATCGGCGCCATCCAGCGCCGCCTGCTGGTGCTGAGCCGCGAAGGTCTGGAGAATTTCTTCGGCGAGCCGGCGCTGGAACTCAGCGACATGATGCGCACCGGCACGGATGGCCGCGGCCAGGTCAATATCATGGACGCGACCCGCATCATCCAGAACCCGACGCTCTATTCCACCTTCCTGTTGTGGCTGTTGTCGGAACTGTTCGAGGAATTGCCGGAGATCGGCGATCCCGACAAGCCGCGCCTGGTCTTCTTCTTCGACGAGGCGCATTTGCTGTTCGACCGGGCGCCGCGCGCCCTGCTCGACAAGGTCGAACAGACCGTCAAACTGATCCGCTCCAAGGGTGTCGGCGTCTATTTCGTGACCCAGAATCCGCGCGATGTGCCCGAGCCGGTGCTGGCCCAGCTGGGCAATCGCATCCAGCACGCCCTGCGCGCCTATACGCCCAATGAGCGCCGCGCCGTGAAGGCCGCCGCCGATTCCTTCCGCCCCAATCCCGATTTCGATACCGAGGACACCATCACCCTGCTCGGCGTCGGCGAGGCGCTGGTCTCGACGCTGGATGAAAAGGGCCGGCCGAGTGTGGTGCAACGCACCCTGATCCGCCCGCCGGCCTCACGCATGGGCCCGCTGACCGATGCCGAGCGCGCCGAGGTCATCAGCACCAGCGTCATTTTCGGCCGCTATGACACCGGGCTCGATCGCGAGTCGGCCTATGAGAGCCTGGAGCGCCGCACCGAGACGCGCCTGCGTGAGGAACGCGAGAGCGCCGAGCGCGAGGCGCGGGAAGACGAACGTGAAGCGGCTGAAAAAGCACGCAATTCGCGCTCGTCACGCAGCCGCCGTTCGCGCGCGCCGCGGCGTGGATCGACCGGGGCGATGGTCACCAGCGTGCTGCGCCAGTCCTCGACCGTGCTGGTGCGCGAACTGGTACGCGGTATTTTCGGCAGCCTGCGCCGCTAGCAAAACGCCCCCGGGAACGGATCCCGGGGGCGTTGATGCAGGCCTGATTGCGGCAGGGTCTACTTCTTGAAGCTGCCGGGCTTGCCCTTGAAGGCAGCGCCATCATCATCGCCGGGAATGCGCAGCAGCTGGCCCGGATAGATCTTGTCCGGATGCGAGAGCATCGGCTTGTTGGCTTCAAAGATCTTCGGATAGGCGCTGGCCTTGCCGTATTGATCCTGGGCGATCTTCGAGAGCGTGTCGCCGCTCTTGACCGTGTGGAAGCGGCCGGCGGCCTCTTTCTTGGCGGCGATCATCTTGTCCTCGACCGAGGCGACGCCCTTGATATTGCCCGCGGCCATCAGCAGCTTTTCCTTGGCCGCCTGGCTCAGGCCCTTGCCCTTGAGCACGACCTTGTCCTTGACGACTTCGAGCTCGACGCCATCGGCGCCCTCGATGTCATGGCCGGTGATTTCCTTGCGAACGAGTTCGGCCTTGTCACCGTCATCCTTGTCGCCATCGAAGCCAAGCGACTTGCCGGCATTGGCGATCACATTGATCAGATTGAACATGGGGTTTCCTTTTCAGTGGCAAACAGGGTTCAGCGGCCGCGCTGATTGATCATGTCGAGAATGTCGTCGGCGACACCATCGCCCTCGTCATCAAGGGCACCGGTCAGGGCGCCGAACATGCCGCCCAGACCGCCAGCGCCCGCGCTGGCCGAACCGCTTCCGAGGCTGCCGCCGGCGACAGCGCCGAGCAATTGACCAAACATGCCGCCACCGGGGCTGACCTGCGGGGCGGCCGCTTGCGGCGCTGCATTCTGGGCCGCGCCGCCAACCAGCATGGTCGCGACCAGTGGCAGGAGCTGACGCAGCACGCCGGCATCGACACCGGTACGGTCGGAGGCGTCAGCGGCAACGCGGCGCGAGACATCGCGCGAGCCGAACAGCTGGCCCAGCAGCGCATTGCCCTGCTCCACCGTCGCCGAATCCTCAAGCGCGCTGCTGTCTTCCAGCGCGCGCTGGGCCGTGGCCGGCTGGAGACCCTGCAGCAGGGTGTCGAGCCCACCGGCACTGCTTTCGCGGCGAACACCGGCAGAGAGCGCCGGCAGCAGCGCCTGGACGGCGGACTGGGCCTGGGTTTCGGAAAGGCCGAAGCGCGAGGCGATATTGCCGATCGCCTGGCCGCCCTGGGCCTGCGCAAGCATGCCGAGAAGATCTCGTGTGGACATGGATGGTCTCCTGAAATGATCCGGTGGGGGCAGCGGGTATCGCTGCCAGTTCCGGGATTGGGCCGGGGCATGGACCGCGCCGGCGCGGTTGTTGCTTAGAGAAACCTTACCATGACTTCATGTCAGAAACAGGGTTTGTTTCACCGAAGCCGCAGACCTAGCAGACCCCTGCCTATACCGGAGATGAACGAAAACGGCGGGTCGCAGCTCCGGCCCGGACCAGAGATTTTCACTCGACCCGATTCAGCTGGCGCTCTAATCAAAGGGCAAAGCCACACCGGAGAGACTCATGGACACGCGCGCCGCCATCGCCTTCAAGGCCGGCTCCCCCCTCGTTATCGAAACCGTCCAGCTTGAAGGGCCCCGCGCCGGCGAAGTGCTGGTCGAGATCATGGCGACGGGTGTTTGCCATACCGATGCCTTCACCCTGTCGGGCGATGATCCGGAAGGTGAATTCCCGGTTGTCCTCGGTCATGAGGGCGCGGGCATTGTGCGTGAGGTCGGTGCCGGCGTGACCTCGGTGAAACCGGGCGATCACGTCATCCCGCTCTACACGCCGGAATGCCGCGAGTGCGAATACTGCCTCAATCCGAAAACCAATCTGTGCCAGAAAATCCGCTCGACCCAGGGTGCCGGCCTGATGCCCGACGGCACCAGCCGCTTCTCCTTCCAGGGCAAGCCGCTGCTGCACTATATGGGCTGTTCGACCTTCTCCAATTTCACCGTCCTGCCCGAGATCGCCGTCGCCAAGGTCCGCGAGGACGCGCCCTTCGACAAGATTTGCTATATCGGCTGCGGCGTCACCACCGGCGTTGGCGCGGTCGCCTTCGACGCCAAGGTCGAGCCGGGCTCCAACGTTGTGGTGTTCGGCCTTGGCGGCATCGGCCTCAATGTCATCCAGGGCGCGCGCATGGTCGGCGCCAACAAGATTATCGGCATTGATATCAATGAGGACCGGCTGGCGATCGCCAAACAGTTCGGCATGACCGATTTCATCAACCCGAAAAAGGTCGACAACCTGGTCGAGGCGATCATGGACCTCACCAATGGCGGCGCGGATTATTCCTTCGAGTGCATCGGCAATGTGAACACGATGCGCCAGGCGCTGGAATGCTGCCACAAGGGCTGGGGCGAGAGCATCATCATCGGCGTCGCCGGTGCCGGCCAGGAAATCTCCACCCGTCCCTTCCAGCTCGTCACCGGCCGCGTCTGGCGCGGCTCGGCCTTTGGCGGCGCGCGCGGTCGCACCGATGTGCCGCGCATTGTCGACTGGTATATGGACGGCAAGGTCAATATCGACGATCTGATCACCCACACCATGCCGCTCGACAAGATCAATGACGCCTTTGATCTGATGCATGCCGGCAAGAGCATCCGGAGCGTGGTGGTTTACTGACCGCATGCGGGCCCGCCGGTGGCGGGCCGTGCTCCAGGCCGCCAGTGTGACGCGCGACCTTGCGCCGCGTTTTCCGCCTCGCCGGCAGCGGCGCGGTCGCGGTCACGGCCTATGCCCGTCGCTCCCTGCTCTTTCTGTAACGGGGTGCGGCGCCGCCGATTGCTTGCCCGTATCCCGGCATTTTGTTATGATAGCACCCTGCTATCATGGAGCGTGTCATGGGCCAGATCCTCATCCGCAACCTCGATGACGAGGTCATCGCCAAGCTGAAACTGAACGCCGAAGCCGCCAGTACCTCGCTCGAGCAATATCTGCGGGACATGCTGACGGCGAAGGTGATGTCAGACAAGGAAGCTTTTCTGGCGTTCGCGAAGGGCATGCGTGAGAGCTCGCGGCCATCAGACCTCGATCCAACTGACCTGATCCGTGAGGACAGGGACCGTTGAGCGTTTTCATTCTCGACGCCAGCGTCGCGACGAAGCTCTTCGTCCAGGTTCCGGGGTCCGAGCAGGCAGAGGCAGCGGCGGCGGCCCATCAATTCATCGCACCGCGCCTGATCCTCACGGAAACGGCGAACGCGCTGTGGAAATACGTCAGACGTGGTGAGACCTCTCTAGCACAGGCCCAGGACGCGGTCCGGTATCTGGACCGACAGCTCGCCATCGTTGATGATTTCAGGCTGATCATCCTCGCCCAACGCCTGGCGGCAGAACTGGACCATCCGGTGTATGACTGCGTCTATCTGGCGACGGCGCAGTCCTATCAATATCCCCTGCTCACCGCCGACAAGCGCCTCATCGCCCTCGCCTGCGACCTTTCGCTTGATGTTGTCGATCTGGCCTCGATACCGATTGAGGGTTAAGACACGGGCCAGACTCACCTCCTGCCCCGGATAGCGCGCCCATGACCCTGCACATCACCGACAAGTTCGACAGCGGCAATATCGTCGTCAAGACGTCCCGCGACCCGGAGAATATCGAGCTGGAGATCCGCAAGGACAAGGATTCCGACTTTTATCAATGGTTCCATTTCCGCGTCTCAGGCGCGCGCGACGAGGATCTGGTGATGCACATCACCAATGCCGGCGGCGCCGCCTATCTGGAGGGCTGGCCGGGCTATCAGGCCTGCGCCTCCTATGACCGCGAGACCTGGTTCCGGGTTGAAACGAGCTATGCCAAGGGCGTGCTGACGCTGCAGCATACGTCGGAACTCGACACCGTCTGGTATGCCTATTTCGCGCCCTTCTCGATGGAGCGCCACCAGGATCTGATCGCCGCCGTTCAGAGCTGCGAAGGCGTCACGCTCGAAGTGCTCGGCGAGACGCTCGACGGGCAGACGATTGATTGCCTCACCGTCGGTGAGCCTTCCAAGAAGAAGCGCACCATCTGGGTCACCGCGCGCCAGCATCCCGGCGAGACGATGGCGGAATGGTGGATGGAAGGCTTTCTCGACCGCCTGCTCGATCCCGATGATCCGGTGGCGCGCAAGCTGCGCTCGAAAGCCGTCTTCCATATCGTGCCGAACATGAATCCCGATGGCTCCAAGCGCGGCCATCTGCGCACCAATGCCAAGGGCGTCAATCTCAACCGCGAATGGGACAAGGCCAGCCTGGAAAACTCGCCCGAGGTGTTCCATGTGCTCAATCGCATGCGCGAGACCGGGATTGATCTCGCCCTCGACGTCCATGGCGATGAGGCCCTGCCCTACAACTTCATCGCCGGCGGTGAAGGGGCGCCGAATTTCGACCAGCGCGGCCAGACTAATCTCGACGCCTACAAGGCCGCCCTGTGCACGGCGAGCCCGGATTTCCAGACGCAGCACGGCTATGATGTCGATGCGCCCGGCACCGCCAATCTCTCCGTCTGCACCAATTATCTCGCCAATGAATTCAAATGCCTGGCGATGACGCTGGAAATGCCGTTCAAGGACAATGCCGACCTGCCCGACTATATCCATGGCTGGTCGCCGGAACGCTGCCGCAAGCTCGGTGCCGCCAATCTCGAGGCGATGCTGGCGCTGGTGGACCAGTTGCGGTGAAGCTCTACGTCGACGCCGATGCCTGCCCGGTGAAGGATGAAGTCCTTCGCGTCGGCGAGCGCCATGAGATCGAGATGCTGTTCGTGTGTGATGGCGGCATTCGCCGGCCCAATTCCAACTGGGCCCGGCTGGTGATTGTCGACCAGGGCACCGATGCGGCCGATAACTGGATTGCCGACGAGATCGGGCCCGGCGATGTCTGTGTCACCACCGATATTCCGCTCGCCGATCGCTGCCTCAAGGCCGGGGCGCTGGCGGTCGATCATCGCGGCAAACCCTTCACGCCCGACAATATCGGTTCGGTGCTGGCGACGCGCAACCTGATGACCGATCTGCGCGAGACCGGGATGCAGACCGGTGGCGCCCGGCCCTTCGGCCCCAAGGATCGCTCGGCCTTTCTCAACGGGCTGGAAATCGTCATCCAGGCCGCCAAGCGCGGCAAGACACCCCGCTAACCCTTGGAGACGCAGATGGAATTGCTCAGCTCGGTCAAATGTTTCGGCGGCGATCAGCGGCGCTATCGCCACCGCTCCAATGTGCTCGATTGCGAGATGACGGTGTCGGTCTACCTGCCACCGCAGGCCGCACAGGGCCCCGTGCCGGCGGTCTGGTTCCTGGCCGGGCTGACCTGCACGGACGAGAATTTCGTCATCAAGGCCGGCGCCCAGCGCTATGCCGCCGAACTCGGCCTCGCGATCATCTGTCCGGACACTTCGCCGCGCGGCGAAGGCGTCGCCGATGATGAGGCCTATGATCTCGGCCAGGGCGCCGGTTTCTACCTCAATGCCACGCGCGAGCCGTGGGCGAAGCATTTTCAGATGTGGGATTATGTGACGGCGGAATTGCCGGCCCTGGTCGCCGAGGCCTGCCCGCTGGATATGCAGCGCCAGTCAATCATGGGCCACTCGATGGGCGGGCATGGCGCGCTGACGATCGGCCTGACCCATCCCGACCGCTTTGCCGCCATCTCCGCCTTCGCCCCGATCGTGGCGCCGATGCAGGTGCCCTGGGGCATCAAGGCCTTCACCACCTATCTCGGCGACGACCAGTCAGCTTGGGCCGCCCATGATGCCTGCCAGCTGCTGGCCAATAGCGACGCTGCCCTGCCCCCGATCCTGATCGACCAGGGCCTGGCCGACAATTTCCTCGCCGAGCAATTGCGCCCGGAATTGCTCGAAGCGGAGATCGATGGCCGCGACATCACCGTGCGGCGCCAGGCCGGTTATGATCATTCCTATTTCTTCATCGCCAGCTTTGTCGGCGAGCATCTCGCCTGGCATCGCCAGCAGCTGGACCGGTAGTGCAGACGTAAGGCTCAGGCGCTTGACGCAGCGATGCAGAAAGCGAGGATGGCAGCAATCCGGCGCGGGACGCCGATGACAAGGGGAGTATCGACAATGACCAAACTTCTGACCGGTGTAGCGGTTGGCGCCCTCCTGGCGGCCGGCGGGCTCTACACCTATCACAACATGCATGAGAGCCGCGCCCATGGCGGCGAGACCATGCACGATATCCACCAGGACACCGCCCCGGCGACACAGGCCGACCCGGCTGCGCCAGGCACGGTCGAGGACGCGGCGCAATTCCTCGCGGAAACCGAGGCCGAGATTGGCGATTTCGGGGAGTTTGCCGCCCATACGGCCTGGGTCTATGCCAACTTCATCACCGAGGACACCGAGTATCTGGTCAGCCGGATGAGCGCGGAAGCGACCGAGCTTCAGGTCCGCCAGGCCGGCGAGACCGCCCGCTTCAGCGACACCGATCTGCCGCTCGACATGCGCCGCAAGATGACCATGCTGACCGCCGGCATCACCCTCCCCACCCCATCGGGCAGTGATTACGCCCAGCGCCTCGCTGAACTCACGACGCGGATGAGCTCGTCCTATTCCACCGGCACGATCGAGATTGACGACACACCCGTCACGCTCGACACGCTGGAAGTGATGATGGGCACGGAGCGTGATCCCGAATTCCTCGCCATGATGTGGAATGACTGGCGCGCCGCGATCAATCCGGCCCAGATGAGCCAGGATTATGCCGAGATGGTCGAGATCGCCAATGCCGGCGCCCGCGAACTGGGTTTCTCTGATCTCGCCGAGATGTGGCTGTCCAATTACGACATGCCGGCCGACGAGATGGAAGCCGAAGTCGAGCGCCTCTGGGGCCAGGTCGAGCCGCTCTATGAACAGCTCCACTGCTATGTCCGCGACGGGCTCAACGAGACCTATGGCGAAGACGTCCAGGCGACGACCGGCCCGATCCGCGCCGATCTGCTGGGCAATATGTGGGCCCAGGGCTGGGCACCGATCAATGATATTGTCGGCATCCAGTCCGGCGATGGTCCCGGCTATGATCTGACGCAATTGCTCGAGGATCACGACTACACGCCAGTGCAGATGGTTGAGACCGGTGAGCGCTTCTACACCTCGCTCGGCCTTGATCCGCTGCCGGAGACCTTCTGGGAACGCTCGCTGATCACGCGTCCGCGCGACCGCGATGTCGTCTGCCATGCCTCGGCGTGGAATCTCGACAATGAGGAAGATATCCGCATCAAGATGTGTACCCACGTCAATGCCGAGGACTTCCGCACCGTCCACCACGAGCTGGGCCATAATTTCTACCAGCGCGCCTATCGCGGCCAGGACATGCTGTTCCGCACCGGCGCCCATGACGGCTTCCACGAAGCGATCGGCGATTTCGTCGCGCTGTCGGTGACGCCGGATTATCTGGTGCAGATCGGCCTGCTCGAGGAAGACGAAGTGCCCGACGAGTCCGCCGATCTCGGCCTGATGATGAATCTCGCCCTCGACAAGATCGCCTTCCTGCCCTTCGCGGTGATGATGGATCAGTGGCGCTGGCGCGTCTTCCGCGGCGAGATCACGCCGGAAGACTACAACACCGCCTGGTGGGAGCTGCGCGAGCAGTATCAGGGCATCATGCCGCCGGTGGAACGCCCCGCCGATGCCTTCGATCCGGGCGCGAAATACCACATCGCCAACAATGTGCCTTACTTACGCTATTTCCTGAGCTATATCCTGCAATTCCAGTTCCAGCAGGCCGCTTGCGACATGGCCGGATGGGAAGGCCCGCTCAATCGTTGCACCGTCTATGGCAATGAGGAAGTCGGCCGCCGCTTCAACGAGATGATGGAAATGGGCGCCTCACAGCCCTGGCCCGACGCGCTGGAAGCCTTCACCGGCACCCGCGAAATGGACGGCTCGGCCATCATCGCCTATTTCCAGCCGCTGATGACGCGCCTGGAAGAAGAGAACGCCGGCAGCAGCTGCGGCTGGGAATAGTTTTCCCGGACGCTTGAATACGGAAAGGGCGGCTCTCGGGCCGCCCTTTTTGTTTGTGGTTTCCGTGCCAGCGCACATCGTGATATACTTTGTAACGAGTGTATATCCGACGCGTGGAAGGAGAGCGGCCATGCAAGTGTCCAAATGGGGCAACAGCCTCGCTGTCCGATTGCCCGCAGCAGTGGTCGAGGCGCTCGACCTGAAGGCGGGTGACGAGATTGAGATCAATATTTCAGGGCGGCGCAGCTTCGATATCGCGCGCAAGCCCACGATCGACGAGCGGCTGGAGATTGTCCGCGGCTTCCGGGAGAAGTTTCCAGCCGATTTCAAGTTTGATCGCGACGAAGCCAACGAGCGGTGAATGCGCTGAGCCACATCGACCGGGTATTCCTGGACACGAATATCTTCGTCTACCTGGCTTCAGACCATGTGGAGAAGGCCGGCATCGCGGCGGCCCTGCTACGCGACAGCAGCCTGCGCCGATCCATTTCCACCCAGGTCTTGAGCGAATTCGTCAATGCGGCACGTCGCCGGACCGGACTGGGATGGCCAGAGATCCGGTACCTGCTGGGCATCTTCCGGGAAACCTGCGCCGTTGAGCAAATCCAGGAAATCGACATCGAGGCGGCCATCGACCTGGCCCAGTCATACCGGTTTTCCTGGTATGACTGTCTGATCCTCGCTGTCGCGATCCGCAGCGGTGCCACAATTCTGCTCACCGAGGACCTTCAGCATGGACAGGTCCTGGGGCCGCTGACGATCCGGAACCCGTTTCTCTAGGCTCCGGACAGGTCCGCTACCCGCCCAGAAACACCCGTTCGACCACCCACCACAGCGCCACCACCGCGATCAGGGCCGAAGCGCCCTTCGTCAGGGCCGGATACCAGCTCGCCTCGCGAAAGCGGTGAAACGCAAACCACATCGCCAGAATAATCGTCAGCTGGCCTGCCTCGACGCCGATATTGAAGCTGAGCAGGCTCGGCAAGAGCTGACCCTGCGGCATGCCGAGCTCGACCAGCACACCGGCAAAGCCGAGCCCGTGAAACAGGCCGAAGCCGAACACGACCAGCGGCCGCCAGCGCTGCATCTCCCTGAAGACGATATTCTCGATCGCGACGAAGGCGATAGAGAGAGCGATCACCGGCTCGACGATTTCCGGCGGCAGGGTGACCAGGCCGAGCACCGCTAGGGCCAGGGTCAGCGTATGCGCGAGGGTGAAGGCGGAGACCTGCCAGACCAGCGGTTTCAGACGCGAGGAGGCGAAGAACAGCGCCAGCACGAACAGGATGTGATCGAGCCCCTTTGGCAGGATGTGGGTGTAGCCGAGCTGCAGATAGAGCCCGATCACATCCCACACTGTCTGTTCGTGAACCGCTTCCATCATCGTCGCCATCTCCTTGTCTGAGCTGACGCTAGGCAGGCGATCCGGCGCTGGCAAGCAACCGGCGCGGCGCTGTGTCCCGGACGGGCGCGGTTGCCCCCGGCCCGCCTTATCCCCTACACCTGTTCCACAAAAACGGTGCGCGAGTCGCGCTATCGAGCCCCCGCCAGCCCGGGGACCAGGGGATGAGCATGAGCGACAAGTTTTCCTCCCGCGTGGATGTCTCCGGCGAGGACATCCACTGGGACATGAAGGACAAGATGTCCTATGGCGGCTATCTCGGCCTCGACACCCTGCTGGCGTCGCAAAACCCGCTGACCGACGAGCATGACGAAATGCTCTTCATCCTGATCCACCAGGTCGGCGAATTGTGGATGAAGCTGATCCTGCACGAGACCGCCGGTGCTGTGGCGCATCTGCAGAAGGACGAGATCGGTCCGGCGCTGAAAATGTTCACCCGCGTCGCCCGCATCCAGGAGCAATTGATCGCCGCCTGGGATGTATTGTCGACGATGACTCCCGCCGACTATCTCGCCTTCCGCGACAAGCTCGGCCAGAGTTCCGGCTTCCAGTCCTTCCAGTACCGCACCATCGAGTTTCGCCTCGGCAACAAGAATGCCGAGCTGGCACGGGTCCACAAGTCCAACCCGCCGGCCTGGAAAATGGTCAATACGGCGCTGGAGGCGCCGAGCCTGTGGGACGAGACACTGATGCTGCTGGCGCGGCGCGGCTATGCCATCCCCGCCGACAAGACCAGCCGCGACTGGGCCCAGCCCTATGAGGCCAGCGCGGCGGTCGAGGATGTCTGGCGCGAGATCTATCGCGACAGCAAGACGCATTGGGAAGCCTATGAGCTCGGGGAGAAGCTGGTCGATCTCGAGCATAAATTCCAGCAATGGCGCTTTGCCCATATGAAGACCGTCGAGCGCATTATCGGCTATCGCCGCGGCACTGGCGGCACCTCCGGCGTCGGGTATCTGGTCAAGGCGCTCGATCTGCGCTTCTTCCCGGAGATCTGGACCGTGCGGACCTCGCTCTAGGATATCATGACAAAGCTCTGGGACATCTCGCAAACCTTGCGTCCGGGCCTGCCGGTCTGGCCTGGCGATACCGCCTTTGCGGTCGACGAGACCTGGTCGATCGGGCCGGGCTGTCCGGTCAAGGTTTCGCGCCTGACGCTCTCGACCCATAGCGGCGCCCATGCCGATGCGCCCTCGCATTACGACAAGGCCGGTATCGATGCCGCCAGCGTCGATCTGGCGCCCTATCTCGGTCCCTGCCGTCTCGTCACCGCCGGCGGCAGCGGCGAGCATGTGAGGATCGATGACCTCGACTGGTCTTTGATCGAGGGCGAGGCGCGCGTGCTGATCCGCACCTATCAGGCCTTCCCGCATGATGTCTGGGACCATGATTTTCGCGCCCTGCACAGGGATGTGATTGAGCGGCTGGCGAAGTGCGGCTGCCGTCTGATCGGTGTCGATGCCGCCTCGCTCGATCCGCAGACGTCGAAGACGATGGATGCGCACCATGCCGTGCAGCGCCATGACATGCGCATTCTCGAAGGCCTGGTGTTCGATGAGGTGCCCGACGGGCGCCATGAACTGATCGCCCTGCCCCTGAAAATCGCCGGCGCCGATGCCGCGCCGGTGCGAGCCATACTGAGGGAGCTGGGCTGATGGATCTCGACGCGATACTGGCCATGGATGCCGCCGATCCGTTGCGCGATTTCCGCGACCGGTTCGATCTGCCTGAAGGCGTCATCTATCTCGACGGCAATTCGCTCGGCGCCCTGCCCAAGGTCACAGGCGCGCGGATTGCCGATGTCGTCGCCCGCGAATGGGGGCAGGATCTGATCCGCTCCTGGAACTGCAATCACTGGATCGAGGCGCCGCGCCGGCTCGGCGGCAAGATCGCGCGCCTGATCGGTGCGAAGGACCACGAAGTCGTCGCTGCGGACTCGACCTCGATCAATGTTTTCAAGGCGCTGAGTGCGGCGGTGCAATTGCGCCCGGAGCGTTCGGTGATCCTGTCGGAGACCGGCAATTTCCCGACCGATGCCTATATGATGCAGGGCCTGGCAGCGCTGTCGGGCGGGCGGATCGAGCCCAAACTCCTGCCCGCGGCCGAAATCCCTGCAGCGCTCAATGACCAGGTCGCCGTCCTTTTGCTGACCCAGACGCATTACAAGTCCGGCCGTCTGCACGATATGGCCGCCCTGACCCGCGCCGCGCACGAGGCCGGGGCGCTGGTGATCTGGGATCTCAGCCACAGCGCCGGTGCCCTGCCGGTTGACCTCAATGGCTGCGAAGCCGATTTCGCGGTCGGCTGCGGCTATAAATATCTCAATGGCGGACCGGGCGCGCCGGCCTTCATCTTCTGCGCCGAGCGCCATCATGACCATGTCTTCCCGGCACTGTCCGGCTGGCTCGGCCATGCCGACCCGTTCGCCTTCAGGGATGACTACGCGCCCGGCGCCGGGATTGACCGTTTCCAGTGCGGCACGCCGGGGATCCTTGGCATGGCGGCGCTGGAATGCGGGCTGGATCTGATGCTTGAGGCGGAGATGGCCGCGATCCGCCTGAAATCACAGGCGCTGGGCGATCTCTTCATCGCGCTTTGCGAGGACCGGCTGACCGGTTTCGACCTCGCCAGTCCGCGCGATGCGGCACTGCGCGGCAGCCAGGTCTCGATCCGCCATGATGAGGGCTATGCCATCATGCAGGCGCTGATCGGGCGCGGCGTGATCGGTGATTTCCGGGCACCGGATATTTTGCGCTTCGGCTTCACCCCGCTCTATACCCGCTATGAGGATGTCTGGCTGGCGATCACGGCACTCGCCCATATCATGCAGAGCGGCGAATGGCGCGAGGCGCGCTTTGCCACGCGCGCAGCCGTCACCTGAACCCCGTCTGGAAAGGTCGCAAGCCATGAAAATTGCCTGTCTTGGCGGCGGCCCCGCCGGTCTCTATTTCGCGATCTCGATGAAGCTGCGCGATCCCGATTGCACCGTCGATGTCTATGAGCGCAACAAGGCCGGGGACACATTCGGCTGGGGCGTCGTCTTCTCCGACCAGACGATGGAGAATCTCGGCCGCAATGACCCGGTGAGTGCCCGTGCCATCGGCGCCAGCCTGGCGCATTGGGACGATATCGATGTCGTCTTCAAGGGCATCACCGAAACCTCGACCGGGCACGGCTTTTGCGGCATTGGCCGCAAGAAACTGCTCAACCTGCTGCAGGAGCGCGCCGCCGAACTCGGTGTCGGCCTGCATTTCGAATGCGAGATTGGCGACGACCTCTCCCCATTCGCCGATGCCGACATGATCGTCGCCTCCGACGGGCTCAATTCGAAGATCCGCAGCCGTTTCGCCGGCAGTTTCAAGCCCGATATCGAGTTGCGGCGCAACAAGTTCGTCTGGCTCGGCACCCATAAGGTGTTCGACGCCTTCACCTTCATTTTTGTCGAGACACCGCATGGCTGGGTCTGGGCCCATGCCTACCGCTTTGACGACGAGACCTCGACCTTCATCGTCGAATGCGCGCCGGAGACCTGGGAAGGCCTCGGCTTTGGCGAGATGGACCAGGATGAATGCTGCCGCGCTTGTGAGGCCCTGTTCGCGCCCTGGCTGGACGATCATCCACTGATGTCGAATGCGCGGCATCTGCGCGGCTCGGCCTGGCTCAATTTCCCGCGCGTGCTGTGCGAGAGCTGGGTGCACGACAATATCGTCCTCTTGGGCGATGCCGCCCACACGGCGCATTTCTCGATCGGCTCGGGCACCAAGCTGGCGCTGGAAGACGCGATCATGCTCGCCGACGTGCTGACCAGCACCGACAAGCCGGTCGCCGATGGGCTGAAGGATTACCAGGCCGTGCGCACGGTCGAAGTGCTCAAATTGCAGAGCGCGGCGCGCAATTCGACCGAATGGTTCGAGCATCTTGACCGCTATCTCGGCTTCGAACCCAAGCAATTTGCCTATTCCCTGCTGACCCGCTCCCAGCGTATCAGCCATGAAAATCTGCGCCTGCGCGATCCCGACTGGCTGGCAGGCGTCGAGCGCTGGTTTACCAGCCAGGCCACCGGTGGCGCCAAGGCTGATGCGCGGCCGCCCATGTTTGCGCCGTTCGAGCTGCGGGGCATGCGGCTGGAAAACCGCGTCGTGGTCTCGCCCATGTGCATGTATTCCGCCGAGGATGGCCTGCCCGGCCCCTTCCACACTGTGCATTACGGCGCCCGCGCCCTGGGCGGAGCCGGCCTCGTCTATACCGAGATGACCGATGTCAGCCGCGATGGCCGTATCTCGCCGGGCTGCGCCGGCCTCTATACCGATGAACATGTGAAGGCCTGGCGGGCGATCACCGATTTCGCCCATTCGCAGAGCCGCGCCAAAATGGCAGTCCAGCTGGCCCATGCCGGCCGCAAGGGTTCGACACGGCTCGCCTGGGAGGGCTCGGACAGACAGCTTGAGACCGGCAATTGGCCGCTGATCGCGCCCTCACCCTTGCCGTGGAGCGAGACAAACCAGACCCCGCGGGAGATGGACCGCGCCGATATGGATGCGGTGCTGGCCGATTTCGTCGCCGCGACGCATCGCGCGCTGGAGGCCGGTTTCGACATGGTCGAGCTGCACTGCGCCCATGGCTATCTGCTCTCGAGCTTTCTCACCCCGATCTCCAATCAGCGCAGCGACGCGTATGGCGGACCGGTCGAGAACCGTTTGCGCTTCCCGCTCGAGGTCTTCAACGCCATGCGCGCGGTCTGGCCGGACGACAGGCCGATGGCCGTGCGGCTGTCGGCGACGGACTGGCTTGGCGATGATGGCCTGTCAGAGGCCGACAGCCTGGCGATTGCCAATGCCTTCCGCGAGGCCGGCGCTGATCTGATCGATGTCTCCGCCGGGCAGACGACACCGCTGGCGCGCCCGGTCTATGGCCGCATGTTCCAGACGCCGTTTTCCGACCGCATCCGCAATGAGCTCGGCTGCGCGACCATGGCCGTCGGCAATATCTATGAGACCGACCACGTCAATTCCATCCTCGCCGCCGGCCGGGCCGATCTGGTGGCGCTGGCGCGCCCGCACCTGATCGATCCGATGTGGACACTGCGCGCGGCGGCGGAACTGGGCTATCGTGATGTGTATGTGCCACCGCAATATGCGGCCGGTTTTGAACAATTGACGCGCAATCTCGCGCGCGCCCAACAAGGAGAGCTGAAGGTATGAGCAAGCTGACAGGACATCGCGCCGTCATCACCGGCGGCGGCACCGGCATCGGTCTGGCATGCGCCAAGGCTCTCGCCGCCGACGGCGCCCGGGTGATCATCATGGGCCGCAACCTGGACCGGCTCGAGGCCGCCGCCAGCACCATAACGGGCGCCGAGGCCATCCGGATCGACGTCACCGATGCCGACAGCGTCGATGATGCCTTTGCCGCAGCCAAGGCGGGCGGCGAGATCGATATCCTCGTCAATAATGCGGGCATCGCCGCGGCGGGCGCCTTCCACCGCACCTCGATCGAGGAGTGGCAACGCATCCAGGCGGTCAATGTCGAGGGGCTGGTGCGCTGCACCCAGGCCGTGATCGGCTCGATGATGAAGGCGGATTATGCCCGGGTGGTGAATATCGCCTCGATCGCCGGCCTGCGCGGCGGGGCCTATATCGCCCCCTATGTCGCCTCGAAACACGCCGTTGTCGGCCTGACCAAATCCCTGTCGCTGGAATATGCCCACACCAATGCGACCTTCAACGCCGTCTGCCCGGGCTATGTCGAGACCGCCATCGTCGACAATTCCATCGCCAATATCATGGCCAAGACCGGCCGCTCTCGCGAGGACGCGCTCGCCGAGCTGACCAAGAACAATCCGCAGGGACGCCTGATCCAGTCGGAAGAAGTGGCCGAGGCCGTCAGCTTCCTGTGCTCGCCCCTGAGCGGATCCGTGTCAGGACAGGCGATTACGATCTCTGGCGGCGCAATTTAACCATACCGGCATTTTCTGCCAAAGCGGTTTCGCCCCGGCTTTTGGCTGCCGGGGCGTCAGTCGAGCGCGATCATATGGCCACGCGCCGGATCGCCGCCGTCATCCGCCAGGGTACGGATCACGGCCTGGGCCGCGTCGAAGCCGCGCCCGGTCTCGACCGTCATCCAGACCGGATCGGCGGTGCTGACCTGTTCAAAGAAGCGCTCCTGCGCTTCGCTGAAACGGGTGTTGAACAGGTCCGGTCCCCAATCCTTGTTGCGCTTGGCGATCTGTTCCGGGGCGAAGAAGAATTTCGGCGCCGGCCCGGGCATGTCGACCGGTTTGGCAAAGGGCGCATTGTGCGCCGCGCCGACGACACAGTCATGCATCAGGGACGGGCCGAAATGATGATGGATGCGCGCGCGCAGGGCGACATCGCCGGCGAAATCGACATAGGCGGTCGGGATCGAGGCATCGAGCTGTTCGATATCGTCGTAGAGCGCAGTGGTCTCATAACATCCGAGCGCGCGCACAAAATCGCCATTGCGCGGTGAGGTCAGCGCCGTCAGCGTCACCTGGTCCTCGCTCAACAGGCAGAAGGCGGTGCCATAGGCGGTCTTGCTCGAGGCGCTGGAGATCAGCAATTGCCGCGCCCCGAACCAGTCATTATCGGCGAGATAATCAGCGAGCATGAAGGCGGTGACAAAGAGCGGGCGGAACAGGGCCTGGAAGGCCTCGCGATCCGGGCGATAGACCTCGTCCTCGCTGCAACGGGTGTACTGGTTATAGGCCGAGACCAATTCGAGCCGGTGGTCCGAGACGTCATAAAAGCCGCGCGGCGAGATGCGGCCGGGGCGCATGCGGACATGGCTGGCGATCGGGAAATAGCCGTAGAAGCGTTCCCCGACCTCGATCCCGGGCGTGCTCGAGGCGACAACATCGGCAAAACCCCAGACCGGCATATGGCCAAAGCCCTCTTCGCCGGTCGGGAAGAAATTCCAGTACTGCATCGCATCGCCGAAGGCGGCATAGGTGATATTATTGGCCGTCAGCGAGAAGCTTTTGATCTTGAGCAGTATCTCCCCGGTCTGCAGCTCAGCGGCTGGCTGGCTGCGCAATTCGGTGCGGCCGATATCGGTTTTGTCGGTGAACAGGCGGGAGATGGTGACCGGAGCGCTCATGATGACCTTTCGGGGTAAGACGATGTTTCGGTCTAGTCTCTATCAGATCGCCGCGCCTGGCGAACAGGAATCTGCGCCGCGCCGGCGCGCGGGTCGCGAACAGTGGACGCTGCGGGCAGCGCGTCGTAGGTCTTGAGGCACAAGCGCCGGAATCAATGGCGCGTACAGGGATGGCCGCGCCTGGCGCCGGCCTGGCAAACAGGGATCAATTGATGGACCCGACGACCTACCAGCCGGAGCATTACCTCTGGAGCTTTGCGGACGGGATTGGCACCGTCACCTTCAACCGGCCCGAGCGCAAGAATCCGCTGACCTTCGAAAGCTATGCCGAGTTGCGCGACATGTTCCGCGCCCTCGTCTACGTCAAATCGGTCAAGGCGATCATCATCACCGGCGCCGGCGGCAATTTCTGCTCCGGCGGCGATGTGCATGAGATCATCGGACCGCTGGTCGGCATGGATATGCCCGAATTGCTCGATTTCACCCGCATGACCGGCGATCTGGTCAAGGCGATGCGCGATTGCCCGCAGCCCGTCATCGCCGCCATTGACGGCGTCTGTGTCGGAGCCGGTGCGATCATGGCGATGGCCTCCGATCTGCGCATCGCGACGCCGGAGGCCAAATGCGCCTTCCTGTTCAATCGCGTCGGTCTGGCCGGCTGCGATATGGGCGCCTGCGCCATGCTGCCGCGCATTATCGGCCAGGGCCGCGCCTCGGAACTCCTCTATCTCGGCCGTTCCATGTCGGCCGGGGAAGGCGAACGTTGGGGGTTCTATAATCGCATTACCGACGCCGATGAATTGATGGACGCCGCGCGGGACTGGGCGGCGCGGGTCGCAGCGGGACCGAATTTCGGCAATGCGATGACCAAGAACCAGCTCAATACGGAGTGGGATATGAGTCTGCACACCGCCATCGAGGCCGAGGCCCAGGCACAGGCGATCTGCATGCAGACGAAGGATTTCGAGCGCGCCTACACCGCCTTCGTCGCCAAACAGAAACCCGTTTTCGAGGGCAATTGAATGGCCGACCGCAGCTATCTCGACTGGCCTTTCCTCTCGGATGCCCACCGCGAGCTGGCAAGCTTTGCCGAAAGCTGGGCCGAGGGCCGGTTCGGCACCCATGGGTTTGACGCGCATGCCGATGTCGATGGGGATTGCCGTGCCATCCTCAAGGCGCTCGGCGAGGCCGGCCTGACGCGCTATTGCGTCCCCGCCGGCTATGGCGGCGTGACCGACGCGCTTGATGTGCGCTCGCTCTGCCTGATGCGCGAGCATCTGGGCTATCGCAGCGGGCTGGCCGATTTCGTGTTCGCGATGCAGGGGCTGGGCTCCGGCGCGATCTCGCTGTTTGGCACCGAGGCCCAGAAACAGGCCTGGCTGCCCGGCGTTGCCCGCGGCGAGCTCTGCGCCGCCTTCGCCCTGACCGAGCCGGAGGCCGGTTCCGACGTCGCCGCCATCGCCACCACCGCGACACCGGATGGTGATGGCTGGCGCCTCAAGGGCGAAAAGACCTTCATCTCCAATGGCGGTATTGCCGATTTCTACGTCGTCTTCGCCCGCACCGGTGAGGCCGACGGCGCACGCGGCCTGTCCGCTTTCATCCTCGACGCCAACACAGCTGGCCTGAACGTCGCCGAGCGCATCGAGACCATCGCACCGCATCCCCTCGCCCGCCTGGTGTTCGAGGATTGCCACCTGCCCGCCGCCAGCCTGATTGGCGCATCGGGATCCGGTTTCAAGATCGCGATGGCGACCCTGGATGTGTTCCGCTCAACCGTTGGTGCCGCATCGCTGGGCTTTGCCCGCCGGGCGCTGGACGAGGCCACAGCGCGCGCCACGACACGCAAGCTGTTCGGCGCGACGCTGGCGGACCAGCAGGGCGTGCAGACGCAACTAGCCGAGATGGCGCTCGATATCGACGCCAGCGCGCTGTTGATCTATCGCGCCGCCTGGACCAAGGACACGGGCGCCGCCCGCATCACCCGCGAAGCGGCGATGGCCAAGCTCCATGCCACCGAGGCGGCGCAGCGCGTGATCGATACGGCGGTGCAATTGTTTGGCGGGCTCGGTGTCACCAAGGGCTCGGTGCCCGAGGCGCTGTATCGCGATATCCGGGCCTTGCGGATTTATGAGGGGGCGTCGGAGGTGCAGAAACTTGTCATCGCGCGCCAGCATTTGTCGGAGTGGAAATAATGGTGTTCCGGGTTGATCGCCGCATACGCTTTGCCGATGTCGATCCGGCGGGGATTGTCTTCTATCCGCGCTATTTCGAGATGATCAATGCCTGTATCGAGGACTGGTTCGAGACCGGTCTGGGCTATGGTTTCGACGCCATGATCGTCAAGGGCCACTATGCCGTGCCGCTCGCGCATATCGAGGTCGATTTCAAGGCGCCCAGCCGGCTCGATGACGAGCTGGCCTTCAAGCTCGTGGTCAATGAGGTCGGGCGCAGCTCCTTCAAGCTGACCATCACCGCCACCCACGAGACGGAAGTCAGGATGATTGCTCGGCCTGTACTGGTCTATATCGACGCCGAGAAACACGCTCCGGAACGAATTCCCGAAATCCTGCGCGCCAAGATGCTGACCTTTCTGGAGGTGAAGTGATGCAGACCTTGCTGCCCCCCAGCTGGCCGCGCCCGAAAGGCTATTCCAACGGCATCGCGACAAGCGGCCGCCAGGTCTATGTTGCCGGCCAGATCGGCTGGGACGAACACGGCGTCATCGTCTCTGACGATTTCGCGGCCCAGTTCCGCAAGGTGCTCGAGAACACTCTCGCCGTGCTCGCCGAGGCTGGTGCCGGGCCCGAGCATATCGTGCGCATGACCGGCTATATCACCAGCCGCGACGAGTATCTCGCCGCAGAAGCGGAGCTCGGCGGTATCTGGAAGGCATTGATCGGGCGCAATTATCCGACCATGGCCTTTGTCATCGTTGCCGGCCTGATCGAGCCGGACGCCAAGATCGAGATTGAAACGACGGCGGTGATCGAAAGCTAGATCACGGCGCAAAAACGCAGTCGGACACGTCGGGGAGGACGTCATGACGATGCACACCAGCGGGCATGTTGATGCCTTCACGCGCGAGCGCCTGCCCGCGTCGGCCGACTGGCCCGAATTCTGTTTTGACCGGCCCGAACTGACCTATCCGGACCGCTTGAACTGCGCTGCCGAACTGCTTGATCGCAATATTGGAAATGGCCTTGGCGACAAGACCGCGATCTATTCGCCCGCGCGCGAGATCAGCTGGTCCGGCCTGCGCGCCGAAGCCGGCCGCATCGCCCATGTCCTGGTCACCGATATGGGGCTGTTGGCGGGCAATCGCGTCCTGCTGCACGGCTACAACTCCATCGAACTGATCGCCGCCTGGTATGGCGTCATTCTGGCCGGCGGCGTTGCGGTGATGACGATGCCGATGCTGCGCGCCGGCGAGCTTGCCAAGGTGATCGCCAAGGGGCAGGTCAGCCACGCCCTGTGCGACGCCGCCCTGGCCGATCCGGTGCGCGAGGCGGCAGCGCTGGAGCCGGTTCTCGGCCGGATCATGGACTGGGGGCCGGATGGGGAACTCACGGCGCGCATGGCCGGCAAGCCGCAGCATTTCGACGCTGTCGATACCGCGCGCGATGATATCGCCCTGCTCGCCTTCACCTCCGGCACGACCGGCGAGCCCAAGGCCTGCGCCCATTTCCACTCCAGCGTGCTGGCGATGGCCGATACCTTCGCCCGCTCGGTGCTGGCGCCGGATCCCGACGAGATCTATCTCGGCACGCCGCCCTTCGCCTTCACCTTCGGGCTGGGCGCCAGTGTCGTCTTCCCGGCCCGCGCCGGCCTGGCCACGGCCCTGCCCGGCCGCCCCGGCTTCGAGGCGCTGTGCGAGACGATCGAGCGCTTTGGCGTCACCACCCTGTTCACCGCCCCGACCGGCTATCGCGCCCTGATGGGCCTGTGGGATGATTATGATCTCTCCAGCCTGCGCAAGGGCATCTCGGCCGGCGAGCATTTGCCGGCGGCGACCTCGGACGCCTTTCACGCTCTCAGCGGCATCCGCCTGATTGACGGAATCGGGGCCACCGAGATGATCCATATCTTCATTTCAGCCGCCGGCAGCGACATCCGCCCTGGGGCGACCGGCAAGGCTGTGCCCGGCTATCAGGCCCGGGTGGTGAATGCAGCGGGCGATCCGGTGGCCGATGGCGAAATCGGGCGACTGGCCGTCAAGGGGCCGACGGGCTGTCTCTATCTCGACGACAAACGCCAGAAAACCTATGTGCAGAAGGGCTGGAACATCACTGGCGATCTCTATCGCCGCGATGGTGACGGCTATTTCTGGTATGTCTCGCGCGCCGATGATCTGATCGTCTCCTCCGGCTATAATATCGCCGGCCCCGAGGTCGAGCAGGCCCTGCTGCTGCACGAAACGGTGCTGGAATGCGCCGTCGTCGGCGCGGCCGATGTGGAGCGCGGCACCATCGTCAAGGCCTTCATCGTGTTGGCGGAAGGCCATAACGGCCACGCCGAACTCGTCAAGGCGCTGCAGGACCACGTCAAGTCGGCCATCGCGCCCTACAAGTATCCGCGCGCGATCGAATTCGTCGCCGCCCTGCCCAAGACCCAGACCGGGAAGATTCAACGTTTCAAACTTCGCTAGTGCCGTATTAGGGTCAAGGCGAATCCAATGCCTGAGTGAGGACCTCCGCGATGCGTCAATTCTACGTCTTTATCAAATGCGAGCTGGGCCACACCTATGATGTCGCCGCGGCATTGGTGGACAAGCTCGACGAAGCGCCGATGGTGCACTCCATCTCCGGCGCCTTCGACCTGCTGGCGCATTTCGCGATTGACGATGATGCCGATATCGGCCGCTTCGTGAACGAGAAGGTCCAGACCATCCCCGGCATCAAGGACACGCAGACCATTATCTGCTTCAACGCATTCACGCGTGATCGCGGCCTCGGTTAAACCCGGCCTGCGGCGCGCCTGTCAGGCCCTGTCATCATGCATTTTGGCGTTTTCGACCTGTTCAAGATCGGCGTCGGGCCTTCCAGCTCGCACACGGTCGGCCCGATGCTGGCGGCGCGGCAATTCGTCGAGCGCGTCATCGCGCAGCATGGCGAGGCGGCGATCAACCGGCTGGAAGCCGAGCTCTATGGCTCGCTGGCGCTGACCGGGTTGGGCCATGGCACCGACAAGGCGGTCTTGCTCGGCCTTGAAGGCTGCGATCCATCGCGCGTCGATCCGGCCGAGATCCCGCCAAGGCTGGACCGTATCCGCAGCGAACACCGCCTAACCTTGCCCGGCGGGCGCAGTATCGAGTTTAGCGAGCGGCGCGATCTGCAATTTCGCGGCGATATCCGCCTGCCCTTCCACTCCAACGCCATGAAGTTTCGCGCCCTGGCCGGCGATGAAAGCGTGATGCTGGAGGAGATCTGGTATTCGATCGGCGGCGGCTTCGTCATCGACGAGCACGAGGCCGGACGCAATTCCGCCGCCGACGTCAAGGAAGGCGAGCCCTACCCGTTCAACTCCGCCGCCGAACTGCTTGAGATCGGCGAGCGCGAGAACCTGTCCATCTTCCGGATCATGCTGGCCAATGAATGCGCCTTCCGCAGCGAAGCGGAAGTGCGCGGCGGGATCGAGACGATCTGGAAAACCATGGAGGGCTGCATCGATCGCGGCCTGCGCGAGGACGGCATCCTGCCCGGCGGGCTGAAGGTGAAGCGGCGCGCACCCAAGCTCTATAGCGACCTGCTCAAGGAGCAGACCGATCCGGCCGATGATCCACTCGTCGCGATGGACTGGATCAATCTGTGGGCGATGGCGGTCAATGAGGAAAACGCCGCCGGTGGACGTGTGGTCACCGCGCCGACCAATGGCGCGGCCGGCATTATTCCCGCCGTCGCGCGCTATTTCGACCGCTATCACCGCAATCCGTCCGACGACGAGGCCCTGCTGCGCTTCTTCCTCACCGCCGCCGCCATCGGCGCGCTCTACAAGAAGAACGCCTCGATTTCCGGCGCTGAAGCGGGCTGCCAGGGCGAGGTTGGCGTCGCCTGTTCGATGGCGGCCGGGGCCTTGGCCGCGGCGATGGGCGCCAATAACAACCAGATCGAGGATGCCGCCGAGATCGGCATGGAGCACAATCTCGGCCTGACCTGTGACCCGGTCGGCGGACTGGTGCAGATCCCCTGTATCGAGCGCAATGCCATCGGCGCGATCAAGGCGATCGATGCCGCGCGCCTGGCCCTGCGCGCGACCTCCGCCGACATGAAGGTCTCACTCGACCAGGTGATCGAGACCATGCGTCAGACCGGCGTCGACATGCAGGAAAAATACAAGGAGACCAGCCAGGGCGGTCTCGCCGTCAATGTTGTGGAATGCTGATCCGGCTGGTCACGCCCTCGCGCACAATCTCGAGCCCGGCCGGTTGCGCGGCATCAAAATCGGCAAACAGCCAGTCGGCGATGCTGCATTTTGGATTGTCCCCACTCACCACAAGTGACCGCCCGGACACCGCAACCACTTGGTCACCCAGCCGCAGGCCGGCTCCGGCCGCGACCGAGCCGTCGAACAATTGCACCACGCGGACCTCATCGCCGACAAAGGCGAGCGAATAGCCGGATTCGGCATGGCCGGGCTCCGGCGCCTCGCGGGCCGCGAGCAGAAATTGTGCGCCCGGGTAATCCAGCGTCACGACATGCGAGGCGAGGATGCCGGCTCCGACCAGGGTTGGCGGAACAGAACGTGTCGTGGCGCGGACGGGCCCGAGGCTGTCAGGGCCCAGCAGAAAATCGGTCAGGCTGAAACGCGTCAGGGTGACGGTTTGCCCGCGTCCGCCGGCCGATTCGCCTTCATGGCCCCGACCGGTGACGACGCTGCCGGCGCGCACGGCCTGCTGCACCGAGGCCGCGGCAGCCACGCGGGCGAAGAGCGCGATCTCGGCTTCGCTGCCGGTATCGAACAGCGCCTTGTCCGAAACATCGCCGACCGCATAATCGACAATCGGCGCGTGCGGATAGCCGAAATCACGCAGCGGCGCTGTCACGACCGCTTCGCGCTCCGGCAAATCATCCAGGCTGGCCGCGATCGATAACCGGCCGGCACCTGTATCGATCCGCCAGGCACTGCCGGGAAACAGTTCCGAGCCGAGAATGCCCGGCCCGACGATACAGGCGCCCATGTCGAGGCTGCTGAAATCATGGATCAGGACCGGGACGTCGTGAAACACCACCGTGCCGATCTGCAGCGTGTCGAGAACGGCGAAATCCATCGTGACCTCGGCGCCATTGGCGTCGAGGCCGGTATTCTGCGCCACGACTTCAAGACCCAGGGCTTCGGTGAAGTCACGGGAAAGAATGGTCGGCGATCCGCTGTCGAGGATGAATTCCCCGGCCTCGCCATCGGCGACGGCATCAATGAACAATTTGCCGCCGCGCACCGTCAGCGCGGCCTCGCTCACCGCTTCGGCGCGTTCGATTTCAAGTGGTGCGGACAACAGGGTTGCAAGCTCCGTGTCCTGCGCCGTGGCCGGGGCGGCGGCCAGTGCCGCGACGAGCAGGCCGAGCATGCTGAGCTGTCTCATGGCAGATCCGGTGCGGTTGGGGCGAGCAGCCACACGGGCCCGTCGCGGCGTTGATGGTGCCCAAACCCTAGCATGCCGATATCGGAGGGCCACTACAGATCAGGCGTCTTCGGCAAATTCCTGGACAGTGCGCCCCTCGCTCAGGGTTTCGGCGCCTGAGACCACCACCCTCTGGCCCACCTCGATCTCGCCGCTGACGGCGATATGACCATTATCGCGCACGCCGGCGGTCACCGCGACCTGATGCGCAACGTTGTCGCTATCGACCGTGAAGATGAAAGCCCCGCTGGAGCGCAGGATCACCGCGTCATAGGGCACGGCCGATTGGGTGCGAGACGTCTCCGCCGGAAACGCAGCCCGTGCCGCCGAACCGACAATCCAGTCCGATCCGGCCAGATCGATCCGGACCTCGAATGTGCGCGACACGGCGTCGCCAACGGGAATAATGGCACGGATCGGCGCCGTTGCGCTGACGCCCTCGCCCATGGTCAGCGTGACCGCCTGGCCGACGCTGAGATAGGGCGCGATCGCGACCGGGGCCTGGGCAATCGCTTCCTTGTGGTCGATATCGACAATGCGGGCGATGTCGCGGCCCGGCGCAGACAATTCGCCGACCTGGATCAAGCGTTCGGCAACGCGGCCGGCGAAGGGGGCAAGAATGCGGGTTCGCTCCAGTTCCAGCTCGGCGCTGGCAACTGAGGAGCGCGCCTCGCGCACATCCTGCAGCGCCAGATCGCGTGCCAGCTCGACTTCACGAAGCCGGGTCGGCGGCACGGTGCCATTACGCGCCAGACTCTCCAGCCGCGTCGCCTCGGCGCTCTGGTAGTCACTGTTCGCCGTCGCCCGTGCGAGACGCGCCCTCGCCTCATCGAGCACAATCCGCGCCTGGCGGTCATCCATCTGCGCCACCAGCCCGCCGGCTTCAACACTGTCGCCGGCCTCGGCAATGAAAATGATCCGGCCGGATGCTTCCGCAGCGATACGCGCATCATTGCGCGCGACCACGCTGGCCGGAGTGGTGATGGTGCGGGCCATATCGCGCTCGATGATCGTGGCGCTGCGAATGATCGCCGGCGGCGGCCCGTCCTGGGCGGCAGCGGTTGCAGGGATAAGGGTCAGCGCGCCAAGAGCGGCAATGACACCGAGCAGTGGATTGGAGATCTTCATGGGTTCTTGTCCTTGCGGCTTCGGTCTATTCGGCCGGAGCCAGGGCGGGTGATGTGAGCGTGGCGGTCTGACGGTTTTCTCCGAGCCGCAACAGGCAGGGGATCAGGATCAGGGTGAAGATCAGGCTGACGCTCATGCCGCCGACGATCGCCGCGGCGAGACCGCGATAGATCGCACTGCCGACACCGGGCACCAGCAGCAGGGGCAACATGCCCAGCAGGCTGGTCATCGTGCTCATGAAGATCGGCCGCAGGCGCATGCGCAGGGCCTGCTCGACCGCATCGCGGCGGGGCAGGCCTTCGCGTTCGCCCTGACGGGTCTGGTCGACCAGCAGGATGGCATTATTGATCACCAGACCAAGCAGGATCACGAAGCCCATCATGGTCAGCAGATCGAGCGGCTGGGTGACCCAGATATTGAGGATCTGCAGCATCACCACGCCGCCAACACCGGCCAAAGGCAGGGACACCAGGACCAGCGCCGCATCGCGCAAGGACCGGAACATCCCGGCCAGGATCAGGAACAGGATCACCAGCGCCATGCCCATATTCGTGGCCATGGTCATCTTGGCGCGCTGGAGACTGTCGGCACTGCCGCCATAGGTCACCGAGCCATCCTCGGGCAAGGCGGCACGAATGGCCGGCTCGACCTCGTTTTGAACGACGGTGAGAATTTCCTCGAGCGAGCGGCCCTCGGGCTGATTGATATTGATCGTCACGGTACGACGGCGGTTGAGGCGTTGAATGCCGCCCGGTCCGACATCCTCGCGGATCTCGATCAAATCGCCCAGCGGCACCACGGCTCCGGACGGCGTCGCGATCGGCAGTCCGGCCAGCTGGTCCGGCGTCTCCCAGCCATTGGCCCGCAGGATCGTATTCATGCGGCTGTCGCCGTCGAAATACTCACCGATATACTGGCCGTCGCCGAGCATGGCGATCATGCCGGCGACATTGCGCCGGGCCCAGCCCGCCTCCTGGATCCGCCGGTCATCGGGGATCATGGTCAGGCGCGGCTGGTTGTCCTGTGGCGGCGGATTGGCATTGATGTTTACGCCGGGAAAGCGTTCGCGCAGGATTGCCAGACCGGCATTGACCGCACGCCCGCGGGCGTCGGAATCGGCAGACTGGACATTGACCTGGATATTGCCGCCCTGGGAAAAGCCGCCGAACAGATCGCCCTGCTGCGCAAATCCGATCACATCGGGAATACCGGTGATGATTTCCTCACGCACGATACGTTCAAGCTCGCCGACGCGGCTCTGGTCGGCGACACGAATCCCCGCTGTCGCTCCGCCACCACCGGGGAAGGTGCCGAAATAATAGTTGCGCAGAGCCGGTTCGCGCTCGCCGGACATATAGGGCGCGAGACGCTCGACCACCCGCGCGGCAACCTCGGTCTCGATCCAGTCCATGTTGGAGCCGGGCGGGAAGATAAAGAAGGCATCGACCGCATCGCGCTTGACCGGCGGCAGATAGTCCATCTGCGGCCGGATAATCCAGGTGGTGGCGACCGGTATGGCGATCAGCCCGGCGATCACCGCCAAGCGGATGCGCGGATTGTCACTCAGGGCCAGGATGGCGTCCGAGATCCGGTTGAGGATGGGCTGCTGCGTCGTGGTCTGGCGATCGCGGATCCAGTATTTGGCCGCCACCGGCAGGATGGTCACGGCCACCAGCATGGAAATGGCGACCCCGACGGCAATGGTGATGGCCAGGTCGGCAAACAATTGCCCCTCGACATCGCGGATGAAGATAATCGGCAGGAAGATCGCCACCGTCGTGACCGTCGAGGCGAGCAAGGCGCCCCAGACCTGGGTTGCCCCCTTTTCCGACGCGGTATCCGCATCCTCGCCCATTTCGCGGCGCCGGATGATATTCTCCAGAACGATGATCGCCGCATCCATCACCATGCCGGTGGCGAAGGCCAGGCCGGCGAGCGAAATCACATTGAGTGAGCGATCGAACAGGAAGAGCACGATCAGGGTCGAGAGCAGCGAGACCGGGATCGCCAGCGAGATGATCAGGGTGGCGCGTGCCCTCCGCAGGAAGAGCCAGAGACCGAAAATTGCCAGCCCGACACCGAGCAGGAGATTGGTCCGCAACAGGTCGATCGCACGCAGGATAAAGACCGAGGCATCGAAGGACGGAGCCATGACGAGTTGCTGCTCGGCCAGCACGGTGGCGTTGATCTCGGCAACTTCTGCCTTCACCGCGTCGAGGGCCGCGAGCACATTGGCGCCGGGCTGGCGGCGCACCTCGATGCCCATCGCCGGATTGCCGTTCTGATAGGTGAAATTGGTCCGCTCGCCATAATTGACCTCAACACTCGCCAGATCACCCAGACGCACCGGATTGCCGTCGCGCCAGACGATCACCAGCTCATCGAGCTCGGACGGCTCGAACTCGCCCTCGAAGCGCATCTGATAGGAGCGGCGCCCGATTTCGGCATTGCCGCCGGAAACATCCTGATTATTGACGATGGCGGCGGAAATCTCGGGCAGCGTCACGCCCAGGGCGGCAGCGCGGTAGGGATCGACGGTGATCTGGAGTTCTTCCGGCTGCTGGCCCCACCCGATCTGGACGCTGGCGACGCCGGGAATCGATTCCAGCCGCGGCACGACCTGATCCTCGATCAGGCTGGAATAGTCATTGATCTCGCGCGGATTGCCCGGCAGCGCCTGGACGAAAAACCAGATCAGGCTCTGCTGTGCATCACCGCCGAACCCGCCGATATTGGGACCGACGGCATCGCGCGGCAGGGGCGGCAATTGCGACAGGCGATTCGAGATTTCGATCGCCGTCTGGGTCATGTCGGTTTCGAGCGCAAAGGTGAGATTGACGAAGGCCGAGCCCTCACCGACGAAGACGCGCATTTCCTCCATGCCCGCGAGGCCGGCCAGCGCCTGCTCCTGCGGCTCGATGATTTCGGATTCCATTTCCTGCGGCGAGGCCGAGCGCCAGAAGGTCGCAATATTGACCTGCGGCTGCTGGGTGTCCGGAAACAGCTGCATCGGCAGGCGCGTGAAGGCGACCAGGCCGAGGACGTTAATCAGGGCTATACCGACAAATACGGCAGCCGGATTGTTCAGTGACAAGCGTGTAAGTGGCATGTGCGTCTCCCTCGCACCTACCTCATAGCCACTGCATCCGTGCTAAAACGATGTAACAATGATTAAATATTGCTAAGGCGGCTCACAGAAAAGTGAGCCGCCCTGCAAGTCTGCAATATCAGGCCGCTTCGTGCTTGAGCACGTGGTCCGACACCGAATATTTGGCCTCGGTCTGTCCGGCGACCTGCTCCAGCGTTACACCCGGTGCCAGTTCAATCAGCTCCAGCCCGTCCGCTGTCACGTCGAACACGCCGAGGGTGGTGATGATTCGGTCGACACAGGCCTGACCGGTCAGCGGCAGCGAGCAGGCTTTCAGGAGCTTGCTCTCCCCGGCCTTGTTGGCGTGATCCATGATCACCACGACGCGCTTGACGCCGGCCACCAGGTCCATCGCACCGCCCATGCCCTTCACGAGCTTGCCCGGGATCATCCAGTTGGCGATATCACCGTTTTCCGACACTTCCATGGCGCCGAGGATCGACAGATCGATATGGCCGCCGCGGATCATCGCGAAACTGTCAGCGGAGGAGAAATAACTCGTGCGCCGCAGCTCGGTAATGGTCTGCTTGCCGGCATTGATCAGATCGGCATCGACCTCGTCATCATAGGGGAAAGGCCCCATGCCCAGCATGCCATTCTCGGACTGCAGGGTGACGTCGATATTCTCGGGGATGTAATTGGCAACCAGGGTCGGAATACCGATGCCCAGATTGACGTAAAAGCCATCTTCCAGCTCTTGGGCGGCGCGGCGAGCCATTTCATCACGTGTCCAGGCCATTATGCGGTCTCCCTCTGACGAACAGTGCGCTGCTCGATACGCTTCTCGAATTCACCGACGAAGACGCGCTGGACGAAAATGCCCGGCGTGTGGATATGATCGGGATCGAAGGAGCCCAGCTCGACGATTTCCTCGACCTCGGCGATCGTCACCTTGCCGGCCGTGGCCATCATCGGATTGAAATTGCGCGCCGTCTTGCGGAAGATCAGATTGCCCTGCGGGTCGGCTTTCCAGGCTTTCACGATCGAGACATCCGCCGTCAGACCGGTTTCCAGGATATAGCTCTCACCGGCGAATTTGCGCGCTTCCTTGCCCTCGGCGATCAGCGTGCCGACACCGGTCTTGGTGTAGAAGCCGGGAATGCCGGCACCGCCGGCGCGAATGCGCTCGGCCAGCGTGCCTTGCGGATTGAATTCGAGCTCGAGTTCGCCGGACAGGTATTGCCGTTCGAATTCCTTGTTCTCACCCACATAGGAAGAGATCATTTTCTTGATGCGCTTGGCATCGAGCAGCACGCCGAGGCCGAAACCGTCAACGCCGCAATTGTTCGAGATAACCGTCAGATCCTTGACGCCGCTCTCGAGCAGCGCCGCGATGGAGTTTTCCGGAATGCCGCACAGGCCAAACCCGCCGGACATCACTGTCATCCCATCAAAAGCCAGGCCCTCAAGGGCGGTCTTGGCGTCGGGAAATACCTTTTTCATGCGGACCCCAGTCGTAAGTTGATGATCGGTTCATGTTTATATCGCACGTGCAACAAAATACTAGCGGCTTGGCGCCGGCGGAGCATCGGCCGGCCGCCGGGCATCGATTTCGATCGCCAGAGCGCCACCGAAAAACACGGCATAGGCTGACCAGTAAATCCACAACAGGAAAACGACAAGGGCGCCCATCGACCCGTAGATCCCGAAATCGAGCACGCGGCTGACATAGATGGAAAACCCCTTCGACAGGCCCAGCCACAGACCGCACGACACCGCAGCCGCGATCGCGGACGGGCCCCAGGCGATGGCGTATTCACGCCGCCGCATCGTCATGTGGTAGAGCAGCGTCAGGGCCGCGAACATGGTGAAACCGGTCGCCGACCATTCATTGATCACCGAGCGGATATCCAGCGGCTCCAGGCCGAGCGCCTCGAATAATTGCCGCATGAAGACCGGGATCACCAGCACGGCGAGGTTGGCCGCCGTAATCAGCGCCCCGCCGATCAGCAGCGAGGTGATGGCGAGAAAATTGAAGTGGATGACATTGCGGATGTCACGGTCCTCGGCGAGGTGATTGAGGCCGGCGATCAACGCCTTGGCACCGCGCGCGGCCGCAAACAGGGCGATGACCAGGGCGATACCGCCATTGACCGACAGGGCCGTGATCGGGGTTTCGGTGATGCGCCCGATCTGACCCATCACGAAGGCCTGGGCGCCTTCGGGGATGATTTCCGCAAAGCGCGCGATCTGGGCTTCCGCATCGGCCGTCGAAAAGGCGAGACCGTAGATCGAGATGCCCAGCGCGATCGTCGGGAACAGCGCCAGCATGCCGAAGAAGGACACGCCGCCGGCAAACAGCATCACATCGCGCGCCATGGAGCGGCTGATCGCCGCGATAATGATCTCCAGCCAGGGCGGGAGATCAAACTCGATCTTCAACAAGCGCTTGATTGATTTCAGCATGGTGGCAGGAATGGGTCCGGACGAAAGGTTGCGACGCCTAATACGCCAAGATAGCGTTTTGCGCACCCTTGGTGTGAGGAGAGCCCATGTCATTCGCCAAAGCCGTTGATCTCTTGCGCCTGGCACGCATGGCCAGCGGCCATGTCGGCATCACGCTGAGCGATATCGAAAGCGAGTTCGGTGTCGTGCGCCGCACGGCCCAGCGCATGACCGATGCCCTGACCCAGTCCTTTCCCGATACCGAGGACTATATCGATGCCGACGGTCGCAAGCGCTGGCGCGTACCGCGGCGGCGTGTGGCCGAGTTCTTCGCCCCGCGCCCCGATGAGGTCGCGACCCTGGAGCTGGCCTGCAACATGCTCGAACACCAAGGTCTGCCAGGCGAGGCCGGCCGGCTGCGCTCCCTGCGCGAGACCATCAAGATCCTGACGCCGGACAACAAGCATGCCCGGCTGGAAGCCGACGAGGAAGCGCTGCTGGAAGCGATGGGGCATGCCGCCCGCCCCGGCCCGCGCCCGGCCAGCGACCCGGCGGTCGACACCGCGATCGCCGAAGCGCTCAAGGGCCCTTTCGCCCTCGATATCCTCTATCGCGGCCGCCAGGACGCCACAGCCTCGCTGCGCCGGGTCGAGCCCTATGGATTGCTGCTGGGGGCGCGGCGCTATCTTGTCGCCCGCGATCCGTCCAAGCCCGATGGCCATCTGCGCCATTATCGCGTCGAGGATATCGAACAGGCCTCGGTCACCGATGACTGGTTCGCCCGCGACGAGGCCTTCGATCTGGAGGCCTATGCCAGGCGGGCCTTTGGCGTGTTCCAGACCGAAGCGGAGTTCGGCGAGGTTATCTGGAAATTCACGCCGCGTGCCGCCCCGCACGCCGCGCGCTTTCGCTTCCACCCCGACCAGACCAGCGAAGTTGAAGCCGATGGTTCACTGATCGTGCGGTTTTCCGCCTGCGGTTATCTGGAAATGTGCTGGCATCTCTATGCCTGGGGTGACCAGGTCGAGGTGCTGGCCCCGCCTGCCCTCGCCGCCATGGTCGCCGGCCACCGGCGCGACGACTTCCCCGGCTTTCCCTGATCGCTCAGCGCACCGCAATCCGCACGGAATCGGCTGGCAGCCAGGAGGGCATCGAATGCCCGTCCGAGGCACTCATCGCCAAGCGGTAGCCCTTGTGCAGATAGCGGCAGACCGAGCGCAGGTCTTCCACGTGCAGACAGCTGATATCATCGCCGGGCTGTTGCATGCGGAAATAGCCGTCGCGAAAACGGTGCGGGGCCATTGAGCGCAGGGCGCCGCCGGCACCTTCGACATAGGCATTGATTGCGATTGCCATGATTGATCTCCATCCGATTGGCTCGTTGGACATCATCATCGGCGCGCGGGGCGACAAAAACGGTCACCGGCAAATCCGGCGACTGTTTTTGCGCAATCGGCCGCAGCAAAAAGTGAAACGCCGGTCGTTGGGGGCGACCGGCGTTTCGGGGTATTCGTATCACTACGAAGAGAAGCGGACGAGCGAGGGACAAGGGTGTCCGCTGATCTCGAGGATGAAGATGACATTCGGGCGCTGAACCGCGCATGAACGCTTTCAGTCATCTTTGTGGTGGATGAAAACTCATACGTATTTAGGGTGTTACCGACCAGTCGGCGAGAATGGCCTCGCGATCTGCGCCTGGCTTTGGTGCCGGTCCCTGCACCGCGCCGGGCGTGCGCGAGAAGCGTGGTGCCGGCGCCGCTTGGTGCACGCCCTCGATCTCGATGAACACCTCGCGCTGCGCCATGTGGGGATGGCTGCGCGCTTCCTCGTAATTCAGCACCGGCGCAAAACAGACATCACTGCCTTCCAGCATCGCGCACCATTCATCCCGGGTTTTGCGGAGGAAAACCTCGGCCAGCCTCGCCCTCGCCGCGGGCCAGTCCCCGGGCGTCCAGCTGGCCGGCATGGTGCCGGGATCAATCTCCAGCTTTTCCAGCAACAGCGCATAGAATTGCGGCTCCAACGGCCCGATCGAGACATGCCCGCCATCGGCGCAGCGATAGACGCCGTAGAAATGCGCGCCGCCATCGAGCACATTCTCGCCGCGCTGTGTGTTCCACAGGCCCATTGCGGCGAGCTGGTGCTGCGAAGCCATCAGCGAGCTGGCGCCGTCGACGATCGCGGCATCGACAACCTGGCCCTCGCCGGTGGCGCGAGCATGCAGCAGTCCCGCCAGGACACCGAAGGCGAGATACATCGCCCCGCCGCCGAAATCGCCCACCAGATTGAGCGGTGGCACCGGCGTTTCCGGCGTGCCGATGGCGCCGAGGGCGCCGGTCAGGGAGATGTAGTTGATATCATGGCCGGCGGCCTGGGCCAGCGGGCCGGTCTGGCCCCAACCGGTCATGCGGCCATAGACCAGGGCCGGATTGAGCGCGAGCGCCGCCTCGGGGCCAAGCCCGAGCCGCTCCATCACACCGGGCCGGAAACCCTCGAGCAGGATCTCCGCCTTGCCGATCAGATCGCGGCAGATGGCGAGATCACCGGCATCCTTCATATTGAGCGATATCGAGCGGCGCCCGCGCGCCAGAACCTCGGCGGCACCGCCGCCATGGGCGCCCGGCCGGTCGATGCGGACGACATCAGCCCCCATATCGGCCAGCATCATGGCACAGAATGGCGCCGGGCCGAGCCCGACAAATTCCAGTACTTTAACCCCTTTTAGAGGTCCTTGCGCTTTCATGGCGACTTCCTTGCGAATCGTTGGTTTTGAAATCGTGACACTTGTGACAAACTCGAGAAACACCAAATCATCGGTGTCTGCGGCAGGGGGACGCATGGGACGCGAACTGAACGTCCTGTTATTCGGGGCACCCGATCGTGTGGACGGTCTGGGCCGTCAGCTCGAATCCTTCGCCCTGAGCGCCCGTCCCATCCGCGCGGACTCGCCTCCGGCCCGCAATCCGCGCCAATGGGCCTGCAGCATCATCCTCGCCGAATGCGACCGGGACGTCGAAGCCGGCCTTGAGGCCATCGCGCGCTTCGCGCCGGGCCGGGGTCCGGTGATCGTGGTGCATCCCGAGGCCCTGTCGGCCCATGATGGCGTCGATTCCTGGATCCGCGAACCCACCCTGCCCGTCCAGATCGCGGCCCGCGTGCGCGCGCTCTCGCGGCTGCATGCGATGGAAGAGGTCGCCAAGCGCCGCACCGCCGTCACCGCCCTTTATGGCGATCGCGGCCGCCATCTCGATACCGTCGATCCTGCGCCCTGCGTGCTCTATGTCGGCGACGCCTCGCCGCGTTTCATGGCGCTGCAGCACAGTCTCAAGAGCGCCGATGCCGAAGTGATCGGCGCCTTTTCCTCCTATTCCGCTTTCGACTATCTGCACGAGCGCCCGTTTGACGCCGTCGTGCTCAATGCGGCCGGCAAGCGTGATATCGCTTTCACGATTTCCTCGGCCATGCGCCGCAATGCCCGGCTCTACCACACGCCGGTGCTGTTGATGGGCGGCGATGATGACGCCGCCAGCGCTGAAGAAGCCTATGCGCGCGGGGTGTCCGACATTATTTCCCCACGCACCAGCGATGAGGAAATGCGCGACCGCATTCTTGCCCTCGCGGCCGAACGCCGGCGCCGCCGCCGCGCCAAGGCGGCGCTGGAGGCCTGCCGCGAACCGCGCACGCTCGACATCGAGACCGGCCTGTTCCACGCCGCTTTCATCACCTCGCACTTGCAGGACCTGATCCAGGCCGCGGCGCGTGACGAGATCTCGCTTTCGGTTCTGGCGCTCAAGGTCGTCTCGCCATTGGCCGATGATGCTGCGGACTCGCCCGCGACGGAAAAGGCGAAGCGGCAATTCGCTGCCATGCTGCGCCACTTGTTGCGCACCGAGGATGCCGCCGCCCGGATCGGGCCCGACACCTTCCTCGCCATCCTGCCCTTCACCGACACCGTCGGTATTGATTGCGTCGCGGCACGGGTCGCAGCGATCGCTGACTGCACGGCGTTTGAAAGCGAAGATCCGCTGCAACCCTTCCGTCTGGGTGTATTGTCGGCCGCCGTCGAGGTCCGGCCCGATGAAACCGCCGAGGCGCTGATCGAACGCGCGGTGGAGAAACTGCGCCGCAACGACCCCGTGGCCGCGATCGGCTAGGCCGGTGACGCGGCCCGGTTTGCGGCCCTGACAGCGATATCCGCCAGTGGCGCCAGCGCCCGCTCGATGGCGCGCAGCCGGTCATCCGGTGCGTCCCATTCGGCACGCAGCACCAGCTTGTGATCGGGGCGCACCTTGAACAGGCCCTGGTTCTTGGAGATGTGCTCGACCAGGCTGACCGGATCGGCAAAGCTGTCGCCGCGGAAATGGATCACCGCCCCCTTCGGCCCGGCATCGACTTTTTCGACCCCGGCGCGCTTGCACAACGTCTTGACCGCGACCACCCGCAGCAGGGTCTCGACCTCTGACGGCAAGGGCCCGAAACGGTCGATCAATTCGGCGGCAAAACTCTCGCGGTCGGTCTTGTTGTCGAGCGAGGACAGGCGGCGATAGAGCTGCAGCCGGACATCTAGGTCAGAGACGTAATAGTCCGGGATCAGCACGGCGCCGCCGGCATTGATCTGCGGCGTCCATTCGCCGTCATCCTGCTCCTCGCCGCCTTCACGCAAGGAGGCAACCGCCTCCTCGAGCATGGACTGGTAAAGCTCGACGCCAACATCCTTGATATGGCCGGACTGTTCCTCGCCGAGCATATTGCCGCCGCCACGCAGGTCGAGATCATGCGAGGCCAGGGTGAAGCCGGCACCGAGCGCGTCGAGCGAGTGCAGGACTTTGAGCCGTTTCTCGGCCCCTTCAGACAGCTTCTGCCGCGCCGGCGTCGTCATATAGGCATAGGCGCGGGTCTTGGAGCGTCCGACGCGGCCGCGCAGCTGGTAGAGCTGGGACAGGCCGAAGCGGTCGGCGCGGTGAATGATCAGCGTATTGGCGGTCGGGATATCGATGCCCGACTCGATGATCGTCGTCGACAGCAGGACGTCATACTGGCCCTCATAGAAGGCGGTCATGATGTCTTCCAGCTGCGTCGCCGCCATCTGTCCGTGCGCCGCGACGAAGGAGACCTCGGGCACGGATTCGCGCAGGAAGGTGACAATTTCCTCCAGATCGCTGATCCGCGGCACCACGAAAAAGGCCTGCCCGCCGCGATATTTCTCGCGCAGCAGCGCCTCGCGGATCGTCACCGTGTCAAACGGTGCGATATAGGTACGCACGGCGAGCCGGTCGACCGGCGGTGTGGCGATGATGGAGAGGTCGCGGATACCGGTCAGCGCCAGCTGCAGCGTGCGCGGGATCGGCGTGGCCGTGAGGGTCAGGACGTGCACATCGGCGCGCAATTCCTTGAGCCTTTCCTTGTGCTTGACCCCGAAATGCTGCTCCTCGTCGACAATCAGCAGACCGAGATCGGCAAATTTGACGGTCTTGGCCAGCAGCGCATGCGTGCCGACGACGATCTCGACCTGGCCGTCGCGCAGCTCGTCCTTGGTCGCATTGGCCTGTTTGGCGCCGACCAGACGCGATAATTGCCGCACCTTGACCGGCCAGCCCCGGAAACGGTCGACGAAGGTTTTGAAATGCTGTCGCACCAGCAGCGTCGTCGGCGCCACCACCGCGACTTGGCGTCCGCTCATCGCAACGACGAAGGCCGCGCGCAGCGCCACCTCGGTCTTGCCGAAACCGACATCACCACAGATCAACCGGTCCATCGGACGCCCGCGGGCCAGATCGCCGAGCACATCCTCGACCGCATTGAGCTGGTCATCGGTCTCGGCGAACGGGAAGGCCGTACAGAATTCGTCCCAGGGGCCGTGTTCCGGCACGATCGGGTCGGCGGTGCGCGCCAGGCGTTTGGCGGCGATCTTGATCAGCGCATCGGCCATGTCGCGCAGGCGTTTCTTGGCCTTGGCCTTGCGCGCCTGCCAGGCAACCCCGCCGAGCTTGTCGAGCTGGGCCGTATCGCTGTCGGCGCCATAGCGCGACAGCAATTCGATATTCTCGACCGGCAGATACAGCTTGGCGGCGCCGGAATATTCCAGTTCGAGGCAATCATGCGGCGCGTCCTGCACCGGCAGGGTCTTCAGGCCGATGAAACGGCCCAGCCCGTGATCGGCATGGATCACCAGATCGCCCGGCGACAAGGCCCCGGCCTCGACAATGATGTCGGAGGATTTGCGCCGGCGCCTTGGCCGCGCCAGCCGGTCGCCGAGAATGTCCTGTTCGGAGAGAATGGCGATGGTCTCGGTCTCGAAACCGCGCTCAACCGGCAGGATCGCCCGCAACACCGCCTTGGTCGGTGCCTTGGCGACCTCGTCCCAATGCTCCACGGCGATGATCTTGCCGACACCGTGATCGCCCAGCACCGAGGCCAGACGCTCCGAGGCGCCAGCGCTCCAGGAAGCCAGCACGACGCGCTTGCCGGCGCTGACCAGTGCCTGCACATGGCGGGCTGCGGCATCGAACACATTGGTGTTTTCCGCGGCGCGCTCAGCGGCGAAGATCCGGCCCTGCTTGCCCCCAACATCAATGGTTTGCGGCCCGGCCTCGCTGAAGGCCGTGAAGCGGCGCACGGTGAGCCCCGCCAGGGTCTTCGCCCATTCAGCCTTGGCGAAATAGAGCTGGGTCGGCGGCAGGGCGCGATAGGTCGGTGCCGACAGGCTCGATTGATGCGCCGACTGGCTCGCTTCCTGGCGCGCCTCGTAATAATCGGTGATCTGCTTGTTACGCTCGGCAAAGGCATCATCGGCGAGGTGATCGATCGCGATCAGGGCCGTGGCGGGCAGATAGTCGAACGGCGTCGCCAGCGTGTCGTGAAACAGCGGCAGCCAGTGCTCGACCCCGGCCGGCCGGGCGCCTGCACTGACAGCTTCATAGATCGGATCGCCGCCCTTGGCCGCCCCGAACCGGCTGACGAAGGCGGTGCGGAAATGCGAGATGCTGGCGTCGTCGAGCAGGACCTCACTGACCGGATTGAATTCGATCGCCGTCAATTGGCGCAGGGAACGCTGGGTTTCCGGGTCGAAGGAGCGGATTGATTCCAGCGTATCGCCAAAGAAATCCAGCCTTACCGGTTCCGGGGCACCGGGCGGATAGACATCGATCACCCCGCCGCGCACGGCATAATCGCCCGGCTCCATCACTGTGGCCGCACGGGCATAGCCGTTGATGGTGAAGTGCTGCTTGAGCACCTCGACATCAACACGATTGCCCGGCCGCGCGATGATCCCGGCCAGCGCCAGCACATCCTTGGGCGGACAGCGCTGGGCCATGGCATTGACCGTCGTGACGATCAGGCAGGTGTCCGGCAGATCGCCCGAAGCGAGCCGCGCCAGGGTGGCCGCCCGCCGCGCCGCGACGCGCGGTGATGGCGAGATGCGGTCATAGGGCTGACAGTCCCAGGCCGGCAGGCGCAGGATTTCCAGGCCCGGAGCGAAAAAGCCCAGTTCCGAAACAAAGGCCGCGGCGCGGCTGTCATCGCGCGCAATGAAGACATTGACGCCGCCGCGCAGGCGCGCCGTGTCGGCAAAGACCAGCGCGTCGAGGCCTTCGGGGGCGCCACAAACGGTGGCGCTACCCTGGACGCGGGCAATCATCTCGGTTTCGGACATCTCGCCAGTCTCTGGTTCAGGAGGGCTTCGGTTGGGCAGGCTTGCGGTTCAGAGGGCGCGTATCAGGTCTTGGGGCCGTCGCCAAAGGCGGCGTCGCGATCGACACGGAAGGTCTTGAGGTTATCCATGACGGGGGTGTCGAACTCGGACGGAGTCGGCGCGGTGCCGATCACCCAGCTGTAGATGTCGGCATCAAGCTGATCGAGCAGACGATCAAAATCAGCGATATCGGTCTCCGACATCGCTTCCAGCATCTGGTCGGCATAACGCCCGAGGATGAGGTCGGCTTCCTTGAAGCCGCGCCGCCAGGCCCGGATGCGCAGTTTCTTGCGGCGATTCTCGAGTGTTTCGGTCATGGTGGCGGATATAGTCGGTGAATGAGGCCGCGTCGACCAGTGGCAGATGCAGAACTTGGCGCTAGAGTGCAGAACCATGCGACCCGAAATCCTCTTCCCCCTCTTCCAGGACGTCATCGTCCTGCCCGGAATCGGCCCGAGACTGGCGGCGCTGCTGGCAAAAGCGGCGGGGCCGCGCGTCAAGGACGTCCTGTTCCAGCTCCCGACCGGGCTGGTCGACCGCAGCCAGACCACCACGATCGCCGAGGCGCCGGATGGCGAGATCATCACGCTGACCGCCAAGGTCGAGGAACACATCCCCAGCTCGCGCCAGGGCAAGCCCTACAAGGTGCGCCTGTATGACGGCACGGCCTTCATGCATCTGGTCTATTTCCATTCCCGCCGGGAATATCTCGAGAAAATCCTCCCCGTCGGCGAGACACGCATCGTCTCCGGGCGCGCCGAACGCTTCGGGGCCGAGATCCAGATGGTGCATCCCGATCTGGTGATGAGCGAGGACGAGGCCGCCGAAACCGCCCTGCTCGAGCCGGTCTATCCCTTGACCGCCGGGCTGACGGCCAAGGTGATGCGCAAATCCGCCACCGGCGCGCTGAGCCTGCTGCCGGTGCTGCCGGAATGGCAGGATGAAACCCTTTGCGATGAGCACGCCTGGCCCGATTTCAAGACCGCGATGATGGCGGCACATCACCCGCAAACCGCCGCCGATCTGGAGCCCCTGCATCCAGCGCGCCAACGCCTCGCCTTTGACGAGTTGCTGGCGCATCAGATGGCGCTGCAGCTGGCCCGTGCCCGGCGCAAGGCGCTGCCGGGACGCAGCCTGGGTGGCGACGGGAGCAAGGTCGAGGCGGTGCTTGGCCATGCCCCGTTCAAACCGACCGGCGCCCAGAACCGGGCCTTTGCCGAAATCCGCGCCGATATGCTCGAACCGGTGCGCATGACACGCATGCTGCATGGCGATGTCGGCGCCGGCAAAACCTTCGTCGCCGCCCTCGCCGCAGCCCAGGCTGCCGAGTCGGGCTGTCAGACCGCGATCATGGCGCCAACGGAAATCCTCGCCCGCCAGCACGCCAAGACCCTGGCTGACCTGCTCGAGCCCGCCGGCCTGCGCGTCGCCATTCTCACCGGGCGCGACAAGGGCAAGGCGCGCGCGGAAATCCTCGAGCAGATGCGCACCGGCGCGGTCGATGTCGTCTGCGGCACCCATGCCCTGTTCCAGGACGGGGTCGAGTTTGCCGACCTCGCCCTGGTCGTGATCGATGAGCAGCACCGCTTCGGTGTCTCCGACCGCATGCGCCTGACCGCCAAGGGCCACCGCCCCGACACGCTGGTGATGACCGCCACTCCGATCCCGCGCACGCTGGCGCTGGCGGTGCATGGTGATCTCGATGTCTCGCGGCTCGATGAAAAACCGGCCGGCCGCATCCCGCCCGACACGCGCCTGGTGCCGATGGAGCGGCTTGATGACGTCGTCGAAGGCGTGCGCCGCGCCATCGCCAGGGGCGACCGGGTCTATTGGGTCTGCCCGCTGGTGGAGGAATCGGAGGTTTCCGAACTCTCCGCCGCCGAGGATCGCTGGCGGCATTTGCGCGCCGCGCTGGGCGATGAGCGCGTCGGCCTGATCCACGGGCGCATGAAGGCGGCCGAGAAGGAAGGCGTCGCCCTCGCCTTCCGCGAAGGCCAGATGGACGTGCTCGTCGCCACCACCGTGATCGAGGTCGGCGTCGATGCGCCGGACGCCACGGTGATGATCATCGAACACGCCGAACGTTTCGGCCTGGCGCAATTGCACCAGTTGCGCGGCCGCGTCGGTCGCGGTGAGAAGCCGTCCTCCTGCCTGCTTCTCTACAAGGGCCCGATCGGCGAGACCGCCAAGGCGCGACTGGAAATGATGCGCGAGACCGATGACGGCTTTGTCATCGCCGAGGAGGACTGGCGTCTGCGTGGCGCCGGTGATCCGCTCGGCCTGCGCCAGAGCGGCCTGCCCGATTTCGCCCTCGTGAGCATGGAGGCCCATGGCGACCTCATCGCCCTGGCCAATGACACCGCCAGACTGGCCGTCCACCGCGATGCCGAACTGACGACACCGCGCGGCGAGGCCTTGCGGATACTGCTCTATCTGTTCGAACAGGATCGCGGCATCCGGCTTTTGAAGTCTGGCTAACCTGCGACGCCGCCACTATTGCCGACATCCGGCGGCAGCTTGTCGCGGACGGTCTTCGGGAGCTTGTCTGCCGTGACCATGCCGAAGGAAATGATCAGCTTGGCCGCTTCTTCCACCGTCATGTCGACATGGATGGTGTTGGCGCGCGGCGTGTAGAGCAAAAAGCCCGAGGTCGGATTCGGCGTCGTCGGTACAAACAGGCCGACCACATCATCGCCGATCACCTCCTGCAGCGCCCCGCGCCCCTCCGCCGAGACGAAGGCGACGACATAAAGCCCTTTCATCGGGTACTCGATCAGCACCACTTCCTTGAAGGAGTTGGCCTTGCCGGAAAACACCGTCTCGACGATCTGTTTCAGGGCGCCATAGACATGGCGTACCAGCGGCACACCATCGACCAGACGTTCGCCCATCGAGATCAGGGTGCGCCCGAACAGATTGGCCGCCAGCGCCCCGACGACGGTCAGCAGCACCACCGCAATCACCACGCCAAGGCCGGGAATGGTGAAATCGCCCGGCAGATAGCTTTCGGGATTGTAGCGCGCCGGAATCAGCGGCTTGACGACATTGTCGACAAATCCGACGAAACTGATGATGAGAAAGAGGGTGACGCCCAGCGGGGTCGCGATGGCGATCCCGGTCAGAAAACTGTTGCGAAGCCATCGAAACATGCCGGTTCAGCACCCAATCTGCGCGGTCCGCGCTCCCGGTCAGCCCCCTGCCCAGTGCGGTCACAATACGTGAAGCCATCGACCGCGCCAAGCGGTTGCACAGCTGCGGCGGGCCGGGGATGATAGGGCCAAATTCCAGGGGAGTGATTGTGAGTCCGACCGTAATTGCCCGGCATGTCTTCCTGTTCGCCTGCCTCGCGTTTGCCGCCTTGCTGATCCTGGCCGGCTGGGTGTTGCGAGACCAGGTCTACCGCACCTTCCAGGATCCCGGCGTCCCCTTCCAGACCTATACCCCGCCGCCCGGCGCCGACTATGGCGACGAGGCCGGCTGGTATGTGCGCGAGGCGTTCAGCGATGAGGACGAACCGGCGGTCTTCTTCGTGCACCCGACGACGTATTCCGGCGGCGCCAACTGGAATGGCCAGCTCGACAAACCCCGCTCCGTTGAAATGGTCAGGTCGGTCGTCCTGCCCAATTACGCCGCTCCCTTTGCCAATTCCGGAGCCCTGTTCGCGCCGCGTTACCGCCAGGCCTCCCTCTACGCCTTCATGAATAATCGCGAGGACAGCGTGCGCGCACGCCTGTTCGCCTATGCCGATATCCAGCGCGCCTTCGACGCCTTCATCCAACAGATCGGCGAGACCCGGCCCATCATCCTGGCCGGTTATGGCCAGGGTGGGTTGGACGTGCTCGGCCTGCTGATCGATCGCGTTTCGGCAGATGAAGAGCTGACAGCGCGGCTCGTCGCCGCCTATGTGATCGAATCGCCGGTCCCGCTCGACCTGTTCACCGGCCCGCTGCAATCGCTGCCGCCCTGCACGACACCGGAAGCCGTGCGCTGTGTCTATGGCTTTTCCTCGGCGATGGCGTCGGAAGAAGGCCGCCTGCACATCCTGACCGAACGCGCGATGAGCTGGACGCCGGATGGCGGGCTGGATTTCGTCGACGGCCGGGGCCTGCTTTGCGTCAATCCGCTGCTATCGGCCGTGAGCAATGATTACGCCTCGGCACGTCAGCATCGCGGCGGCGTCGCAGCAGAGGGACTTGGCGCCGACGTTGTTCCCGCACCGATCCCGGCCCAGACCGGCGCGCAATGCGCCGATGGTGTCCTGTTCTTTGAGCAGCCGCGCTCACGCGCCCTGCACCGGCCGCGCCGCCTGGTCGAGGATTACCGGCTGCCGCCCTTCAACCTGTTCTACGAGGATATCCGTTTCGACGTCACGCGGCGCAGTTTCAACCTCGCCGCCATACTGCAGGACGAACGCCAATGGGCGCCGCCGCTCGATGCGCCGGAAGCCATCGAGGACGCGCCGGTGATCGCGATCCCCGACGGGCGGCGCTATTAAAGCGCCCTAGAGCCGCTTGGCGATGGCGTCGAATTCGAGCAGGGTTTTCAGCAGGCCTTCAAACTCATGCAGCGGCACCATGTTCGGGCCGTCCGATGGTGCGTTGTCCGGATCGGGGTGGGTTTCCATGAAGACGGCGGCAACGCCAACGGCCACGGCCGCCCGCGCCAGGGTCGGCACGAATTCGCGCTGACCGCCCGACGTGGTGCCCTGCCCGCCGGGTTGTTGCACCGAATGGGTGGCGTCAAACACGACCGGCGCGCCGAAGCCCGCCATGATCGGCAGCGAGCGCATATCGCTGACCAGCGTGTTGTAGCCAAAGCTGACGCCGCGCTCACAGGCCATGACATTGGGATTGCCGGCATCGGTGATTTTCGCCAGCACATTCTTCATGTCCCAGGGCGCCAGGAACTGGCCCTTCTTCACATTGATCACCTTGCCGGTCTGGGCAGCCGCAATCAGCAGATCGGTCTGGCGGCACAGGAAGGCCGGGATCTGCAGCACATCGACGGCCTGGGCCGCGATCGCCGCATGTTCGGCGGTATGGATATCGGTCAGGACCGGCAGACCCAGGCGATCGCGGATCTCGGCGAAGACCGGCAGCGAAGCCTCGAGCCCCATGCCACGTTGGCTGGAGAGGCTGGTGCGGTTGGCCTTGTCGAAGGAGGTCTTGAAGATCAGGCCGATATCAAGCCGGTCGGAAATGGCGCGCAATTCGGAGGCAACCTCCAGCCCGTGCTCACGGCTTTCCAGCTGACAGGGTCCGGCAATGATGGTCAGCTTGCGGGCATTGCCGATCTCGATCGGATCGCGACCGGGACGGGCAAGGGAGATGACGGCATTGGGCTGGCTCACGAAGGAATCCTCTTGAAATATGCCAACGGTCCGGCAGCGGCCGCTGTCAGGGCTGGGGCGTGCGACTGATCCATTATCTGGTGTGCGACGTATCCCGTTCAACCCGTTATCTGTCTACAGGGCTTTCATGGCAACCATTTCCGCCACCGGCGCCGCGCTCGTCTGGTTCCGCCGCGACCTGCGCCTGAGCGACAACCCGGCACTGAGCGCCGCGCTGCGCACCGGCCGGCCATTGATCCTGGTGTTCATCGACCAGCGCGACCGCGCGCTCGGCAGCGCGCCGGGCGAAGCGGCAGACTGGTGGCTGCAGGCCTCGCTGACCAGTCTGGAGCATGACATCGCCGCGCTTGGCAGCCGGTTGACCGTGCTGCGCGGTGACCCGGCAGACCTCGTCCCGGCGCTGGCGCGGGATCATGGCGTGGCGCAGGTATTCTGGAACCGGTCCTGCGAACCGGTCATCGACGCGCGCGACCGCAAGCTCGCCACGACGCTGCAAAATGCCGGCGTCGAGCCGCACGCCTTTGCCGGCACCACACTCATCGACCCGGCCAGCCTGCTCACCGGATCCGGCACGCCCTACAAGGTGTTCAGCGCATTCTGGCGCGCGGCCCTGCGCCAGCTGGAACCGAAGGCTGCCCTGCCCCGACCGCAGCATTTGCCACCGGGCCCGCCGGTGCCGGGCGCGATGCCGCTCGCCGGACTTGGGCTGGATCCGGCTGATCCCGACTGGGCTGCCGGTTTTCGCACCGGCTGGAAACCGGGCGAGGCGGGCGCGGCCGAACGCCTGGAGAGCTTTCTCGACTCGGCCCTGGCGGACTATCCCGAGGGCCGCGACCGGCCCGACCGGACGGGCACATCGAGGCTTTCGCCACATCTGGGCTTCGGTGAGATTTCGCCGCGCCAGGTCTGGCATGCGGTGCAGCAGCGTCTCGCGGATGGTGCGAGCTATCAGCCTGCCGAGAAATTCCTCGCGGAGATCGGCTGGCGTGAATTTGCCTATTACCTGCTGCATCATTTCGACGATCTCAGGACCACCAATTTCAATGCCAGCTTCGACGCTTTCCCCTGGCGCAAGGATGCGGACGCTTTCAAGGCCTGGACTCGCGGTCAGACCGGTATCCCGCTGGTTGATGCCGGCATGCGACAGCTCTGGACGACCGGCTGGATGCATAATCGGGTCCGCATGGTCTGCGCCTCGTTTCTGGTCAAGCATTTGAGGGCTGACTGGCGCGAGGGTATGGCCTGGTTCGAACACACGCTGGTCGATGCCGACCGCGCCGTGAATGCGGCCAGCTGGCAATGGGTTGCCGGCTCCGGCGCTGATGCGGCCCCCTATTTCCGGATTTTCAATCCGGTGCGCCAGGGCGAACGCTTCGACCCCGAGGGCGATTATGTGAAGCAATGGGTGCCGGAACTGGCCGGCCTGCCGAAGCGCTGGATCCATGCGCCCTGGAGCGCCCCGGTCCCGGTTCGCCAGGCCGCAGCGGTGACCCTGGGCAGAACCTACCCGCACCCGCTGTGTAATCTCGCCACCGGCCGTGACGCCGCCCTGGCAGCCTATCGCAGCCTCAAGCGCGCGCCGCACGCGGCGATTTGAGCCTCCGTACAAGGACAAACCCGCCGGTCCCGTCCTCCACAGCCATTTATACCGCACGGTGGGCGACGAACGGGTAATCGCGTGCTAATGTGGGGTGATGAGCCAAACCGTGACCGCAAGCCGATCCGCCGACGACCTCACCGGTCACGCGCCCCCAGACTTCCGCCTCACCGCCCTGCCAGGCAGCGACCGGACGACCGGTGTGTCGCGCCCTGTGTGTCGCCGGGCAATCGGCGGCGACGGCCAACCCAGGCTCGATAGTCCAATCTTTTTGCACGAAAAGGGGCTCACAGTGCCCGCATGGCTTCACGCATGACCGACCCGCTCATCACCGCCGCCGAAGCCCTGACCCGTCTGGGCGAGCCGGGCACCATCTTCATTGATGCCAGCTGGACGTATGATGGCGGCCCGTCTGTGGAGAGCGAAGGATTCATCCCCGGTGCGCTGGCCTTCGATATCGACACCGTCAAGGACAAGCGCTCCTCCCTGCCGCACATGCTGCCGGAACCGGATGTGTTCGCACGTCATGTCGAAACCCTGGGCATCAGCAATGACAGCGAACTGATCGTCTATGACCGCATCGGCCTGTTCAGCTCGCCGCGTGTCTGGTGGACCTTCCGGGTGATGGGCCACGACAATGTCCGCGTCATGGCGGGCGGTTTGCCGGCCTGGATCGCGGCGGGTGGCCCGGTCGACGAACAGCCGGGCGGCGAAGCGGCCGAGCCGGGCATCTATACGCCGAGCTTCCGCCGTGAACTCGTCGCCACGGTCACCGATGTGAAGATCGCCAGCCGCAATGCCTCGCACCAGATTCTCGATGCGCGTTCGCTGAGCCGTTTTGCCGGCCTGGAACCGGAACGTCGCGCCGGCATGCGCAGCGGCCATATCCCTGGATCCGCCAGCCTGCCTTATGAAATGCTGTTCGATGACGAGAACAATCTCATCGAGATCGACGAGGAACTGGCCGAGGATCTCGGCATCGACCCGGAACTGCCGCTGATCACCAGCTGCGGCTCCGGCGTCACCGCCTGTATCCTCTCACTGGCGCTGGAACGCTCCGGGCGCACATCGGCGGTTTATGATGGGTCCTGGTCGGAATGGGGCTCGCGCACCGACACGCCGATCGTCAAGGGCGGCGGACGGCGCTACAGATGAAGGACGAGACCCGGCTCACCCGTCTGGGACGACCGCATGACAGCCGCGGCCTGGTCAATCCGGGCGTCGAGCGCGGCTCGACGATCCTCGCGCCCTCGGCGGCCCAGCTGTATGATTTCCCGCCCGGCATGCCGCATTACGGCCGTGTCGGACTGGAAACCCAGAGCGCCCTGCGCGAGGCGCTGACTGGCCTGCAGGGCGGTGCCGGCTGCGCACTCACCTCCTCGGGCCTGCTGGCCAATACCCTCGCCATCATGACCGTGGTCGAGGCCGGCGGCAGCGTGCTGGCAGCCGATTGCATTTACGGACCGGTGCGCAGCTTCCTCATCAACACCCTGCCGCGCTTCGGCGTCACAGCGCAGTTTTTCGCGCCGCGCATGGGGGCTGAAATCGGCGATCTGATCACCTCCGATACCCAGGCCATCCTCCTGGAATCGCCCGGCTCCCTGACGATGGAATTGCAGGACATTCCGGCCATCACCAGAGTGGCCCGGGACAAGGGCGTCGCCACGATTATCGACGATACCTGGTCGGCCGGGCTGACGATGAAACCGCTCGCCCTGGGCGTCGATCTCGCCGCCCAGTCGCTGACGAAATATGTCGGCGGCCATTCCGATCTGCTGATGGGCGCCGTCATCGCGCGCGGCGACGCCATGGCCCGGCGCCTGCAGACCACGGAGCGCGCCTTTGGCATCCACACCGCGCCCGACGATGCCTATCTCGCCCTGCGCGGCTTTCGTTCCATGGGCTTGCGCATGCAGCGCAGCGAAGCGACCAGCCTCGTCCTCGCCGACTGGCTCGCGGCGCGCCCGGAAGTGGGCGCCATCCGTCACCCGGTGCGCAGCGATCATCCCGACCACGCCATCTTCAAGCGCGATTTCACCGGCGGCTGCGGCCTGTTCGCGATCGAGCTTCCCGGCTGGGACGTCGCGAAAAGCGAACGCTTCCTCGATGCGCTCGAGATTTTCGGCCTCGGCTTCTCCTGGGGCGGCTATGAAAGCCTCGCCATCCATTGCGACCCCCAACTCAAACGCACCGCGACGGCCCACAGGCATGACGGCGCCCTGATCCGCTTCTCCTGCGGCCTGGAAGCGCCGAAGGATCTGATCGCGGATCTGGAGAAGGGATTTGCGGCGGTGAGCTGAGGCGTTCGCAGACGGATAGCGCCAGCGCTCCATCCCGAGCATTGTCCGCCCCAAGCCTATCGGCGTTGAGCCTTTCCACCGGACAGGCCAGGCCGATTATCTGCAGGTATTCCAGCGTCGTGTCCGCCGGGAACGCGCATCGTTTCCATCAGGTCTCGGACTTTCAGCGGTGTCCCGGCCTGAACAGGCGCCTCAAGCAGACGCCGTCGCAATGGCGGCAGCGCTTCCCGGCAGGTTCGATGACTTCATCCAGAGCCGGTGCCCCACCCGTTTCATCAATCCCCTGCCTTGCCTGTATCATTCGGGCTTGACGTCCCAGATGTTATAACGTTTCTTCTCGCTCGTTACACTATAACATTTCAGTGAGGAGTGAACCCATGACAAGAAACTGGTTGAGCACCGCATCCGGCGTGGCCCTGGCCGCCGCACTGGCGGCAGGCGCAGCCGCCCAGGAGGATCCCGGCCGGGAAGACGTCATCGTCGTTACCGGCACCGCGATCGAGGCCCTGCGCGGCGAGACGCTGCAGTCGGTTGATGTGATCAGCCTGGACGATGTCGTGGACTCCTTCGACGGTTCGCTCGGCGCATCGCTCGCGGCCCTGCCCGGCATTTCAACGACCTCCTTCGGGCCGGCCGTCGGCCGCCCCATCATCCGCGGCTTTGGCGGCGACCGTGTCCGCATCCTCAACAATGGTGTCGGACTGGTCGATGCATCCGGCGTCAGCGTCGATCATGCCACCACCACCGAAGTGCTGGATGCGGAACAGATCATCATCCTGCGGGGTCCCGCCGCGATCGCCTATGGCGGTGGCGCGATCGGCGGCGTGATCAATGTGATCGACGGGCGCATCCCGACCAGCCCCGTCGACGGTCTGTTCGACGGCCAAGTCTATGCTGGGATGTCCTCGGTCGACAGCGGTCACCAGGAAGCGGCGCGGATCCGCACCGGTGCCGGGCCGTTTGTGTTCCAGCTTGAGGCCTCGCACCGCGAAGCGGATGATTTCGACATTCCTGGCTATGCGGAATCGGCGCTGCTGCGGGCCCTCGAAGAGGCTGAACACGAGGATGAGCACGAGGAAGAAGAAGAAGAAGAAGTCAGCGGCACGGTTCCAAACTCCGGCCTGACCTTTGACACGCTCGGCGCCGGTGCCTCGCTGATCGGCGACTGGGGTTTCCTGGGCGTATCGGTGCGCAGTTACGACGCCGAATACGGCCTGCCGGCCCATGAACACCATCACGAAGAAGACGAAGACGAGCATGAGGAGGAAGACGGCGATCCGATGATCGTCATGGAACAGACGCGCTGGGACATTCGCGGTCAGTTCAATTTCGACCTCGGGCCCTTCGATCATCTTGATCTTTCCTCCGGCATTGCCGATTACCAGCATGTCGAGCTGGAGCCGGACGGAGCCGTCGGAACCCTGTTCGAAAGCGAAGGCTGGGAAGCGCGTGCGGCCCTCGTGAATGGCGGGGAAGACAGCCGCTGGAACGGGTCTGTCGGCATCCAGATCCTGCAAACCGACCTTTCAGCCTCCGGCGAGGAAGCCTTCATCCCGGCGGTCACGACTGAAGATATCGGCATCTTTGCCGCCCAACGCTACGATCTCGATACCCATGGCTTCGATTTCGGGGCGCGGGTTGAACGGCGCGAACTGGATACTGCAGTCGGAACGGACCGCAGTTTCGACACGGTCAGCCTGGCCGCGGGCACGTTCTGGCGGCCGGCCGACGGCATGTTCCTTGGCGTCTCACTGGCCCGGACCGAGCGGGCAGCAACCGATGCCGAGCTGTATTCCGACGGGCTTCATGCCGCGACGGGCACGGTCGAAATCGGCAATTCCACCCTCGGCAAGGAAACCGGCTGGGCGCTGGACGGCACCTTCCGCTGGACGGGCGATCACTGGCGTGTGGAGACGGGAGCCTTCTATTCGCACTTCAGCGACTTCATCTACCTCGCCCCGACAGGCCTGGAAGACCCCGCAGAGGAAGCGCCGATCTACCAATACCTCCAGGACGATGCCACGCTCTGGGGCGGTGAGGTCTATGTCGAACGCGATCTGACCAATCTTGGCCCATGGGCCCTGGTGGGCGATTTCACCCTGGAATATGTGCAGGGTGAAACCGACAGCTTTGGCAACCTGCCCCGCATCCCGCCGCTCTCCACCACGATCGGCGCGGAATTGCAGCGTGAAATCGTCGATCTGCGCGGTGAAATCGTCTGGGCCGCCGATCAGGATGACGCCGCCGACTCCGAGCTGCCGACCGAGGGCTATACAATGGTCAACCTGTCCGCCGTCGCACATCCCTTCGGACCGGACACCCGGTTGATCGTTGAGGCGAGAAACATCACCGATGAGGAAGGGCGTCTGCACACCTCGCAATTGAAGGACACCATCCCGCTTCCGGGACGCTCCTTCCGAATCGCTATCCTCCAGCGATTCTGACGGCCTGCCGGTGATCGCCCGTTCTTGTCGGGCGATCACCGGTGCCATCACCGGCATCGGCATCAACCGCATCTTCCGTCGCATGAAATCGTCCGGGAAATGGTGCCTCCGACAGGAATCGAACCTGTAACCGTCCGCTTAGAAGGCGGGTGCTCTATCCAGTTGAGCTACGGAGGCAAGGACAGATTCGCGACTGGCGACCGGCCGAATCAGTGCGACCAGGGCTGTTTGCGGTCGGTGGCGAAATTGTCAGCATAGGATTTGACGTAGCGCTTGGGCGCATGTGGCGTCATGACCTGATAGGGAATGCCCTGACGGCGGGCATAGGCGACAGCAGCTTCCTGGCTGTCGAAGCTGAGCCGGATCTGGGCGCGCATATCGGTGCTCGAGGTCCAGCCCATCAGCGGATCCGGGCGCTGTGCCATCTCCGGGGTAAATTCCAGAAACCACTGTTTGGAGAGCGCGCGGCCGGACTGCATCGCATTGCGGGCCGGCTGGTAAATCTTCGCAAACATGCGGTTCTCCCCATCATGCTGCGGCCCTGCCTTTGGCGGGCCTTGTAAATGGTCGGGGCGGCAAGATTCGAACTTGCGACCCTCTGGTCCCAAACCAGATGCGCTACCAGGCTGCGCTACGCCCCGAAGCCGCCCTTATGAAAGCGCTTTTGCAGTTAGGCAAGTCTACTGAGCTTCTGAGGGCGATTCAGGTGCAGCAGCATCCTCATTTTCCGTTGTTTCAGGCGCTTCGACGGCTGCAGAATCTGTCACCAGCGACCCATAGGCCTCGTCGCGCAGAATCGCACCAGGGCGGATACCCAGCTCGGCGGCGCGGCCACCGGCGATCTCCAGCACTGCCGCGACATCGAAATCGGACCCGAGACTGCGGTGTGAGCCCGGCTGGGCGTTGGCGATGAGTTTGACCACGGTGCCGTCTTCCCGGATGAAGAGCAGGTCAAGACTGACGAGCGTGTTCTCCATCCACATCGAGGCGCGACGTGGCGGCATGTAGACAAACAGCATCGCCGCATCCGGATCGAGCGTCTCGCGCCCCATCAGGCCGCGCGCCAGCTGCTCCGGCGTGGTGGCGATTTCAGCCAGGAAGACGTGTTGCGCCTCGCCGGTGTCAATCGTCAGCGGCTCAGGGCCGCCAAACTCGATCGGAGCGAGCACGGGGCCCGGATCAGCTGCGGTCGTGGCCGCCGCGGCGTCAGCCGGCGCTACAGGCTCAGCCTCGTCCTGGGCCCAGGCGGGCGTGGCGAGAATCAGGGCGGAGACCAGGATCAGTTTTTTCATGGACGCAGGCTAGCCAAGCCGGAGCGGCGGCGCAATCGCGCCGCGCCGTCCGAAGCGCAAGGATTTCACCGATCTCAGAGACTGCCGGCAGCCCGGATTTCCGCCGCCAGCGCCCCCTTCGGGCCCTCGACGCAGCGGATATGCAGGGTCTCGCCCGGCTGGACATCATCAAGGCCGGCACGACGCAAGGTCGCCGCATGCAGAAAGATGTCACCGTCGACGCTCTCACAGGTCACGAAACCATATCCACGCAAGGCGTCAAACCATTTGACGACAGCCGCATGGAAGGGCGTGTTCACAACCGCATGGGGATGAAAACGCCGCGGGCGAGGCTCGGCCTCGCCGACGCCGCCGGTCATTTCGAGGATCTCAACCGCCTGCCGTCCCTTCTCACCGGTTACCGCGTGACAGACCACCATGGCATCGGGGAGCGCCGGGCCCTGCCCATAGCGGCGCAGGCAACTGGCATGGAGAAGAATATCGCCGGATCCGTCAACGGCATCAATGAAGCCGTAGCCCCGGGCCGGATCATACCATTTGATACGGCCTTCGAGCCGGACCACTTCGGTATCCTCAAAAACATCGTGCGCTAGAACCATCACATCACTCGCTTCAACAACCCAACATGAACGAATTTACACAATTTCTTCGCAGAGGAGAAGTCGTTCCGGACAAATGGTTGCTTTAGCGATCCGCAATATCTTGCCGTTGCGAGCGGTTCGCAGCCCTCAAACCACAATATCTTGTGTTCGGTCACGCGCGAACCCGCAACCAAATGCGTCTTTTCTGTGACGCGTGTGCCAAAACTTTTTCGCCTTAAAGGCGAGTTTTTATGTGGAAAACTGTCGATTTTCAGCGAAACCTAGGGTCGCAGACCTTGATTCAAACCCCTTGGCCGGGGCCGAAACGAATCAGTCGCCGGAGCCGGCCTCGATCGCCGAACGCAAGCGGTCAGCCTCGGCCAGCCGCTCAATCGCCGGCTGGCTGCGATAGATAGCACTGTTGGCGCCGTGCTCGGAACATTCAACCGATTCGACCCAGCACCGCCCCTGGGTGGCTTCCCGTACGATCGCATCAGCCCGGTGAAAGGTCAGCTCGGCCATGCGTTCGGAACTTGTCCCCTCGACGACACGGACGCGCGCAATGCCGCGTTCGCCAAGCGCCTCAAGCGCCGGACGTTCCGGATCATCGACAGCAACCAGCAGGGTGTGATCGAACATCTCGTGCAGCCACTCGCGGATCAGGCCGAAACCGCCACGGCCGAAATCCAGCACCCAGCCGCGCTTGTCGAGCTGTTCGGCGGCAAACACGAAATGGAAGCCGAAGGAATAGCCGTGCAGGAGATGGCAATCACTGTCCGCCGCCCATTGCCGCGAGCAACAGGACAATCCGCGATCATTGCCATAGGTCTTGGTTGAAAGATGGGCCATGCCCCGCTCTCCTGCATGACGGCCTCAATGAGACCAGTGCCGATATGTCTGTACCCGATACCCCGTTCCGGTCCCCGGAAGGGGTGATTTTGCACACATTATCGGGTGGAGGATCGCGTGGTAGGCCCTAGGGGAGTTGAACCCCTCTTTCCAGGTTGAAAACCTAGCGTCCTAACCGATAGACGAAGGGCCCAACGCGATGAGGGCCGTCTAATACGTAAGCCCGGGGCGTGTGGCAAGATGCTGATGTGAAAAAACTTCAGCGAATTGCTGTTGCCATATCCTCAAGCTGGAACTGGGCCCGGTTGCGACCGTTCCACTGATCCAGTTTCACGCGGCCTGCAACATGCCAGCGGCGCTCGTCAGCCGCCAGCAGCGCCTCGCCGACCGGCCCGTCCGCGGTGCGAAAGGAGATGCCCTGCACGCTCGCACCGCCGCTGTCTGTCAGGGTGAAGCGGACATGATCCTTGCCGACGCGCTGGGCAAAGCTGACGCGCATATCCGCGAGGGCGAAGCGCGGCTCGGAATTGCCCTGCCCGAACGGCCCGGCCGCCTGGAAGCTGCCAGCCAGTTCCGGCGACACACCCGGCGCCGTCAGCAACCCGTCCAGACGCAGCGCCATTGCATCGCTGGCCGCGGCCAGCTCCGGTGCCAGACGCGCATCGAGAAAGGCCACCAGCTCGTGAATCCGTTCGGCATTGACGGTCAGGCCACCAGCCATGGCGTGACCGCCGCCTGCGAGCAGCAGGCCGGCCTGGCGCGCCGCCGAAATCGCACCGCCAAGATTGACACCGGGCACGGAACGCCCCGAACCCTTTCCCAGCACCGGCGAGACACCGGTATCCAGCCCGATAATGATCACCGGCTTGCCATAGCGTTCCTTGACGCGCCCGGCGACGACACCGATCACGCCGGCATGCCAGCCCTCACCGGACGCGACCAGAATCGCCCGGTCCTGGCCCTGGCGCTCGATCTGCGCCATCGCCTCTTCCATCACCTCGGCCTCGATCGCGCGGCGCTCGGTATTCAACGCATCGAGCTCAGCCGCGATTCGCGCCGTTTCGTCCGCGTCATCGCTGGCCAGCAGGCGCGCGCCAAGATCGGAGCGGCCAACACGGCCGCCGGCATTGATTCGTGGCCCGAGCAGGAAGCCGGCATGATAGGTGCTGGCGGTGTCATCCTTGATACCGGCGACAAGCGCGAGCTGGCGCAGGCCCGGATTGTGCCAATGGCCCATCGCCTTGAGTCCCTGGGCCGTCAGGGCGCGGTTGATACCCGTCAGCGCGACCACATCGCAAATCGTGCCCAACGCCGTCAGATCGAGCCACTGCATCAGGTCCGGCTCGGGCATGTCGTCGAAACGGCCGCGTCGGCGCCCTTCCCGGTTCAGGGCCACGAGGAAGACGAAGGTCACCCCCGCCGCCGCCAGATGGCCGCAGCCGGACGTATCGTCAGGGCGGTTGGGATTGACCAGGGCCGCGGTCGGCGGCAGCTCGCCATCCATCAGGTGATGGTCGATCACGATCACGTCGAGACCAATGTCACGCGCATGCTGCAACGGCCCGTGCGAGGTCGCACCGCAATCGAGCGTGATCACGAGATCGGCGCCATTGCGGCTCAGGGTGTCGAACGCGGCGTCGCTGGGACCATACCCCTCGGCAATGCGATCGGGCACATACAGCGCCGCCTCATGCCCGACAGCACGCAACCAGCGCCGCAGCTGCGCCGAGGAGGTCGCGCCGTCGACATCGTAATCGGCGAAGACGCCGAGTGACTTGCCGGCATCAAGCGCGTCCCAGACAAGGCCGGCAGCGCGGTCCATATCCTGGAAATCGGACGGATCGGGAAAGCTGTCCTTCAGGCGCGGGGCCAGGAAGGCGCCCGCCCCCGCCGGGGTCACGCCGCGGCCGGCCAGAACCCGCGCCAGACTGTCGGAGATCTGCTGTTGCCGTGCGATGGCGGCGACATCGCCCTCATCAACCGGACGGGCAACCCAGCGGCGCCCGGTCAGGGAGTGCTCGACGCCGAGATAGGCATCGGGCTGGTCGAGCTGTGGATCGGGTTCAATACTCATACGATCCCTGTCCCCTGACGCCGGATCAGGCCTCCGGCCGGGCGCTGCGGACGCGGCGGATGGAATGGTCCGAGGAGTCCAGCACCAGCGTGTGCGTGTGCACCATGCCATCGGCGCGTTTGACCGCATCGACCAGATCGCCCTGGGTGACACCGGCGGCCACGAACAGGCATTGGCCCGAGGCCAGCTCGGCGAGATCATATTTGCGATCCAGGTCGGTGACGCCAATGCGGCGGGCGCGATCGCGCTCGTCATCGGTGCGGAAGAAGAGACGCGCCTGCATCTGGCCGCCAATGCAACGCAGCGCCGAGGCTGCGAGCACGCCTTCAGGGGCGCCGCCGCGGCCGATATACATATCGACACCGGTGCCAAGTCCTGCGGCGCCCATGATCCCGGCGACATCGCCATCGCTGATCAGGCGCACCCGGCCACCGACCGACTTGACGCCGTCGATGATGTATTGGTGGCGCTCGCGCTCAAGCACGCAGACCGTGATCTCCGACGGCGACACGCCCTTGGCCTTGGCCAGGTTGAGGACATTCTCCTCCGGGGAGGCATCGAGATCGATCACACCGGCGGGCAGGCCCGGGCCGATCGCGATCTTGTCCATATAGGTGTCCGGAGCATTGAGCAGACCGCCGCGCGGGCTGAAGGAAACGACGACCAGCGCATTGTTCATGCCCCAGGCCGTCAGCGTCGTGCCTTCCAGCGGATCGAGCGCGATGTCGATTTCAGGCCCTTCGCCGGTGCCGACCTCCTCACCGATGAACAACATCGGCGCTTCGTCGCGCTCGCCTTCACCGATAACGATACGGCCGCGCATCGGCATCGCGTTCAGCCCGGTACGCAGGGCGTCGACCGCCGCCTGGTCCGCCGATTCCTTTTCACCGCGGCCGATCCAGGCCGAGGAGGCAATCGCCGCCGATTCCGCTGCGTTAACAGCCATCAGTGCCAGATTGCTCAAGGCGCGCGTATCACTCATGCTAACTTCTCCCGTGGGGCGCCGGCAGATCGCGGCGCATGGTATGATTGTAAATAGTTGTCTTAAAATGGGTTATTGCGGCGGCGAGGTCCGTGTGCGCCCGTCGGCGACGAAATCATCGACCGCGCGCCGCCCCTCGGCCTCGATGGCGGCGATCTCGGCGGTCTGGCGCTCGCGGCGGCGCAGGACCTCAGCGGCATCGCGATCAAGCCGGGCTGCATCACCGGCCGTTATCTCATTGACCGGGACGGAGGGCGGCGCCTTTCTGCCCTCGACATCATTGGCCAGCCGGTCGCGCACCCAGGCCGGCGCCGCGCCCTGCTCGGTCAACGGCTCGATAGCGGTGCAGGCACCGGCGAAGAGGCACATTGTCACAACCGGTAAAACTGCCGAGCGAAAAGGCCGTTTCATGCTATCTCCTGACGCTGGACGCGTGTTGTGCTTTCTATACGCTCATCCTCTCCTGAGTCACCACTCGAACACAAGGAATCGGCATGACCAACGGGTCCGGCAGCGACGACAACAGCCAACTCACCCATCCCTGGGCGAATCTGACCGCCGCCGAGCTCGACGCGCTCGACACGGTTTCGCGCAATCTGATGCAGGCCTCGCTGCACTCGCAAAAGCTGATGTCGAATGTGATGCAAAAGGCGCTCGATGGCGAAGCCGTGATGCCGCAGGCCGATCCCTTCCACTCCGCACCTGAGTTCAAGGAGGTCTGGCAGCATATCGCCACCCAGCCGGATCTGATGATGAAGGCCCAGGCGGAACTGGCCAAGGGCTATCTCGACCTGTGGACCAATACCACCAAGCGCGTCTTCGACGGGCCGGTCGAGCCGACGATCAAGCCGGAACCGGGTGACAAGCGCTGGCGCAGCGAGGACTGGACGAAGAACCCCGTCTTCGATGCGATCAAGCAATCCTATCTGATGAACCAGCATTTCATGATGGGGCTGGTGCAGGGCGTCGAGGGCGTTGACGAGCGCACCAAGCGCAAGGTCGAATTCCTCACCAAACAGATGACCGACGCCCTCTCGCCCACTAATTTTGCCCTGACCAATCCGGACGTGCTGCGCGAAACCATGCGCACCCATGGCGCCAATCTGACGCAAGGACTGGAAAACCTGGTCGAGGATCTCGAGGCCGGCGATGGCCGCCTCGCGCTGCGCCAGACCGATACGGACGGTTTCCGCGTCGGCGTCGACCTGGCCTCAACGCCGGGCAAGGTGGTGTTCCAGAACGAGATCATCGAACTGATCCAGTACGCGCCGACAACCGAAACCGTGAAGGCGCGCCCGCTGCTGATCGCGCCGCCCTGGATCAACAAATTCTACATTCTCGACCTGCGCGAGAAGAATTCGATGATCCGCTGGCTGACCAAGCAGGGCTTCACCGTCTTCCTGATTTCCTGGGTCAATCCGGGCAAGGAATTGAAGGACAAGACCTTCGAAGACTATATGCACCAGGGCCTGCTCGCCGCGATCGATGCGGTGGAGGCCGCGACCGGCGAAACATCCGTCAATGCGGTCGGTTATTGCGTCGGCGGTACACTGCTCGCCTCGACGCTGGCCTGGCTGCAGGCGAACGGCCAGCCGGAACGCATTGCCTCGGCGACCTTCTTCGCGGCGCAAACCGATTTCGAACTGGCCGGCGAGCTCCTGCTCTTCGTCGATGATGTCTGGATCGAGGAGATCGAACGCTTGATGGATGCCCAGGGCGGCGTGCTCGACGGGCGCACCATGGCGGACACCTTCAACCTTTTACGCTCGAACGATCTGGTCTGGTCCTTTGTGGTCAATAACTACCTGCTCGGGCGCCAGCCGCAGGCGTTTGACCTGTTGTTCTGGAATGCCGACCAGACGCGCATGCCCAAGGCGCTGCATCTCTGGTATCTGAAGAACATGTATCGCGACAACAAGCTGGCCAAGGGCGAACTGGAGCTCGGCGGCGTGCGGCTATCGCTCGGCGATATCAAAACACCGGTCTATATGCAGGCTTCGCGCGACGACCATATCGCGCCCTACCCTTCGGTCTATCGCGGCGCAAAACTGTTTGGCGGTCCGGTGCGCTACATGATGGCCGGTTCGGGCCATATCGCCGGCGTCATCAATCATCCCGATGCGCACAAATACCAGCACTGGACCAATGACGCCCTGCCCGACACCGTCGAGACATGGCTGGACGGCGCCACAGAAACACCCGGCTCCTGGTGGCTCGACTGGCGCGACTGGCTCTATGAGCGCTCGGGCGAGGATGTGCCCGCCCGCCAACCCGGTGATGGCAAGCTCAAGGTGATCCGCGAGGCGCCCGGCGAGAATGTGCTGGTGAGAAGCGATGCGAAGGACGGGATGAAGGCTGAGGCGCAGGCCGAGGCGGCGGCAAAGCCAAAACCACAGCCGAAGACAAAGCCGGCAGCCAAGGCAAAGGCAAAACCCGCTGCGAAAGCACCGGCCAAAAAACCGGTAAAGCGTCGAGCCAAAGCACACACCCCGTCATCCTGATTAGCCTCCGGGTGACGGGGTCGGGTTGTCTATTGAGACTGTGACAGCGCGCGCACTGCCAACTCAATCGCCAAACGCCGCCAGGGCTGAACGCAGCCCCAGACCGAACAGGACCAGCATCACGCCCTGCACGGTCAGATCGACGGCGAGGATCAGGCCGAGCATCCACAGACCGCTGGCGGGCCAGCTGAAGGCGATAATCAGGCCGATCAGCGCGGTGACAGCGCCGCTGAGGGCGATCAGCTGCCAGCCCGCAGCGGGGCGCAATTGCAGGCCAAACCAGATGCGAAATGCGCCGGCCGCCATGAAGGATACGGCCATCAACAGGGTGATCACGGTCGAGGCCAGGGTCGGGTTGAGGAAGGCCAGCAGGCCGGCCACCGTATAGAGGCCGCCGCTCAGCGCCCAGAACAATACATTCTGCCAGCCGCGAACCTGAAAGGCATGGCCAAGAAAGGCGATACCGGCAACGCCGATCAGGAACCCGAACACATAGACCGAGGCAATCGTGGCCGCAAAAAGATTGCCGAAGGCAATCAGGCCGAACAGAAGGAAGACGGCGCCGAGCCCGACAAACCATCCCCACTGCCGGTTGAGATCGAAAACGCGGACTTCATCGAGATCATGGCTCACAAGGGCCTCCAGAGGCTGAGTACCCTCTATGTAACGCGACACGCCCCTGCAGTCAGCGGGGCACACGCCGCCAAATCGTCGCACCACACAACGAAAACAGGCGGCTCCCGAAGGAACCGCCCGCAATCCGTGTAACCGATAATCGCGAGAGCGATTAGCGCTTCGAGAACTGGAAGCTACGGCGGGCTTTCGCGCGGCCGTATTTCTTGCGCTCGACGACGCGGCTGTCGCGGGTCATGAAGCCACCGGCTTTCAGGACGCCACGCAGGCCGGGTTCAAAGGCGGTCAGAGCCTTGGAGATACCGTGACGCACGGCACCGGCCTGGCCGGACAGACCGCCGCCCTTGACGGTGGCGATGACGTCGAACTCGTCGACGCGTTCGGCACATTCCAGCGGCTGCTGCAGCAACATGCGCAGAACCGGGCGGGCGAAATAGGTTTCCTGGTCGCGGCCATTGACCGTGATCTTGCCGGAACCGCGCTTGATCCACACACGGGCAATCGCGTTCTTGCGCTTGCCGGTGGCGTAGGCACGACCGAGAGCATCGATCTGGGGCTCGACAGGAGCGGCTTCAGCTTCAACCTTGACGGCGTCGGCAGCTTTCATGACGACCTTCAGGTCGTCGAGCGAGCGGGCTTCTTCAGACATATCAGCCTCTCGAATTCTTGGAGTTCATGGATTTGAAATCGATCAGCTCGGGCTGTTGCGCCTCATGCTTGTGATCGGTCCCGGCATAAACACGCAGCTTGGAGAATTGCTGGCGTGCGAGCGGGCTGTCCTTGGGAAGCATGCGCTTGACCGCATTTTCCAGAACGCGCTCGGGGAAACGTCCGTCGAGCAGCTTGGCCGGGCTCGTTTCCTTGATACCGCCCGGGTGACCGGTGTGGCGGTAGTAACGCTTGTCGTCGCGCTTCTTGCCGGTGAAGACGCACTTCTCGGCATTGACGATGATGACATGGTCACCGGTATCGGTGTGCGGGGTAAAGTCCGGGCGGTGTTTGCCACGAAGACGGGTCGCGACGAAGGCTGCAAGACGGCCGACAACGACCCCCTCTGCATCGATCACGATCCACTTGTTGACAACGTCCGCCGGTTTTGCGGAATAGGTTTTCATATCTGTCCTGCCTCAAGCCTGCTGGCCATGGGTTTGGTTTCGAGCGCGCGGTGTAGGCGGGGTTTTTCGTCGGGTCAAGCGGGGCGCGAATTTCCGCTGCGTTTTTATACAGCTAGGAATGCGGTTATATAATACCGCATCGCGCTGCCATCGTCATCTTCCCGTCGTGATGCGCTTGTATTAGCAGGGCATTCCCGATCATACGGAGCCCTGTCATGTCCCTCACCCGCCGCCTTTTCCTGCGAAATTCGATCGCCACAACGGCTGCCTTTTCAGGCCTGGCCGCGTTGGCTGGCTGCCAGTCGCGCGATGTGACCGGCTATCTCAACCAGGTCACCGGCTATGGTCCGTTGCGCGCCGACCCGGCGCGCCTGTTCGATCTGCCGCGCGGTTTCAGCTATCAGGTGATCTCGAGCGCCGGCGACGAAATGACCGACGGCCTGCTGGCGCCGGGCGATTTTGACGGCATGGGCTGTTTTACCCGTGATGATGGCCGCCTTGTCCTGGTGCGCAATCACGAGCTCAACCCGGCCCAGGTCGAGCAATCCCCCTTCGGTGCCGACAATGAACGCATCGGCCTGATCGATCGCGATCGCATCCATGACTGGACCGCAGACGGATATCCGCATCTGGGGGGCACCAGCCATCTGATCCTCGACCCCGAGACCCTGGCGGTTGAGGAGGAATACCTCTCCCTGGTCGGCACCTATAATAACTGCTCCGGCGGCGCGACGCCCTGGGGCAGCTGGGTGAGCTGCGAGGAAACCACCGTCGGGATCGGGGATTCGGCCCGCACCGAGCATGGCTATTGCTTTGAAGTCCCTGCCTCGGCCACCGGTCTGGTCGAGCCCGTCCCGCTCAAGGCGATGGGACGGTTCCGCCATGAAGGCATCGCGGTCGATCCGGACACCGGCGCCATCTACGAGACCGAGGACGAGTATGCCGGCGCCGCCTTCTATCGCTTCCTGCCCAATGTCCATGGTCAGCTCAGCGAAGGTGGCCGCCTGCAGGCGCTCGCGGTGCGCGGGCGCCCCGGCCTGGATGTCCGCAACTGGGCCGAAACGGGGCCGACAGTCGCGGTCGGCGACTGGCTGGAGGTCGAATGGATTGATCTCGATGATGTCGAATCGCCCAATGCCGATCTCTGGGAGCGCGCCGTGGCCGCCGGTGCCGCTCACTTCACCCGCTGTGAAGGCATTTTCTGGGGCGATGGTGAGTGCTATTTCACCGCCACCGATGGCGGGCCGGCCCATATCGGCCAGATCTGGCGCTATCAGCCCAGCCCGCTCGAGGGCCAGCCCGGCGAGGCCGGTCAGCCCGCCCGGCTGCAGCTGTTTGTCGAAAGCGATGACCCGGAAATCATGGAAAAGTGCGACAATCTCTGTGTCGCGCCCTGGGGCGACCTGATCGTGCTTGAAGACGGCGATGACGATCAATACATCCGCGGCGTGACGCCCGCCGGTCAGGTGTATACGATTGGCCGCAACGCCGCCTCCGGCCCGGATGGCGAAAAGAGTGAGATTACCGGTCCATGTTTCAGTCCCGATGGTTCAACCCTGTTCTTCAACGTCCAGCGCTATCCCGGCCGCACCTTCGCGGTACGCGGGCCCTGGGGCGATCGCTCCTTGTAGGCGCCGCCCTCAGCATTCTGGCAGCCTGCGGCCCGACCCCGGAGCAGGCGATCGAGGAAGCCGCCGCAATCGAGGCGAATAATCGCGAAGTCCTGGTCACGGCCGCCTTCGTCAGCGTTCAGGGCGGCGCGGCGGCCCTCGCCTTCCTGCCCAATCGCGACGCGGCCTCGCTGGGCCTGATCGTCTCGGCGCCACGCGAAGGTGGTCTCGACCTGTTCGACGCCGATGGCGAGCTGCGCACCCGCCATGCCGGCGCACGGCTCTCCAGCCTGGCGACCGCGCCGGGCTTCCAGCTGCGCGGCGAGAGTCTGCCGCTGATTTTCGGTGCCTCGCCGGACAGCAACAGTGTTCTGGGATATGCGGTCGTCACCGACGGCATCCGTGTCCTCGACCTGCCGCTGGCCGAAACCACCCCGGCTGACGGCGTCTCCGGGCTGTGCCTGTATCGCGAGGGTGTCGGCTATGTCGATCTGGTCGTGCTCGGCAATGGCGCCAGCGCCGAGATCTGGCGGATCCGCGATGCCGGCAATGATGTGCTCAGCGTCGAACAGCGCCAGAACTTCACGCTTTCGGCTCCGGCCCGCCAATGTGCCACGCTCGATGGGGATATCTATCTGGCCAGCCCGGCGGGCGGCATTTCCCGCCTCGGTCCGGACGGTGTGATCGAGGCCGAAAACAACCAGTCGGTCGTCAGCCTTGCTGTCGGTGATTTCGACGGCTCACGCCTGGTCCTCGCCACCGATGGCGCCACCGGGCGCGTCCACACCTTCTATGGACGCGATCTGATGCCGGCCTCGGAGCTGGAGATTGTTGACGGATTGAGCACGCCGGGGATCGAACAACCCGCCGGCATCGCGATCACGCCGGAATCCTATGGTTTTACCGCCTATATCTCCGGTATGATCGCCGTGTTCGACCAGGACGACCAGCGCATCAAGGTGATCTCACACGATGCGGCCAGCCGCGCCCTGGTCAGCGCCGACTGATCACAGCCGCGCATCCAGACACAACGTCGCTCGAGGGCCTGTCCGCTGGACAGGCCCTTTTGCATGGCAGCGCCTACATGGCTCGACGCGCGGTCCAGGTGGCACCGAGCGTGGCGATGAAAAGCAGGATTGCCCCGGCCTGGTGCGCCAGCGACAGGCCCAGCGGCACAACCGCGAGCAGCGCGGAAATCCCGAGTGCGATCTGCGCGATCACCAAGGCCGGCAGGACGATCATGAAAGGCTTCAGCGCCACGCGCGGTTCACGCCAGATCGCGATCGCAAAGGCGAGCACCGCAAGCGCCACCAGATAGCCCATCCAGCGGTGATCCATCTGCACGGCCGCCCGGCTCTCGAAAATAGCCTGCAGGAAGGGCATGCCGGCGAGATAGTCCTCGGGCACCAGCTGGCCGTTCATCAGCGGCCAGGTGTTGTAAATCCGGCCGGCATCCAGCCCGGCAAGGAAGGCGCCCAGCAGGATCTGGATGAAGATCAGGACCAGCAGCGCAGCCGCCGGCCCCACAAGCCGCCCCTGGCGCACGGGTGGCGGTCCGAAGCGCGCCGTCAATCCGAGCCAGACGCTCATGCCGAGAATCAGGAACGCCATGCCAAGATGGACCGCGAGCCGGTACTGGCTGACATCCAGCCGGTCGACGAGGCCGCTGGCGACCATCCACCAGCCAATCCCGCCCTGCAGCGCGCCGAGGCCGAGAAGCGCCAGCAGGCGCGGCTTGAGATGGGCGCTGATCGATCCGCGCAGCCAGAAGACCAGCAGCGGCAGGGCATAGACCAGACCGATCAGGCGGCCGAGCTGGCGATGCGCCCATTCCCACCAGAAGATTGATTCATATTCGGCCAGGGTCATGGCCGAATTCTGTTCCTGGAATTCCGTCGTCTGCTGATAGAGATCGAAGGAGGCCTGCCAGTCAGCGGCCGTCAGCGGCGGAATCGCCCCGGAGAGCGGCTTCCATTCCGTGATCGACAGCCCGCTATCTGTAAGCCGCGTGGCGCCGCCGACCAGGATCATGGCGCAAACCATCAGGGCGACAAGGAAGAGCCAGTTCGAGACCGACTGACTGGACCGGGAGCGATAGGACATGGAACCTCCTGCACACAGAGAGGGTCTGGTAACGCATCACACGCCCGGGACAAGCCAAAATGGCGGCGGTGTGATGTCGCAGCCCCGGATCGGGCACGCCTCGCATCGGGGCGGCGGGGGAATGGTCGGAACGGCGAGATTCGAACTCGCGACCCCTCGCCCCCCAGGCGAGTGCGCTACCGGACTGCGCTACGCTCCGACTTTCTTGATCAGGCGGGCCAAGGCCTGCCTCAACGGGGAAGGCGGTTATAGGCACAGGCCCCAAGGTCCGCAACACCGCGTTCAGCACAATCTCAGGCGGGCGCGCAAGGCCGGACCCGGGCGCTCGCGCCCCGGCCCGGCCCCGCACGCTCAGATTATTTCACGCCGCTCGTGCCGGTGATTTCGAAACGCTGGCCATTCGCTGCGCAGATATCGACCTGGTATTCCTCGAAGACATCGCCATCGGCGAAATCATAGCCCAGGTCATAGAAGCACTCACCGTCCTCATTGCTCAGGGTGACGACCAGGTCCTCACCAGACCCGACCTGGGCGGTGTCGAGTATATTATGGCCCCAGTCCGGCTGGCTGGACGGGCCGGCAAAGACAGCGGTGATAGCCACACCGGAGCCGTTATAGACCGTCACCTGGCTATAAACGGACTGGGCGGTGGCAGAAGCAGACAGGGCCGCAGCGGCTAACAGCGCAGCGGCAAACAGGCGGATCGTCATCGGGATTTCCCTTGGGTGAGAGCGACAACAGACGCTCGCCGGTCTCCGGACCGGCGCATCATCACTATCCCTGCCGGATGACCTTGGAAATCGAATTCTCTTCATGCGCCACAGGCCCGCCCTGCGCTATCGCGGCTCGAGCACCGAGCGCAGTTTGGCGCGGGCATCTTCGAGATCCTCAAGCACATCGGCAATGCCGCGATGCGGGCCGCCGGGACCGCGAAGGGGATGGGTTGGAGATGCGGGCGTCTCGAGATCGGCCGCATCGATCGCCGCCGGTTCACGCGTCATGCCGCCCTCGGCGGGATCAAGCAGGGCAGCAACGCCCTGCTCGGCAATGAATTTGCGGGCACCCTTGATGGTAAAACCGTCTTCATAGAGCAGACGTTTGATCCCGCGCAGCAGGGCGAGGTCGGCAGGCCGGTAAAACCGACGGCCGCCCGCGCGCTTCAGCGGGCTGATTTGCGGGAACTTGCTTTCCCAGAAGCGCAGGACGTGCGCAGGCACGTCGAGCTCATCAGCGGCTTCGCTGATGGTCCGGAAGGCCTCCGGTGATTTATCTGTGACCGACATGTCTGTTTCGCATCGGTCTTCGGCTCAAACCGTTGCTAGTCTTTCGACAGAGCCAAATCGACGCGCTCCTTGAGCACCTGGGATGGTTTGAATACCAGCACCCGGCGGGCTTCGATCGGAACCTCGATCCCCGTCTTCGGATTGCGCCCGACCCGGCCGCGCTTGTCGCGCAACAGGAAGGACCCGAAGGATGAGAGCTTCACGGAATGCCCTGATGCCAGCGTATCCGACATCAATGTGAGCACTGACTGCACCAGATCCGCCGATTCCTGCCGGGACAATCCGACTTCCCGATAGACAGCTTCGGCCAGATCTGCACGCGTTAAAGTTTTATCTGACATAGTAGTCCCCAAATCAGAGTCCCTACGTTAAGCCCGCATTGCCCTGCCGGTCAACGCCAAGGTCTTGGATAGGCGCGTGAAACCAGTAATAATTGATCTCAGGCCCGTACCAGCACGGCTCCCCACGTAAATCCGCCGCCCAGGGCTTCCATCAAAACCAGATCGCCAGGCTTGATCCGGCCATCCTGCACGGCCCGGTCGTAGGCCAGGGGCACGGAAGCGGCAGAGGTATTGCCGTGATCGGCCACCGTCGAGATCACCTTGTGCGTCGGGATGGACAGGCGCCGGGCGACGCCCTCAAGGATGCGCTGATTGGCCTGGTGCGGCACGAACCAGTCGATATCGGCGATCTTGATGCCGGTCCGGTCGGCGATCGTACTCATCGATTCCGCGATATTGGTCACTGCGTGGCGGAAGACCTGGTTGCCGAGCATGCGCAAATGCCCGACCGTACCGGTCGCGGACGGGCCGCCATCAACATGCAGCAGATCCTTGAAGCGGCCGTCCGAGCGCAGATAGGTCGCAAGAATCCCCGGCTCGTTGGCCGGATCATTTTGCGGTTCGTGGGCCTGCAGCACCATGGCGCCGGCACCATCGCCAAACAGGACGCAGGTCGAGCGATCGGTCCAGTCGAGGATACGGGACATCGTCTCGGCACCGACGACCAGCACATTGCGAGCCTGGCCGCGGGCGATGAAATTATCCGCGATCGACAGTCCGTAAATAAAGCCCGAGCACACAGCCTGGACGTCAAACGCGGCACCGCCGCTGATGCCAAGCCGGGCCTGCAGCAGGGTTGCAGTCGAGGGAAAGGTGAAATCGGGCGTCGTGGTGCCGACAATGACCAGGTCGATATCATCGGGTGTCAGCCCCGCCTGCTCGATGGCGCGGCGCGAGGCGATCTCGGCGAGATCGCTTGTGGTTTCGCCTTCGGCAGCGATATGGCGCTGGCGGATTCCGGTCCGTTCGCGGATCCAGCTATCGCTGGTATCAACCATTTGCGAGAGCTCGTCATTGGACAATATCCGGTCCGGCAAATAGGAGCCGACCCCGGCAATACGCGCTCTCAATTCAGTCATGATGCTGCTGCGATATCCTGTTTTTCGAAGCTGGCAAACCGGTCGAGATTCTTGCGGATCTGGCTCATGAAATCACTCTTGGCCATGACCTGGGCGAGGCCGAGCGCGGAGGCAAAGCCCTCGCCATCGGCGCCGCCATGGCTCTTGACCACAATGCCCTTGAGACCCAGCAGCACGCCGCCATTGATGTAACGCGGATCCATCCGGCGCTTCAGACGATCAAGCGCGCCCAGTGCCAGCAGGCCTGCGGCCAGCTTGGCGAAGAAGGAGCTGGTCAGCGCCTCGCGCACCCAGCCCGCGACCAGCCGCGCCGTACCCTCGGCGGTCTTCAGCGCGATATTGCCGGTGAAGCCGTCGGTGACCACGACATCGATAATGCCGGCACTGATATCATTGCCTTCGATAAAGCCCTGATAGGCCATGTCGAGACCGGAATTGCGGATCAAGGCGTCGGCTTCGCGGACCGTGTCATTGCCCTTGAGCTCCTCCTGGCCGACATTGAGCAGGCCAACCGTGGGATGCTCGCCGCCGAAAACGGCACGGTGATAGGCCTCGCCCATGATCGCGAACTCGACCAGCTGCGTGGCGCCGCACTGCACATTCGCGCCGACATCAAGCACGACTGTATGGCCCTTGGGTGTGGGCCAGTTGGCAGAGATCGCCGGGCGGTGAATGCCCTTTTTCATACGCAGGATCACTTTGGAGATCGCCATCAGCGCGCCGGTATTGCCGGAAGAAACGACGGCGTCGGCCTCGCCGGTCTTGACGCTCTGGACCGCATTCCACATCGAGGAGCCACGCGCACGCCGCACCGCTTCGGAGGGCTTGTCGGACATCTGGACCATGGTGTCGGTATGGCGCAGCTCGCAAACGGCCGCGACGTCCCGGTGTTTCGCCAGCAGGGGCTGCAACAGGGCTTCATCACCATGCAGCAGATAGCGGGTCTTGCGTTCGGGCCAGCGCTTGAGCGCGTACCCGATGCCCTCGACCACGGCCACCGGGCCGAGATCACCGCCCATGGCGTCTACGGATATCGTTGTTTCAGAGATCATCGGCAATGCAAAACTGTCCCAAACGACGGAGCTAGCCGCCGGACGTTGGCGGAACTTAGCCGATGACCGATGAGATGCAAGACGTGAACTCGGTTATCGGGATGACGGAAAATCCGGCAGATCGCCCTGCGCCATGGCGCCGCCGCCTGCCGCCTCCAGGGCAGCCTGCACGGCCAGGACATGCCCGGCAAGCGCTGAGGCCCTCGGATCAATGTCCTCGCTGGCGAGCAAATTGCGCGACAAGGCCAGCTCAAGCGCCCCGGCCTCGTCGGCCTCGAGCGCGCTGTCATAGCTTTGCGCCCGGCCGTAAAATCCCTCGGCCATGAAACGGATCTTCTTGCCAACGCCGGAATCACCCAGACCAAGCTCGCGCATGGCGATGTCAAAATCCTCGAACATGGTGTCGAACACGACCTGGCTGACCGCCCGGCCCGGCTCACCGCCATCCCGGCGCAGCGTCCGGATCGTCAGGGCTGCATGCAGGAGGATGAGCTCCAGCCGCCCCTCCAGCGTGTCGGGAACCGCCGCTTCGCCATAGAGGACCGGCTGCCGCGCCGCCTGCACAATGTGGGCGTACAGGGCCTTGCCGATCGCTTTTTCGGGCCGGGGTCTGAACCAGTTGGGCCACATGTGATCGGGGCTCCCTTATCTTCGGGCTTGAAGCTAAGCTGCAGCTTGTTTAGGTCAAGGTTGGCATACAGACCGCCGGTGCGGTCACGAGGAGTGTTTCATGAGCCGTCGCGTTCGCCTGTCCATCCTGATTGCCGCCTGCGCCATCGGCGCGTCGGCCTGCAATCCGATCCTTCGTTCCCACGGCTATCGCTACACGCTCGGTGAGGAACCCTCGATCATGCCCGACGAGGACACGCGCGATTCGGTGATGCAACGCCTGGGCAATCCGTCCATGCGCGGGACGTTTGATGAAAACACCTGGTTCTACGTGTCGGCTACGCGGGAATCGCTGGCCTATCTGCAACCGGTGACGCGTGATCGCCGCATCGTCGCGATCCGCTTCAATGAAGAGACCGGCGCAGTGACCGATGTCGTCGAATACACACTCGAAGACGGCCGCATGGTTGATTATGTCAGCCGCGAGACGCCGACACGTGGCCGTGAGCTGAGCCTGCTCGAGCAATTGCTCGGCAATATCGGCGGTCTGCCGAGCCAGCAATTCGGTGGCGAAGACAACCTCCCGGGCGGTGCTGGCGGTCCACGCCGCAACGAATAGACGGCCTGCATGTCCCGACATGAAAAAAGCCCCGGCCTTGCGACCGGGGCTTTTCTCTGTGTGCAGATAGGAGGGCAGGACGCACAGGCGCCCTGCCCGATCCTGCTCTAGCGGGCCAGGAAGGCCAGCAGCAACAGAGCCACGATATTCGTGATCTTGATCATCGGATTGACCGCAGGACCGGCGGTGTCCTTGTAGGGATCGCCAACCGTGTCACCGGTGATGGCGGCCTTGTGGGCGTCGGAGCCCTTGCCGCCATGATTGCCGTCTTCGATGTATTTCTTGGCATTGTCCCAGGCACCACCGCCGACAGTCATCGAGACTGCAACGAAGAGACCATTGACGATCACACCCATCAGCATCGCGCCGACGGCTGCCAGCGCCTGTTCCTGGCCAGCCAGCGCGTCGATCGCGAAGTAGAGCACGATTGGCGACAACACCGGCAGCAGGGATGGCACGATCATTTCACGGATCGCCGCCTTGGTCAGGATATCCACGGCGCGGCCATAATCCGGCTTCGCCTTGTATTCCATGATGCCCGGAATTTCCTTGAACTGGCGACGAACCTCGGCGACGACGGCGCCTGCAGCCCGGCCAACCGCCATCATCGACATGCCGCCGAACAGGTAGGGCAGAAGCCCGCCGAACAGGAGGCCGACGATGACATAGGGGTTTTTCAGGGAGAAGTCGGGAGCCAAGTGGAGGAGATGTTCCACATCGGTCGTGTAGGCCGCGAACAATACCAGCGCACCGAGACCGGCTGAACCGATGGCATAGCCCTTGGTGACGGCCTTGGTGGTATTGCCGACCGCGTCGAGCGTGTCGGTAGTATTGCGCACGCTCTCGTCGAGACCGGACATTTCCGCGATACCACCGGCATTGTCGGTGACAGGGCCGAAGGCATCGAGGGCCACGATCACACCGGCCAGGGCCAGCATGGTGGTCACGGAGATCGCGATGCCGAACAGGCCGGCCAGCGAGTAGGTCGCGATAATACCGCCAATGATGATCAGCGCCGGGATCGCGGTAGCCTCAAGCGAAACCGCCAAGCCCTGGATCACATTGGTGCCGTGCCCGGAAACCGAGGCCGCGGCGACCGAACGCACCGGACGGTATTCCGTGCCGGTATAGTATTCGGTGATCCAGATAATGGCACCGGTCACCGCCAGGCCCACCAGACCGGAGAAGAACAGGTTCTGCCCGGTAATCATCAGGCCGGAGACTTCGGCGATATCGCCCATGCCGTTTGGCAGGACATAGCGGGTCACGAGCCACAGGCCGGCAACCGACAGCACGCCCGCCGCGATCAGGCCCTTGTAGAGCGCGCCCATCACATTGGTGCCCTTGCCCAGACGGACAAAGAAGGTGCCGAGGATCGAGGTCACGATGCAGATCCCGGCAATCGCCAGCGGATACAGCATCATGATCGCACCGAGTTCGCCGGTGAAGAAGATCGAGGCCAGAACCATGGTCGCAACAATGGTCACGGCATATGTTTCGAACAGATCCGCTGCCATGCCGGCGCAATCGCCGACATTGTCACCGACATTGTCGGCAATCGTGGCCGGGTTGCGTGGATCGTCTTCGGGGATGCCCGCTTCGATCTTGCCGACCATATCACCGCCGACATCCGCACCCTTGGTGAAGATACCGCCGCCGAGACGGGCAAAGATCGAGATCAGGGACGCGCCAAAGCCGAGGGCCACCAGCGCGTCAACCACGGTGCGGTCAGCCGGCACAAAACCCATGACATTGGTCAGCAGCCAGTAATAGCCTGCCACACCGAGCAGTGCGAGACCGGCCACGAGCATGCCCGTGATGGCGCCTGAGCGGAAAGCGATGTCCAGACCGGCAGCGAGGCTTTTGCTCGCAGCTTCGGTCGTGCGTACATTGGCGCGAACCGAAATCAGCATGCCGATGAAGCCGGCGGCACCGGACAGGACAGCCCCGACAACAAAGCCGACCGCGACTTGCCAGCCGAGGAAAAAGGCGATCAGGACGCCAACGGCGATCCCGACAATGGCAATCGTGGTATACTGGCGCTTGAGGTAAGCGTTCGCGCCTTCCTGAATGGCCGATGCAATTTCCTGCATCTTCTCTGAACCGGCGCTCTCCTTCATCAAACGTTGCGTCTGGATGACGCCGTAGATGAGGGCGAGAAGTCCCGCTCCAATGGCCAACAAAAGTATGTTCATGGCAGGTATCCCCGTTATTTTTTTCTCTGAGGTCGAGAATGGAAGCGGGGAAAGCACAAGCGTGAGAATCACGCCGACCTGTTCATGCCACCCCGATGGTCTGGACTATGCCCAAAGCCATCGAGCGGCGCAACACGCCTTCTTGACAGGAAAAGGCCCGGCTCGTCAGGGAAAACCGGGCGTGACCGGATGGATCCGGGCAGGTTGCGAGGTGTTGGGCGCCGGTGTCAGCGCCGTAGCATCAGCGTGTCCGGCGTACCGACCCGGATCTCCGCGATGGCCGAGGCGCCGTAGTAATCACGCAGAACCGCTTCCCAGACCCGGGTCGCCAGATCGCGGTCGAGCCCCGAACCGTCAGCGTTTGCGAGCGGAATTCTCGAGGCGGCGCGCACCATGGCGTCGAGCGCGAAATGGGTCCGTTCCTGCATGTCCCAGACATTCTGTCCGTCGCCGGCACGGACCTGGACGCGGACATAGGCGTAGCCGGTCAGCCGCCCACCCACCGAGAGCGGGGCAACCACCGCCGGCAGGGTAAACACCCGCGGATTGTCGGCCATGGCCTCGCTGTCCGTGCTGTGGTCCTCGTCCTCGTCACTGGCGAGGTTGAACAGGGTCACAAAACGATTGCCCGATCCCGAGGCATTGCCGCCGCCACCGCCCCCGCCGCTGGCCAGGGCCGCTGATGACAAGCAGGCCGACAGGAGTATCGCCAGAAAAATGCGCATGATCACCTCATCCTTGAGTGGCGATCATGCCAGAGGGGCGTCAAAAATGCGTGAATCCGCCTGCCCCGGTCTCGATCACCGCTCCCGCGGCGTCTCGCAGGACCGCACCCTGCCCTTCGGCGGCCGCGCCAATCCGCGTCAGGGGCACATCGAGGCGCGCGGCCAGCGCCGCCAATTCCTCTCGCTGCGCCGGCGCGGCGCAGAACAATAATTCGTAATCATCGCCGCCGCAGACTAGGCTCACCAGCCCGTCCGGGCCCTGGCCTGCAAGCCAGGCCCGGGCCGGCGGTGAAAACGGCACGCGTGCCGCCTGCAGCTCAAGCCGGACGCCGCTGACCTGCGCGATATGGCCGGCATCGGCCATCAAGCCATCGGATATGTCCAGACAGGCTGTCGCCGGCCCACGCAGGGCCTGACCCAGCGCCAGCCGCGGTGACGGGCGGCGATAGCGTTCCAGCAGGAATGGATCGGCCGGCATGGCGCCGCGCGCGATTTCCAAGCCCAGCCGGGCGTCGCCAATACTGCCGGACACCCAGACATCATCGCCGGGCCGGGCGCCGCGCCGCAGCAGGGCAGTGCCGGCCGGCAGCTGGCCGAGCATGGTCAGGCTGATGGTGAGTGGCCCCGGCCCGGCTGTCGTGTCGCCGCCGAGCAGGCTGAGCGCGAAGGCCTGCTGGGCGCTGGCGAGCCCGTCGACGAAACCCTCGCGCCAGGCCTGCGCCAGATTTCGCGGCCAGGCGATCGAACTGAGATAACCCAGAGGCTCGGCGCCCATGGCCGCAAGGTCGGACAGATTGCTGCGGACACAGCGTTCGGCCACCACCTCCGGCGGGTCCGTATCGAGGAAATGCACGCCGCCAACCAGCATGTCGCTGGCAACCACAAGCTGGCAGCCCGGCGCCGGTGTCAGGACGGCGGCGTCATCGGCCAGGTCAAGCGCGGCCGGATGGCCCCGGGTCAGCGGGGCCAGACGCGTTCGAATGAAGTCGAACTCGCCCTCGCCCGCCATCGCTCAAAGCTCGCCGGGACGGGCCTGGCGCGCGCACTTGTCGAGCGCGGCGTTGACGAATTTCGGCTCGGAGCCCTCGAAGAAAGCGTGCGCAACGTCGACATATTCATCGATCACGACGCGGGCCGGCACATCGGTCTTCTCGAACAGTTCATAACCGCCCGAACGCAAAATGGCGCGCACGGTCGCATCGAGGCGTTCCAAGCGCCAGCCATCGGCCAGCAGCGCATTGATCGCCAGATCCACGGTCGCCTGCTTGGTCACAACCCCGGCGACCAGAGCCTCGAAGAAGGCCTCGTCGGCCTCGACGTAATCGGGGTTTTCGCCTTCATGGCCAAAACGGTGATCACGGAATTCGGCGGTCACATCGGCCGCGCCGCGACCGGATATTTCCATCTGGTACAGGGCCTGGACGGCCGCCAGCCGGGCGGCGCGACGCAGGCGCGCGCGGTTGTCGGACGGGGATTCTGTGTTCTGCGCGCTCATGGCGCCCTCCTGAAACGGTCTCGCAACGCGATCAGTGCGAGGCAGGCCCCGGCCACATCTGCGCCCTTGTTCTTCTCAATCGCGCGTCGAAGCGCCTGGTCGCGATTTTCCACCGTCAGGATACCGTTGCCCAGCGGAATACCCCGCAAGGACAGGTCCATCAGGCCGCGCGCCGACTCGCTGCAGACATAATCATAATGCGTCGTCTCGCCACGAATAACGCAGCCCAGCGCCACATATCCGTCATAGCCGGCCTCGCCAAGCACGGCTTGTGTGATTGCGCCGGGAATTTCCAGCGCACCGGGGACCTCGATCAGCTCAAAGCTGGCGCCGGCCGCGGTCAGGGCCTCGGTGGCACCGGCGATCAGCGCATCAGCGATGTCGCGGTAGAACGTCCCCGCAACAATCAGGATACGATGCTGGCTCATCACAATTCCTCCGGGAAAGGGCGTTCTTCACACACGCTGAGGCCATAGCCCTCCAGCCCGACAATGGTTTGCGGCTTGGTCATCAGCAGGATCATCTCGCGCACACCGAGATCGAGCAGGATCTGCGCCCCGACGCCGTATTCGCGCAGACGCCGGGCGTGACGCTCGGTTTCCGGCAGCGCCGGATGCGCGCCGAGCCGCTCGACGATCGCGGTATGGCTGGTCTCGCGGATCAGCACCATCACGCCGGGGCCCTTGTGGTGTGCCAACGAACGGATCCCCGCTTCGACCAGACCGCCACGGCCCCCGGAATCCTTGAGGACATCATCGACAAAGCTGACCTTGTGCATCCGCACCATGGTCGGCGCCTGCGCCGATGGCTCGCCCTTGACCAGGGCGACATGTTCGGCGCCATCGAGGGTGTTGCGGAACACGACCAGTTTGAACGGGCCGCCCCATTCGCTTTCAAAACCGGTTTCCAGACGCCGTTCGATGAAACGGTCATGCTGGCGGCGATAGGCAATCAGATCGGCGATGGTACCGATCTTCAGCCCGTGCAATTGCGCGAAGGACACCAGGTCAGGCAAACGCGCCATGGTGCCGTCTTCATTCATGATTTCGCAGATCACCCCGGCCGATCCGGCGCCGGCAAGCCGGGCGACATCGATCGAGGCCTCGGTGTGACCGGCGCGGACCAAAACACCGCCATCGCGCGCAACCAGCGGAAAAACATGGCCCGGCGTGGCGATATCATCAGCGCCAAGCGCCGGATCGGTGGCGACCTGGATGGTGCGCGCACGATCATGCGCGGATATGCCCGTGGTGACACCTTCGCGGGCTTCTATTGATACCGTGAAGGCCGTCTGGTGTCGCGAACGGTTATCCGATGCCATCAGGGTCAGGCCGAGCGCATCGCAGCGCTCCTGGCTCATCGCGAGGCAGATCAGGCCGCGGCCATGCTTGGCCATGAAATTGATCGCATCGGGCGTGGCGAACTTGGCCGGAATGACCAGATCGCCCTCATTCTCGCGATCCTCGGCATCGACCAGGATGAACATGCGGCCATTGCGGGCATCTTCAATCACGTCCTCAATCGGAGACAGGGGGATATCACTCACGGGGCGGCCTCCGGAAATTCACTCAGACGGGCGGCGTAGCGCGCCATGAGGTCAACCTCAAGGTTGACGCGCGCCCCGCTGCGCAGCTGACCCAGTGTCGTCGCAGCCGCGGTATGGGGGATAATCATCACATCGAAGCTTTCAGGCGTCACCGCATTGACGGTCAGCGAGACGCCATCAATCGTGATGGAGCCCTTGCGCGCAATGAAGCGGTTGAGGCCCGGCGGCGGGGTGACGGTGAAGACGATCCACTCCCCCTCCTCGCGCCGCTCACGCACGCGACCGACGCCATCAACATGGCCGGTGACCAGATGCCCACCCAGCTCGTCGCCGATTTTCAGGGCCCGTTCCAGATTGACGTTGTCGCCCTGGCGCCAGTCACCGAGCGTCGTCAGGCGCAGCGTCTCCGGCGAGACCTCGACGGCATGCCAGCCACCCTCACCCGCAACGCCCTTGTCGACGACAGTCAGACAGGCGCCGGCATGGGCAATCGAGGCGCCGAGTTCGATGCCATCTGGCGCGTAAGGCGTTTCAATCTCGAAGCGTTTGACCGCCTCGCCGCTGATCGCGCGTATGCGCCCGAGCGCGGTGACAATTCCGGTAAACATCAGACGATCCGCTCATAGCTTTCATGCAGGTCACGGCCACGCTCGACCAGCGCGACCCGTTGGAATGTGGGGGCCAGCTCCAGCCGCTCAAGGCCCAGCGCTGCGATCGCGGCCAGGCCGTCACCGCCGAGCACGACCGGTGCGCGAAACCATTCGATACGGTCGACCAGACCGGCACCCAGTGCCGCACCGGCAATGGCGCTGCCAGCCTCGATCATGACGCTGTCATAACCGGCCATGGCGGCGGCGAGATCACGATCACGGAAGATCCGCACCTGACGCGAGGCTTCGTCATGGACCGCAGCATCGGCCGGCGTGCGCCCGGCGCTGTCCATGATGAGAATGTCCGGCTGGACCACAGCCGCAATGCCATCCGGGCGCGCGGTCAATTGCGGATCGTCGGCGAGGATGGTGCCGATGCCGGTGAGGATGGCGGCATGGGCGGCACGCATACGGTGGACTTCGGCGCGGCTTTCAGGGCCGGTAATCCATTTCGAGACACCGTTCGCCAGGGCAATGCGGCCATCGAGCGAGGTGGCGAGTTTGAGGGTGACGCGCGCTCGACCGTCCGGCCTCATTCGACCCCGTCTTCCGGACCCCGGTTTCCCGGCGCGAGGTCTTCATCGGTGATGAATTCGCGAAAATCCTGGACCTTGTGGAAATCCTTGTAGACCGATGCGTAGCGGACATAGGCGACCGCATCGAGATTCTTCAGCGCCTCCATCACCAGTTCGCCGACCCGGTCGGAGGTGACATCGGTCTCGCCGGTCGATTCCAGCCGCCGCACGATGCCGGAGATCATCTGCTCGATGCGCTCCGGCTCGATATTGCGCTTCTGCATCGCCAGATGGATGGAACGATTGAGCTTCTCACGGTCGAACTGGACCCGGCGACCGGATTTTTTCAGCACCGTCAGCTCGCGCAATTGCACCCTCTCAAAGGTGGTGAACCGGGCCGAGCAGGCCGGACATTGCCGGCGGCGGCGAATGGCATTCCCGTCCTCAGCCGGGCGGGAATCCTTCACCTGTGTATCCATATGTCCGCAAAAAGGGCAACGCATCCGGGTACCTTAGGCCAATTCGGGATAGATGGGGAAGCGCGCCGTAAGCGCCTTCACCTGTTCGCGCACCTGGCCCTCGACCTCGGCATCGCCTTCAGGGCTGGCCACCAAGGCGTCGAGCACGCGCACGATCATTTCGCCAACCTGGCGGAATTCGGCCTCGCCGAAGCCGCGCGTCGTCGCCGCCGGCGAGCCGACACGCAGGCCGGACGTCACCGTCGGCTTTTCCGGATCGAACGGCACGCCGTTCTTGTTGCAGGTCATATAGGCGCGCTCGAGCGCCTGTTCGGCGAGATTGCCCTTGAGCCCCTTGGGCCGCAGATCGATCAGGGCGAGATGGCTGTCGGTACCGCCGGAGACGATGGCATAGCCGCCCGCCGTCACCGCTTCGGCCATCACCTGGCAATTGCGGATCACATTGGCGGCGTAGGTCTTGAACTCCGGCCGCAGCGCTTCGCCGAAGGCGACAGCCTTGCCGGCGATGACATGCATCAGCGGGCCACCCTGCAGGCCCGGGAAAATGGCGGAATTGAACTTCTTGCCGAGCTCGAGATCATTGGACACGATCATGCCGCCGCGCGGGCCGCGCAGCGTCTTGTGGGTGGTGGTGGTGCAGACATGGGCGTGCGGCGTCGGGCTGGGAATGGCGCCGCCGGCGACCAGACCGGCGATATGCGCCATATCGACCATCAAATAGGCCCCGACCTCGTCGGCGATCTTGCGGAATTCAGCGAAATCGATCTCGCGCGGATAGGCAGAACCACCGGCAATGATCATTTGCGGCTGCAGCTCATTGGCCTGCTGGCGCAGCGCGTCATAATCGATGCGGGCATCGGATTCGCGCACGCCATAGGCATGGGCCTCGAACCATTTGCCGGACATGTTGGGTCTGGCCCCATGGGTCAGGTGTCCGCCGGCATTGAGCGAGAGACCGAGAATCTTGTCGCCCGGCTTCAGCAGGGCGAGGAAAACGCCCTGGTTGGCCTGGCTGCCGGAACTCGGCTGGACATTGGCGTACTGGACGTCGAACAGCGCCTTGGCGCGGTCGATCGCCAGCTGTTCGACCACATCGACATGCTCGCAGCCGCCATAATAGCGTTTGCCCGGATAGCCCTCGGCATATTTGTTGGTCAGCGGCGAGCCCTGGGCTTCAAGCACAGCGCGCGAGACGATGTTTTCCGAGGCGATCAGCTCGATCTGGCTCTGTTGACGGAGAATTTCCGCATGGATGGCGTGCGCCACCTCACGGTCGGATTCGACCACGGACTGGGTGAAAAAACTGTTCCCTGGTACGGCTGTCGCCACATTTTCCGGCATAATCGGTCCTCTTCAACGCACACACGCCTGCCGGCTTGATAAGGCCGGTCCGCATGACAAACAAGCGTCGAGTTGCCGCGCCGGCAGGCACAAACTCAGAACGGGCAACTGGATTGGTGCGTATTTCAATCAGCAGGCCATACGGCCGGCGATTACGGCTATTCATACTTAAATGCTTGAGCCGGACAACAACTCACAATATACATCAAGAAATATTTATTGGACTGGCGCAATCTCCCCCGGAACACGCCAAGCGAATTTGAAAGGCCTCAAATATGTCAGAAGAAAACATTATGGCAGTCGACCAGGAAGAATTGCTGCGGATGACAACGGATGTGGTCGCATCCTACCTGTCTCACAACTCGATGCCCGCCGACAATGTGCCGGACCTGATCCGCTCGGTTCACACCGCGATGAAAGAAGTTTCGGGCATCGAACTGAAACAGGAAACCAAATCGAAGCCCGCCGTATCAGTGGCTAAATCGATCAGCGATGATTACATCGTCTGTCTCGAGGACGGCAAGAAACTGAAAATGCTGAAGCGCTACCTGCGCTCGCAATACAACATGTCACCGGATGACTATCGCCGGAAATGGAATCTGCCTTCCGATTACCCGATGGTGGCGCCGGCCTATTCTCGCAAGCGGTCGCAATTCGCCAAGGATATCGGCCTGGGTCGCGGCAAGAAGGACGCATAACGCGCCCTCACCGCCGATCAGACGGAAATACCGCGGCCGGGCCTTGTGCCCGGCCGTTTTTCGTCCGGCTCGGAGGATTCATTGCGGCCCATTTTCCAGGCCAGTTTAGCCAAGGCAAGCTGGTCAATTTCAGCCTTGGTCGTACGGGGCGGAACCTGGAACACCACTTCCTCGCCGGTGGCCGCGTCAACGGCCGCAACCCGGACGCTGCCGCCAACGCGCTGGGTCTCGATGTAGATCTCGCGACCGCTCATCGAGACACCAACCTCATCCCCGCACCGCCACGTCCTGCGCGGACGCGCTCTGCCAGACATCATGCAGCGCCTCGATCAGTTCATCGATCATGGCGTCGGTATGCAGCGGAGTCGGCGTCAGGCGCAGGCGCTCGGTGCCCTTGGGCACGGTGGGATAATTGATCGGCTGGACATAGATGCAGTGCTCGTCGAGCAGCATGTCGGTCATGCGCTTGCACAGGACGGGATCGCCGACCTGCACCGGCACGATATGCGTCACAGACGGCATCACCGGGAAGCCGGCCTCGGCGAGACGGGCCTTCAGGGTCGCTGCGCGCTCCTGGTGCTTCTCGCGCAGCTCGTGCGCTGATTTGAGATATTCGACACTGGCGCGTGCGCCGGCGGCGAGCGCCGGTGGCAGCGCGGTAGTGAAGATGAAGCCGGACGCGAGCGAACGGATCGCATCGATAATGATCTCATTGGCAGCCACATAGCCGCCCATCACCCCATAGGCCTTGCCCAGCGTGCCTTCGATGATGTCGATCCGGTGCATCAAGCCTTCGCGTTCGGCGATGCCGCCGCCGCGCAGGCCATAGAGGCCGACCGCGTGCACTTCATCAATATAGGTCAGGGCATTGTATTTATCGGCGAGATCACAGACCGCCTTGATCGGGCCGATATCGCCATCCATCGAATACACCGATTCAAAGGCGATCAGTTTCGGCGCATCCTTGGGAGCGGCCGCAAGCAATTCTTCCAGATGCGCGACATCATTATGGCGCCAGACATGCTTCTCGCAGCGCGCGCCCTTCACGCCGGCAATCATCGAGGCGTGATTGAGTTCGTCGGAGAAAATGATCAGGCCCGGCAGGATCTTGCCGAGGGTGGACAGCGTCGCCTCGTTGGAAATGTAGCCCGAGGTGAAGAGCAGCGCCGCATCCTTGTTGTGCAGATCGGCGAGCGAGCGCTCGAGCTCGACATGATAATGCGTCGTGCCGGAGATATTGCGGGTGCCGCCGGCGCCGGAGCCGACATCGTCGATGGCTTTTTTCATCGACTCCACGACGCAGGGCAATTGCCCCATGCCGAGATAATCATTGGAACACCAGACGGTCACGTCCTTGACCTGGCCGTCCGGAGCCCGCCAGCGCGCGACGGGAAACTCCCCCTTGCGGCGCAAAAGATCGGCGAATACGCGGTAACGGCCCTCGGCCTTCACACGGCGCACGGCCGCTTCAAACGCGTTCTGGTAATCCATGCCGGCCTCGTTCACGGTCTGCTGCGTCCATTCAGGTTTGAATCGACGTATAGACCGTTAACACGGCTCCTGCGAATGGACGAAGCGCCGCACCCGCGAAAAATCGCAGTCAGCGCGGCAAGGAAAGCCTACATGCGGAAGCGGATATGGTCGGCCCAGAAGCGCTCGACACGCGTCAGCGCCGTGTTGACGGCGGGCAGGCTCTCATCATCGACACCGCCGACCGGGCTCAGGGAGGCGCCCTGGCGTTCAAACAGGGCCGACAGTTTGGCGCGCACGGCGCTGCCGCTCTCGGTCAGGGACACGCGCACGGCACGGCGATCAACCGCCGAGCGCTCATGGCGAATATAGCCGGCATCGACGAGCTTCTTGAGATTGTAGGAGACATTGGAGCCAAGATAATGCCCGCGCGTGCGCAGCTCTCCGGCCGTCAGTTCCTGGTCACCGATATTGAACAGCAACAGCGCCTGGACACTATTGAGATTGTCCAGACTATCCCGGTCCAGCTCGTCCTTCACAACATCGAGCAATTGCCGGTGCAGGCGTTCAACCAGCTGCAACAGCTCAAGATATTGCGTATTCGTGCCCGGAACCGGTGCCAGATTTTCTGCCAATGCCATGTTACCCACTCCACCTGATCGTTCTGATCCTTGGCAGCACGTTAGCAGGAACTGGCTAAAGAGCGTTTAATCCGCCTTCCAGCTTCCGTTAAGCATCTTGTAGATGGCTGAAAAATCAAGGTCCTGGCCACCGAGATTGCCGAACATCGCGTACAGCGCCTCGGCCTGGGCACCCAGCGGCGTCGAGGCACCGGAAGCCTGGGCCGCGTCCTGGGCCAGTTTGAGGTCCTTCAGCATCATCGCCGTGGCAAAGCCGGGCTTGTAATCCTTGTTGGCCGGTGTCGTCGGGATCGGCCCGGCGACCGGGCAATAGCTGGTCATCGACCAGGACTGGCCGGAGGCTTTCGAGGAAATGTCGAAGAATTTCTGCTGGTCCAGGCCGAGTTTCTCGGCCAGGGCAAAGGCCTCGCAGGTGCCGATCATGGTGATGCCGAGCAGCATATTGTTGCAGATCTTCGCCGCCTGTCCCGCACCGGTATCGCCGGCATGCAGGATCGCCTTGCCCATTGCCTGCAGGATGGGTTCGGCGACAGCAAAATCCGCCTCGGCGCCGCCGACCATGAAGGTCAGTGTGCCAGCCGCTGCCGCCGCGACACCGCCGGAGACGGGCGCGTCGACGAAGCGGAAGCCCTTCTCGACGGCGGCCTTGCCGACAAAGCGGGCACTGTCGACATCAATCGTCGAGCAATCGAGGAAGAGCGTGCCCGGCGCGGCATTCGGGAAGACGTCATTTTCATAGACGGCGCGGACATGCTTGCCGGCCGGCAGCATGGAAACAACAGCGGCCGCGCCCGTCACGGCGTCAGCCGTCGAGCTCGCCGCCTTCGCGCCCTGTTCGACCGCGTGCGCCAGCGCTGCGGCGCTGAGATCATACGCCTGCACCTCATGGCCCGCCTTGACGAGATTGGCCGCCATGCCCGAACCCATATTGCCCAGGCCGATGAATGCGATCACTGCCATGTGAAATCTCCCGAATTTGATTATTGCGCTCGCAAGGCGTCGAGGCCTCAGTCGAGGAAAGTCATTTCATGCTTATCGTCCAGCGGTGCGAAGGCGGCGGCAATATCAAGGTCGTCGACCTCGGCCAGTGTCGCCGGGGACCAGACTGGCGCATGGTCCTTGTCGATGATGACCGCGCGGACGCCCTCATAGAAATCCTTGCCGGTCAGACACCAGGAACTGAGCCGCAAATCCTGCCGCATCACGCCCTCAAAGCTCAAATCCGCACCGGCGCGCAGGGCGGCCAGGGTCAGTTTGAGCGCTGTCGGTGACTTGCCGGACAGGATTTTGAGCTGTTTCATCGACCAGGCATCACCGGCGGCAACCATCCGCCCGACCATCGCCTCGACATCATCGCCGGCGAAGGCGGCATCGATCAGGGTGCGCGTCAGGGCCAGATCGCTGTCGCCGGGATCGCCGGAGAATTCCTCGAGCAGGACTTCCAGCGCGTCCTCGCCCGACAGATCGGCGCTCTCGAGCGCGGCCAGCAGGGCCTCATATTGCGTGCTTGGACAGTAATGCGTCGCCAGACCGGCAGCGATGCAATCGGGCGCTTTCAGGCGCGCGCCGGTCAGGCCCATCCAGGTGCCGATCTCGCCATCGAGCCGCGGCAGGAACCAGGCGCCGCCGACATCGGGGTGAAAGCCGATCCCCGTCTCGGGCATGGCGAACATCGTCTTGTCACCTGCGATACGGTGGGAGCCATGCACCGACACGCCAACGCCGCCGCCCATGACGATACCGTCAATCAGCGCGACATAGGGTTTGGGATAGGACTGGATCAGCGTGTTGAGCCGGTATTCATCGCGCCAGAACAGCCAGGCATTATCATCGCCGGCCTTGCCGCTATCGTGAAGCTTGAGGATATCGCCGCCGGCGCAAAACCCCTTCTCCCCGGCCCCGTCGACGACGATGGCCTGCACCGCGTCATCCTCGCGCCAGGCCTGCAACGCCTCGATCATGGACAGACACATGCCATGGGTCAGCGCATTGAGCGCCTTGGGGCGGTTGAGGGTGATACGGCCGACATGGCCGGTTTTGCGCGCGATGATTTCGGGTTCTTGGGTCATGACACACTCGGTTCGCTCAAATCATGACAAGGGATGGCGTTTGCCCGCGCCACCGTCAACAGGGCTTTGTCTCTCGACACCAGTTCACCGCCGGATTCGATGGCAAGGGCGAGATAGGCGGCGTCGAACAGGCTCAAGCCGACCGAACGTGCAAATCCGGTTAGTTCATAGATATGTCCCGTAACGCGCGGCGGCAGGACGGTGATCCGCAGATCGTGAAGTTGCTGCAGCGTGTCATCGAGATTGAGACTCCCCCGCACAGCCCAGAGGCGCAGCACATTGCTGGTCTCCCAGGCGAACACGTCGGGCGCGATCAATCGATAGCGCCGCAGCTCTGCCAGAAATTCATCGCTGCGCGGCCCGCCTTGCGTCTTCAGCACCCAGCCAAGGGCGGCAGATGCATCAACGACAAGCGGTGTTAACTCCGCCACGCTTCAGCCCTGAGCTCTTCCCAGCTCAGCCCGTCCAGCTCCGGACAGGGCTTTTGCGTTTCGCGGAACGCCTTCAGCTTCGCCACGAGTTCCTCGCCGGAAAGCTGTTTGTCGACATAGGGCTCCTGGCGGGAAAGGACGGCGATGCGCTTGCCGTGGCGGGTAATCACGATCGGTCCCTCGCCGCGCTCGACGGCATCAAGCAGGGCCGACAGGCGGGTCTTGGCTTCCAGCACACCGACTTCAATCATCTCGCACCCCTGACCATAAACATGGTCAGATTAGCCGATCACGCTGTTCGCGTCACTCGAAAAACTCGCGCACCACCCATTCATCCTCGTCCCATTCCGGCTCGAACGAGGCAAACACCAGGCCGACCCAGCCGAAGCGCTCATCCGGGGCGCGGGCGGCGAGTTCGGCGTCGTGTTGCAGCGGCACCCAGCAGACCAGATCGCCCGGGTGCAGGGGTTGTTTCGGCGCAAATGTGGTGCGCGAAATGACGATATAGCCGCCATCTTCGGACGCGACTTTCAGGGTCAGCTGGGCACAGCCATCCTCCTCGCCGCCGGCATCGGCGACCGATTCCAGCACCATGGCGAGCAAGGGCTGTTCCGGCACGATCAGGGTATCGTGCTCGGCGCAGGCATGTTCAAACGCCTCCATGGTGGAGGCGAATTTGCGGTCTCGGGCGTCGTCAGCCATGCGCTCTCCTATTTCATCAGATCCTTGGCGATGATGACGCGCATGATCTCGTTGGTGCCCTCGAGGATCTGGTGGACGCGCAGATCGCGCACGATGCGCTCCATCGGATAATCCTTGAGATAGCCATAGCCGCCATGCAGCTGCAGCGCCTGGTTGGCGATGTCGAAACAGGCATCGGTCGCGAATCGCTTGGCCATGGCGCAATATTTCGCCGCCGAGGGGTCATTGGCGTCGACCGATGCAGCGGCGCGATAAAGCATCAGGCGCGAGGCCTCGAGCTCGGTCGCCATGTCGGCAAGCTTGAATTGCGACACCTGGAACTGGCCGATCGGGCGACCGAATTGCTGGCGGGTCGAGACATAGTCGAGCGCCAGATCGAGCGCCTCGCTGGCGCCGCCGAGCGAACAGGCCCCGATATTGATGCGGCCGCCATTCAGCCCCTTCATCGCCAGGGTAAAGCCCATGCCCTCATCGGCAAGACGGTTGGCGACGGGAACGCGGCAATCGGCAAAATTGACGATGCGGGTCGGCTGGGCATTCCAGCCCATTTTCTTTTCATTGGCCCCGAAGGTCAGGCCCGGCGTGTCCTTCTCAACGAGAATGGTCGAGATGCCCTTGGGGCCGTCACCGCCGGTGCGGCACATGACGATGTAATAATCCGAGGTCCCGGCGCCGGAGATGAAGGCCTTGGCACCGTTGAGGACATAATGATCGCCATCGCGCACGGCCTTGGTGCGCAGGCTGGCCGCATCGGACCCGGCGCCCGGCTCGGTCAGGCAATAGGAGGCGATCTTCTCCATCGACATCATGTCGGGCAGGAAGCGCTGGCGCTGGTCTTCCGTGCCCCAGGTGTCGATCATCCAGGCGCACATATTGTGGATCGACAGGAAGGCCGCGGTTGCGACACATCCGCGCGATAATTGCTCGAAGATCAGACAGGCATCCAGCCGCGACAGACCCGATCCGCCGACATCTTCGCGCGTATAAATCCCGGCAAAGCCCATTTCGGCGGCAGCGCGCAGGGCGTCGACCGGGAAATGCTTGTCCTCATCCCACTTGGCCGCATTGGGCTTGAGGCGGTCATTTGAGAAATTGCGGGCGGCGTCCTGAATCAGTATCTGATCTTCAGTGAGAGCGAAGTGCACAGCGGGCATCCTGTCGGCTATGAGTGTTTGGCATGGCGTATCGTGACCGCGCCAAAGCCGCAAGTTTGTGATGTTTGACGAGACAAGGACAGAACTCATGGGCCTCTTCCCCGCCACCCGCCTTCGCCGCCTGCGCCAGCACGACTGGACGCGCCGCCTGGTCCAGGAAAACGCCCTCACCAGCAACGACCTGATCTGGTCCGTCGTCATCACCGACCAGGACAGGCCGGAACCCATCGCCGCCATGCCCGGCGTCGAGCGCCTGACGCTGAAGGGCCTCGCCAGCGCCGCGAAGGAAGCCCAGGCGCTGGGCATTCCCGCGCTGGCCATCTTCCCGCATATCGACCCGGCGAAGAAGAACGAAGACGGCACAGAAGCCCTCAATCGCGATGGCCTGATCCCGAATGCGATTCGCACCATCAAGGAGGCCGCGCCCAATCTCGGCGTCATCTGCGATGTCGCGCTCGATCCCTTCACCACCCATGGCCATGACGGCGTGCTCGATGGCGAGACCATCGACAATGACGCCACCATCGAACGCCTGATCGAACAGGCCCTGGTGCAGGCGGAAGCCGGCTGCGATGTCTGCGCCCCGTCCGACATGATGGATGGCCGTATCGGCGCCATCCGCGAAGCGCTCGAGGCCGAGGGCCACAGCCATACGATGATCCTCTCCTACGCCGCCAAATACGCCTCGGGCTTTTATGGCCCCTATCGCGAGGCCATCGGCTCGGCCGCAGCCCTGAAGGGCGACAAGAAGACCTATCAGATGAATCCCGGCAATGCGGCCGAAGCCCTGCGCGAGGTCGAGCTCGACATCGCCGAGGGCGCCGATATGGTGATGGTCAAGCCCGGCCTGCCCTATCTCGATATCGTGCGCCTGCTGGCCGATAATTTCGACATCCCCGTCTTCGCTTTCCAGGTCTCCGGCGAGTACGCCATGATCGAAGCCGCCGCCGCCAATGGCTGGATCGATGGCGAACGCTGCATGCTGGAGAGCCTGCTGGCCTTCAAGCGCGCCGGGGCGAGCGGGATTGTGACCTATTATGCCAAGCGGGCCGCGATGGCGCTGGGATGAAGGAGGGTGAATTCCGATGGCGACCTGGAAGTTCAGCATTCGAAAGAGATGCCCGGTTTGCGGGGCCGAAGCATCACCCGGACAGAGACGGCAGTCCCGAACCGAGCAGAATTCCCTGACTTGTGCGGGGTGCGGCGCAGCGCTGAACTGGACATCCGTTTCGACCGCCGTAATTTTGATCGGGGCCATTTTTGCATTTGTTGTCAGTGGGATCGATTGGTTCAATCCTTGGATCCGAGGGTCAGCATTCATGCTCTTCTGGTTGCTGATCCTCGTAGCGCTTCCCGGATTCGTGCAATTGAAGTCTGTGAGTGCTGAATGACCAAGCCCCCCTCCCGCGAATCCCTCACCGCCCAGGCGATGCACGCCATCGACGAAGCCACCGGCGCCGTGATCCCGCCCATCCATCCGGCGACGACCTTTGCGCGCGATGCCGACAATCAGCTGATCGGCGAGACCGATTATCGCCGCCCGGCCGGGCCGAACGAGTTTCAGGCGGCACGCGTGCTGGCGATGCTGGAGGGCGCGCCGGAGGCGAAGCTGTTTGCGTCGGGCATGGCAGCGATTGCGGCGGTGGTCGAGAGCGTGCCGGCGGGCGGGCATGTCGTGGCGCAGAGCGAGATGTATTATGGCGCCAAGGCCTTGCTGCAACGCGCTGCCGCCAAGGGGCGCATCACGCTCGATCTGGTGGCGCCCGGCGATGAGGCCGCGTTGAAGGCCGCCTGCAAGCCGGGCACGGATCTGGTCTGGATTGAAAGCCCGGCCAACCCGTCATGGGCGATTGTCGACATCGCGGCGAGCGCCGAAATCGCCCATTCGGTGGGCGCGACTCTGGCGATCGATTCCACCTGTGCCCCGCCCTGCACCACCCAGGCACTGAGCCTCGGCGCTGATATCGTGATGCATTCGGCGACCAAATATCTCAACGGCCATTCCGATGTGCTCGCCGGCGTGCTGGCGACGCGTGAGCTCAATGAGCGCTGGGCCGAGATCACCGAGATCCACACCCGCACCGGCGCCATTCCCGGCGCTTTCGAGACCTGGCTAATGCTGCGCGGCCTGCGCACGCTCTGGGTCCGCTTTGCCCGCCAGAGCGAGACGGCGCTCTTCCTGACGGAAAAGCTCTCCGGCCACCCGGCCCTCGACGCCGTGCTCTATCCCGGCCTGCCCACCCATCCGGGCCATGCCATCGCCGCGCGTCAGATGACGGGCGGGTTTGGCGGCCTGTTTTCCTTGCGGCTGAACGGCGGCTATGACGCGGCGCGCAAGCTCGCCTCCGGCACCAAGCTCTTCATCCAGGCCACCTCGCTGGGCGGGGTGGAAAGCCTGATCGAGCACCGCAAGCCGATCGAGGGCCCGGCCAGTCCGACGCCGGATAATCTGGTGCGGGTTTCGGTCGGGCTGGAGCGGGCAGAAGATCTGCTCGCCGATCTGGAACAGGCCCTGGCGACGGCCGGCACCTGAGTCCGCGCCCTTGACGCGCATGTGGCGAACGATGCAATCTGGCGACGCAGCGGCGCGGAGCGTAAACCATGTTCTCAAAGCTCGGATTGAAGAAAACCTGCCCGGCCTGCGCCGTCGATCTGCCCGACACCGAGATCGCGACCGCCAATACCGGCGCGCCCTTCAACTGCCCGCATTGCGGCAGCCGGCTGCGCTGGGCCGTCGGCCCGGGCCTGCTTGTCAGCCTGGGCCTCGCCCTTGTGAGCATTCCCGTCGCGATGCGTGTGTCGACGCACTGGCCCCTGCCCGCCTTTCTCGCCGGACTGATGGTGCTGATCATGACCTGCGCCTGGCTCGCCTTGCGCGCAATGAGGCCGGTGCTCGTACAACCAGCCGAACTGCGGGACTGACCTAAAGGTCAAACCCCAGATATTGCGATCAACTCGTAGCGCTCCACAACATCTTGCCGGTTTATGCTTGCGTCCCGATCAATATCGGGCGTAATCTCACGGCTATGTTGTGGTTCAAGTGCGTAGTTTTCCAATAAACACCCTGGGGAGAAACTCATGTCACTGGACAAAATCATCTGGGCCGTCTCGGCCCTTGTCGCGATTGTTTTCGCTTTCGTCAGCATCGAAATGGCCGGACTGATCCTGGCCATTCTCGGCCTCGCCTGCGGCTTCTTCATCAAGGGCGATCATCGCCGCGCCGTCATCCTCGCCGCGATCTTTCTGATCGCCGGCGGTGCCAGCGCGCTGACAGCCATCCCGACCGTCGGCACCTATCTGACGGCCATTTTCAGTAATTACGGCGCCGTCCTTTCCGCCGCATCGCTGATGGTGATCGTCATGGCGACCGCCGAACGCATGATACCGGGCATGTCGAGCGAATAGACGCCGGCCCGTTCAGACCTCAACCAACAGGGAGCCCCGGATATCGGCCCGGGGTTCTTTGCGTTGGCGTTGCACTTGACCGGATTGCCCGCCCTGTTTAACCCTGCCCACTCAACCAACCGGAGCGTTTATGCGCCGCCTTCTTGAGTCCTGATACAGCCCGCTGATGCAGCGGGCTGGCATGAAAAACCCATTCCGCCTGGCCATGCCGGTGCGGATCGCTTTTCTATTTCAGGAACAGACCATTGAAAAACACACACAATATCCAGCTTCGTCCCGCCACGCCGGACGATGTCGAGCCTCTCACTGCCCTTTCCTACAAGACGATCCGGGTCAAATATCCCGACGTCATCGGAGCGGATATGGTGGAGGGCTATATCGCCTCAGGGGCGGTGCCGCTTTACTATACCGAGCGCAATGCCTTCACCCGCGTCGCCGTGGCTGATGGCGAAGTGATCGGGGCCTGCGCCCTGCGCGGCAATGCCGTCGATCTGATGATGGTGACCGTCGAGCATCATCGCAGCGGCGTCGGCTCTATCCTGTTGTCGGAGGCAGAGGACATCCTGTTCGCCGATCATCCGGAGATCACACTCGACAGCTTCCGCGATAATCGCCAGGCGGTCGATTTCTACACCAAGCATGGCTGGGAGATGCAAACCGCTTTCACCGATCCCGATTACGGGATCGCGATGGTGCGCATGACCAAGTCACGCGGCAGCGCCTAACGGCACGGCCCGGTCTCGCTCCAGGGCGAGACCGGGCCAAACCGCTCGCATCCGTCAATCCATATGCATGATCGCCGGCAGCGACCATTTGAACTGGATGGCACAGCCGCGCAGCACAAAGGCGAGCACCGCGGCCCCGATCGTCACCGCGCTGGGGTCGAGCCCGAGCGCCATGCCGGCGACATAGGCCGCCGCGCCGGCCAGGGCGGCAAGGGCGTAGATATCCTCGCGCAGCACCAGCGGCACGTCATTGACGATAATATCGCGCAACAAGCCGCCAAAGGCGGCGCTCATGACGCCGGTCAAGAGCGCGATACTCCAGTGGGCACCGGCATCAAGCCCGGCGCGCGCGCCAAGCACGCAAAACACCGCCAGCCCGACCGCATCGGCCCAGATCAGCACCGCACGCCGCGTCGCCAGCCATTGCGCCCCCGGGGCCAGAAAATAGCCCAGCAGCGCGCCACCGAGCGCGATCCAGAGATATTTCGGCTCGACGATCCAGTAGACCGGCAATTCGCCCAGCAAAACATCGCGCAGCGTGCCGCCGCCCATCCCCGCGACGGCGCCCAGAATGGCGGCGCCGAACGGATCGAGCGATTTGCGGGCCGCCAGCATGCCGCCGGAAAAGGCGAAAAAGCCGATCCCGGCGAAATCGAGAATCAGGAAGACCGAGCCGACATTCATGATGTGGCGGTCTGCTGCGCGCGCGCCAGCCCGCGCCGCGCCTGCTCAAAGGTCAACAGGTCGGCGAGATCACGCGCCCGCCAGGCGGCGGCCATCAATATCCCGGCCGCGATGGCCCACAATCCGAGAATGGCGATCACCGACTCGATCTGGCTGAAGCCCAGCCGGTCCCAGGTCTCCGGGTCGATCTCGTTGATCCCGATGGTCGCACCGACCGGGATGGTCACCAGCAGCAGGGCATAGGTGCGGAATGAGCGTTCGACCCGGCTGGCATTCAACTCGGCATAGATCTTGAGGAAATCGATCTGGGCTTCGCTGAGGCCACCGAGCAGTCCGAGCCCGATCTTCCAGTGCCCGGCCCTGTTGAGCGGCGTCAGATGGTCATTGCCGAAATGATGCAGCCCGCGCCGGGTAAAGCCAGCCACCAGCAGCAGGCGCCAGGTGGCGAACCCCTTGGTCAGCCGCTTCCAGACCTCCATCGCCACCGGATCCGTGCGGATCAGGCCGGTCGATGTCGTGGCATGCGCCTGTGTCATCGCATCGTCTTTCATGACCGCGGCACCCCGGGCACTTCGGGCACACCCGGCACGGCCAGATACACCGCCACCGCCGTCAGTGCCACGATCAGCACGGCCCAGACGGCGGCATTGATATAGACCGAGCGCTTGGCCGAGCGCCGTTCCAGCCAGGTGCGCGGACGAACGCCCTTGAAGAAGAAAACCAGCAGGGCCGCGAGATTGACGCTGACAATATTGATCATCAGCAGCAGGGCCGCGCGCATCGCCAGCGGGAACTCGCCCGAACCGGCAAAGAGGCCGGTCGAAGCCGCCGGCGGCAATAGCGCCACCGCCACCATCACCCCGACCAGGGTCGAGGGCAGGCCGGCGACAATCGACAGCGCGGCCGCCGCGCCCGAGGCGAGCGCGAGCGCTGTGGAGTCGAGGCCGACAATGGTGCGGTTGGTCAGCTCGGCCGAGCCGAGATTGACGTCGAACACCAGCCCGATCACCACCGAGATCGCCATGCCGAGGAAGAGGCCCGACAGGGCCGTGCGGGTCGCCTTGGTCATCAGCGCGAAATCGCCCAGCGCCGAGCCGAGGGCGAAGGCGAGGATCGGTCCGAGCAGCGGCGCAATCACCATCGCCCCGATCACGGCGGCGACATTGTCGGCGGCGAGGCCGAACACGACCACGATGGTCGAGAGCGTCGTCAGGATCAGGAAATCGCGATCGAGCTTGGTGCCGGCCTCGATGTCCTGGTAGATCTCCTCCCGCAGCGCCACCATGCGGTGCTTTTTCTTCACCTCCGGATCGATTTCCTCGACCTTGGGCAGGCTGGCCTCGACCGGCAGCACGACGAGGCGCCAGTCCTCCTGGTGTTCCAGCATGGTGGCGATGGTATCGAGCGCCTTCTGGCCGTCGCCTTCCTTGAACACCATGCGCAACAGACGCCGGCCGCCGCTGTCGGCCTCGCTGAGGCTGCAATCGAGCGGCCCCGTGGCCAGCACGGCCTGGTGCACCGGCTCGACCCGGTCACCATCGGCCATGCTCAGTTCAAACAGCCGCATGGGCTCAGCCCTTCCGCGGGTGTTCGAGGCGATAGATCAGGCTGGATGTATCCCAGCGATTGCCGCCCGCGGCCTGCACATCGGCATAGAAGCCATCGACCAGTTTCGTCACCGGCAGGTCGGCACCATTGCGGCCGGCCTCATCGAGGGTGATGCGCAAATCCTTGCGCATCCAGTCGACCGCGAAGCCATAATCGAACTGGCCGGCGACCATGGTCTGCCAGCGATTTTCCATCTGCCAGGACTGGGCTGCGCCTTTCGAGATCGCACCGATCACCTTGGCCGGGTCGAGCCCGGCCTGGCGGGCGAAGTGCAGGCCTTCGGACAGGCCCTCGACAATGCCGGCAATACAGATCTGGTTGACCATCTTGGCGAGCTGGCCCGAACCGGCCGGCCCGATCAGCGACGACGCCTTGGCATAGGCATCCATCACCGGTTCGGCCGCAGCAAAATCGGCCTCGCTGCCGCCGCACATGATGGTGAGCTGGCCATTCTCGGCTCCGGCCTGACCACCGGAGACCGGCGCATCGACGAAACCGATCCCGGCGGCGCGGGCCTCGGCGTCGAGTTCGCGCGCCAGTTCGGCCGACGCCGTGGTGTGATCGACCAGGATGGCGCCGGGTTTCATGGCCGGGATCACCTGGCTGGCAACGGCGCGCACATCGGGATCATCGCCGAGGCAGAAGAAGACGAAATCAGCGCCGGCGACGGCCTGTTGCGGCGTCGCGGCAGCCGTGCCGCCATGGCGCGCCGCCCAGTCGGTGGATTTCGCCGCCGTCCGGTTCCAGACGCTGACCTCGTGACCCGCCGTCACCAGATGGCCAGCCATCGGAAAACCCATCACACCCAGACCGAGAAATGCGCAACGTGCCATTCGACACTCCCAATTCGACTTTCCCCTTGCTAGTCTTCCGCGCACAGGGGAGCAAGTCATCATGATCAAATCCGTATTGCGCTATGGCGCCATCACGCTCGGCATCATTCTCGCCATTCTCATCGTCTTCGCACTCGTCTTCGCCAACCGGCTCTACGCCTCGCTGCCGCAGACCACCGGCACGCTGGAGCTGGCAGGACTGGAAGCGCCGGCCGATATCGTGCGCGACGGGCATGGCGTGCCCCATATCTTCGCCGCCAATTCCCATGATGCCTATTTCGCCCTCGGCACCGCGCACGCGCAGGACCGGATGTGGCAGATGGAAATCACCCGCCGCGCGATTCGCGGCCGCCTGTCGGAAATTCTCGGACCGGACGCGCTCGATACGGACATTTTCTTCCGCACGATGGGGCTGGCGACGGCCGCCGAGCAATCGGTCAGCAATCTGCCCGCCGATGTGCAGGATGCGCTGCAGGCCTATAGCGACGGCGTCAACGCCATCATCACCGCGCCGGGCTATGTCGCGCCGCCGGAATACCAGATCCTGATGACCGCACCCCAGCCCTGGACGCCCGCCGACACCGTCACCGTGTTCAAGGCGATCGCGCTGGACCTGTTCGGCAATGCATTCGAGGAGCCCGATCGCGCCGCGCTGGAAGCCGTGCTGGGGGCAGAGCGCACCGAAGAATTCATCGGCCGCTATCCCGCCGACGCGCCGCGCTCGCTGAGCATGGCCGATCTCGGCCTGGGCGATGCCCCGGCACCGCCCGCGACGGAAAGCCCGGCGCCCGCTGTCGGACCGGAAGATCCCGGCCGCGACGGTTCCAATAACTGGGTTGTCGCCGCCAGCCGCACCACGACCGGCGCCCCCATCCTCGCCAATGATCCGCATCTCGGGCTGAGCGCGCCGGATATCTGGTATCTCGCCCGCGTCACCACGCCCGCCGGCTCGACCGTCGGTGCCACCCTGCCCGGCACACCCTTCGTGACGCTGGGCCGCAATGATCATATCGCCTGGGGCTTCACCAATACCGGCCCTGACGTCGGAGACCTGCATCCCGCGACCGAGGCCGATGTCACCGGCAGCCGCGAGGAAACCATCCAGGTCCGCTTCGGCAGCGATGTCACGATCACCCGCCGCGAGACCGCAACCGGGCCCGTGCTGGATCCGGAGCATTTCGACTATCCGCTGCCGGACGGGGCCGACTTCTTCGCCTTGCAATGGATGCTCGACGAGCCCGACGACACCACGCCGGGTGTCGGCATGGCGATTTCCGGTGGCCGCGACTGGGATGATTTCGTCGACGCCGTGCGCTCATTCGTGGCGCCACAACAGAATATGGTCTTCGCCGCCACCAATGGCGATATCGGCTTTTATGCCCCGGCGCGCATCCCCGTGCGCGATGCAGACGGGAGCTGGGTCTCGACCATTCCCTTCGATGCCCTGCCCCATACCCGCAATCCGGAGCGTGGCTTCATCGCGACGGCGAACAATATGATCGTGCCGGATGACTACCCCTATTATCTGACCAATGAGTGGTATGGCGTCAGCCGTATCCGGCGCATCTATCACGGTATCGAGGCGCAGCCGCGCCATGATCTCGACAGCCTGCAGGCGCTGCAGACCGACACCGTCTCCGACATGGCGCTGCGCATCCTGCCGGTCCTGCGCACCGCCGAACCGCTGACTTCGGCCGGCCGCGAAGCGCTAGCCCTGCTGGCGGACTGGAATGGCGACATGGCTGTCGACCGTCCCGAACCGCTGATCTATGCCGCCTGGATGGTCGAGCTGCAGCGGCGGGTCTATGCCGATGAACTCGGGACCGAGTTCAATCGCTGGTACGCTGATCGCCGCGTCTTCATGATGGATGTGCTGACCGGCGACCTCGCTGGCTGGTGCGACAATGTCCTGACCGATGATGTCGAGACCTGCCATGAACTGCTCGGCGCCTCACTCGACGACGCCATCGCCAATACAGCTGCCGCGCAGGGTCGCGATATCGCGGCCTGGCGCTGGGGCGATGTGCATTATGCGCGCAGCGACCACACGCCGTTTTCCAGCTTTCCGGTCCTGAAGGACTGGTTCACGATCACCACGCCGGTGCCCGGAGACGGCTCGACGGTCAATGTCGCCCCCTTCTCCTTCCGCCGTCCCGGCTATGCGGTGACGCACGGCGCTTCCTACCGCTCGCTGTATGATCTGTCGGACCTGGATAATTCGCGCTTCATGATCACCACCGGCCAGTCGGGCAATGTGATGTCGCGCCATTATGACGATCTGGCGCCCTTATGGGGTCGCGGCGAGTATTTCCAGGTGCGCACGGACTGGACGCCGGACACCATGCCCGGAGGCGCGGAACACCTGCAGCTTCAGCCGGCCTCGCCATAGCCGCCGCGCACGAAGACCAGTGACGGCACGGCCCGCGGTGTGTCAAAGGCGATGACCTCGCCGACGATGATGTCGTGATCGCCGCCGGCGTGCACCGCGCGCTGGCGGCAGACCAGCCGCGCCACGGCGCCCTCGATCAACGGCGCGACATCGCCGGAACACTGCGCCCCGCACAGGGCGAGATTGGCCTCGTGGGCGCATTTTTCCGCCATCCCGGCCTGGTCGTGGGCCAGAATGTTGATCGCATAATCGCGGGCATGGCGGAGCAGGTCATAGCGATGCGTACTGCGCTCGATCGACCACAGCACCAGAGGCGGCTCGAGCGAAACCGAGGCAAAGGAATTGACCGTCATGCCCAAAGCGGCGCCGCCGGCATAGGTCGATACGATGGTCACGCCGGTCGGGTAGCACCCCAGGACGTCACGGAAAGCTCGGCTATCAATCAAAATCTGCCCTTCGGATACCGGCTCGAAACCTCGCCTTAACGTTAACCGTCTACAGGAGTTGGGTAACGGTAAACAAGGCGGGTGGACATGGCGGCGAACGACAGGCCGATCATCATCAAGAAGATCAACAAGGTTGCCGCCGGACACCATGGCGGTGCCTGGAAGGTGGCCTACGCCGATTTCGTCACCGCAATGATGGCCTTCTTCCTGTTGATGTGGCTGATCAACACCACCACGCCTGAACAAAAACAGGGCATTGCCGATTATTTCGCGCCAGCCAGTGTCAGCCCCTCGAACTCCGGCTCCGGCCAGCCCTTCGGCGGCACGACCCCGGGCCAGGACGGCGTCCAGGGCAATGGCGATGCCTCGATGGTACGCCGTCTCGCGCCGAGCGTGCCCGAAGACTACAATGACACCGAAGAGGTCACCCCCGCCTCTACCGCCGAGACCACCGACAATCCGGAAGTGACCCAGTCGGCGATGGCCCAGGCGCAGCAGCGCCGGGAGGACGCCCTGTTCGAGAGCGCCGCCATGTCGCTGCGCCAGGCGATGCAATCCATGCCGGAACTGGCCGAGCTGTCCAACCAGGTGATCATGGATGTGACGCCGGAAGGCCTGCGCATCCAGCTGATCGACCAGGAAGGCCGGCCGATGTTCGCGCCCGGCGCGGTGGAGCCCAATCCGCGCGCCGTCACGCTGATCAATACCATCGCGGCGATCGCCCAACGCCTGCCCAACCGTATTTCGATCTCCGGCCATACCGATTCCGGCCCTGCCGGAGCGGGTGATTACACCAACTGGAATCTTTCCGCCGACCGCGCCAACGCAGCCCGCGCCGTCATGCAGGACGCAGGTATCAGGGATGACCGGATCTATGAGGTCCGCGGCAAGGCCGGTTCGGAACCGCTTTATCCAGATGATCCCTACATGCCCGGCAATCGCCGCATCTCGATCGTCTTGCTGCGCGAGGCACCGATCCTGCCCGCCGGTCACGAACTCTGACAAAGTCGGCCAGGCCCGGCGAGTTGCACCAAAAGGGCTTCGCAAGCCCGCGGGGCGCATGCTAGCGTAATCATCGGCCAGATCGGGCCCGACGCTTCCTGAAACGACAATATGCCGGAAATGACATCTGTAGATGATTGGCAGATGTGGGCCGTCCTCGGCGGCCTGTGCATCGCCATCGTCTTCTATTGCTGGGAACGATTCGCGATCGAGATCGTGTCCGCGTCCATCGTCGCGGTCCTGCTGGTCTTCTTTCAGTTCTTCCCGCTGGAGACCGACAATCCATCGGTGACCGCCCTGCTGGCCGGCTTCGCCAATCCGGCGCTGATTACCATCATGGCGCTGTTGATCGTCGGCCAGGGCATTTTCCAGACCGGCGCCATGGAAGGCCCGACCCAGGCCCTGCTGCGCTCCTTTGACCAGTATCCCAAGGCGACCCTGCTGGGCATGTTCGCCTTCGTCTTCGTCATCAGCGCCTTCATCAACAATACGCCGGTTGTGGTCATGTTCGTGCCGATTCTCGGCGCGATCGCCAAACGGATGGAACAAAGCCCGTCCAAACTGATGATTCCCTTGAGCTATGTCTGCATCTTTGCCGGCATGACAACGCTGATCGGCTCGTCGACCAATCTGCTGGTCGCCGATTCACTGATGACGACATCGGGCGTGCACCTCGGCTTCTTCGCCCCGACCGTTCCGGGCCTCTTCCTCGCCGCGATCGGCGTGCTCTACGTCATGTTCGTCCTGCCCCGGCTGCTGCCGGATCATTCCTCGATGGAAGAGGAGCTGGCCGGCGCCGGCGGACGCCAGTTCATTGCCCAGCTGGAAGTGACCAGCGACCACCCGCTGGCCGGCAAGAAGCCTGTAGCCGGCATGTTCGTCGATCTGCCGGACATGACCGTGCGGATGATCCAGCGCGGCGAACACGCGCTGCTGCCCCCTTTCGACCAGATCGAATTGCGCCCCGGCGATCTCGTCATCGTCGCGGCGACGCGCCAGACGCTGACCGACCTGTTGTCGAAGAATGCCGATTTCATGCGCGGCCTGCTGCAGACGTCCGGTCCCGGCGATGATCCGAGCCCGGGCGACCAGCTGAAAATGACGGAAGCGGTCGTCGCGCCCGGCTCGCGCCTGATCGGGCGCACCATTGCCCAGATCGGCTTTCGTCACACGACCGGCTGCGTCGTGCTGGGAATCCAGCGCCGCAGCCGCATGATCCGCTCGCGCATGGGCGAGATCCGGCTTGAGGCCGGTGATACCCTCCTCCTGTTCGGCGCGTCGAACGCCATGCGCGCGATGCGGGCCGACCGCGACCTGCTGCTGATGGAGTGGTCGTCGACAGCCCTGGCCGATCCGCGCCGCGCCAATATTGCGCGCGTGATCTTCGGCGGCGTCGTGCTGTTTGCCGCGACGGGCGCGATGCCGATTGCCGTGGCCTCATTCCTCGGGGCAGTGGCGATGATTGCCGGCGGTTGTCTCAATACCCGCCAGGCAGCGCGTGCGGTCGATATGCGCGTCTATCTGCTGATCGGCTCGGCGATCGCGCTCGGTACGGCGATGCAGGTCACCGGCGCAGCTGACCTGCTCGCGCTCGGCGTGGTCTCGGTCTTCGCGCCCTTCGGGCCTGTGGTGTTGATGTCGGCGCTGTTCATCCTGGTCGCGGTGCTGACCAATGTGCTGTCCAACAGCGCCACCGCCATCCTGTTCACACCGATCGCCATCGGCGCTGCCAACCAGATGGGGCTCGACCCGACCCTGTTCGCGATGACGGTGCTGCTGGCCGCCAATACCTCCTTCGCGACGCCGATCGGATACCAGACCAATCTTCTGGTGATGGGCCCCGGGCATTACCGCTTTGTCGACTATCTGCGGGCCGGCACACCACTAATCATCTTGTTCTGGGCGGGGTATACGGCCTATATTGCCGCGCATTACGCGTTCGGTGGGGCTTGAGCGCGAGCCGGTAACCAGGCCGAAACAACGCAAGGCGAGAACGTGACCCACCCGTTTGCCACCCAGCAGATACCCTTCTTCCTGACGGCGTCCGCGCCCTGCCCCTATTTGCCGGACCGCATGGAGCGCAAGGTCTTCACGCGCCTGGAACCGGGCGAAGGACCGGCGCTGAATGACGCGCTGACCCATGCCGGCTTTCGCCGCAGCCAGGCGGTGCTCTACCGGCCGGCCTGCGAGCAATGCGATGCCTGCCGCTCCTCGCGCATCGATGTGACGAATTTCGACTGGAAGCGCCGCTGGCGCAAGATTCTCGCCCGAAATGCCGATTTGCGGGTTTCCACCGATGCGGTCGCCGCGACGCTGGAGCAATATGAATTGCTCGACCGCTATCTCGACAGCCGCCATCATGACGGCGACATGGCCGGGATGTCGTTTGGTGAATACGTGATGATGGTCGAGGACGGCGCCCAGCGCACCCATGTCACCGAATACCGCGATGCCGAGGGCGAGCTGGTTGCGGCGGTGCTGACCGACCGGCTGCGCGACGGACTGTCGATGATCTACAGCTTCTATGACCCGGAGGCAGAGCGCCGCAGTCTGGGCGCCTACATGATCCTCGACGCCATCCGCCAGGCCGAACTGGCCAGCCTGCCCTTCGTCTATCTGGGCTATTGGGTACGCGGCAGCCGCAAAATGGCTTACAAGTCGCAATTCCAGCCGCTGCAAGTTCTGACCCCCGCGGGGTGGAAGCCGCAGGCCGAACTGGAATATGAGGATGAGGACAGTCCGGTCGACGATCCACAAAACGACTGACGCGCTCTTGGGGGAGACAAGCATGGACAGACGCACATTTCTCAGCGGTGCCAGCATTGCGGCCGCCACGGTTGCCACCGCCTGCGGCGACAGCACCCAGCCATCGGGACCGGCCTCACCGGCGATCAATCGCGGCGTCAAACAATTGCGCATGGTCACGACCTGGCCGGCCAATTTCCCCGGCCTCGGCACCGCCGCGAATAATGTCGCCGCCTTCGCCAATGCCGCCTCGGGCGGCACGCTGGACGTACGCGTCTATGCGGCGGGCGAGCTGGTCAGCGCGTTTGAGGCCTTTGATGCCGTCTCCGAAGGCACCGCCGACATGTATCATGGCGCCGAATACTACTGGCAGGGCAAGTCACAGGCCTTCAATTTCTTCACCGCCGTGCCGCTGGGCATGACGGCCGCGGAAATCATGGGCTGGGTCGAGTTTGGCGGTGGCCAGGCCCTGTGGGACGAACTTTCGGCCCAGTTCAACATCAAACCCTTCCAGGCCGGCAATTCCGGACACCAGATGGCCGGCTGGTTCAAGCGCGAGATCAATTCGCTGGAAGATTTCCGCGGTCTGCGCATGCGCATGCCGGGCCTCGGCGGCTCGGTGCTGCGCGAACTGGGCGCGGCGGCCGTCACCCTGTCGGGCGGCGAGATCTATCCGGCGCTGCAGAACGGCACCATCGACGCGACCGAATGGGTCGGCCCCTGGAATGACCTCGCCTTCGGCTTCTACCGCGAAGCGCCCTTCTATTACGGACCGGGTTTCCACGAGCCGGGCTCCAGCCTCGCCGTCGGCATCAATCTCGATGTCTGGAACGGGCTCGACAGCGACCACAAGGCAATCCTGCAACAGGCCTGCTGGGCTGCGAACAATCAGAGCCTGGCCGAATACCAGTACCAGAACGCCCTGGCGCTGGACGTGCTGATCAATCAGCACGGCGTGCAATTGCGCCGCTTCAGCGAAGAAATCTGGGAGCGGATCGGCGAGATCTCCGAACAGGTCGTGGCCGATACCGGCAATAGCGATGCGATGACGCGGCGCGTCTATGACAGCTATCTGGCAACGCGCAATTCGATGCGCAGCTGGGACCGGATCTCGGAAATGCCCTATATGGCGCAGCGCGAACGCGTGCTGGGCGGCTGATCATCATGCGGCAGGGGGACGGACTGATCCTGGCCGCCGGTGGCGCCGTGCTGGCGCTGACGGTGGGCGATATCGCCAGCGGCGGCAGCGTCGCGGCCTGGTCAGGCGCGCATCTGGCCAGTACGGCCCAGGCGATCGGCGGTGTACTCGGCCAGATCGGCCGGTTTGGCTGGCCGCTTCTGCTGATCCCGCTTCTGGCCGCGATCGCCGGGCGCTTCATGGCGCTGCCAGCCGCCCTCACCGGCGCCCTGCGCCGCGCCACCGCCATCATCGACACCGTCAACCAGAGCCTGGGCGGCGCGGCGCGCTGGTTTGCCCTCGGCCTGGTGATCGCGACGGCAACCGTCGTCGTACAGCGCTATGTGTTCGGTTATGCCTCGACCAAGCTGGCCGAGAGCGTGATCTACATGCACGCCCTGCTCTTCCTGCTCGCCTCGGCCTCCACCCTGCTCAGCGATGGCCATGTCCGGGTCGATATTTTCTATTCCAAGATGAGCGAACGCGGCAAAGCCTGGGTCGACCTCACCGGCACCTATCTCGCCCTGATCCCGACCAGCGCCCTGATCTTGTGGAGCTCGACTGGCTATATGAATTCCACCTGGCGCATCCTGGAACGCTCACGTGAGGCTGACGGCCTGCCGCTAGTGTTCGCGCTGAAGACCGCCATTCCGCTGTTTGCCGTGCTGATGATCCTGCAGGGCATCTCGATGGCCGCCCGCGCCGCCCTGACGATTGCGGGCGAGAAAGCTCCGTCGACCCCGGCCAATGCCAGCGCGGGGGAGATCTAGCATGGCCCTGTTCATCGAGCTCCTGCCGTTTCTGATGTTCCTGGCCGCCTTCGCGGCCCTCCTGCGCGGCTATCCGGTCGCCTTCACCCTGGCCGGTGTGGCGCTCGGCTTCGCCCTGCTGGGAATGAGTCTGGGCCTGTTCGACCCGATACATCTGCGCGCCTTCCCGCAGCGCATTTACGGCAATCTGATGGAGATGGACCGCTCCATTCTCGTCGCCGTGCCGCTCTTCGTCTTCATGGGCGTGATGCTGGAAAAATCGCGCATCGCCGAGGAATTGCTCGAGGCTATGGGCGCGCTGTTCGGCACCATGCGCGGGGGATTGGGCATTTCGGTCGTCATCGTCGGCGCCCTGCTGGCCGCCTCGACCGGCATCGTCGGCGCCACCGTGGTGACCATGGGCCTGCTATCCCTGCCAACCATGCTCAAACGCGGCTATTCACCCGAACTCGCCGCCGGCTCGATCGCTGCCTCGGGCACGCTCGGCCAGATCATCCCGCCCTCCATCGTGCTGGTCCTGCTTGGTGACCAGATCTCCAATGCCTATCAGGAAGCGCAGCGCTCGCAGGGGATTTTCTCGCCCGACATCGTCTCGGTCGGCGACCTCTTCGCCGGCGCGCTGATCCCGGGTCTCATCCTGGTGGCGATGTATATCCTCTACCAGATCGGCGTCGCCATCGTCCGCCCCAATGACGCCCCAGCAGCCCCGGCCAGCGAAGGCGCCACCGATTGGGGCCAGCTGCTGCACGCCCTGCTGCCACCGCTGGCGCTGATGACCGCCGTGCTCGGCTCGATCCTGACCGGCGTTGCCACGCCAACCGAAGCCGCCGGTGTCGGCGCCGTCGGTGCGACCTTCATCGCCGGCGCCCGCAATGCCGGCGCGGCCAAGAACCCGTTGGGCGGCCAGCTGGTCGCCTTTGCCGGCCTCGCCGCCCTGCTCGGCCTGTTTGCCCTCGTGCTGCTGGCCAATATCGGCTCGGAGCGGCGGCTCTACGTCACCGATCTCGGCCCGGCCGCCAGCATGCTCGCCTTCGCCCTGGTCGCCATCACCCTGGTCGGCGCCGCGCTCAGCCTGCTGCGCCTGAAACGCTCCGGCGTGCTCGATGATGTCATGGCCTCGACAGCGAATATCTCGGCGATGGTGTTCGTGATCCTGATCGGTGCTGCGCTGTTTTCCCTGATTTTCCGCGAGCTCGGCGGCGATCTCGTGGTCCAGAACGCCCTCTCCGCCGTGCCCGGCGGCAAGTATGGCGCCCTGGCCGTGGTGATGCTGGTGATGTTCCTGCTGGGCTTCTTCCTCGACTTCATCGAGATCACCTTCGTGGTGGTGCCGATCGTGGCGCCGATCCTGCTGGTGATGGGGATCGATCCGGTCTGGCTCGGCGTGCTGATGGCGATGAACCTGCAAACCAGCTTCCTCACCCCGCCCTTTGGCTTCGCCCTCTTCTACCTGCGCGGCGTCGCCCCGCCATCGGTGACCACAGCTGCCATCTATCGCGGCGCGATCCCGTTTGTAGTGATCCAGATATTGGCGATTGTGGCGGTGGTGTTGTTGCCCTGGCTGGCGACCGGGCTGCCGGAGTGGCTTTACGGCTGAGGTGGTGAGTGCGCCCGCCCCGCCCTTGGCGAATCCCGCCGGCGCGCTAGTATGGCCGCAACCCCGCGCCCAGGAGCCCCATGACCCCGATCCGCAAAATCTCGCTCGAGCGCGGCTTTATCATCATCATTGCGCTGATCATCTCCTGGGTCTTCCTGTGGATGATCCGCGATTATCTGGCGACCCTGTTTCTCGCCGCCGTGCTGACGCTCTTCCTGCAGACGCCGCAGGACTGGCTCAGTGCGAAACTGGGCGGACGCAAGGGCGTCGCCGCCGGATTGCTGGTCACCGGCTCGGTGCTGGCCTTTGTCATCCCCGCCTCGATCCTGCTCGGCGTGGTGGCGGAACAGGCGATCGAAGTCACCGGCATGGTGACGCCCTGGGTGCAGGAACAGGTGGCACTGATCCGGGCCAACGGGCTCGACAGCCTGCCGGAATGGCTGCCGTTTCGCGCCGACATCATCCAGTACCAGGCCTCGATCACGGCCCAGATCGGCAATCTCGCCGGATCAATGGGGCGCATCCTGGTCTCGAGCCTGCGCGCGGGAACCGGCGGTTTTCTGATCGCGACGCTGAATTTCTTCATCCTGATCTATGCCCTGTTCTTCTTCCTGCTCACGGGCCGTGAAACCGGACGCCAGGCCGTCAGCCTGATCCCGATGGTGCGCAAGGATCGCGAGCTGCTGGCGCAGCGCGCCATTTCCACCATTCGCGCCACGGTGAAGGGCTCCTTCCTGATCGCGGTCATCCAGGGCTCGCTGACCGGCATCGCCCTGTTCGCGGCCGGCGTGCCCGGCGCCATCTTCTGGGCCGCCGTCACCACCCTGCTCTCCATCATCCCGATGGTCGGACCGCCGCTGATCTGGGGCCCCGCCTCGATCTGGCTGATCGCCTCGGGCAACCCCGTCGCCGGTATCGCGCTGGCGCTCTGGGGCGCCGTGGTGGTCTCGACCTCGGACAATATCCTGCGGCCGATGCTGGTCGGCAAGGATGCGAAAATGTCCGATCTGATGGTGCTGATCTCGACCCTTGGCGGGCTCGGCCTGTTCGGCGCCGTCGGCATCATCCTCGGCCCGGTGATCGCGGCGCTCTTCACTTCGGTCTGGTTTATTTTCCGCGAGGCCTTTGTCGGAGTGCTGGAGGATGATGAGCCGGAAGAACCGGAGCCGGAGGCCAAGCCGGCGTCCATTGAAGGCGAAGGCGCGGAGTAGAAGGATCGCTGTACCCTTTGACCGCTCGTGCCCCCCGGGCGGGGTGAGCACCACTTCACACTCGAAGGTCATCGTCTTTCAGAGATTGCGCGAAGTCAGATTTCGGCAGCAGGCGGAATGACGCCCCGGTCCGGGCGGCGCTGGAAATTCGATCGCACCGGAAGGTGCGCGGCGCATCGCGCAGGCGGTCGATGGCAATGATGTACCAGACGGGGTATTTGAGCAGGAAATAGTGCGGTTCGATCTGACGCTCCGACATGGCGCCGTCTTCCCTGCGATAGCGGATCGACAGCAACTCCTGATCGATAAACGCCTGGTGCAATGTCTGGACAAGCCGCTTCGGCGGCAAGGCGATGCCCGCCTGGACATAAGTCGAGGCCGTCGTCCCGATCAGGATCCGCGACTTCAGCCGGTTTACCCGCTTGCGTTTCTCTGGCGAGAAGGAGGCCACCAGCTGGCGCCGGACCGAAGCCAGATTGGCCAGAAACAGCGGCGATTCCATCTTTTGCGCGACCTCGATGCTGATGAGGAGATCGATCGCTTCCGGATAGGCGAGGTTCAGACGGCCGACGCCCCAATTGCGGTCGAGCCGGACCCCGCCACCGCGGCCGCGATCCGCGTCGATCGGCACCCCCTGCTCGCGCATCAGCAAAAGATCACGCGTGATCGTGCGCCCGCTGACCCCCATCTCCGAAGCGAGACCGTTCACCGTGCAGAATTCGTCCTGCTTCAGCTGCGCCGCCAACAGCTCCAGGCGCCTGAGCCTGTCGATCGATCTTGAGCCCGCCATCAAACAAATAGGACATTAAATGACGTATTTGTCGATAGCCTCGGGTCATCGCCTCACACTTTTGGCCGGCATACAGGAGAAACACGCATGAAGATGAGCTACTTCACACTTGGCACCAACGACATGGAAGCCTCGATAAAATTCTACGACGCCCTGTTCGCCGACTCCGACGTCGGGCCGGCCTTGCCACAAGGGCGAATGACCTACTGGCTCGGCCAGGATTTCGCCTTTGCCGTCGCCGAGCCCTTCAATGGCGAGCCCGCGACCCATGGCAATGGCGCCATGCTCGGCCTCAATGTGGGATCGACCGACGAAGTCAAACGGCTCCACATGCTCGCGATCGAGCTGGGCGGCGAGAATGAGGGCGAGCCGATGCAGCGCGGCCCCTATTTCTCGGCCTATGTGAGGGATCTGGACAAGAACAAGCTCTGCCTGTTCAGGCAATAGACCAGCCTGGGGCAATGCGCGGCCGGCTGGAGGCATCACCGCCCCGGCCGGTTGCCGCCTTACACCTCCGGTACGGCACTCGCCGGCACCCGGCGCTGCCCGCCGGCATACTGCACCAGCATCTCGATGCGTTTCTCGATCGGCGGGTGCGTGGCGAACACGCCCATGAAGCCGGTATGCGGGTTCTCGATGAACATTTCGCGGACTTCGTCGGGCGCATCGCCGACTTCGGAATGGCCGGAGATTTTCGCCAGCGCCGAGATCATCGCATCGGGATTGCGCGTCAGCTCGACGGCGCCGGCATCGGCCATGTATTCGCGCCGCCGCGACAGGGTGAAACGGATCGCGATCGCCAAGATGTAGGCCACGGCGATACAGGCCAGGGCGATGAAGATCAGCGCGCCACCATTGCGCGAACCGCCGCCACGGCGCGAGCCCATCTGGCTGCTGGCCCGCAGCCCGCCATGCAGCATGCCGCGAAAGGCGATCTCGCCGGCAAAGGAGATGATGCCGACGAAGATGATCGCGATCACCAGCAAGCGCACATCACGGTGGCGGATATGCGAGAGCTCGTGGGCGAGCACGGCCTCGAGCTCGGCATCATTGAGGGTGTCCATCAGGCCGCGTGTGACGGTGACGGTGTATTGGCCCTCGGTCAGGCCGGAGGCATAGGCATTGAGGCCGGGCGTCTCGATGATCGCCATTTTCGGCACGGTCATGCCGCGGGAAATGCACAGGTTTTCCAAGAGATTGTAAAAACGCGGCTCGTCTTTTCGGGCAATCGAGCTGGCACCGGTGGCGGCATTGATCATCGCCTGGTGTCCGAACCAGGCAATGACGAACCAGATGCCGGCCCCGATCAGGGCCCAGACGGCGATCTCCGGCAGGATCTGGAAGGCCGCCATCATCGACTGGCCGAGCGTCGCCTCGCCGGCATAGCCCTTGGACGTCATGTAGCTGGCTTCACCGGTCATCGCGATCACCAGGAGCGCAATCGCGTAGCCGATCAGGGTCAGCAAAACCGGGAAGCCAGCCAGCAGCAGGATGGATTTGAGGTTATTGTTCCAGATATGGGTGCGAAGTCCTGCCGCCCCGAACATCATGGGATTTGATCCTAGAACTTGACCTGGGGCGCAGCCCGCTCGGCCTCGGCGACTTCGAAGAAGTCACGCTTGGAAAAACCGAACATATTGGCCATCAGCACCGCCGGGAATTGCTCGATCGCGGTGTTGAATTCGGCGACGGCATTATTGAAGAAGCGGCGCGCGGCGGCGATCTTGTTTTCCAGGTCCGACAATTCGCTCTGCAGCTGCATGAAGTTCTGGTTGGCCTTCAGGTCAGGATAGCTTTCCGACAGCGCGAACAGCTGACGCAGGGCGCCGGAGAGCATGTTTTCCGCACCGGCGAGCTCTTTCACATTCGGCGCGACAATCGCGGCCTGGCGGGCCTTGATGACGTTTTCCAGCGTGTCGGTCTCGTGGGTGGCATAGCCCTTCACGGTCTCGACCAGATTGGGAATGACGTCATGGCGCTGCTTGAGCTGGACATCGACATCGCCCCAGGCCTGGTTACAGGTCTGCCGCAGCGCGACGAGGCGGTTATAGATCCCGACCAGGATGAACCCGACAACGATAACAACGATAAGAATGATGATTGACGAGTCCATACTTTATTCTCCCGGGCAGGCCATAAGGGCCGAAATCACGATACGCTAATCTATTTATTCAGCTTTCGCCTGTGAAGCGAGGAATTCCGAGCCGCGTGGTGCAAAACGCAGGCTGCGCGGGAAACCGCGCGGCGCCATCTTGCCGGCCTGGGCGCGCTTGCCGCGCCACATCTGCCAGTCATCGAGCGCGTGACGGCGGCCGGCACCGTCGAGCCAGGTGAGGCCTTCCTCGGCCGAGAACACCATCACATCGGCGACGCGGGCGCCCTTGCCGCCGAGCAGGCGCACGCCCTTGCCGCGGGTCATCACCGAGATCTCCTCGAGCGGGAAGACGAGCATTTTCTTGTTTTCGCCGATCACCGCGACCTGGTCGCCCATCGCCGGAATGCACAGCAAGGCCTCATCGCCATCGACCAGATTGAGGATTTGCTTACCGCCCTTCTTGGCGGCCATGCAGTCCTTCTCCTCGACGCGGAAGCCGTGGCCCTCGCCCGACGCGATGAGCAAGGTGCGTTCCGGATCATATTTGAACAGGCCGATCGGCGCCGCATCATCGGGCAGATCGACATGCAGGCGCACCGGCTCGCCATGGCCGCGGCCGCCGGGCAGCTTGTTGGCGTCGAGCGTGTAGAACTTGCCGTCGGTGGCGAACATCAACAGCTTGTCGGTCGTTTCGCACTTCACGGCGAAGGCGGAGCGGTCGCCCTCCTTGAATTTCAGCTCGGTGACATCGGAGCTGTGCCCCTTGAGCGCCCGCACCCAGCCGCGCTCGGAGAGCACCGCGGTGATCGGTTCGCGCACGATGAAGGCCTCGATCGAGGTCTCGGCCGCCACTTGCGGCGCATCGGCAAACACGGTGCGGCGGGCGCCGATCGCGGTCTTGGGGCCGTAATATTTCTCGACCTCGGCGATCTCGCCATCGACCTTGGCCCATTGCAGCTCGGTGGAGGCAATCAGATCGGCCAGGCTCTGGCGTTCGCCGCGCAGATTGTCGTCTTCCTTGCGGATCTCCAGCTCTTCCAGCTTGCGCAAGCTGCGCAGCCGCATGTTGAGGATGGCTTCGGCCTGCCGTTCCGACAGTTCAAAGGTCTGCATCAGCTTGTCTTTGGGCTTGTCTTCGAAGCGGATGATGCGGATCACCTCGTCGAGATCGGCATAGACGATGAGATAGCCGGCCAGCACTTCCAGCCGGTCCTCGACCTTGGCCAGCCGCGTCTCGGCCCGGCGCACCACGACCTCGCGCCGGTGCTCGACCCAGATCTTGAGCGCATCCTTCAGGCTCATCACCCGCGGCGTGCCCTGTGGGTCCAGCACATTGAGATTGAGCGGGAAGCGGTTTTCCAAATCGGTCAGCTTGAACACCGACTCCATCAGGAGTTCCGGATCGACCAGCTTGCTCTTCGGCTCCAGCACCAGGCGGATATCCTCGGCGCTCTCGTCGAGCACGTCTTCCAGCAGAGGCAGGCGCTTGGCCTCCATCATCAGGGCGATGCGCTCGACCAGTTTGGATTTTTGCACCAGGTACGGGATCTCGGTGATGACGATGCGCCACATGCCGCGGCCGATATCCTCGACCTCCCATTTCGCGCGCACCCGGAAACCGCCGCGTCCGGTCTCATAGGCCTCGCGGATCGCCGACTCCGGCTCGACAATGATGCCGCCGGTCGGCAGATCCGGGCCCTTGACGTATTTCAGCAGATCGACGGTCTCGGCCTCGGGTTTCTTGATCAGATGCCGCGCCGCCCGGCACAACTCCCAGGCATTATGCGGCGGGATCGAGGTCGCCATGCCGACGGCAATGCCGGTCGAGCCATTGGCGAGAAGGTTGGGGAAGGCACCGGGCAGCACCAGCGGTTCGCGCTCGGAGCCGTCATAGGTCTCCTCGAAATCGACCGTGCCGTGCTCGATATCCTGCAGCAACAGCTCCGCCGCCTTGGTCAGGCGGGTTTCGGTATACCGCATCGCAGCCGCGCTATCGCCGTCGATATTGCCGAAATTGCCTTGGCCCTCGACCAGCGGATAGCGCGAGGCGAAATCCTGGGCCAGACGCACCAGCGCCTCATAGACCGACTGGTCGCCATGCGGGTGATATTTACCGATCACGTCACCGACGATGCGGGCCGATTTCTTGAACGCCGAATCCGGGTTCAGCTTCAGCTCGCGCATCGCATGCAGCAGCCGCCGGTGGACCGGTTTCAGCCCGTCGCGGGCATCGGGTAGCGCCCGCTGGGTGATGGTGGAGAGCGCATAGGCCAGATAGCGCTTGGACAGCGCCTCATCGAAGGGTTCCTCGATGATATGACCTGCATCGGGATCGAAATTATCGCCCATGGAATAGCGCCTCGTGATTCGTAAGGCTCAGTATAGGGCGATTGGCTTGTGGGACAGGGACGGGGCGCAGGTTTTATGTGGGTAAGATTCGGGCGCGGGGCTGGCCCCGGGGCGAGGCCTCTCCATGCGCCCCCCCGTCCATCCGTGGATGACGAAAATTTCAGGCGCTCGCCACTCTACGGCTAAACGGCAGCTGGCATTTAGCCCTGTCTGACAAGGGGACGTTATGAAAACTCTATTTTCCATCCTCGCACTGGTGCTGATCGGCTCCGCAGCGGACGCGCAAGATGATGCCATCGATCCTGCCAGCCGTTCAGCAGCGATCGCGGAGATCGGCACGTTGATCGCCGACAACTATTTTGACGCCGGTCTGGCCCGGCAAATCGCGACCTCGCTCGACGCGCTAAACCAGGATGCCGATATCGAAACTGTGACGTCCGGCAATATGCTCGCAGCGATCCTCACCGATCAGCTGCAGCAAACGGACCGGCATTTCGAAGTGCGCTGGCGCGGCGCTGAGCAAGTCGCGCAAACGCGGGCAGAATGGGCCGCCCAGGAAGCGCAGGAAGCGGCCGCCGCGAACGAGCCCGCGGATCCGGACCGCTGGGCTTCGCTTCGGCGGAACAATTTTGCCTTTGGCGAGCTGTCACTGCTGGAGGCCAATGTCGGCTACCTCAACCTGACCGGATTTGCGCCGCTGGAACCAGCCGAACCGACGGCTCGTGCCGCGCTGGCCTATCTGGCCCATACCGATGCGCTGATCATCGACCTGCGCGAAAACGGGGGCGGATCGCCGGACATGGTTCAATACCTCCTCAGCCATTTCCTCCCCGCCGGGAGCGAGGTGCTCTACAATACCTTCTTGCCGCGAGCCGGCGAGCCGGTCGAAATGCGCACCCTGCCTGCCCACCCCGCCGGACACCGGCCGGACGTCCCGCTCTACATCCTCATCGGCCCTGAAACCCTGTCCGCGGCCGAAGCGCTTGCCTACCACCTGCAGGCCATGCAACGCGCCACGCTGGTCGGCGAGACAACCGCCGGCGGCGCCAATCCGGGCGATTTCTTCCTCGCCTCAAGCGGCTATTCTGTCTTCATCCCGACAGCCACATCCCGAAACCCCGTCACGGGCACGAACTGGGATGGCATCGGCGTCACACCGGATATTGCCGTGCCCGCCGGGCTGGCGCTCGATCAGGCGCGTCTTGAAATCTACCGGCAGATCGCGGCGACGAGCGAAGTGCCGGACCAGGCCTTCGCCGCCGACTGGCAGGCTGGTCTGCTCGCGGCCGAACTCGACCCCTGGGTCCCGAGCGAGCGCCAGCTCCAGGCCTATGCAGGCCAGTACGGGCCCCGGCATGTCTCTGTCGTGGACGGGGAACTGGTCTATCAGCGCGAGGGGCAGGAGGCGCACACGCTTTTGCCGCTCAGGGAGAATATGTTTCGCTTCGCTGAAACATCCGAGTATCGGCTGGAATTTGCCGGCGCCGGGAGCGGAAGGGCAGACACCCTCATTCTCCGGCTCGAGAATGGCGCCATGGACGCAAGCCCGCGCTCGCCCTGAAAGACGCCACCACGCCTAAAGCCGCCCCACCCGCTCCAGCTCCGCGATCATCCGCGCTCTGGCTTCCGGCAATTGCCGGTCGATTGGCCACAGCACGCGGCGGTCGAGGAAATAGCCGGTCAGCGCCAGGCCCATGGCGATATCGCCGGGCTCGATCACACCTGTGCCCTGCATGAAGCCGGGGATTTCCAGGAGCTTGGCGAGATAGGGCGCGGCCTCCTCGCGGCAGACGGCGCGGCCGGTGCGCGGGCTGACATGGGTGAGATCGTCCACCACACCGGTGACGGCGCAAGTGTCGAGATCGAGGCCATAGCCGAGATCAGCGAGCAGGCCCGCCTCCCAGCTGACATAGAGCGCCGGCCAGAGGTCTTCATCATCCAGCGCGGCGAGGAAAACGCCGAACCCGTCATAGACCTGTTTGTGGGCCTCACGCTCCGGCAGCGCCATCACCGCGACAGCGCAGGCGGAATTGAGACCCGCCAGCGCAGCGCGGTCCTCCATCACGGCGCCGGCGCCCAGATGCTCGGCCTCGACGGTGAAGCTTCCGAGATGATCGGCCAGCCGGGCGCGCCAGGTGACGGCGACACGATTGCCCGGCTGCAGCACCGGCCGCATCGTACGCGAACGCCCGCCGCGCACGAGGCCGGCATGACGGCCATTTTCCGCCGTCAGCACCTCGATAATCGCGCTGGTCTCCCCGTGCGGACGCACCGCCAGGACAATGCCGCTATCAGACCATTCCATCGCAGGTCTCGGTGGCAGAGAGACTAGGCATCGAAATCAAGCCCGACATCGGAGAAGTGGGCGCGGCGCGCCATCCAGCGGGGGTCGACCTTCACATTGATGAAGAGATGGACGCGGCAGCCGAGCATCTCTTCCAGCTCGCGCCGGGCCGCCTCGCCGATCGCCTTGACGGCGGAACCGCCCTTTCCAAGCACGATGGGTTTCTGGCTGTCGCGTTCGATGATGATGGATTGCTCGACGCGCACCGATCCGTCGCGCAGCTTCTTCCAGCTCTCGGTCTCGACCATCGAGGCGTAGGGCAATTCCTCGTGCAGGCGCAGATAGACTTTCTCGCGCGTGATCTCGGCGGCGAGCAGGCGCTGCGGCAGATCGGCGATCTGGTCTTCGGGATAGTGCCACACACCTTCCGGCATCAGGCTGGCCAGATGCGTCTTGAGCAGCGGCACGCCAAAGCCCTTCTTGGCGGAAATCATGAAGACGTCTGAGTAAATACCCGTGTCATAAAGCTCTTTCGACATCGCCAGCAAATGGTCGCTGTCGATCGTGTCGATCTTGTTGAGCACCAGGGTCGCCTGGCGATTGGCCAGTTTGAGACCTTCCATGACGCGGTCATCATCATCGACCATCAGCCTGTCACCCGGCTTGCCCTGGCCCTGTTCGATGCGGTCGCGGGCGCCGACATCGATGACGTGAACGACACAATCGGCATCATCGGCACCGCTCCATGCGGCGCGGACCATCGCCTTGTCGAGCCGGTTTTTCGGCGCGAAGACGCCGGGCGTATCGACCAGGCAAATCTGCGTCTTGTCCTCGATCGCGACACCGCGCACGGCGAAGCGGGTCGTCTGCACCTTGTGGGTGACGATGGAAATCTTGGCGCCGACGAGCGCATTGACCAGGGTCGATTTGCCGGCATTGGGGGATCCGATCACGGCGGCAAAGCCAAATCGGGTTTCTGCTTCAGCCGACATCATGGCCCTCTCTGTTCAACAGTGCTTTGGCGGCGGCGCGTTCGGCCGTCTGCTTGGTTCCGCCCTCGCCGATAGCCGGCTCAAGCGGTGAAATTGTGACCTGGACGGTGAAGACCGGGCGGTGATCGGGGCCGGAGCGCCCGGTGAGCTGGTAGCGCGGCACGGCATGACCGGCCTTGGCGGCCCATTCCTGCAACATGGATTTGGCGTCGCGCGGCTTCTGCTTCAAGGCCTCGAGCTTGTCCGACCAGTGGGCGTCGTAGAACGCCTGCACGCAAGGCCGGCCGCCATCGAGATAAAGCGCCGCCATCAGCGCCTCACAGGCATCGCCAAGAATGGAGGTCTTGGCACGGCCGCCGCTCTTCTCCTCCGAACGTCCCATCCGCAGGGCCGAGCCGAGATCGATGGCGCGGGCGACATCGGCGCAGGTCTCCTTGCGCACCAGCGCATTGAGACGCGGCGCCAGCGCGCCCTCATCGGCCATGTCGAAGGCCTTGTAGAGCGCCTCCGCTGTCATCAGTCCGAGCACGCGGTCGCCGAGAAACTCCAGCCGCTCATAGCTGCGAAAACCCGGACGGCCATCGCCAAAGCTGGAATGGGTCAGCGCCCGCTCGATCAGCTTTCTGTCCTTGAAGACATAGCCGATGCGGGCCTCGAGATCAGCGGTCGGATCAACCATGGGCCGACCCGATCAGACGCGCCTCGATCACCACGAAGGCCTGGGCATAGGGGTGGTCGTCGGTGATGGTGATATGGGCATGCGCTTCCATCCCTTCCGGCGTCAACGCGATCAGGCGTTCCAGCGCCCGGCCGGTGAAAGCCAGCGTCGGCTTGCCGCCGGGCAGGTTGATGACGCCGATTTCCTTCCACGATACGCCGCGCGCAATCCCGGTGCCGAGCGCCTTGGCGCCAGCCTCCTTGGCCGCGAAACGCTTGGCATAGCTGGCGGCGCGCATGCGGCGGCCTTCCGACTTGACCTGCTCCACCTCGGTGAAGACACGCTGCACGAAACGATCACCAAAACGCTCGAGCGAACGCTCGATGCGGCGGATATCCATCAGGTCTGAACCGAGGCCGAGGATCATGCCGACAGGTCCGCCCCGTCCCGCGCCTCGACGATCAGCCCGCGCATGGTCGTCACCGCTTCGCGCAGACCACGGAAGATCGCCTCGCCGATCAGGAAATGGCCGATATTGAGTTCCATCAGCTCGCGGATCGCGGCGATCGGTTTCACCGTCTCATAGGTCAGGCCGTGGCCGGCATGCACTTCCAGGCCACGGCGGAAGGCTTCCGAGGCGCCGACTTTGAGCAATTCGAGATGGCCGGCGACGGCTTCCTTGTCGCCGCGCGCGAAGGCATCGCAATAGGCGCCGGTGTGGAGTTCGACGACGCTGGCGCCCATCGCCTCGGCGACGGCAATCTGCACCGGATCGGCCTCGATGAAGAGCGAGACGCGGATGCCGGCCTCGTCGAGCTGGCGCACATAGGGGGCGAGATGATTATGGCCGGCGGCGATGTCGAGCCCGCCCTCGGTGGTGCGTTCCTCGCGCTTTTCCGGCACCAGACAGACAGCATGCGGCTTGTGGCGCAGGGCGATGTCGAGCATTTCCGGCGTTGCCGCCATCTCCAGATTCAGCGGCAAATCGATCTCGGCCATCAGCCGGTCGATATCCTTGTCGGTGATGTGGCGGCGATCCTCACGCAGATGCGCGGTGATGCCATCGGCGCCGCTCTCGGCCGCCTGGCGCGCCGCGCGCACCGGATCGGGATGCTCACCGCCGCGCGCATTCCGGATGGTGGCGACATGGTCGATATTGACGCCGAGGCGCAGCATCAGGCCAGACCCCGGCTGGCCGGCTTGATCGCCGGGATGGCGGCCAGTTCCGGCGGCAGCTGGTCGGCGGGATAGGCAGGCACCTTGTATTGCGTCAGCGCGATCAGCGGCACGCCGACATCGGCCTCGCCGCCGGAGCGATCGACCAGACAGGCCTCGGCAATCACGGTCGCGCCGGTCGCCTGGATCGCCTCGATGCATTCGCGCGATGACAGGCCGGTGCTGACGATATCCTCGACCACGAGCACGCGGTCATCCGGTCCCAGCTCGAAGCCGCGGCGCAGGGTGAATTCGCCATTCTCGCGCTCGACATAAAGCGCCTTCAGCCCCATCTGCCGCGCCGTCTCATAGCCGGGCACGATGCCGCCAACAGCCGGCGAGACGATCACGGTCGGCTGTTCGGGCAGTTCCGCCCTCACCTTCTCGGCGAGCGCCTTGCACAGCCGCGCGGTGCGTTCCGGATCGGCGAAGACTTTCGCCTTTTGCAGGAAGACGGCGCTGCGCAGGCCCGAGGAGAGGATAAAATGGCCTTCCAGCAAGGCACCGGAGGCACGGAATTCTTCAAGGACTTCGTCGCGTGTCATTCTTCCTGCTCCTCGGCCTCGGCCCGCATCCGCTCCGCCGACACCACGGATGGACACATCCGGATCGCGGCGAGGACATTGGCCAGGTGGCGGGTATCGATCACTTCGATGTCGAATTCCATCTCGAAGAAATCGGCCGCCCGTTTGTAGGTTTTCACATTGGCGATATTGCCGCGATTCTCGCCGACGGTTTTGGCGATCTCGGCCAGCGCACCGGGCTCATTGTGCATCACCGCCTTGATGCGGGCCATCGAGACGGCATTGGCGCCGGCCTCGTCGGTCCAGACCAGGTCGAGCCATTGATCGGTATCGGCGCCTTCGAACTGGGCCAGGCGCTCGCAGTCAATCGTATGGATCTCGATGCCATGCTCGGGAATGAGCAGGCCGACAATGCGGTCACCGGGCAGCGGCGAGCAGCATTCGGCGAAATGCAACGTCACCCCCGGCGTCAGGCCGCGGCCGCGCACATAGAGACGGGCCTTCTTGTCCTCGATCAGATCACGCTCGACCGCTTCGCCGCGATCATCGAGCCGGCCCGGGAAGACGGCGTTGAGCAGGCCGGTCGAGGTGATACGGCCGCGCCCGAGCGCCTCGTACAGGCCCTCGACATCCTTCAGCTCCAGCCGGCTGATCGCCTCGGTCAGATCCTTCTCGACCAGGGCCCGGTTTTCGCGGCGGAAGGCATGCTCGGCCATGATCTTGCCGATGCGGCAGAATTCCTCGCGCTCGGACTCGCGGATCAGGCGGCGGATCGCGGCGCGGGCGCGGCCGGTGATGGCGAGGTTTTCCCAGCCCTGCGGGGGCTGGCGCACCCCGCCTTTGACGATCTGGACGACATCGCCATTATGCAGCTCGGTGCGCAGCGGCCGTTCGCGTCCATTGACCTTGGCCGCGACCGTGGTGTGGCCGAGCTCGGTATGGACGGCATAGGCGAAATCAAGCGGCGTCGCGCCCGAGGGCAGCGCAATCAGATCGCCCTTCGGCGTGAAGCAATAGACCTGGTCGGCGAACATTTCGAGCTTGGCGTGCTCGAGGAATTCGTCGGGGTCACCGCCCTGGTTGAGGATTTCCACGAAGGGCCGCAGACGCTCGAGCGGATCACCACCGGCGGCCTTGGCCGCGGCGGGATCATAGCGATAGGTGCTGTCCTTGTAGCGCCAGTGCGCCGCGACGCCGTCCTCGGCGACCGCTTCCATCTCCTCGGTGCGGATCTGCAATTCGATGCGCACGCTGTTGGGGCCAATCACTGTGGTGTGCAAGGACCGGTAATTGTTCGGCTTGGGCACGGAAATGAAATCACGAAACCGTTCCGGCACGCTGCGCCAGGCCTGGTGGATCACCCCGAGTGCGCGATAGCAATCATCGGGCTGGTCGACGATGACGCGGAAGGCATAGATGTCGGCGATATCGTCAAAGGTCGTGCCCTTGCGCTCCAGCTTGCGCCAGATCGAATACGGCCGCTTCTGGCGCCCGAATACACGGGCATCGATACCGGCGGCGGCCAGCTTGTCGGTAATCACACCGGAGACCGTGGACACCTCGACCGAGTGCTGGTCGCGGAGCAATTGCAGCCGCCGCGTGATCGATTCATGCGCCGCCGGATTGATGTGCTTGAAGGCGAGGTCTTCCAGCTCGACACAGACCCGGTTGATCCCGATACGGCGCGCCAGCGGCGCGTAGATTTCCAGCGTCTCGCGCGCGATGCGCTCGCGCTTCTCCGGCCGCGGAATGGCGCCGAGCGTGCGCATATTGTGCAGGCGGTCACACAGTTTGACGATCAGGACACGGACATCGGAGGAAATCGCGACGACGAGCTTTTGCAGGTTTTCCGCCTGCTTGGTCCGTTTGGAGCGCAACTCCATCTGGCCCAGCTTGGTGACGCCATCGACCAGCAGCGCGACCTCGGAGCTGAACAGCTCCTCCAGCTCGACCAGGGTGGCGGGCGTATCCTCGACGGTATCGTGCAGCAGGCCGGTGCAGACGGTGGCGACGTCCATGCGCAATTCGGCCAGGATCATCGCCACGGCCGCGACATGCCCGAAATAGGGCTCGCCCGACTGCCGGCGTTGCGGCCGGTGGGCCTCTTCGGCAAAGTCATAGGCGCGGCGCACGAAATCGGCATCGACGGTCGGAAAATACTTCCGAATCCGCTCAATCAGCTCGTCCGCGCTCGGTATGGCGGGCGGCGGCGAAACCGTATCAGATGACGTCGCCCCGGCAGTCAAGGCGCGTTACAGGCGGCCGTCAGGCGCGCCGTCCCGATCGTTTTGCAGGGCCTTGAGCATTTCCGCTTCGTCGAGCTCGACAGGCGGAGCCGGCAGGGCTTCGAATTCCTGGCGACCTTCGGCCTTGCGGGCCTCTTCCTCGTCCTCGCTCGGCAGAACGCGCTGCAAGCCATTGACCAGGCTCTCACGAAGCACATCGAGATCGAGGGTCTCGTCAGCGATTTCACGCAGGGAAACGACGGGGTTCTTGTCGTTGTCGCGCTCGATCGTCAGCGCGGAACCGGCGGAAATATTCCGGGCACGGTGCGCGGCCAGGAGGACCAGGCGGAAGCGATTGGGGATCTTTTCGATGCAATCTTCGACGGTGACGCGGGCCATACGCGCGATCTCCTTGAACAAGCGCTGCAGTTTGAACCGCGTGTCCTATCGGTCCCGCCCCGGTCTGGCAAGGGCTGTGCGCGTTCAACGCAGCGCGGTGTGCAGCTTGTGTGTCGCCGCCCGATCGGCCGATGGCAATTCCGCGATCAGCGCCGCGATCGGCTTGCCGGTTCCAACCTCGCACCAGTGCGGCGCGATCTCGGCCAGTGGCAACAGCACAAAGGCGCGATCGCTCATGCGCGGATGCGGCACTTCCATCCCGGCCGCATCGCTGCAGGGCACGCCGCGATAATCGAGCAGATCGAGATCGAGCACACGCGATTCCCAGCGGATATGGCGCACACGGCCAAACTCGGCCTCGACCGCGTGCAACAGATCGAGCAGCGCGCGCGGCGCCAGATCCGTCGCCACCTCGGCGACCGCATTGACATAGGCCGGCGCCGACGGGTCGGGCCAGGCCGGGCTGTGCCAATCGGAGGAGCGCGCCACCACCGTTACGCCTCGCGCCTCCAGCGCGTCGAGCGCCCGCGCCAGGGTTTCGGCCGGGCTGCGTCCGGCTGATGGAAGATTGGCGCCAAGCGCGATATAAATCGGCGATGTTTTCATTGTTTCATTCAGTCATGTCTCAGAGGATATTTATCCAATGACCTTTTATCCCGATGAGCGCATCGGTCTTTTCATCGATGGCGCCAATCTGTTCGCGACCACCAAGGCGCTCGGCTTCGATATCGATTTCAAACGCCTTCTCGAGGAATTCCGCAAGCGCGGCCGGCTGATCCGGGCCAATTACTACACCGCCCTCTTGGAGCATGAGGAATACAATCCGCTGCGCCCGCTGGTCGACTGGCTCGACTATAACGGCTTCCACGTTGTCACCAAGCCGGCCAAGGAGTTCACCGACGCCGACGGCAATCGCCGCGTGAAGGGCGATATGGATCTCGAGCTCGCCGTCGACATGATCGATGCTGCCGACTATCTCCAGCACATCATCCTGTTTACCGGCGATGGCGATTTCTGCCCGGCGATCGCGGCGGCGCGCCGGCGCGGCGTGCGCGTCAGCGTCGTCTCCTCGATGAAGACCAAACCGCCGATGATCGCGACCGAGCTGCGCCGCGCCGCCGATGACTTCATCGAATTGCTCGACCTGCAGCAAATGATCGGCCGGCCCGACAATCGCGTGGACAACACGGTATGAGCACGCCGCCGGAACCGGCCCTCGACTGCCCGCTCTGCCCGCGCCTGGTCGAGTTCCGGGCCCGCAATGCCGAACTGTATCCGGACTGGCACAATGCCCCGGTCGGCTCCTTCGGCCCGGATAACGCGCGCCTGTTGATCGTCGGTCTGGCACCGGGCCTGCGCGGCGCCAATCGCACCGGCCGCCCCTTCACCGGCGACTGGGCCGGGGATTTGCTCTATGCGACGCTGGCCGCGCACGGCTTCACCCGCGGCACTTACGCCTCATCCGCCGATGACGGGCTGGAGCTGGAGGATGTGATGATCACCAATGCGGTGCGCTGCGTGCCGCCGGAAAACAAACCGGTCGGTGCCGAGGCCAATGCCTGCCGGCCCTTCCTGACAGCGCGGATCGCATCCCTGCCACGGCTGACCACCATTCTCGCCCTCGGCAAGATCGCCCATGACAACACGCTGCGCGCGCTGGGCCACCGGTTGGCGAGTGCGCCCTTCGGCCATGCCGCCGCCAGCGACATCACCGCGCCGCAAGGCAAGGTGCGCCTGTTCAGCAGCTATCATTGCTCGCGTTACAACACCAATACCGGCCGGCTGACCGAGCCGATGTTCAATGCCGTCTTCGCCGATATCCGCCGCTATCTCGGCGCCTGAACGGGAAAACCGGACAGCTGTGGAAACAGGGTTAAAGCCCTGCGGGTACAAGATGATGCCCGCCCCGGCTATTCCCGCCCGGCCGGATCTGCCAAAGCCCTGATCTGCGCATCGAACAGCTGCGTCGCCGCCTCGAAGCGGTCGCGGCAGCCCGGACTGCAGAAGCCAACCACATGGCCGCGATAGCGCGTCAGAGCCGCCGCACTGACCGGTTTGCCCGACCAGGGGCAGGTCGCATTGATGACATCCTTGCCGGCTGGCCTGTTCATTCCGGAATCCCTTGCAACGCGCTGGCAGAGAGCTCTGGCTATTCCGATCCACTGATGGCACAAATGACAACATGCCTGCTTTTTCTGCCACCACGCCCCTGATCGAACGTCACATGGCCTTCTTCATCTTCGAAGGGGTGAAGCTGCTTGATGCGACCGGTCCGCTGCAGGTCTTCTCCGACGCCAACCAGGTGCTCGGCTATGAGGCCTACACCACCACCCTCGCCTCCTATCATGGCGGCCCGGTGCAGACCGATACCGGTATCCTGCTGAATACACGCCGGGTTGCCGGCGTCGGGCTGGACGAGAATGATACCCTCATCGTGTGTGGCGGCGACGGGGTTCACGCCGTCAGCCGTGACAATCGCCTGGTGGCGTCCCTGCTGCGTGCGACGCAGAAATGCGGCCGCATCGCCTCGACCTGCACCGGCGCCTTCCTGCTCGGCGCCGCCGGTCTGCTCGACGGACGCCGCGCCGTCACCCATTGGCGCGGATGCGAGCGGCTGGCGCAATCCTGCCCCGAGGCGGAAGTCGACCCGGACCCGATCTATATTGAGGATGATGGCGTGTGGACCTCGGCCGGCGTCACCGCCGGCATCGATCTGGCCCTGGCCATGGTCGAGGCCGATCATGGCCGCGAGGTCGCGCTGGAACTGGCGCGCAATCTGCTGGTCTATGTCAAACGGCCCGGCGGCCAGTCGCAATTCAGCGAAGCGCTGAAGGAGCAGACCCGCTCGGCCAGCGGCCGCTTCGATGCGCTGCATTTCTGGATGCGCGAGAACCTCACCGCCGATCTGCGTATCGAGGCCCTGGCCGAGCGCTCCGGCATGAGCGCGCGCAATTTCGCACGCCTCTATATCCGCGAGACCGGCCACACCCCGGCCCGCGCCGTCGAGCAGTTCCGCGTCGATGCCGCCCGGGTGATGCTGGAAGACGTCAAGCTGAGCATCAAGACCATCGCGGCAGAGTGCGGCTTCGGCAATGACGAGCGCATGCGCCGCAGCTTCTCGCGCCTGATGGGCGTTACCCCGCAAGCCTATCGCGACCGCTTTGCCACCAGTGCCGACGAGGACTGAGGCCGTTAGCGCCGGTCAGCAAAGGCTACCCGTGATCCTTCATCAGGCGGGATTTCTGCTTGTTCCACTCGCGATCCTTGATCGTCTGGCGCTTGTCGACATTCTTCTTGCCCTTGGCGAGACCGATCTCGAGCTTGGCGATACCGCGATCGTTGAAATAGAGTTTCAGCGCGATGATGGTGCGGCCCTCGCGGGTCACGGCGCCGACGAGGCGATTGATCTCGCGCTTTTTCAGCAGCAGTTTGCGATGGCGGCGCGGCTCGTGATTGAAGCGGTTGGCGGCCGCGTATTGCGGAATATCGGCATTGATCAGCCACAGACCGTCATTTTCCGGACTGACGTAGGATTCGGCGATATTGGCATGACCGAGGCGCAGGGATTTGACCTCCGAGCCCGTCAGCATGATGCCGGCCTCGAACGTGTCCTCGATCTCGTAATCATAGCGGGCGCGGCGATTGAGCGCGATCGGCCGCTTGTCGGGCTTGCTCATGGGCGGTCCAGCAGTCCGGCAATCACCATCGCCTCGCGCACGGCCCGTTGCGAGGCCTCGTCGGGCGCGGTCAGCGGCAGACGCATTTCCACGCCGGTGACGCCGAGCAGGCTCATGGCATATTTGGTCGGCCCCGGGCTGGCCGAGGAGAACAGCGCATGGTGCAGCGGCGTCAGCCGGTCATTGAGCGCGCGCGCCGTGTCCCAGTCGCCCTCCAGTGTCGCATTCTGGAACTGCGCGCACAGCTGCGGCGCCACATTCGAGGTCACCGAGATCGCACCAATGCCGCCACTGGCATTGAAACCGAGCGCCGTCGGATCATCGCCGGAGAGCTGGATGAAATCCTCGCCCAGCAGACGCCGATGGCCGGACACCCGCGCCAGATCGCCGGTGGCGTCCTTGATGCCGACGACATTGGACAGGCTGGCGATGCGCGCCACGGTTTCCACGTCGATATCGACCACGGTGCGTCCGGGGACATTGTAGACAATGATCGGCAGGTCGACGGCGTCATTGATCGCCTTGTAGTGCTGGTACAGGCCTTCGGCATTGGGCTTGTTGTAATAGGGCGCCACCACCAGACCGGCATCGGCGCCGAGCGCCTGGGCGCGGGCCTGGTTCTGGATCGCGACGCTGGTCGAGTTCGAACCGGTGCCGGCGATCACCGGCACACGGCCGCCGGCGCACTGCACCACCAGCTCGATGACGCGCATATGCTCCTCAAAGGTGAGCGTCGCGGATTCGCCGGTCGTACCGCACGGAACCACCCCGTGCGTGCCCGCCGAAATCTGGCGTTCACACAGTTCGATTACATTGGCCTCGTCAACGGCACCATTCTTGAACGGTGTGACGAGCGCGGTGATGGAGCCCTTGAACATGTTTTGGTCCCGAAATCCGGATTGCAAGCGGGCGACCATAAAGGTGGCGCCGCGTGCGGCCAAGCTTTCTCAACAAGACTGGACAGTGAGGGCTGTTCGGGAGGATGATGGCGGGGTTCATCCTTCAGGATCCGAGTTGCGACCTATGATCATGCGTTGTTTTTCAGCGGTGCTGCTGCCAGTTTTTCTGTCGCTCGGGCTTGCCCTGCCCGCACAGGCACAGGCGCCGACACCGCGTATGCGGCCAGAGCCGCAGAATTATTCGGCCTATCTCAGCGATGCCGATTTCGCCCTGTTCCGCCAGGGCCTGGATGCGGCCGATGACGAGGACTGGGACGAAGTCGCCGATGTGCGCCTGCGTCTGAGCGATACGGCGGCGCGCAGCGTGCTGTTATGGCGCACCGTGCTGAGCAATCCGCGCGCCAGCTTCCTTGAACTCAATCTCGCCCTTGATGAACTCGAGAACTGGCCACGCGACAGCTTCATCCGCAGCGAGGCCGAATCCAAGATCACCGATTCCGGTCTCAGCGCGCCTTTCATCATCGCCTGGTTTGAAGAGAATCCGCCGGCCACCGGGCGCGGCAAGCTGGCCTATGCCGAGGCGCTGCTGGCCGATGGCCGTATCGAGGAAGGCGAAGCCCTGTTGCGCACTACTTGGCGCGGCGAATACCTGCCCCTGGCCGTGCAGCGCGAGCTGTATCGCGCTCATGGTTCGTTCCTGACCGCGGAAGACCACCAGGCGCGGATCGATTATCTGATCTGGTCCAACCAGACGACGGCCGCGCGCCGCGTCCTGCCCCTGCTGCAGGGGCCACAGCATGATCTCGCCGATGCCCGCCTGCGCCTTGCCGGACGCCAGAGCGGCGTCGAGCGCGCCATCAACCGTATCCCGGTCAGCCTGCAATCCGATCCGGGCCTGACCTATGAACGCGCCCGCTGGCGCCGCCGCTCGGGCATGACGGACACGACCTTGCCGCTGCTGCTGCAATTGCCCGATGCCCACAACAATCCCGATGCGCTGGGCCTGATGTGGACCGAGCGCAAGCTGATGATCCTGAACCTGATCCGCGATCAGGACTTCGTCACCGCCTATCAGCTGGCGCGTGCCAACGGCATGGATTCAGGCGCCGATTTTGCCGATGCGGAATTCCTCGCCGGTTGGCTCGCCCTGGTGCATCTCAATGAACCGGACCAGGCGATGGAGCATTTCACGCATCTGCGCGACAATGTCGGCACCCCGGTCTCGCTCTCGCGCGCCGCCTACTGGATGGCCCGCGCCGCCGATGATGCCGGCAATCCCGATCTCGCCGCCACCTATTATGCCGAAGCCGGTGTGCATTCGACCGCCTATTACGGTCAGCTTGCCCTGGCACAGCTCTCGGACGCACCCGATGCCTTCTCGCTCGAACGCGAACCGGAGCCCAGCGAGGAGGCGCGCATTGCCTTCGAGGCACGCCCGGAAATCCGCGCCATGCGCCTGCTGGCCGAACAGGGCGAGGCCTATTATTTCCGCCTGTTCATGTACCGGCTCGACGACCAGGTCGAGGATCCGGTCGAAGGCGTGTTGCTGGCCAATCTGGCGAATGAGTATCTGCAGATGCGCCAGGCCGTGCGGGCCGCGAAACAGGCCCGCCTGCGCGGCATCATCCTGCCGCAAAGCGCCTACCCGACGATCAGCCTGCCGCAAACCAGCGGCGGACGGCCGGAAGACGCGCTGGTGCATTCGGTGATCCGCCAGGAAACCGAATTCGCCCAGGACGCCGTCAGCGGCGCCGGCGCGCGCGGCATGATGCAGATGATGCCCGCCACCGCCCAGGCAACGGCGCGCTCGATGGGCGCGCCCTATCGCTTCAACTGGCTGACCGATGACCGCGATTACAATCTCACCCTCGGCATGCACCATCTCGAGGAGGTCGTCGATCAGTATGACGGCTCCTATATCCTCGCCCTGGTCGCCTATAATGCCGGGCCGCACCGGGCCAATCGCTGGATCGAGAATTACGGCGATCCGCGCGATCCCGACATCGATCCGATCGACTGGGTCGAGAGCATCCCCTTCTCGGAAACCCGCAATTACGTGATGCGCGTGCTGGAAAACGTCCAGGTCTACCGCACCCGCCTGATCGATGATGCGCCGACCGCGCTGATGATCGAACAGGATCTGCGCCGCGGGGCGGTGGCGACGGTGACAGCGCCGGAATAGGGCGCGGGAATTGGGACAGGCCCGAGTAGTCGAGCGTCAAGACGCCGGCAATTGTGTCTGTCCCAATGCCACCGGGTGATCACAACAAGCGCCCGGCACCATTCCTCTCGAATTATTCTGCGCTGGAAAGGATTTCGACCAAACGTATGGAGCTATGCCCTTCGCTCGAGCAAATATTGCTGCGCTGTGCTTCGCGATCGAGTTCAACGCGCACGTCGACCCGCTCCTCATTGCCCGACATCCCGCGTAGCCGGATCTGCTCGACCTGTTGGCCGGTCAACGAAATGTAGAAACAGCGCGCATAAATCGACCCGTCGCCGTCGAAAACCAGCAAATACTCACCCGGCCAAATCTGCATCGCGACATCCGACAAGGTGGCCCGGTCTCCGGCTTGCGCAGTAGCGTTCCAGTCCATAAATGCTTGCTGGCCATGAATAACGGAGTACCCCTCACCACCGCGCGCGCCGCCTTGCAGCGTCGTGCACGCCGCCAGTACGAGCCCGCCGAGAAGCGTGATCGATAGCCGTATGAGCAGGTGATTCATCGGCACTTCTCCCACTCCTGAACCTCCACGCCTTCGCGAGCCTGGTTTGTGATCAAAATATCAGAAAAATGGGGACGCTCCCTAATCTATCGGGCCCAACGACTTGGGAAGGACGCCCCCTTTCAAAATTCGCCCGCGCCGGGCAGAGCGCGCCCTGAAATCCTTGCCAAGCAAGACGCCAGACTGGAATTGTCTAGTCAAGGGTCATGACCGCGCAGCGGCGCTTCGCGCCCTTGACTAGACAATTCCAGTCTGGCCGGATCTCGGCATGGATTTCAGGGTGAGGTGTGGCCGCACGGGCCGGTTTTCCAGAAGATTCTTGGCGACGCGTGCTGCCCCGTTTTCGGGCGTCCATCAGCGTCACCATTGCCCGCCTCATCCGGCCTTTGGCCACCTTGTATGTGACCGATCTGCTAGGATGGTGATGTCTTCCGGGACAGCCTGTCTGGTGATGGCTCACCAGACAGGCGCTTTGACGGACGGGCCGTGGCCACCTGAGGCATTGCCGGCCTGTGGAGAAGCAAGGCCGCCGTCACAGTTTCACCGACCCGGATAGTTGCAGGGACGTAGAGGTCCGCAAGCACAAGGAGGGGTTTATGAAACACGCGGAAGATAGCACAAGCGTCGCGGGAATCGATATTGCCAAGACGCATCTGGATGTGGCGCTGTACGGGCGTCCTTGCGTCAGGCGCTTCAAGCCTGACGGGCCGGGCCTGCGTCGGCTGGTTGACTGGCTGGCCGGTCAGGGCGTGTGCCGTGCCGGGCTGGAGGCCACGGGTGGATATGAGCTCCCGGTGATGCAGGCCTTGCGTCTGGCCGGGATCACGGTCGTCCGGCACCAGCCGCTGGAAGTGCGCCTGTTCGCGCGCATCCACCGCATCCGGGCCAAGAATGACCGCATCGATGCGCAGCTGATCGCCATGATTACCGCGCAAATACAAACTGTTACCACGCAGGCTGGTGCCGGTCTGGAAGAGCTGGCCGAGCGTATGACCGCCTATGAGCAGATCAGCGAACAGCTTGCCCAGCTCAAGACCTATTGCGAGCATGTGCATCTGGACGACCTGCGTGCGCGCTATGATCACCTGATCGAGCAGACCCGAAGCGTCAAGGCTCAGCTCCTGGCCGACATCATCGCTCGGATCCGGGCCGACCCGGCCTTGGCGATGCGCTATGAGCTGTTGCGATCCCTGCCCGGTATCGGCGAGGTCTGCGCGGTCGTGATGCTGATCCGTATGCCCGAGCTGGGATCGCTGGAACGCGGGCAGGCGGCATCACTGATCGGGGTGGCCCCCTTCGACCGCGATAGCGGGCTGCACAAGGGACAGCGCAAAATCACCGGTGGCCGGGCGCGACCGAGGCGCTTCCTCTACATCGCAGCCCTGGCGGCGAGGCGATGTAGCGCGCTCTTCATGACCTTCGCCCAACGTCTGAAAGACAATGGGAAACGTCCCAAGGTCGTCATCGTCGCCTTGATGCGAAAACTGATCGAAGCCGCCAACCTCGTCTTGAAGCGCGCATCAGCATGGGAAGCAGAGATGTCATCGACATAGTTGCTTCTCCTCACGGAGAAGGAAAGTACGCGCGTCTTCCCTCTCCGTGAGGAGAGGGTGCCCCGCAGGGGCGGGTGAGGCGGGCCAGCTCAACGGTTGAGACTATCCAGCCCCCTCACCCCAGCTCCAGCGCCCGCGCGAATACCGCCCGGTCGACATTGCCGCCGGTGGCCAGCACGCACACCGTCTTGCCGGCGATATCCAGCTTGCCGGACAGCACGGCGGCCAGGGCGACGACGGCGCCCGGCTCGATCACGATCTTGAGGTGGCGCCAGGCCAGGGCCATGGCCTGAAGCACTTCGTCATCGCTGACAGCGACGCCGCCGCTGAGCTGATGGCTGTTCAATTGCCAGGTCAGCTCGCCGGGCGTCGGGGTAATGATGGCGTCGCAGATCGAGCCGGTCAGGCGGTCATTGGCGACGCGGTGGCCGGCGGCGAGCGAACGTTTGTGATCGTCGAAACCCTCCGGCTCGGCGGCCCAGACCTGCGCGTCGGGATGAGCGTGCTTGACCGCCAGCCCGGTGCCGGCGATCAGCCCGCCGCCACCGGCGGGGGCCGAGACGATATCGGGTGCCATGCCAAGCTCCGCCAGTTGCTCAACGACTTCCAGCCCGGCCGTGCCCTGCCCGGCAATGATGAAGCGATCCTCATAGGGCGGCACCAGTATGCGCCCCTCCTCGGCGGCGATGCGGGCACCGATCGCCTCGCGCGATTCGCTGGCACGGTCATAGGTCACCACCTTGCCGCCCCAGAAGCGCACGCCCTCGACCTTCGCGGCCGGCGCATCGGTCGGCATCAAGATCGTCGCATGCGTGCCCACCAGGCGCGCCGCCGCAGCGACCCCCTGGGCGTGATTGCCGGAACTGTAGGCGATGACACCGCGCTGCTTCTCGGCATCGCTCAGCCGGGAAATCCGGTTATAGGCGCCGCGAAACTTGAACGAGCCGGTGCGCTGCAGGCATTCGGCCTTAACAAACAGCCTTGCCCCGAGCCGGTCGTCGAGCCAGTCATTGCGCAAAAGCGGCGTGCGCACCGCGTGACCGGTCAATCGCTGCGCGGCATCAAGAATGTCGCTATGGCCAGGCAGGTCGAAAACCGGTGATGACATCACGCAAACACTCCAGATCTGGCCGCGAACGGCCGCCAAACACGTGCAAAACGCATAGGCAATTCAGCTCTGCCGCGCAAAGGGATTGCGCGGCGGCGCGGGAAGCCTTTTGATAAGAAAAAAAGCAACACCGCGAAATTGGTTGATATCAAGGGGAGACATGATGACCTTGCGCGCACATATGATGGAACGTCCGTTGATGATTTCGGACATTCTGGTCCACGCCGCCCGATGCCATGGCGACCAGGAAATCGTCACCCGCCTGCCCGAAAGCGGTCTGATTCACCGCCAGGGCTATGCCGCCACGCACCAGCGCACCAAACAGCTGGCGCATGCGCTGCAGAAGAAGCTGAAGGTCCGCGAGGGCGACCGCGTCGCCACCATCGCATGGAATTCACACCGGCATTTTGAACTCTATTACGCGATCTCCGGCATCGGCTCGGTCATCCACACCGTCAATCCGCGCCTCGACCCGAAACAGCTGATCTGGATGCTCGATCACGCCCAGTCGAAAGTCGTCTTCTTCGACAAGACCTTCGCCCCGCTGATCGATGCCATCTCCAAGCAGTGCAAATCGGTACGGCACTGGGTGTTGATGACCGATGCCACCTACAAGGACGGCGTCGCGACCAAATGCCTGACCTATGAGGAATTGATCGCCGACCAGAGCACGGAATACGACTGGCCGATGTTCGACGAGAACACCGCCGCCGGCCTGTGCTACACCTCGGGCACGACGGGCGACCCCAAGGGCGTCCTCTATTCCCACCGCTCCAACGTGCTGCACGCGATGGCCTCCTCGGCCTCGGACGTGATCGGCGTCGGCGCCCGCGGCACCCTGCTGCCTGTGGTGCCGATGTTCCACGTCAATGCCTGGGGCATCCCCTATGCGGCACCGATGAATGGCGCCAAGCTGGTCATGCCCGGCGCCCAGATGGACGGTCCCAGCATCCACGAGCTGATCGAGACCGAACAGGTCAATTATGTCGCCGGCGTACCGACGGTCTGGCTCGGCCTGCTGCAATACCTGCAAAAGAGCGGCAATCGCATCGACAGTGTCGAGCGGGTGCTGATCGGTGGCTCGGCCCTGCCAGAGGCCCTGCTGCGCGCCTATGAGGACGAATATGACGTCATCATGCAGCAAGGCTGGGGCATGACGGAAATGAGCCCGCTGGGCACCGTCAACAATCTCCTGCCCAAGCACGACAGTCTCGACCGCGAAGACCAGATCAAGATCAAGCTGAAACAGGGCCGTCTCGTCTTCGGCGTCGGCATGCGCATCGTCAATGATGGCGGCGATATCCTGCCCTGGGACGGCAAGTCCTCCGGCCATGTCCAGGTCCAGGGGCCGTGGATCGCTTCGTCCTATTATCGCGGCGCCGGCGCGGAAAGCTTCACCGATGATGGCTGGTTCAAGACCGGCGATGTCGCCTATCTCGACGGCGATGGCTTCATGACCATCACCGACCGTTCCAAAGACGTGATCAAGACCGGCGGCGAGTGGATCTCCTCGATCGATCTGGAAAACGCGGCGATGGGCCATCCCTCCGTCGCGCTGGCCGCCGCCTTCGGCATGCCGCACCCGAAATGGCAGGAACGCCCGCTTCTCGTCGTCCAGCTCAATGAGGGTTTCGAGCCCGATGCCGAATCGATCATCGAATACCTGCGCGGCGAGGTGCCGAAATGGTGGCTGCCCGATGCGGTGGAATTCATCGAGCACATGCCGATCGGTGCCACAGGGAAAATCCTCAAGACCAAGCTGCGCGAGATCTATGCCGGCTATGAATTCCCGTCCGTCGACAGCTAGGCCATAACCAACCTTTCCAGCGTCACAGCCCCGGCCATCAGGCCGGGGCTGTTTCGTATCGGGCTAGAGGTTCTGGCCGCCGGAGAGTTCAATGCGCTGCCCGGTCATCCAGCCGAAATCACCCAGCAACAGGCTGGCGACCGCGCCGCCGATATCGCCCGGAAGCCCGGCGCGGCCGAGCGCGGTGGCTGAAGCGATCCCGGCATTCACCGCCGGATTATCGCGCACCAGACCGCCACCGAAATCGGTCTCGATCGCGCCGGGCGCGATGGTGTTCACACGGATCCCGCGCGGGCCCAGTTCCAGCGCCAGATAGCGCGTCAGCACCTCGACCGCGCCCTTCATCGCCGCATAGGCGCCAAAGCCGGGCAGGGTGAAGCGTGTCAGGCCGGTGGAGAGATTGAGGATGTGGCCGCCATCGCGGATCAGGCCAAGCAGGGACCGGGTCAAGAAAAAGACGCCCTTGAAATGAATGGCCATCAAGCGGTCGAACTCGGCCTCGCTGGTCTCGGCCAGGGGTTTGTGGATGCCGATGCCGGCATTGTTGACGAGGACATCGATCCCGGCACCGTTCCAATGCGCCTCCAGCGCCTCGTGCAGCCTCTCGACAAAACCGGCGAACCCGGCCGTCGCGCCGACATCCAGCTGCAGCGCTACGGCGCGGCGTCCGAGGGATACGATCTCGGCGACAACAGCCTCGGCGTCCTGCCGGCCGCTTTGATAGGTCAGGATGATATCGGCGCCCTTGACGGCCAGATGCAGCGCCATGCTGCGGCCGAGGCCGCGGCTGCCGCCGGTGATCAGGACAATGGGATGGGTCGGGTCAGACATGTTCAGCTCCTTGTGCTCGCCACCTGACCTAATCGCCCGACCGCGTGGCCGCCTGCCCCATCCTCCGGAAAACCTGCCCAATCCTCGCCGATGCGGGCCCTTGGCTTGCCGCAATCGAGCAGCCGGACTAGGACAATGGGCAGGGAGTTTCGCCATGGTGCAGCTTGACAGTCTCAAACGTGAAATGGCGGACTACGCCAATGCCTGTGGCTTTGGTGACGCGCCACAGCCGACCCGTGTGCCGAGGCTGTCGCTGGTGCGCAGTCGGATCTCGACCGAGTTCACGGCCATCGACTATCAGCCGATTTTTTGCCTGGTCCTCCAGGGCAGCAAGCAGACCCGGATCGGCGAACGCCTGCACCGCTTCGGTGCGCTGCAAAGCTTCATCGTCAGCCTCGACCTGCCGGCAACGGCCTGTGTCGTCGAGGCGACGCCGCAAACGCCCTATCTCGCCCTGGCGCTTGATCTGGATATCGACCTGTTGCGCGACCTGGCATCCGGACTGAAAGACCCCGGCGCCATGGACAGCCGGACGCCCGAAGCGGCGCTTGTCATGGGCGATGCCGATCCGGCGCTGATCGATGCCATGGCCCGGCTGTTCGCGCTGCGGGAGGATCCGATGGATATCGACGTGCTCGCACCACTGGTGATCCGCGAGATCCACTATCGCCTGCTGCTCGGCGATCAGGGTTCGGCCCTGCGGGCGCTGGTGCAGCCCGATGGGCATGCCAGCCGGATTGCGCGCGCCATCGCCCGGATCCGGCGCGATTACGCCGCCCCCTTGACGGTCGCGGCGCTCGCCCGCGAGGCCGGGATGAGCGTCTCGGCCTTTCACGACCATTTCCGCGCGCTCACCGGGACAACCCCGCTGCAATATCAAAAGGCATTGCGCCTGATGGAGGCCCGCCGCCGCCTGCAGGCCGCTGCCGGCAGCGTCACCTCGATCGCCTACGAGGTCGGCTATGAAAGCCCGACCCAGTTCAGCCGCGAGTACCGGCGCCAGTTCGGCCAGTCACCGCGCAGCGACCGCCGCCTGCCCGCTTGACCCCCGCCCGCCGGCAGGCGGGACAGGCCGCCACAAAATCCCCCCTCCCGCCACCTTGCGCACGGGTTCGGATCGGCCTAACTTCATATCGAAAGTCGATAAGGACAACCGATATGGAGTATCATCTCATGGGCCCGGAAGGCGCAATTGCTGTTTTGATCATCGGCTTCATGCCGACCCTGATCGCCCTTCTGCGCGGCCACGACAACACATTCGCCATTTTCCTCACCAACCTGCTTTTGGGCTGGACCGGGATTGGCTGGCTTGTCGCCCTGATCTGGAGCTTCACCGCAATCCGCCGGCGCGTGCGGGACTAGAGATCACCCCTGCCCCTTCACTGATCTCAAATCAGACGCGCCACATACCCCAGACGCCGCGCCCGGGCCCCTCACAGCCCGGGCGTTGTGCTGTGGGGCTGCGGCGGCTCTCCGGCGCACCCAACCCTAAAGCCAGCTAGAAATCTCGCCCACCGTCTTCTTGATCAACGCATGTTCCGGCACCGTCGCGTCATCGGCGGGATAGCCGGCGACGATCAGCATGAAGGGTTTTTCGTCGGCCGGGCGTTCGCAGATCTCGGTGAGGAATTTCATTGGATTGGGCGTGTGTGTCAGCGTCACGAGGCCGGCCTCGTGCAAAGCGGCGAGCATGAAGCCGCAGGCGATGCCGACGCTCTCATTGATGTAGTAATTCTTCTTCGACTGGCCGACTTTCTCGCCGCCGCGCTTTTGCGCGAAGACGGCAATCAGCACTGGCGCGGTTTCCAGAAACGGCTTGGCCGAGTCCGTGCCCAATGGCGCCAGCGCCTCGAGCCATTCCTCGCCACCCTTGCCTTCATAAAAGGCGCGCTCTTCCTTTTCCGCCGCCTCGCGCAGGGCCTTGCGCCGGGCCGGGTCCTGGATCACCACGAAATGCCAGGGCTGGTGATTGGCGCCCGAGGGCGCCGTGCCGGCAGCCTCGATGGCGTGTTCAACGATTTTGGGATCCACCGGCCGATCGGCGAAATCGCGGACGGTGCGGCGGCGCTTGAGATGTTTGGCGAAGGCCGCCGCGCGGCTGAGCATTTCCGCCGGACCGTATTCGACATAATCGGTCAGCGGCACGCGTTTGGCTTCGGCGTGAGGGTGTCCGCTCGCGCGCTTGTCGGTCATGACTGGCTCCAATCGAGAATAACCTTGCCCGACTTGCCCGAGCGCATGGCGTCAAACCCCTTCTGGAAATCATCCGCCGCATAGCGATGGGTGATCACCCGGCTGACATCGAGCCCGCTTTCGAGCATGGCGATCATCTTGTACCAGGTCTCGAACATCTCGCGGCCATAGACGCCTTTCAGCGTGATCGCCTTCAGCACCAGCGAGCCGAAATCAACCGGAATCGCCTTGGAAGGCAGGCCGAGCATCGCGATCTTGCCGCCCATCACCATCGCGTCGAGCATGGAGCCGATGGCGCTCGGCGCGCCGGACATTTCCAGCCCGACATCGAAGCCCTCGCTCATGCCGAGCTCGGCCATCACGTCTTTCAGGCTGGTCTCGGCGACATTGACGGTGTGGACGCGCGACACGACCTGGCTGGCCAGGTGCAGGCGGTGGGTATTGATATCAGTCAGCACGACATGGCGCGCCCCGACATGGCGCGCGATCGCGGCCGCCATGATGCCGATCGGGCCGGCGCCGGTGACCAGCACATCCTCGCCGATCATGTCGAATTGCAGCGCCGTGTGGACCGCATTGCCGAGCGGATCGAGAATCGCGCCGAGCTCGTCGGAGACCTCTTCGGGCAGTTTGACGACATTGAAGGCCGGCAGGGCGAGATATTCGGCGAAGGCGCCGGGAATATTGACGCCGACGCCTTGCGTGTCGGGGTCGAGATGGAAACGGCCGGCGCGTGCCGCGCGCGACAATGTGCCGACGACATGGCCCTCGCCGGAGACGCGCTGGCCGATCTCGACGCGCTTCACATTGGCGCCCTTGTCGACGATCTCGCCGGCATATTCATGGCCCACAACCATCGGGGTCGGCACGGTCTTGGCGGCCCAATCATCCCAGTTATAGATATGGATATCGGTGCCACAGATCGCCGTCTTGTGGATCTTGATCAGGACATCGTCCGGGCCGACGTTCGGCATCGGCACATCCTGCATCCAGATGCCTTCTTCCGGCTTTGCCTTGACCAGCGCTTTCATGACATTTCCCTCGACTATGTGGTGCTATCCCGCGCTCGGTTTTGATGGCGCGGATTTGCCGCGAAGATACATCACCGCCGCCAGAGGGAAAGTGAGCATGAAGGGAATGAGCAGCGTGCCCATGATTTCGGCGACCTGGCCGTTCGATCCGCTGAGCCAGGTGGCGGCAATCGCCAGCGCCGCGACCGCGCCGGGAATGGCCAGCAGGCGGCGTTTGTCCTGCCACATCAAAACACTGAACAGCGCCGCGTAGAGGCCGATCAGCCCCCATTTGATCCAGGTATGCCCGTGCAGCGCCGCCAGCAGGCGGGCGCGGGGCTCATCGCCGGCGGCGAGCTCGGTCAATAGCCGTCCGATCACCCGGTTCTCGGCCCAGTCAGCGCCGATTGCGACCAGCGCCACCGCCAGCGCCGCCCAGGCCAGCCAGCGCCCCGGACGCCGCAGCCCGAGCGCGAGGAAAAACACCGCCGCCATGCCGGCATAGGCGAGCGGGAAGAAGCGGTCGAGCGACTGGGTATGGACGAGAAAAGCGCGCAAGGCCGCCGCGCCCTCGCCCTGGACAAAGGCGAGATCGTCTGCGGAACGGGCAAATTCCAGCGCCAGGATCGGGGTAACAAACCCGTCCGCCATCGGGGCCGCACCCGGATCCGGCGGTGCGCCGAACAGCATCGGGAAAACCAGCGTCGCCACAGCGCCGGCAATCGCCGCGATAAAGGCCAGATTCGAAATACGCATACCGGTTTATCCCCGCCCGTTTTTGATCGCCGGATCAGGCCGCAGCCCATGCGCAAGGTCAAGGGCGGCGGTGTTCGGGCCGATGCGACGGATCGCCCCGCTCGCCGGACCCACCAACTTGTCCCCACCCCCACGGCGCGGACCTATACTGTGTCCACGTTCGGAACGCGGCGGTGCACAGCTTCGGACCGGACGGGTGGCGCTGGAAGCGCAAGGGTCGACGGGCCGGCGCTCTTCCTTAATTGGCTTCACCGGGTTGTGGACGATCCGCCAGGACAAGAAACACTTCAAGACCCAGACTACCCCTGGCGGATCGTCCGCAATGCCCCTGCGCGGGGAGCCGTGCCTTGCCGCGACACCGCTCCGGGAGAACCGATGTCCCAGCCCCGGGCCCTAATCCACCAGTCGCCGCACCACCTCATCGCCGATCGCCAGCGACGAGGTCAGGCCCGGGCTTTCAATCCCGAACAGGGCGATCAGGCCGGCAAGGCCGTGCGCCTCGGCGCCATCGATGCGGAAATCGGTCTGCAACTCGCCCGGCCCGTGCAGTTTGGGGCGGATACCGGCATAATCGGGCACCAGGGCGCCGTCCTTCAGGCCGGGCCAGAAGCGGCGAATGGTGTCGTAAAACGCATCAGCCCGCGCCGGATCGACGGTATAGTCAGGCGCATCGACAAAATCGAGATCGGGGCCAAAGCGCGCCTGGCCACCGAGATCGCGGCGGTAATGCGTGCCCAGCGCGCCGGGGATCGGCAGCGGATAGACCAGGCGCCCGAACGGGGCCTTGCCGGCACAGGTGAAATAGACGCCCTTGCCGTAATGCAGGCGCGGGATCTGCGCTGCCGGGAAGGTCTCGACCCTTGCGGCCGCATCCTGGGCGCCCAGACCGGCGGCGATCACGAGATAGCGCGTCGTCACTTCGGTCGCCGCATCGCCACCCGTACGGACCACGAAACCACCACCCGGTATGGGCGAGGCGCCCACAAAGGGTGTGTTGATGACGATGGCGCCACCCAGGGCCGAGATCTCGCCCGCCATATTGCCCATATAGCCATGCGCATCCATCACGCCGCTATCGGGCGAGAGGATGGCGGCGGTGGCGTTCAGTTCCGGCTCCAGCGCCCGCGCCTGCTCGCCGCTCAGCCTTTGCAGGCCTTCAACGCCATTTTCCCCGGCCTGGCGAAAGATCGCTTCCAGCCGCGCCGCCTCATGCGGTTCGGTCGCGACAACCAGCTTGCCACAGCGCTGATGGGCGATGTGATACTTGTCGAGATAGGCATAGAGCAATTGCCGCCCGACGAGGCAGAGCCGCGCCTTCAGCGAGCCGGTCGGGTAATAGAGCCCGGCATGGATGACTTCCGAATTGCGCGAGGAAATCCCCTGCCCGATCGCGCCCTGCGCCTCGAGCACCAGGGTTTCATGGCCGCGCAGGGCGAAGGCCCGCCCCGTTGCCAGACCGACGGCGCCGGCTCCGATCACGATCGCGTCTGTCTCGAATGCCATGTGCGTCACTCCGCCGCCAACCCTGCATCCCCGAGCGAGCGGACGGTGTCAACACCAGGCCGACCGCCCTCATCCCTTGGCGAGGCCCGCCAGCAGGGCCGGCGGCATCACCGTCTCGATATTGAGCTGGCCCTTGAGGCCGGCCTCGCGATGCACCGCGATCTCCTGCCAGGCCGGCGACATCGACATGCGCAAAAGCGAGCCGCGATCGGGATACATGATGATCGCGACCTCATCCCAGAGCTCCTCGACCTGGCCGAGCGCGAGAAATGTCGTATTGCCGACAAAGACCAGCTTGCCGCCAAACTCCGGCAGGACCTTCATGATCGCCTTGCCGTAGATCTCATACGCCTCACGCCCGTTGAGCCCGGTTTCGCGCCCGTCGGCATAGTCCGCCCGGTCCTTGAATTTCAACAGATTGACCATGAAAACCGGCCCGGCAGGGCCTGGCTGCATCATCTGCTCGATCTGCTCGGGATCGGTGGGGAGAACTTCGTTGGTGACTTGCATGGGATTCCCGTGTCTGGAAGCAGGGTCAGTCCCGCCCGCGCCGCTACTGCACCGCGAGCATCTGACGTGAAAGCGGCTGACCGTGCAGGATAACGGTCTCGATCCGGTCCCAGGCAGTCACCTCCTCGAGCGGATTGGCCGACAGGATCAGCAGATTGGCGATCTTGCCCGGCTCGACGGTGCCATACTCGGCCTCGAGACCGAATTGCCGCGCCGGATTGATGGTGCCCGCCTCGAGGATGGCCTGCAACGAGACACCCGCCTCGTTGAGGCTGAGGATTTCGCGCCAGGTGCACAGGCCGGGCTGGTTGACGAAGGTGGGGCTGCCAGGACAATCGCTTGCCAGCAGCAGGGGGTGTCCTTGCGCATGCAGATAGCCGGTGGCGCGCTGCGCGCGGCCAACGCCATAGCCGAAAATATCGGCCATTTCCGAGCGCGGCATGTCCGGCGGGAAGTCGGCGGCGAGTTCATCGGCAAACCATTGGCCCTCCCCGGTGCGATACCAGTCCAGCAAGGCTGCGGGAACGACGTCCGCCAATTGCGGATCGTCCAGGGCATCCGGTCGCAACTGGCCGCCCAGCCCGGCCATGACGCTGTGGGTCGGCATATAGCCTGTGCCCTGCTCGACCAGCCGGTCCAGCGTTGCCACGACCGGCGGCTCGCCGTCGGGCCATTGCCAGTTCCACAACCCGTGTCCGAGAATATCGAGTCGGGCATCGAGCGCGATCTGATACATGTCGATCGCATTGGCATGGACAATCACCGGCAGGCCATGGGCATGCGCCGCGTCGCGGATGCGCGCCAGCATATCTGCGTCAAACAACGGCCAGCCGGTCTCGGCCCCGAATCCGTCTTCCAGATAGAGTTTGACGCAAACCCCGCCATCCGCAGCGATCCGGGCGACAACATCTTCCGGCGTCGCCTCGCCCTCGATCCGATAGGGGTAGAGCGCCAGCGCATCGCTGTCGTCGCGCTGATTAAGCGGATAGCCCCCGGCCGCATTGGGAATCTCGCCGCAACGCATCAAATCGGGCGCGAGCGGTGCCGCCTCGAATTCGCGCCAGGCCAGCAGGGGCGCCGGATCGAGAATCTGGGTGACGCCATAATAGAGCAGGCTGCGCGGCTGCTGCGCCATATAGGCCTCGAGCAGCGCCGGATGATCGCTCGCCGGCGTCACGCCCATCGCGCCCAGACCGGGCACGAAGGCGACGTGATGATGGCTGTCCATCAGACCCGGCGCGAGAAAACGTCCGCTGGCATTGATGCGCTGCGCCTGCCGGCCAGCGGCAATCGGCTCGATTGAGATCTCGGCGATCACACCATCGCGGATCAGCACATTTTGTGGCGCCGACGGCGCGTCCAGATGCGCCGAAACGATGGTGACATTCTCGATCAGCAATTCTTCAGGCGGTGGCGTACAGGCCGCGAGGCCCAGGGTGAGGATCAGCAGGATATTGGCATAACTCATCAGACAACTCGGTCGTTTGCGGTTTATCAGGTTCGCCTCATGGACGTAGCGTCGGCTTTTGAGCGCGCTGGCTAAGCTCAGCTTCGGGCGGCGCGCTCAGATAACCCCCAGCTCCTTGCCCACCTTGGTAAACGCAGCCACGGCGCGATCAATCATTTCCGGGGTGTGCGCGGCGCTCATCTGGGTGCGGATGCGGGCCTTTCCTTTTGGCACGACGGGGAAGAAGAAGCCGGTGACGTAGACGCCCTCGGCCATCAGCTTGCTCGCCATGTCCTGCGCCAGCTTGGCGTCGCCGAGCATGACCGGAATGATCGGGTGTTCGCCCTGCAGCAGGTCGAAACCGGCCGCACTCATGCCGGCGCGGAAGCGCTTGGCATTGTCGAACAGGCGGGCGCGCAGATCATCGCCCTGGTCGACCATGTCGAGGGCTTTCAGCGAGGCGCCGACGATCATCGGGGCCAGCGAATTGGAGAAGAGATAGGGCCGCGAGCGCTGGCGCAGCATGTCGATCACGGGCCGGCGCGCTGCGGTGAAGCCGCCCATCGCGCCGCCGAGCGCCTTGCCGAGCGTGCCGGTGATGATGTCGATCTCGCCGAACACGCCGCAATGCTCCGGCGTGCCGCGGCCGCGCGCGCCCATGAAGCCATGGGCATGGCAATCATCGACCATGGTCAGCGCGTCATAGGTCTTCGCCAGCGCCACGATCTCGTCGAGCTTGGCGATATAGCCATCCATCGAGAAGACGCCATCGGTGACGATCAGGATGTGCCGCGCACCATCGGCCCGCGCCTGCTTCAGCTGGGCTTCCAGGTCGGCCATGTCGGAATTGGCATAGCGATAGCGTTTCGCCTTGCACAGGCGCACGCCGTCAATGATCGAGGCATGGTTGAGCGCGTCGGAAATGATCGCATCTTCCGCGCCCAGCAGCGGTTCAAACACGCCGCCATTGGCGTCGAAGGCGGCGGCATAGAGGATGGCATCCTCGCAGCCGGTGAAGGCGGCGATCTTCGCTTCAAGCTGTTTGTGGATGTCCTGGGTGCCGCAGATGAAGCGCACCGAGGCGAGGCCGAACCCGTGCGTGTCCAGCGTGTCTTTCGCGGCCTGGATCAGCTCGGGCCGATTGGCGAGACCGAGATAGTTATTGGCGCAGAAATTGATGACGTGATGGCTGGAACCCTCTGACGTCACGTCGATTTCGGAGAATTGCTCCGAGGTGATGATGCGCTCGCGCTTATAGAGCCCGTCGGCCTCGATCTGTTTCAGTTCGGCGGTCAGGTCGGAGTAGAAAGCGGCGGACATGAAGGGGCTCCCAGGGCAAGTTTGCGCAGGAACCCCTTCTATTGGGCCAGGCCCGACTTGTCATCCGGCCTTGGACGCCGCAGGTATCTTCACCCCCATGATCACCAGCCACAGGGCCAGCGATACTTCGCCGAAGAAGGTCGGCAACATGTACCAAGGGCTGATCATTTCGCTGATGGCGGGGTCAAGGAAGATCGCGATCAATCCGCCGGCCACCGCCAGTGCCCCGACCATGACGAGGAATGAGATCAGGGCCGGGACATAGCGCGAGCGAAGCAGGGCGAAGCCCAGCACGGCATTGCCGAAGCCGAAGAAGACCAGGCCAATCATATAGCCCGCCGTGTGCGCCTTCAGGCTCAGCATCGCCATGGCCGCGAGCTGGGCCGGATCGAAGGCTGCGAGCCAGCTGGCATCGTCGATCAGGAACAGGACATCATAGTGATTTTGCATGTTGAGCGCCTGCACCGCCGCCATGACGAGACGAAAGAATGCCGCCAGCAAGGCGAGATTTCGGCTGATCGGTTTCAGGATCACGTAGAAGCCGAAGGCGACAAGCACATCGGCGCTAAACGCGATAATCTCCGCAACAAACCCCAGCCGCCATAAATCTTCCGCGGCGCGGATGGCGTCGATCGTGCCTTGTGGGTCGTCGCCGTCTATCAGCCCGCCCCGCGCGACAATCTGGGAGAATAACGCCCCCGCGATGATGACAAGATAGCCCAGCCCCGTAAGACGGGCCCAGCCCCGCTGCTCTGCTGCCGTATTGGTGATATCCATAGGTATGTCCCTGTAAAACTACCCGTCCCTGCTACAAACCCGGATTGGGCCTCACAAGCGGGACAGTCCCGGCCTGCGTCCCCCGCGCGCTGGATTTGTTCGGGAGACCGGGGCCCGGCCCGGGGACGCGCACAAGCGGTGCACAGCTCTCGCCGATCGTGCGCCAAGCGTGCCGCATGTATCGGCTTCCGGTACATTCGCACATCAGTCAATGTGATGCGGGATGATCCGGAGCTGGGCCGATAAACGGACGCGGCATTGAGTTTTGCGTTGAAAGGGCGACCATCATGAGCATCGCATTCAAGACCCCGACCCACACCGTCGGCGAACATCTGGCCGAGTTCATGGACGAGTTCGACATCAAGGCTCCCACTCTTGCCAAACAGCTCGCCGTGCCGCGCTCGCGAATCGTCCGCCTGCTTGAGGGTGCGCGTTGTGACGGCGATATGGCTCTGCGGCTGGCGCGCTATTTCGGCACCACGCCGCAATACTGGATCAATCTGCAGGCGCTGCGGGATCTATCGGAGGCGCAGGTCAGCCACGGTGCAGCGATCATCGAGGCGATCACGCCGCACAAGGCGGCTTGAGACGGGTGGGACGTGTAGCTCTGGTACGCGCCCCCGGTCGACGCCAGCCACCCCCGCCTTATCCGCCCCCACCCCACCTGCGCTATAATCGGGCCAACTTCGCTCTTTGACATTGTTGGCCCATGAAACTTTCCCGCGTCAGGTTTGTCGTCAACGGGGGGAATGAATGGCAGTCACTGTCAGGCTGCCACGCCTCTGCCACCCGCAAATCGCCAGCCTGCAGGCGGCTCCCCGCCCTCCAAACGCATCATGGCAGGATGGCAGACAGTGCGGAGCCTTTCACATAATTCTGTTCATCTTGGGCGTGGGGACGTGCACCTCTGTCAAGATTTGCGCCCCGGCGCACACCAACCCATTGATCGCTTGTCAGCCAGTGGGCCACCGGGGTTCAGCGCCGTCAAGGCCGCCTCCGGCGCCGCGTAGCGGGCATGCGCCTTGACGGCGCTGAACCCCGGTGGCGGGATCTCGGCAAGCGAAGAATGGGTTATTCCAGACCCGAGGGTCTGAATTTCTGAACCAATGCCATTGCCGGTCCTGCCGAAGCGGGCGCAAGCCTAGGCTACCGACCGGCGCGCCCGTCCGGCGATCACGACCCCGGCCAGCCCCGACAGGGCCGCCAGCAAGGCGATCCAGACATAGATAGAGCTCGTGTCGTGATGCACAACGCCGTCAACGAAGCAGCGGCCGTTTTCGTCGAAGCAGGCGCGGTTGTTCCAGTAGACCGACACGAAGAGCCAGGCGAAGCCGGTCGCCGTCACAAGCGACAGAATGGTCCATACCCAGGCGAAAAATCGGATCATCATCGACACCGTGAGGGGCAGCCAGCCCTGGTTCCTGTTCCTGAAGTGTCCGAGCCCACGCCAGATCAGCGCTGAACCCCGGCGGCGGGATCTCGGCAAGCGAAGAATGGATTGTTCCTGCCGGGTGGACTGCCAGTCCAATCGCGCAGCGTTCCGGAAGAGACAGATTGCGGTGCTAAGGAGCCAAACTGGCAGATTTGTCAGCCGAAGAGCGTTCGACAACAAGGATCAAATTATCGAGCACACACATTCGATAGGTGCCACCCGTCTCCAAGTCAGCCCGAATTCTCGGAAGGAGAAACGCGGCACCATGCAGACCACCCGGCACATCATAGTCTACCCCCTCGAAGGTGAGCGTCATTTCCGCGAAACTCTGCATCATGAGCTCCCGATCAGGCTTGCGACCATCGAATGCCGCCACAACCGTGGCACACCGATTATCCCGCAACGCGGACCAGGCTTCTTCCAGAGGCAGGAGCGTCAGAAATAAGTGCCCGCCACCAATGATCGAAGTCATGCCCAGCAACAGAAAACCGTTCAAGCGTCCGCGCTTCTTGAAGAAACGGAAGTTCGACAATGGCCAGATTTTCAACAGACGAGGAAATGCGATGAACGCCGCCGCAAACACATAAAGCACCGCAAACCAGCGCCACTGAAAAACCTGCCATACCGACAGGTCTGCGACCGTAAACACGACACCGCTCACTCAACCACCCTCGACAAAACCTACAGCCACAACCAATAGCTTCCGGCTTGGACAATCAAGCCACGGGCAGAAATGATCATACCGAAACCACGCTTTTCTCCCCCGCATGCAAGGGAGGCCGCTCAGACCGACGGCAAATCCAGCCCCTGCACGGATGCGCACTCCTTGGCGATTTCGTACCCCGCATCCGCGTGACGCATCACGCCGGTCGCCGGGTCATTCCACAGCACACGTCCGAGACGCGCCTTGGCTTCATCCGTGCCGTCGGCGAGCACGACCAGGCCGGAGTGAATTGAATAGCCCATGCCGACCCCGCCGCCATGATGCAGCGAGACCCAGGTGGCGCCGGACGCGGTGTTGAGCATGGCGTTGAGGATCGGCCAGTCGGCGACGGCGTCGGAGCCGTCGCGCATGGCTTCGGTCTCGCGATTGGGACTGGCCACTGAACCGCTGTCGAGATGATCGCGGCCGATCACCACGGGGGCACTCAGCTCACCGCTACGCACCATCTCGTTGAAGGCGAGGCCGAGGCGATGGCGTTCGCCCAGCCCGACCCAGCAAATCCGCGCCGGCAGGCCCTGGAACTGGATGCGCTCGCGCGCCATGTCGAGCCAGCGGTGGAGATGCGGATTATCCGGGATGAGTTCCTTCACCTTGGCGTCGGTCTTGTAGATATCCTCGGGATCCCCAGACAGCGCGACCCAGCGGAAGGGCCCGACGCCGCGGCAGAAGAGCGGGCGGATATAGGCGGGGACAAAGCCGGGGAAATCGAACGCCTTTGCAACGCCCTCGTCGAAGGCCATCTGGCGGATATTATTGCCGTAATCAACCGTCGGGATCCCCGCCTTGTGGAAGGCCAGCATCGCCTCGACCTGGATCGCCATGGATTTTTTGGCGGCTTTCGAGACGGCATCGGGATCGGAAATCCGCATCGATTCCCACTTGTCGAGTGTCCAGCCCAAGGGCAGATATCCATTGACGGGGTCGTGAGCCGAGGTCTGGTCGGTGACGATATCGGGGCGGACGCCGCGCTTGACGAGTTCCGGGAAAATCTCCGCCGCATTGCCGAGCAGGCCGACCGAGACGGCCTCGCCCCTGGTGCAGGCCTCGTTGATCATGTCCAGCGCTTCGTCGAGATCGCCGGCCTGTTTGTCGAGATAGCCGGTCTTCAGCCGCATCTCGATCCGGCTCGGCTGGCATTCGACCGCCAGCATCGAGGCACCGGCCATGGTGGCGGCCAATGGCTGGGCGCCGCCCATGCCGCCAAGCCCGCCGGTAAGGATCCATTTGCCGGTCAGATCGCCACCATAATGCTGACGCCCGGCCTCGACAAAGGTCTCATAGGTGCCCTGCACGATGCCTTGGCTGCCGATATAGATCCAGGAGCCGGCCGTCATCTGGCCGTACATCATCAGGCCCTTCTTATCGAGCTCGCGGAAATGCTCCCAGGTCGCCCAGTGCGGCACCAGATTGGAGTTCGCGATCAGCACCCGCGGCGCATTGCTGTGGGTCTGGAATACGCCGACCGGCTTGCCGGATTGAACCAGCAGGGTCTCGTCGTCTTTCAGGCGCTTCAGGGTGGAGACGATCCGGTCAAAGCTCTCCCAGTCGCGCGCGGCACGGCCAATGCCGCCATAGACGACGAGTTCTTCCGGCTTTTCCGCGACTTCCGGGTCGAGATTATTCATCAGCATGCGCAAAGGCGCTTCCGTGGCCCAGCTCAGCGCGTCGAGTTCTGTGCCGCGCTTGGCACGGATCACACGCGCATTGTCGAGCCGGGTCGAGGTCATCTCACTTCTCCTGAATACATGATTTGTGCAGCCCGCAGGGCCGCCGCCATGGTGTCTTTCAAGGCCACACGCAGCACGGCCGCCTTGGTCTCGTCGAAGGCCCGGCTCGCCAGGTCCATATAGGCCGATTGCGCCAATTCCATCTGCACCGCATGGATATTCTGGTTCGGGCGGCCATAGGCGCGGGTGATAAAGCCACCGCGAAAGCGGCCATTGACGATCGAGGCATATTCCTCGTGATCCATCATCGCCTTCAGCGCCGCGCGCTCGATGGTCGGGTCGCAGCTCTCGCCGCCGACCGTGCCGAGATTGAGGTCGGGCAACACGCCCTCGAACAGGCGCGGCACTTCGTCAGCAATCGAATGCGCATCCCACAGCAGGGCAAAGCCATGCTCCATCCGGGTCTCGACCAAAAGCTCGGTCAGCGCCTTGTGATAAGGGTCGTGAAAATCCGTGCGCCGCGCTTCCAGCTCGTCCTCATCGGGCGCCAATCCCGCGCGATAAACCGGCGAGCCATCGAACAGGGTCAGCGGCACCAGATCGGTCGTCGCCTGGCCGGGATAGAGCGAGGTATTGTTCGGCGGGCGATTGAGATCAACGACATAGCGCGAATAGTTCGCGCGGATCGTCGCGGCGCCCAAGTCTTCGAGAAAGTCGTAGAGCTGCGGCACATGCCAGTCGGTATCCGGCAGCGCCGCCGCCCCGGGCGTCAGGCGTTCGGCCAGGCCATCGCTCAGGGCGAGGCCGGAATGCGGCATTGAAACCACCAGCGGGCTGGTGCCGGCTGCAAGCGTATACACGTCCATCAAATCACCCCGGGCAAATCACCGGCTTGCGCAACCAGCTCACCATTGGCGACCAGGTCGCGCGCCGCGGCGATATCTGTCGCAAAATAGCGATCATCGCCATAGGGAGCCACATGACGGCGCAAGACCGCCTTGGCCGCCTCAAGCGGGTCGGAGGCGATATCGGGGGCATGGAAATCCGTGCCCTGGGCAGCACAGAGCAGCTCAATCCCGACCACGGCATGCAGGTTTTCCGCCATTTTCAGCGCGCGGACGGCGCCATGCGTCGCCATCGAGACATGGTCTTCCTGATTGGCGCTGGTCGGGATGGAATCGACGCTGGCGGGGTAGGCTTTCTGCTTGTTCTCGGAGACCAGGGCAGCAGCCGTCACATGCGCGATCATGAAGCCGGAATTGATGCCCGGATTGGGCGTCAGAAAAGCGGGCAGACCGCTGACTGCCGGATCGGTCAGCAAGGCGATGCGCCGCTCGCAGATCGAGCCGATCTCGCAGGCCGCAATCGCCAGCTGATCGGCCGCGAAAGCGACCGGCTCGGCGTGGAAATTGCCGCCGGAAATCGCCTCGCCGGTATCGGTGAAGATCAGCGGATTGTCGGTAACGGCATTGGCCTCAATCTCTAGCGTACGCCCGGCCTGACGCAGCAAATCGAGCACGGCGCCCATCACCTGTGGCTGGCAACGCAGGCAATACGGGTCCTGGATCTTCTCGCACACGGCATGGCTGGCGAGGATTTCACTGCCCGTCGCCAGCCCGCGCAAAGCGGCGGCGACATTGATCTGGCCCTGGTGGCCGCGCAATTCGTGGATCCGCGGATCAAACGGCGCAATCGAGCCCTTGGCCGCGTCCAGGCTCATCGCACCGGAAACCAGCGCGCCCTTGAAGCCGGCCTCGATGCCGAACAGGGCGGCGAGCGCCAGCGCGGTCGAGGTCTGGGTGCCGTTGAGCAGGGCCAGGCCTTCCTTGGGGCCCAGCACGACCGGCTTGAGCCCGGCGCGCTTGAGCGCTTCCGCCGCCGGCAACCGCTCGCCGCGCCAGAAGGCCTCGCCATGGCCGATCAGCGCCGCGCTCATATGCGCCAGCGGTGCCAGATCGCCCGAGGCCCCGACGGAACCCTGGGCCGGGATCACCGGCAGTACGTCATGTATGAGCAGGTCGTCCAGCGCCTTCAGCGTCGACCAGCGCAGGCCGGAGGCGCCGCGTCCGAGACTGGCAATCTTCAGCGCCAGGATCAGACGCACGACATCCGCCGGCAGCGCCTCGCCGATCCCGGCCGCGTGCGAGAGCACCAGACGTTCCTGCAACACGGCAAGTTCGTCATTGGCGATACGGGTCTGGGCCAGCTTGCCGAACCCGGTATTGAGGCCATAGACGGCGCGGCCCGAGGCGATCAGATCCTCGACGGTTTTCGCGGCCGCGTCGACGCCGGCCTGCGCTGCCGGATCAATGGTCACCGCGGCGCCGCGATAGATCGCCTGCCAGTCGGCCAGCGCCATCTGGCCCGGTTTGATTTGAAGCGCGCTCACAGCCACTCTCCCCCGAGGATGCGGCCATGCAGCGGCCGCAATCCGATCCATTGAATAATCTCAGCGGGACGCTCGACATCCCAGATCGCCAGATCGGCGCGCTTGCCCGCTTCCAGCGTTCCAATCTCCGCCGCCAGACCCAGCGCCCGGGCGCCCTCGCGCGTCACCCCGGCCAGCGCTTCCTCGACCGTCAGGCCAAACAGGTTGCAGGCCATATTGGCCGCGGTCAGCAAGGACACCACCGGCGATGTCCCCGGATTGGCATCGGTCGCCACCGCCATCGCAACGCCCGCCTCGCGCAGGGCCACGACCGGCGGCTTTTGCGTCTCGCCAATACCGTAAAAGGCGCCGGGCAGGATCACGGCCACCGTGCCGGCCTTCGCCATGGCGGCAATGCCCTCTGCATTGGTGAATTCGAGATGATCCGCCGACAGCCCGTCGAATTCAGCGACGAGCTTGGCACCGCCGGTATCGGAGAGCTGATCAGCATGCAGTTTCACAGGCAGGCCGGCCGCCTTGGCGGCGATGAAGAGACGCCGGATGTCTTCCGGCGAAAAGGCGATGGTTTCGCAATAGGCATCGACCGCATCGGCCAGGCCCTCGCGCGCCGCCTCGCGGATCAGCGGGATGCAGACTTCGTCGATATAGGCGCCGGAGCGGCCTTCATATTCCACCGGGACGGAATGGGCCGCCAGCAGCGTCGTTGAGATGCGCAGACCGGAGACGAGGCCCAGCGAGCGCGCCGCCTTGAGCATCGCCAGCTCGCTGTCAAAGGTCAGGCCATAGCCGGACTTGATCTCGATCGTGCCGACCCCCTCGGCGGACAGCGCATCGAGCCGCGACAGTGCGCCGCCCGCGAGCTCGGCCGCGCCGGCCTTGCGCGTCGCCGCGACGGTCTTGCGGATGCCGCCGCCGGAGCGGGAAATTTCTGTATAACTCTCACCGGCGAGGCGGCGCTCGAACTCATCGGAGCGGTCACCGGCAAACACCAGATGCGTATGGCAATCGACCAAGGCGGGCGTTACCCAGCGGTTTTCGAGGCTTTCCGTCTCCAGCGCGGTTTCCGGCACATCGGCCATCGGTCCGACCCACGCGATACGGCCATCGCGAATTCCGATCGCGGCGTCGAGCAAGGCGCCGTAGGGCACAGGCCCGGGCACCATGGTGGCGAGCCTGGCATCGGTCAGCAATCGGTCGAAACGCATTGAATGGCCCTTCAATCCCGCGTAATTGTCTATACAATTAAATCGCGTACCTGAGTCTGTCCAGCCGGGAGGCCTGCCAATGTCCGAATTTCATTTCGCCGAGATTCTCCTGCCCGGCGGCTGGGCCCGCAATGTCGAGATCACGGTCGATGCGAATGGCCAGATCGCCAGCATCAGCCCCGACACGCCGCCCGGCCCCGATGCGACTCGGCTTGGTGTCGCGGTGCCCGGCATGGCCAATCTCCACTCCCACGCTTTCCAGCGCGGCATGGCCGGCCTGTCGGAGCGGCGCGGTCCCGGCGAGGACAGTTTCTGGTCCTGGCGCCAGATCATGTATGCCTTCAACGACAATCTCACACCGGAGCATGTCGAGGCGATGGCGGCGCTGGTCTATTGCGAAATGCTCGAGACCGGATTCACCTCGGTCGGCGAGTTTCACTATCTCCACCATGACGAACACGGCCAGGCCTATGGCGATATCGGCGAGATGGCCGGGCGCATCTGTGCCGCCGCCGGCGCCACCGGCATCGCGCTGACCCTGCTGCCGGTGCTCTACCGCCATTCCAATTTCAGCGAAATGCCGCCCAGCCATGGCCAGCGCCGCTTCATCAATACGCTGGAGCATTTCGACGACATCCTCGCCTCGGCCCGGCGCCATATGGCGAAGATCGACCATGCCGTTCTGGGGATCGCGCCGCATTCCCTGCGCGCCGTCTCGGCGGCCGAGATCACCGCCATATTGCCGATGTGCGAGACCGGCCCGGTGCATATCCATGCCGCCGAACAGCAAAAGGAAGTCGATGACTGCCTCGCCGCAACCGGCCGGCGCCCGGTCGAATACCTGTTCGAGACCCAGGGCGTGAATGAGCGCTGGTGCCTGATTCATGCCACCCATATGACGCCGGCCGAGACAGCATCCCTGGCGGCGTCCGGTGCCGTTGCCGGTCTGTGCCCACTGACCGAGGCCAATCTCGGCGACGGCTTCTTTAACGCCAGCGCTTATCTCGCCGATCATGGCCGCATCGGTATCGGCTCCGACAGTCATATCCGCATCGATCTGGCCGAGGATATCCGGCTGCTGGAATATGGCCAGCGGCTGCAGGCACAGCGCCGCAATGTACTCGCATTGCCTGGCGGCAGCACCGGACGGCGCCTGTTCGATGCGGCGCTGGCGGGCAGCAATCAGGCGCTGCAACAGCCCTCGGGCCGGATCGAGACCGGACAGCGCGCCGATTTCGTGGTCCTCGATGACCAGCACCCGACCCTGGTTGGACGCAGTGAGGATGCCCGCCTCGACAGCTGGCTGTTCTGCGGCGACAGCCGTCTGGTGCGCGAGGTCTATGTCGGCGGCCAGTGCGTCGTACGCGAGGGTCGCGCCCTCACCCGTGATCGCATCGAGGCCGCCTACCGCACCGCCATGCTCGATATCCGCCGGGCAATCGATCAATGAGTGAGTGGACCGGCGATCTCAGGCTTGACGGCACGGGCCCGGTCTATGACCAGATCCGGCGCGCCATCCTGGCCAATATCCGCTCCGGAGTCTGGCCCCCGCGCCACCGCATCCCGGCCGAGGCCGACCTCGCCCGCCATTTCGGCACCGCGAGAATGACCGTCAATCGCGCCTTGCGCGAGCTGACCGAGGACGGGCTGATCGTGCGCCGCCGCCGCGCCGGCAGTTTTGTGGCCCAGCCACCCTCGCCTTCCGCGATGCTCGAGATTGTCGACATGTCGGCGGCGATCCCCGCCCGCGGCCAGGATTATGGCTATCAATGCCTGACCAATGAGCGCGTTGCCGCCAGCGCCGAGCGGGCCGGCCGCCTGCGCGTCGAGCCCGGCGCGCCGCTGCAGCATCTGGTCTGCCGCCATACCGCCGATGGCGATGTCGTCGAACTGGAAGAGCGCTGGATCAATTTGGCGCTACTTCCGGAGGCGGCCGATCAGGATTTCACAGCCACGGCGCCCGGTGCCTGGCTGCTCGCCGCCGCGCCCTGGACCGCAGCGGAACATACTGTCTCGGCGATCAATGCCGATGCGCGTCTGGCCTCCCGGCTCGATATCGATACCGGCGATGCCTGCCTGGTGCTGGAACGGCGGACCTTCCAGGGCGATGCCGTCGTCACCCTCGCCCGCCTGACTCATCCAGGCGACCGGCATGTGATGACGGAACGCTTCGCGCCGGCCGGCTAGATATTCCCTTCGTCACCGTCCCGGAAACGCTGCAGGCAGTCGAGCACAATCTCCACCGTCTCTTCCCATTGCGGCCGCCCGCCATGCAGTGCGCTTCCGAAATAGCCATGCGGACCGGTATGGGTAACACCGGCCAGCGGGATGCGCCTGAGCCGTCCGGAACGACGCGCCATCGCCCATTCCGAACCCGCAGCCATGCCCCACCGCGCCGGAAAGGCGATCGCGCCGGCGGCCTCGACCCGATCGGCGCTGCCGGCAATATGGTCGATGCGGGCCAGCCGGTTGAGTCCCGGTGTCGAGGCGATGACACCGCCGATCGAGATCAGCTGGATCGGGCCGTCGAAAATACCGGCCAGCTCGTCGGTCGCGCCGGCCGCCATTTGCGCGCCGCCGCTGAGCCCGATCAATGTCAGGTGGGCATCGCGTGACGGCTGCCAGCCGGTCGCGCGCAGTCGGTCCTGGATCAGACCGGCCAGGGCGAGGTTGAAGACCGGGCCATAGCGCCGGTCGGCCGAAACCAGCACCTGGAAGAAGTTGCGCGCATTGACCAGATTGGCCAGCAGCGGCCGGCGCCGATCGGGCGGCGCCGCAGCAAGGGCGCGCCAGAGCCAGCTGAACAGGCGCGGACCATGCAGAAGCGGAATGCCCGAGGCAGCGTAGGGAAAGACGGTATCGACCAAAACGGCATCCGGTGCGCCTTCGCGCAGGGCGTCGAGAAAGCGCTGCTCCCGCCGCGAATTTGAGGTGCCGCTGATACGGTCAATGCCGCCGAGATAAACGATGAAATCACGCGGGGCTCCGTCCGGAGTATCACCCGGGACCACCGGGGGTTCGCGTTCGAGCGCGGGCTGGCGCGCCCACCAGCGCAAGGTCTCCAGCGGCGCCAGCGTGCCGGCAAGGATGAAGGCGACCAGGCCACTCAGCAGCAGCCAGACGAGCGCGTCCTCAAGCATGCCCGCCTCCCGGCGTCACCAGACGCAAACGCCGCAGCAGCGGCTCGGTAAGCCGGCCGCCATAATGGCGCACCGCAGCACTGGCCAGCCAACCGGCGCCGGCGCAGGCGATCACCAGGCCCAACGGTCCGCCAATCACCACCTGAAAGCCCCAGCCAATACAGACAAAGGTCCAGCCATCGAGGGCACGGTCGAGCAATTCGCCATAATAGGGCGCCACCGTCAGCACGCTCAGCAGGCGCGGCGCATAACCCAGGGCGATGGTCCCGGCGAGGACGGCTTCGGACACGGGTTGGGCGCCGGCCAGACCGAGCAGGAAATGCGCGCTGATGCTCCAGACGATAACGCCGAGCAGATAGACCAGACCGGTCAGGCCCAGGCTGGCGAGCATGCGCCAGCGACCCACTTTCTGCGCCGCGAGGACATAGGCCTTGCCGAGCAATTCGGAGGCACCGGCAATCAGCGGCACGATCAGGGCAGCGAGCGCGAGGTGCGGTTCGGCGGTCAGCGTCTCGAATGCGCTGCGCTGCATCAATGCCGCGTCGAGCGCGAGCGAGAGGGCGTGTGCCATGTCGTTGAAAATCGTCATGATCCGGCTCGGTCCCGCGACACCTCCCGGATGATCCAACGATAATTCGGCCACGCTGGCAATTCGCCAGACTGCCGCGCCGGGCCTGTCAATTCGGATGCGCGGCGCGGAACTTGGTGATATGCGGCATTTCTCCGGCCTCCGGAGTCGACAGCGCCCGAAGGACCCGCCGATGTTTTCGACATCGCAGCTCACCGATGCAGACCGCGATGCCGGGCTGAAATGGTATGTACGCAATGGGATGTTCTTCAAGATCATGGAGACGCTGTCGATCGGCGTCTTCCTGACCGCCTATGCGCTCGGCCTCGGCGCGTCCAATCTCGTGATCGGCGTGCTCGCCGCCATTCCCTCCCTGACCCAGCTGGCGCAATTGCCAGCCGTCTATCTGGTCGAGCGCATTGCCAGCCGCCGTTTCATGGCCGTCTCCCTCACCCTGGCAAGCCGGCTCACCCTGCTGGTGGCAGCGGCTGCGGCGCTGATCCATCCGGGGCCTCTGGCCCTGCTCCTTCTGGTGGTCGCCTTCGCCATTCGCTATATTTTCGGCGCCATTGCCGGCTGTGCCTGGAATAGCTGGGTGCGTGACTTCCTGCCGCCCGAACGCCGCGGCGTGTTCTCGGCCCAACGCCTGACCTGGATGACAATCATGGCGGCGATCGCGGCCCTGGCCGGCGGCGTATTTGTCGACCACTGGGCGGCGCTGACCGGCCTGCCCGTGCTCTACGCCTATTCCGCCCTGCTGGTCGTTGCGACGATCAGCGGTGTGCTGGAAAGCGTCGCTATGGCGCAGATCCCGGAACCAACGCCCCTCCCGCTCACCGAGACCGCCGACCAGAAGGCGGGCCTGTTCTCGCCACTGAAGGAAAAGAATTTCCGCCGCCTCGTCACCTTCCTGTTCTCGTGGAACTTCGCCAGCAATCTCGCGGCGCCCTTCTTTGCGGTGCAGATGCTGCGCCAGCTCGGGCTCGACCTGACGACGGTGATGGTGCTGACCGCGCTCAGCCAGGGCGCCAACGCGCTGGTGACCGGCACCTTCGGCTCGCTGGCGGACCGCTATTCCAACAGGCGCGTGCTGCAGTTTGCGGCGCCGCTCTTCATCGCCTGCATCTTCGCCTGGACCTTCACCAGCCTGCCGGAGCGGCATTTCTTCACTCTGCCCTTGCTGGTGGTGATCCATATCCTGACCGGGATTGCAACGGCTGGTGTGACCCTGGCCTCGGGCAATATGGCCAATGCCCTTTCGCCGTCGACCGGTGCGACCCGGCATCTCGCCCTGTGCGCCGCCTTCACCGCGATTGCCGCCGGCACCGCCCCGATCATTGGTGGTCTCTACGCCGATGTGCTCGCCAATTACGAGTTCTCGCTGACCGTCAACTGGCGCGCGCCGGGCGGTGAAACCGCCATCCATGCCTTCGACGTCACACGCTGGGACTTCTACTTCCTCGCCGCCACCGTGATCGGCCTGTGGTCACTGACCCGCCTCGACCAGATCGAGGAACCGTCGCAGGGCGGCCAGGTGCGCATGCGCCAGGAGCTGATGATGGGCGTCTGGCGCGGTGTGCAGACCGCATCCAGCATCGCCGGCCTCAAGGCCGTCAGCGATTTGCCGATCGCCCTGATCACCGAGCGCCTGTCGCGGCAGAAGAAGCCGCGGACGGCCAGGGGCAAGGGCAAGGCCGAGACTCCGGAGGCGTAGCTTCCCCCTACTCCGTCACCGCCGCCATCAGCCGCTCGATAAAGCCATTGCGCTCGCCGCTGTCGATCCAGCGGACCACGGCGACAATATCGTGTTCGGGGTCGATATAGATCATGTTGGTGCCGGCCCCGAGATAGGCGAAGCTGTTGTCCGGAGCGGACGGCACCGCAATCGCGGCGCCTTCGACATCGGGACGGTTGAGGAAGAAATTCATGTAGCCGTAAAACGGCGCGACATCGGTGGGCGTCAGCGAGCGCTCATACCAGGCCTCGGAGAGCAATTGCGTGCCGGCCCAATTGCCGCGATTGAGACCCAACAGGCCGAAACGGGCCTGGTCGTAGGCGGAGAGCATCATGCCGCCGCCCCAATGGCCGCCGCCAGACACCGACCAGTACAAGTCCTCGCCCTCCTCCAGCTCGACCCAGCTGTTCTTGTAGCCCTGCCATTCCCAGCTGCCGGAGGAGCCGATCGGCGTCATGATGCGCTCGTCGAGCACCTGCGCCAGCGGTTCGCGCCAGACATGAAGAGCCGCCAGAGCGAGCGCATTGACGCGGACGTCGTTATACTCCCAGACCGCGCCGGGCACGGGCGGTCCGGCGACCAGATCGCTGGCCGGATTGTCGCGCGATGGACGATCCGCCCAGTCCGGCTTGTCCCACAGCGTGCCGGACCAGCCCGAGGTCTGGCGCAGCATCTGGTCCCAGGTGATCGGCGTATTGTGTTCGGTGTGAAAGAGCGGGTCGGCGACCAGATCGGAGACCGGCGCCGAGATATCGGCAATCAGCCCGTCATCAACGGCCAGACCGACGACATGGCTGAGGAAACTCTTGGAGACCGAAAACGTCATGTCGACGCGCTCGAGATCACCCCATTCGGCGACGATATAGCCATGGCGTATGATGATCCCGGCCGGGCCGCCGCGCGGGCGCAATTCGCCGATCGGGCTGGAATAGGGCTCATAGGCCCAGGTCAGCGGCACCATGATCTCGAGGTCTCGGGCATCAATCCCCTCACCCCAGGCTTCCGGCGCGCGGGTTTCATGTGCGACGGCGAAATCAACTGCCGCTTGAAGCGCCGGGGCATCAAAGCCAAGCGAGGCCGGCGCCCGGCGCTCCCAGTCGGCATCGCCGGCGGCAGGGAAATAATCCTGGGCCTGGCTGCAGGCTGTCAGGGCAAGGCCAGCAAGGCCGGCGAGCAAAAGACGTTTCATGAGGTCCCCCCGGGGCGCATCAGCAGCCGTCCATCCGGCGGCACCCGTCGCGGCAAGTCTAGCGCGCAGCGTGGCGGGACAATAGCCCCGATGACGCCCGCGCAAGAGAGCCTGCGGGGACGCCCTATTGCGCCGCGCGAACGGCGTGACGCTTGCGCAGGACGGCGACGACGTCCTCCAGGCTGAGATCGCGCGATTCCAGCAGGACCAGCAGATGAAACATCAGGTCGGCGGCTTCCTCGGCAACCGCGGTGCGGCTTTCCGAGACGGCGGCCAGCGCCACCTCGACGCCCTCTTCGCCGACTTTCTGGGCCGGGCGTTTCGGGGCACGGGCCATCAGATTGCCGACATAGGAGCCCTTGGGCTTGTCCTTCTTGCGCTTCTTGATGATCGCGCGCAGGTGGGCCAGGAAGCCCAGGCCCGGACCGGGATCATCGCCGAAACAGCTCACCGTGCCGTTATGGCAGGCGGCGCCCTTCGGCTTGACCTCGACCAGAAGCGTATCCTGGTCGCAATCCAGCGCGATATTGATCAGTTTGAAACTGAGACCCGAAGTCTCGCCCTTTTTCCAGAGTGATTGCCTTGACCGGCTGAAAAAATGGACTTTTCCCGTTTCCTGCGTCAGCTGCAAAGCCTCGGCATTCATATAGCCCAGCATCAGGACCTGACGGGTTGCAGCGTCCTGGATAATGGCGGGAACCAGCCCGTCACCCTTGGCCCAATCAAGCGTGCTCGCATCGATCATGATCTTACCCTGATCCCGTTTTGGCCGAGATAGGCTTTCAATTCGCCGATCCCGAAGACCTGTTTGTGAAACACGCTGGCGGCCAGCGCCCCGTCAACATTGGCGGCATTGAAGACGGATTTGAAGTCTTCTTTGCTGCCCGCACCGCCCGAAGCGATCAAAGCTGTGGAACACACCGCCCGCGCCGCGGCAAGCTGTTCGATATCATAGCCGTCGCGCACCCCGTCCTGGTCCATGCAATTGAGCACGACCTCTCCGGCGCCGCGCTCGATACCCTCGGCAATCCAGTCCAGCGTGCGGCGCCGGGAGAGCTGTGTCTTGTCAGGATCGCCGGTGTATTGGTGGACCTGCCACTCACCCTCGATGCGGCGGCTGTCGACGCCGAGCACAACGCACTGACAGCCAAATTCCGCCGCCAGCGCATCGATCAGAGCGGGATTTTCCAGCGCCGGGGAATTGATCGAGATCTTGTCGGCGCCGGCGAACAGACGGGCGCGGGCATCATCGACGCTGCGGATGCCGCCGGCGACGCAGAAGGGAATGTCGAGCTCGCGTGCGACGGCGCTGATCCAGGCCGGCTCCACAGTCTGCCCGCGTGTGCTGGCCGCAATGTCGTAGAAGACCAGCTCGTCGGCGCCCTCGGCCGCATAGCGGCGGGCGAGATCGACGATGCCGCCGACATCCTCATGGTCGCGAAAACGCACGCCTTTCACCACGCGGCCATCGCGCACGTCGAGGCAGGGAATTATCCGTCTTGCGAGCATGCCAGCGCCTCTTTCAGCGTGAAAATGCCCTCATAGAGCGCCTTGCCGGTGATGGCCCCGGCCATGCCAAGCTCGCGCACCGCCTCGAGATCGGCCAGCGAGGAGACGCCGCCCGACGCTTGCCAGTCGACCCCGGGATGGCGTTCGAGCAGGTCGACATAGAGCGCCAGATTGGGGCCGGACAGATCGCCATCGCGGCTGATATCGGTGACCAGGGCGTGTTTGAGACCGGAACCGTCATAGGCGGCAATGACGTCGGGCAAGGTGGTCATCATCATGTCGGTCCAGCCCTGCAGCGCCGGTCGGTAGCTGCCACCGAGGCGTTTGACGTCCAGCGCCAGGGTGATCCGCTCGGCACCATAGGTCTCGATCCAGTCGCGCACCAATGGCGCATTGGTGACCGCGAGACTGCCGATGATGACGCGTTCGACGCCGATCGCCAGCAGGCTCTCGATATCCTCGGCCGCGCGCACGCCGCCGCCGGTCTGCACCCGCAGGCCGGTCTGGCAGATTTGCCGGATGGTCTCGGTCTGGCGCCGGGCGCCGTCACGGGCACCGGCGAGATCGACGACATGGACCCAGCCCGCGCCGGCCTCGCCAAAGCTTTCCGCGACGGCGACCGGGTCATCGCCATAATCGGTGACGGCATCGAAGGCGCCCTTGTGCAGACGCACGACACGGCCCTCGAGCAGGTCGATGGCGGGATAGAGGATCATGACGCGGCTCCGGCGAAATTCATCAGGATACGGGCCCCGGCAGCACCGGAGCGTTCGGGGTGGAATTGACAGCCGGCAACATGGCCCCTGCGCACCAGCGCGGAGACCGGCGTGCCGTAATCGCAGACGGCGCGTGTTGCCGGGCCCGGCAGGGCGTAATAGCCGTGCACGAAATAGACATGGCTGCCCGGTGCGATGCCGGCCAGAAGCGGTTCTTCGGGATCAAACGCGTCGAGCTCGTTCCAGCCCATATGCGGCCAGACCAGGCCCTCGGCCCGCGGCAGCCGGATAATATCGCCGGCGATCAGGCCGAGACCGTCGACACCGCCCTCTTCAGAGCGGTCGAACAGGAGCTGCATCCCAAGGCAAATGCCCAACAGCGGCCGGTCATCGCCGCGCAGCATCTCGCTCCAGCCCCGCTCGGTCAGCCGGGTCATGGCGGGCGCAGCCGAGCCGACACCGGGCAGGATCAGGCGGTCGCAATCAGCGACGCCCGCCGGCTCGGAGGCCGCGACATGGTCGAGCCCGGCGCGCTCCAGCGCGAAGCGCACCGAGGCGAGATTGGCGCAGCCGGTATCGATGACGCCGATCTTCATTCGAGGAATTCCTTGGTCGATGGCAGGCGTTCGCTCTCGATACGCACGGCCTGGCGCAGCGCCCGGCCAAAGGCCTTGAACGAGCCCTCAACCATGTGGTGGGCATTCTCGCCCTCGACGCGGACATGGATCGCCGCCTTCATCGATTCAGCGAGCGAGCGGAAGGCGTGCGGCACCATTTCGACCGGGAATTCGCCGACCCGCTCGCCGGGAATCTCGCCCTCGAATTTGGCAAAGGGTCGTCCCGACAGATCGATCCAGACCCCGGCCCTGGTCTCGTCCATCGGCAGTTCAAAGCCGAAACGGGCAATGCCGCGCTTGTCGCCGAGCGCTTCGTGCAGGGCTTCGCCGAGCGTCAGGCAGATATCCTCGATCGTGTGGTGGGCATCGATCTCGAGATCGCCGGTGGCGTCGATATTGACGGCGATGCCGGCATGGCGGGCGATCTGGTCAAGCATGTGATCGAAATAGCCGATCCCGGTCGCAATCTGGCTCGGCCCGTCGCGGTCGAGATCGACGACAACGGTAATATCGGTCTCCTTGGTCTTGCGGCGCTTGGCACTGGTGCGCAGGCGCGGACCGGACACATCATCCGGCCAGGCCTGCGCCCATTCGCGCCTGAGCCGCATCGCGGTTTCGTGCCCGGCCAGGCCTTCCAGCGCCGCCAGCCGCTCGACCGTCGGTGCCATCGCGGCAGCGCCGGCCTTGCTGGCGCGCAATATCGTGGTGGTCTTCTGGAACGCCTCGACCGTGACGCCGCCATGGGCCCGCGCCGCCCCGCCGGTGGGCAGGGTGTGATTGGGACCGGCGGCATAATCGCCGGCGGCTTCCGGCGCCCAGGCGCCGACAAAGATCGAACCGGCATGGCGCACGCGAGCGACCAGGGCTTCGGCCTCGCCGAGCTGCAGGATCAGGTGTTCCGGGGCGTAGGCATTGGCCACGTCCGCTGCGTCAACGAGGCTGTCGCACAATATGGTGCGCGAATTGGCCATGGCCTGGCGGGCGATGTCGGCGCGCGGCAAGGCCGTGAGCTGTTCCTCGACGGCGGCGACAATGCGCGCGCGGGTCGCGGCGTCGAAACAGACCAGCATCACCTGCGCTGACGGGTCATGTTCGGCCTGGCTCAGCAGATCGCTGGCGACAAAACCGGCATCGGCATTGGCATCGGCAATCACCATCACCTCGCTCGGCCCCGCTGGCAGATCGACCGCGGGACCGCCGGGCAGACCGGCGACATAGGCCTTGGCGGCGGCGACATAGGCATTGCCCGGTCCGAAAATCTTGTCGGCGCGGGGCAGACCAGCCGAGCCGGTCGCCAGTGCGGCAACCGCTTGCGCGCCGCCGATGGCATAAATCTCATCGAGGCCGAGCAGGCTGGCGGCCGCCAGCAGGCTGGGATTGACGCCTCCGGGGCCTGCCGGGGGAGCCACAACGACAATGCGCGGCACGCCGGCGAGCTGGGCCGGGATGGCGAGCATGATCAGGGTCGAGACCAGCGGCGCGCTGCCAGCGGGCACGTAGAGCGCGGCAACATCGACCGGTGTCGCACGGCGCGACGCCGTCACGCCAGGCCAAGTCTCGACGCTATAGGATCCATAGCCCTGGCGGACATGGAAACGGCGCACGGCGTCAGCGGCGGCGAGGATGGCTTCGGCATCGGCCTCACCAAGCGCGGCGCGCGCTGCAGCGATGGTGGCCGCATCGACGCGGAAATCATCCGGGGCATAGCCATCGAGCCGGGCAGCATATTCGCGCACGGCCTTGTCGCCACCCGCATAGATGGCGTCGACGATATCGCGGGCGGCGGCAGCGGCGGTATTGGTCGCTTCGGGGCGTTGCAGGGCCGCGCGGCGTTGATCCGCGTCGGCGGTCGACCAGTTGAGGGTTTCGAGCATCATATCAGGCCAGCATTTTTTCGATCGGCAGGACCAGGATGGCGCGGGCGCCCTCTTTTTCCAGCGCTTCGAGGGTTTCCCAGAAGACGCGCTCGCGGCAGACCGCGTGCAGCGCCACCACATCATCGCGGCCCGCGACCTGGGCGATGGTCGGCGCGTCGGCACCGGGCAGCAAGGCACGGATGGCGTCGAGCCGGTCTTTCGGCGCGTTGAGCATGATGTATTTGGTCTGCGAGGAGGCGATCACGCCCTCGGCGCGGCGCATCAGGATGCGGGCGATGGCGTCGGTCTCGGCATCGCGGGCGCCCTTGCGGCGGATCAGCACCGCCTCGCTTTCGAACACGGTCTCGATCGCCTTGAGGCCATTGGCCTGCAGCGTCGCGCCGGAGGAGACCAGATCGCAGATCGCATCGGCAATGTGCAGCCGCGGCGCGACCTCGACCGAACCGCGCATCTCGACGATCTCGACCTCGATACCGCGCTCCGCAAGATAGGCTTTGGTGATGCCGGGATAGGAGGTGGCGATTGCCTTGCCCTGCAGATCCTCCAGCGTCCGGATCTCGCCCTCGACCGGCACGGCGAGCTTGAGCCGGCAAGTGGCAAAGCCGAGCCGCAGGGCGATCTCCAGCTCGGAGGTGCGGCCACCGGCAAGTTGTTCTTCGCGCAGTACATTCTCGCCGACAATGCCGTAATCGCACGCCCCGCTGGCGACGAAATTCGGGATATCGTCATCGCGCACCAGCATCAGGTCGACGGGCATGTTCTCGGCGCGCTGGTGCAGCTTGTCGCGGCCATAGGCGAAGCGCAGACCGCAACGCTTCAACAGATCCATACCGCCTTCGGAGAGACGGCCCTTGCTTTGAACGGCGATGCGCAAACGGGTCACAATTGGGCCTCCTTGAGGCGTTGCAGAATGAGGCGGTAGCCCTGCCAGGGCTCCTGGGTGAGGAAGCGCGAGACGCGGGTGACGGTGGTGGTCGAGGCGCCGGTCATCTCGGCGATCTCGCGATAGGAATGACCGCCCTCGGCGAGCAGGCCGGCGACGCGCCAGCGCTCGGTCAGCGTCTTCATCTCGCCCGGCGTGAGCAGATCGCGCAGGAAGCGTTCGCCCTCCTCATCGGTCTTGATGGCGCGCAATGCGGCGACGAGCGGAGCCAGGTCGGGCTGGTCGCTGCGGCGTTCATCTGACGTCTCGTCGATCATGGATCGTCCTCCTGAGCCTCGATATAGCGTGTTAGCGCGCTAATACAATGGGGCAAGTGCAGGGGTGTGACCAGGCGCGGACGCCAATTCCTCCCGGCAAGGCCGCCGCGCGGGGCGGAGCGATCCCTGAAATCCTTGCCAGGCAGGGCGGATCCCGGCATGGTTTTCACGGCGGGGTTTGGCCGCTGGGGCCCGATTTTTCAAGCTAGGCGTTTCGCGGCCTTGAACGACGAATGCCCCCGTTTTTCCCCACGCACGCATCGCCCAGCTGCCCTGCCGGTGCCGCAAGGAGCAAGCCCATGACAGATACCACATTCGGACCCAGGGGCTGGACGCCGGAGCGTCTCGGCTCGCTGGCGGGCAAGACCTTCGTCATCACCGGCGGCAATGCAGGCGCCGGCTTCCAGGCCTCGCGCATCCTTTTGTCGAAGGGGGCCAGACTGGTGATGCTGAACCGCAGCGCGGAGAAATCGACGGCCGCTGTCAAACAGCTGCAGGCGGAATTTGGCGCGGCGGCCGATGTCAGTTTCGTGCGCATGGACCTGGCCGAGCTGGCCAGCGTGCGCGCAGCGGCGGAGGAGGTGTTGCAGACCGTGCCGCGGATCGACGCGCTGATCTGCAATGCGGCGATTGCGCAAGTGCCGACCCGGACGCTCACCCCTGATGGCTTTGAAAGCCAGCTTGGCACCAATCATTACGGGCATTTCCTGCTGAGCGGCCTGCTGTTCGGCCGCATCGAGGCGAGCGGCGGCCGGATCGTCGTGGTCGCCAGCCTCGGCTATAATATGGGGATCCGGACCATCCAGTTCGACGACATGAACTGGGACCACAATTACAGCCCCAACCCGGTCTATAGCCAGAGCAAGCTGGCGCAGATGATGTTTGCCTATGAGCTGCAGGACCGCCTCAAGGCGGCGGGCAAGGAAGTCGGGGTCTATGTCTGTCACCCCGGCGCATCCGCGACCTCGCTCATCGCCACCAGCGGCGGGCTGCTGACACGGATGAGCTGGTGGCTGCTGAGCCGGACGCCGCTGGTGCAAAGCGCCGAAAAAGGCTCCTGGCCGGAAGTCATGTGCGCGACCGAGGACGGTCTGGAACCGCGCGCGCTCTATGGTCCCACCGGCCCAATGCAGACGGGCGGCCCGGTCGGCAAGGGCACGCTCAACCCGCACGCCCATGACAAGGCGGTCATGCAAAGGCTGTGGACCGTGTCGGCAGCGGCGACGGGGTTTAGCTGGGATCTCTGACCGGGATGAGCGGGGGGTGATGGGCAGCAACGAGGGCAGGTAGCTCTGGCACCTGTCCCAAGGCAGACTCCCCTTTTCCCCGGGACGCGTACCAGAGGTACACGTCCCTCTTCGGTGACCGGTGCGTGCAGCCGGCAAAATCGACGAGCCTGCGCCCTTCACGTCCCGCCAGGCCCGCCCCACGCCGGGCGGAGCGATCCCTGGAAGCCTTGCCAGTCTGGCCGGATCCCGGCATGGTTTTCAGGGTGGGGTGTGGCCCGGTGGGGAAGTAAGCGAGATTACCTCACCCATTTTCATAGCTAAGATCGAGAAGCGCCTTCGCTCTTTCGAAATCAGCAGCAGAGCTGATAACGATTTCCAGATCCCCTGTCCCAAAATGTCCGATCTTCCGGACGTCCCGGGTAAACCCCTGTTCAAGCTGAATCGTGTCAGGATCAACCTTCACATAAACCAGCAAATTGCGGGTTCGGGTGTGGACCTCAACGCAGGCGAAGTTTTTGATGCGCTTGAAAGCAAAATATTTTTTCAGCGCCTTGACCTGAACGTCGTCTCCCAGATTCGTCAGGTATTCCTTCAAGGCATCAAATCGGTCGGTGAGTTCTTGGTCAGCCTGCGCCAAATAGTCCGAGACTGTCTTGTCGGCGGCTCGTGCACCGCTGGGACCGGCGGACATCACCTGGGCTGCTGCAGCGCCATTGGTTGGCGCGGAGACGGCGTTCACTTGTTCCAGCATCAATAGGTCATCACCGAACCTCATATACCGTATCAGTTCGATATTGTGGTTCATCTGTTTGATGGCGTGCTCATCATACTTGCTGAAATCGCCAGCGATACAGATCAACCTCGGTGCCGACCATTCGACCGCCTGCGCAGATTCAGCGCCAAGGTTTTTCAGCACCAACATTTCGAAGTCGCCGCGGTGGGTAACAAGCCAATCGAGGTAGAAGAGGCCCTGATTGATGACATTCGCATTCGTTGCGCGCTTGTACTCAATAATCACCGGGCATCCATTTTCGTCGATGCCCAGCGTGTCCATGCGCCCGCCATGTTCGCGACCGGTCGAAAACTCTGACGCCAGAAAGCGAACACCCAGGAACGTTTCCAGATTGCGTTCGATCAACGCCTGCAGCGACTTTTCCAGAGCAGCGGCCTTACCGTGGATCTCCGCGACGCGATCAGCGTGGAGGCGAAAGAGTTTCAAATCACTCATGCAAATACGGTCTCCGCGGAAACTGGAAAGCTGGGGAAGTTGTATAGATCTCAAATGCACATTGTTCCAGCTCAGGACACCCTCGCAGGACGTGGTAGCCACGGCAGTGGCGCCCGGCTGGACCAAGGTGCGGAATCCGCTCGTGTGTTCAGGTAAGCAGACACCAAATTCTTGCGGTGAGCCGCCCCGTCGACCCTTTTCCCCCGGGACGCGTACCAAAGGTACACGTCCCTCCTCGACCACCCTTGAGCACCACCCCGCTTTCTTCCCCGCTAGCGGGGAAGTGGCGCGGACGTAGTCCGGGCCGATGGGGCCGCGGCCGCAGGCTGCGGGCAGACGCCGGCGCCAGGCACCGCCGCGCGATGCGCGCCGGCCCCGCCCCCCTCCATAGCCTCGGCGGCGGAGGGTCCACCGCTTCGCGGTCCCCCTCCCCGCTGTTGCGGGGAGGAAAGTGCCCCGCCCCCTCGCCTTTCACCACCCCAGCCCCTATATCTCCATCATCTCATAGCTACAGAGTCTTGCACCCATGATGGACTACACCGAGATGCAGCCGGTCGCCGAGAGCGTCGCTGATGTGATGAAGACGCTGGCGCATCCCAAGCGGTTGCTGGCGCTGTGTGCGCTGGTGGATCAGGAGCGCTCGGTGGGCGAGCTGGCGGCGGCGCTGGGGGTGCGTGACCAGGCGATGTCGCAGCAATTGGCGATCCTGCGTGCCAAGGGGCTGGTGGCGACGCGGCGCGAGAACCAGACGATTTACTACAGCCTCGCCAGCGCCGAGATTCGCACCATCATGGAATCTCTCTACAAGACCTATTGTCCACCCGCCCCCGCCTGAACGGTGCGGGCGGTTCAATCGCATTTGCGTACTTGCAGAGTTTTGCAGACACCCTATATCCATTACAGACACACCGCAGCCATCCGCGTCCCAGGAGTCCAGCGATGAAGCAGAAACCGGAAATCAAATCCTTCTTCGACCCGGACACGTTCACGGTCAGCTATGTCGTCTGGGATCCGGCGACCAAGCGCGCCGCCGTGATCGATTCCGTGCTCAATTACTGCCCCGCCTCCGGGCGCACGACGACGAAATCGGCCGATACGGTGATCGAATTTGTCCGCGCCGAGGGGCTGACGGTGGAGTGGGTGCTGGAAACCCATGTCCATGCCGACCATCTCTCGGCGGCGCCCTATATCAAGGAGCATCTCGGCGGCCGGATCGGCATCGGCAATCATGTCAGCCAGGTGCAGGACGTGTTCGGCGAGATCTTCGATGCCGGGCCGGGTTTTGCCCATGACGGCTCGCAATTCGACCATCTCTTCGAGGATGGCGAGCGCTTCAAGATCGGCGGGCTCGAGGCCGAGGCGATCTGGACACCGGGCCATACGCCGGCCTGTCAGGTCTATCATATCGGCGATGCCGGCTTTGTCGGCGACACGCTCTTCATGCCCGATTTCGGCACCGCGCGCTGCGACTTCCCCGGCGGCGATGCGGCGACGTTGTATCACTCGATCCAGAAGATTTACGCCCTGCCCGACGAGACGCGGCTCTTCATGTGCCACGACTATATGGCGCCGGGCCGCGAGCATTATGCCTGGGAGACGACGGTTGGCGAGCAGAAGGCCAGCAATATCCATATCAAGGCCGGCACCACCGAAGCGGAATTCGTCAAGATGCGCACGGAGCGCGACGCGACGCTGTCAATGCCGACGCTGATCCTGCCCTCGGTGCAGGTCAATATGCGCGCCGGGCATCTGCCGGAGCCGGCGGAGAATGGCCGCCGCTATCTGAAAATCCCGCTCAATGCAGTCTGAGCTCTTCCAGCGCGCCAAGCGGATCCTGCCGGGTCTGCAATGGCTGGAGGGCTATAGCCGCCGCACCTTTGGCGAGGATGCGCTGGCGAGCCTGATCACGGCGATCCTGCTGATCCCGCAAAGCCTCGCCTATGCCCTGCTCGCCGGCCTGCCGGCGCAGGCGGGGCTTTATGCCTCGATCGCGCCGCTGGTGGCGTATGCCCTGTTCGGCTCGAGCCGGGTGCTGGCCGTCGGGCCGGTCGCGGTTGTCTCCCTGATGACGGCGGCGGCGATCGGCAATCTCGGACTGACCGATCCGGCACAACAAATGGCCGCCGCCGGGGCGCTGGCCGCGCTCTCGAGTTTCTTCCTGCTGATGTTTGGCCTGTTCAAGCTCGGCAGTGTCTCCAACTTCCTCAGCCGGCCGGTGGTGGGCGCCTTTGTTACCGCCTCGACGATTCTGATCATCGCCAGCCAGGCCAAGCATATCCTCGGCATCAACTCCCACGGCTCGACCCTGCCGGAAATCCTGCTCTCGATGACGCCGCAGCTGACCGCGATCAATCTGGTGGCGCTGGTGATCGGTGTCGGCAGTATCGCTTTCCTGGTCGCGGCTCGCACCGTGCTGCCGCGCCTGTTGACGGCGATGAAGCTGAGCGACGACATGGCCGGCGGCATCGCCCGCGCCGCCCCGGCCGGCCTCGTCGTATTGGCCACCGCCATCGCCTGGGGGCTGCATCTCGACAACAGCGCCGATCTGGCCGTGGTCGGCGCCCTGCCGAGTGGTTTGCCCCCGCTGCAATTGCCCATCGTCAGCCTTGATATCTGGCGAGCCCTGATCGGGCCGGCGGCGCTGATCTCCCTGATCGGCTTCGTCGAAAGCGTCTCGGTCGGCCAGTCGCTCGCGGCAAGACGGCGCGAAAGCGTCAATCCGGACCGCGAACTCTTCGGCCTCGGCGCGGCCAATGCGGCCGCCGCCCTGACCGGCGGCTATCCGGTGACCGGCGGTTTTGCCCGCTCGGTCGTCAATGAGGCCGCCGGCGCGCAAACCCCGCTGGCCGGCGTCATGACGGCGGTGGTCATCCTGGCGGTCGCGGTGTTTTTAACCCCCCTCTTCCACTTCCTGCCCAAGGCAACCCTGGCCGCGACCATCCTGGTGGCTGTTGCCAAGCTGGCCGATTTCGGCGGTCTGTGGAAGGCGTGGAAATATGCCCCGGCCGATGGCGCGGCGGCGTTTCTGACCCTGTTTGGTGTGCTGTTTCTCGGCGTCGAGATCGGCCTGACCCTCGGCGTGGTGCTCTCGGTCGGCGCGGCGCTACAGCGCACGATGCGGCCGCACTGGACGCGCGTCGGCCAGGTGCCGGGCACGCATCATTTCCGCAATCCGAACCGGCATGAGGTGATCATCTCGCCGCATGTCTACGCCCTGCGCGTCGACGGGGCGCTGTATTTCGCCAATGCGCGTTTCCTGGAGGAACTCGTCGCCGACATTATCGCCGGCAATGACGGTATCACCGATTTCGTCCTGATGTTCCCGGCGGTCAATTTCGTCGATGCCAGTGCGCTGGAAAGCCTGGTCGCGATCAATCACCGCCTGATGGATGCCGGTGTCAAACTGCACCTGTCCGAAGTGATCGGTCCGGTCAGTGACCGGCTCGGCGCCGCCGGCTTCCTCGAGGCGCTGTCCGGCGAGGTCTTCCTGTCGCAATATGCCGCCATGCGCACCCTCGACCCGGACACAACGCTGCGGGCCGAAGGTCTGCAGGCCTGAGCAGACGCGCCTGCGAACGCCCCCGGGCCCCGGCTTGAGTCCGTCCTGAAATCCCCATTATCCTCACCCCTGCCATAGGCTAGACTGCATATTCGTCCATCCGCGATCCAAACCGGAGTTCCCGCCCATGCCGTCCCAGGACCAGACCGTCTATCCCGTCCCCGAATCCAGCAAGCGCTCCACCCTCGTCAATGCCGAACGCTATGCCGAACTTTACCGGCAATCGGTCGATCAGCCCGACGCCTTCTGGCGTCAGGAAGCGGCGCGGCTGGAGTGGATGACGCCCTTCACCCAGGTCGAGGACACCTCATGGGACAAGGATGATTTGCATATCCGCTGGTTCGCCGACGGCACGCTCAATGCCTGCGCCAATTGCATCGACCGGCATCTGCCCGAGCGCGCCCATGACACCGCGATCATCTGGGAGGGCGATGATCCCGCCGCCAGCACGAAAATCACCTATGGCGAGCTGCACGACCATGTCTGCCGCCTGGCCAATGGTCTCAAATCGCTCGGCGTCAAGAAGGGCGACCGCGTCACCATCTACATGCCGATGATCCCGGAAGCGGCCTATGCCATGCTCGCCTGCGCCCGCATCGGGGCGGTGCATTCAGTCGTGTTTGGCGGCTTCTCGCCGGAAGCCCTGGCCGGGCGGATCAATGATTGCGCCAGCGACATTGTCATCACCGCCGATGAGGGCATGCGCGGCGGCAAGGCGACGCCGCTGAAGGCCAATGTCGACCGGGCGATGCATCACGCGCCCGGCGTCAAACAGGTCGTCGTCGTCAAGCGCACCGGCGGCGCGATGAAATGGGATCCGGCCCGTGATGTCTGGTATCACGACCTGATCGCGCGCCAGCCCGCCACCTGCCCGCCCGAGCCGATGAATGCGGAAGACCCGCTCTTCATCCTCTACACCTCCGGCTCGACCGGCCAGCCCAAGGGCGTGCTGCACACCACCGGCGGCTATATGGTGTGGGCGGCGATGACGCATGAATATGTGTTCGATTACAAACGCGGCGAGATCTATTGGTGCACCGCCGATGTCGGCTGGGTCACCGGCCACAGCTATATTCTCTACGGGCCACTCGCCAATGGCGCCACGACGCTGATGTTCGAGGGCATCCCGACCTGGCCCGGGCCGGACCGCTTCTGGCAGGTGATCGACAAACACCAGGTCAATATCTTCTACACCGCCCCGACAGCGATCCGCGCCCTGATGCGCGAGGGCGACGGGCCGGTGCAGGGTTCCTCCCGCGCCTCGCTGCGCCTGCTCGGCTCGGTCGGCGAACCGATCAATCCGGAAGCCTGGACCTGGTATCACCGCGTCGTCGGCGATGGCCGCTGCCCGATCGTCGATACCTGGTGGCAGACGGAGACCGGCGGCATCATGATTTCCCCCCTGCCCGGCGCCACCGATCTCAAGCCCGGCTCGGCGACCAAGCCCGTCTTTGGCATCGTCCCGGCGCTGGTCAGCAGTGAGGGTGCGCCCCTGCCCGAGACCGGCGCGGCCGAGGGCAATCTGATCATCGAGCGCTCCTGGCCCGGCCAGGCGCGCACAATCTATGGCGACCACCAGCGCTTCATCGACACCTATTTCTCGACCTATCCCGGCGCCTATTTCACCGGCGATGGCGCGCGCCGTGACGAGGACGGTTATTGGTGGATCACGGGCCGCGTCGACGACGTGCTCAATGTCTCCGGTCACCGGCTCGGCACGGCCGAGATCGAGAGCGCACTCGTGGCCCATACCGATGTCGCCGAGGCGGCCGTCGTCGGTTATCCGCACGATATCAAGGGCCAGGGGATCTATTGTTATGTGACGCTGAATTCCGGCATCGTGCCGAACGAGGATTCGGCGAAAATGCTGCGCCAGTGGGTGCGCCAGGAGATCGGCCCGATCGCGACGCCCGACCTGGTGCAATTCGCCCCGGGCCTGCCAAAGACCCGTTCGGGCAAGATCATGCGGCGCATTTTGCGCAAGATCGCCGAGAACGAGTTTGGCAATCTGGGAGACACGTCTACACTCGCGGACCCGAGCGTTGTTGAAGATCTGATCGAGAACCGGAAAAACCGATGAAGCGTGTTGTTGTCCTAGCCGTCGCCGCCAGCAGCCTTCTGGCCGCCTGTGCCACCGAAACCGTGCCCGCCTGCCGCGCGCCGCAAGCCCATGAGATGGCCGCCTTCGCCGCCATCATCAGCCATAATGAAACCAATGTGAGCCAGAGCCTGGCACCAAACGCGCTGCGCAATGCCTTCATCCGGCGCGACCCGCTGGTGCGCGCCTGGGTCTGGGGGGCACCGGGGCAGACCCAGGGCACGCTGGTCGGCATGCTGTCGCAGCCACCGCTGTGCATCATCGATGATCCGCGCGTCGCGGCAACCGAGACCGTGCGTCAGGTGCTGGTCTATCCGCAGGCGGCCTTCAACCGCGTCGCCCCGCCGGCTGCCACGCCGCTGGCCGATGCACCCCCGCCCTATGGCAGCGCCATGCGCGATTTCCTCAGCTGCCGCTTTGAAAGCACCGCTGATGGCTGGAAACTGGCCGATATGTGCGGCTATCGCATGCCCTCCAGCATGAGCGGTTCCTGATCGCCGCACCCGCTCCCGGCAGACAGAAAAGACCGGCTGCGAGCCTCGCAACCGGTCTTTGTACTGGACGCTGAACGCGCCGGGATCAGTCCTCGAACTCTTTCAGTCGCATCGACTTCTTGAGCCCTTCGGTCAGCACGTCATAGGCCGGCAGGGTGAGGAATTCGACGAATTCCTCCGACAGCACCAGATCGTGCAGGATTGTCGCCGCCTGGCGGATCTGGTTCTGGATCTCTTCCCGGCCGGCAACCTCGCCCTGAAGCGCCGTGCAGGTTGATTCAATCTGCGCGGCCAGTCCGGCATCGGTGAGCGCCGTGCCCTCGCGGGTCGATTTGCCGAAACGGCGCCACTGCCAGAGCTGGGCCCGCGCGATCTCGGCGGTGGCGGCATCTTCCATCAGATTGCGGATCGGCACGGCGCCGCGGCCACCCAGCCAGGCCGCGATATAGCGGATGGCGACATCGATATTGTCGGCAACACCGGCATCGCTGATCTCGCCTTCGGGCGCCTTGAGCAGATCATGCGTCGTCACCGGCATGGCGAATTCGTCAACGAAATCGAGCTGGTTGGCGTCCGGCATGTGTTTGTCGAACACCTCCATGGCAACCGTTACGAGATCGGGGTGCGCGACCCAGGTGCCGTCATGGCCATTTTTCACTTCGCGCAGCTTGTCCTGGCGGACCTGTTCCAGCGCCGCATCATTGGCCGCTTCATCGCCCTTGACGGGGATGAAGGCCGACATGCCGCCCATCGCATGGGCACCGCGGCGGTGGCAAACCGCCACAACGCGCCGGGAATAGGCCGCCATGAAGGGGGTTTTCATCGTCACCGCCGAGCGATCGGGCAGGACATGCTCGGGGCGTGCCTGCAGGCGTTTGATATAGCTGAAAATATAGTCCCAGCGGCCGCAATTGAGGGCAACAATATTGCCGCGCAGCTCGTACAGGATCTCGTCAAGCTCGAAACTGGCCGGCAGGGTCTCGATCAGCACGGTGGCGCGGATGGTGCCGCGCTCGAGACCAAGTTCGTCCTCGGCATGCTGGAAGACCAGCGCCCACAACCGCGCCTCGAAGCGGGACTCGATCTTGGGCAGGTAGAAGTATGGCCCCGTGCCGCGCTCTTTCAGGGCGGCGTGATTATTGAACAGATACAGGCCGAAATCGAAGAAGGACCCGGAGATGGCCTGACCGTTGACGCGCAGATTGCGTTCATCGAGATGCCAGCCGCGCGGACGCACGATCAACACCGCAGCGTCTTCATTGATCTGGTAGCGCTTGCCGTTTTTCTCGTCGACATAATCGATCTCGCGGCGCACGGCGTCGCGCAGATTGATCTGTCCCTCGATCAGGTTGGACCAGACCGGCGAGGTCGCATCCTCGAAGTCGGCCATGAAACATTTGGCGCCGGAATTGAGCGCGTTGACGACCATTTTGCGATCAACCGGACCGGTGATCTCGACACGGCGGTCCTGCAGATCGGCGGGCGCCGGGCGGACTTTCCACTCACTGGCGCGGATATCGGCGGTCTCGTGCGGGAACATCAGCAAGGCACCGACATTCAGCTCGGCCTGGCGCTCGGCACGATGGCGCAGCAGCGACTGACGGCGCTTCTCGAAACGGCGATGCAGGCCGGCGAGGAAGTCCAGCGCCTCATGGCTGAGAATATCGCGGTAACCCGGCTCGAGATGGCCCAGGATTTCAACGCCGCTCGGTGTAATCTGTGTCATGGCTGTCTCCAGTCGGCAAAAGATATGCGGGGTGCGCGGATGGTCTGCGCACCCCGCCTGGGTTCAAAGGGCCTGAAGGCCTATTCGGCGCTCTCGAACTGCGCCGACTCGGTCGACTCGCCCATGGCGGTCGTCGAGGAGGTGCCGCCGGTCAGGGCCAGAGAGACCTGGTCGAAATAGCCGGTACCGACTTCGCGCTGGTGACGCGTCGCGGTGTAGCCATCGGCTTCCGAAGCAAATTCGGCCTGCTGCAGCTCGGAATAAGCCGCCATGCCACGATCCTTGTAGCCACGGGCCAGTTCGAACATGCCGTGATTGAGGCTGTGGAAGCCGGCCAGGGTCACGAACTGGTATTTATAGCCCATGGCGCCGAGTTCACGCTGGTATTTGGCGATCGTTTCCTTGTCGAGATTGGCTTCCCAGTTGAAGCTTGGCGAACAATTGTAGGCCATCATCTTGCCAGGGTATTTCTTGTGCACGGCTTCGGCGAAGCGGCGGGCCTCGTCGAGATTCGGCTTGGAGGTTTCCCACCACAAGAGGTCGGCATATTTGCCGTATTCGATCGAGCGCGCGATACAATGGTCGACGCCGACGCCGTCCTTGATGCGGAAGAAGCCTTCAGGCGTCCGGCCGGCATCGAAATCGATGAAGGGATGGTCGCGCTCATCAATGTCGGAGGTCAGCAGCTTGGCGCTTTCGGCATCGGTGCGGGCAACCGTGATGGTCGAGACGCCCATCACATCGGCCGCGAGACGGGCCGCGATCAGATTGCGCTCATGCGCCTGGGTCGGGATCAGCACCTTGCCGCCCAAGTGGCCACACTTCTTTTCCGAAGCGAGCTGGTCTTCGAAGTGAACGCCGGCAGCGCCCGCCTCGATATAGGCTTTCATGATTTCAAAGCAGTTGAGCGGACCACCAAAGCCGGCTTCGGCATCGGCGACGATCGGCGCGAACCAATCGCGCGTCACATTGCCTTCGGAGAATTCGACCTGGTCGGCGCGTTGCAGGGCACGATTGATCTTGCGCGCCAGCTCGGGGCCGGAATTGGCCGGATAGAGTGACTGATCGGGATACATCGCGCCGGCGACATTGGCGTCGGCAGCAACCTGCCAGCCGGACAGATAGATCGCTTTCAGGCCGGCACGGACCTGTTGCATCGCCTGATTGCCCGACATGGCGCCGAGCGCATTGATATAGGGCTCGGTCTTGAGCAGGCTCCAGAGCTTTTCGGCGCCGCGCTCGGCCAGCGTATTGCGAATCTGGACAGAGCCGCGCAGCTTGAGGACGTCCTCGACGCCATAACCGCGCTGGATACCGTCAAAACGGTCGGCAGCAGCACCGGGAACCAAATCTTTGAAGCTTGTCATCTTTGTCACCATAACTGTGGGAGTTGAATTGCCCTCATGGTGTCAAACGGCAGCAGGGGTGTCGATAACGCCTTCCATATAAAGCGGACACGATGTATACTAATTACATTGTCATGATGTCATCTTGTCATTTTTGGTACAAACCATGAGCGAAGCCCAGCCCCTCGAGAAGATCTTCGCCGGCGCCCGCCTGCGCCGTCTGCGCCGCGAACGCGGGCTCACCCAGGCCGAGGCTGCCGCGGCACTCGGCCTGTCACCAAGCTATCTCAACCTGCTGGAACGCAATCAGCGCCCGGTGACGGCGCGCGTGCTGCTCTCGCTCGCCGACGCGTTCGACGTGGATGTCCGCGCCTTTGCCCAGGAATCCGACAAGCAATTGCTGTCCGACCTGCGCGAGGCTGCCGCCGACCCGCTGCTCGCCGGCATGGAGCTGGACCGGATCGAGCTCAACGAGCTGGCCGATGGCCACCCCCGCGTCGCGGAAGCCTTTGCCCGCCTGTATCAATCCTATCGCGAGACCAGCGCCGCTACAGCCGACCTGGCCAGCCGCATGAGCGGCCCGGGCTCGGCCCATGGCGGCCCGGGGGCCGTGCTGGAAAGCGTGCGCGATGCGCTCGATGCACGCCAGAACCATTTCCCCGAACTGGAAGAGGCGGCCGAGGCCCTCATCCGGGAGACCGGCATCAAGCCACGCATCTGCGAGAGCGCCCTCACCCGGCATTTGCTGGAGCGCCACGGCTTCGCGGTACGCGTTCTTGACGAAACCATCATGGCCGGCGCGCGCCGCCGGCTCGACTTCCACGGCCGCCGCCTGCTGCTCTCCGAAGCGCTGCCGCCTGGGTCACGCTCCTTCAACATGGCCGTCGTGCTCGCCTCGCTGGAACTGGGCGACACGCTCGATGCGCTGTGTGACGCCGCCAATCTGCCCAATGACGAGGCGCGGCGGCTCTACCGCATCGGCCTGGCCAATTATTTCGCCGGCGCCGTCCACATGCCCTATGGCGAGATGCTGAAAGTGGCCGAGGAGACGCGTTATGATGTCGACCGGCTGCAGCGGCGCTTCGAGGTCAGTTTCGAGCAGATCTGCCACCGCCTGACGACGCTGCAGCGCCCCGGCGCGCGCGGCCTGCCCTTCTTCATGATCCGGGTCGACCAGGCCGGCAATGTCTCGAAACGCTTTGGCGGCGGCATCATGCCATTTGCGCGCTCGGGCGGCGGCTGTCCGAAATGGAATCTCTATGACGCGTTGAGCCAGCCGGAGCGCCTGCTGGTACAGGCCTTCGAACTGCCCGATGGCAAGCGCAATCTCTCGATTGCCCGCGGCCAGGTCAGCCCGGCCCCGATCGGCCAGCGCCCGGTGATCCACGCCATCGCGCTGGGATGCGACTGGGCCCATGCCGACAAGATCGTCCACGCCGACGGTTTCGAGGGTAGCCGGGTGCAGCCGGTCGGCATTGCCTGCCGTCTGTGCGAGCGCGAGGACTGTGCCCAGCGCGCCTTCCCGCCGCTCAATCGCAAGCTCCATATGGACCTGCACCAGCTGCGCGCCTCGCCCTATTCCTTCGGGGATGACTGAGCCAACCGTTGGTTGAAATCGGCCATAAACACGGTTTCCCGTGACTTTTCCGTCAGATACGTGGAGGGTAGCCCCTGTTGGCTTGCGGGTGACGCTGCGGCTTTGCAAAGCAAGGACACCCCATGAAACCCGAACAGCCGCATAACCGCGCCGCCTTCCTGCTGGCCACCACACTGGCAATTGCCAGCCTCGCCCCGATCGCAAGCTGGGGCTATGGCACCATTCGCGGCATGGGCCAGGATGCCGAACATGCCCGGATCACACGCCATGCGCTGGCCTGCGGCAATGGCCGTTCGGGCGATGCGTGTTTCCAGCCCGATACGCTCGACAGTCTCGCCGGAGCTGAAGGCTCCTTCGGTGCCGTCGGCGCTCCGGATCGTGGCCGCGGCATGCTCACCTCCCACGCCCATTGCAGTGCCGGTGACTATATCGATGTGCCCGGCTATCCGCGCAGCGCCGCCGAGGCACAAGCCTCGCTGACCGAATGCCGCGACCAGATGATGTCCAATCTCGACCATGCAGTGCTCGATGCCGCCGCCCTGCTTGATGAGGACGGCGATATCCGCGGCAGCCAGATTCCCAGCTATATCGATTGCGTCTATGCCGGCAGCGAACATGGCCGCGCCAAGTGCAATATCCTCGCCCATCTCGGCCTGATCCTGCATGCCAGCCAGGATTTCTATTCCCATTCCAACTGGGTCGACCAGCACGACCCGGCCCGCCCCGTTGGCCTGGAAAATCCGCCGGGTCTCGGCCAGACGGGCCGCGCGCCCTGGCTGGACCTGCGCTTCGCCAATCCGGCTTTTCCGGCCGGGCTGATTTCAGGCTGTTTCGATATGGCATCCTTCGTCAATGAGGAGGAAGGCTGCCTGTATGGCGATCAGGGCCGGCACAGGCTGCGTCATTTCGATCTTGCCAAGGATACCGGCCCGATCGATCCCGTGATCGGCGTCGGCCATCTTCGCCGCGGCACCGTCGGGGAGAATTTCCGCCGCAGCGTCGAGGCCGCGATCGAGGACAGCGCCGATAAATGGGCAACCCTGCGCGAACGCCTGCTGGCGACCTATGGCGCGGAAGACGGGGCGATGATGATTTGCGCCATCACGCACGACGATCCGACCGACGACTGCTAGCGATCCTTCCCGGCCTGCCCGCAACACAAAAGGCCCCGTCATCGCTGACGGGGCCTTCATTGTCTCTGAACCGGGCTTGAGCCCTATTCGGCCTGGCCGGCGACGGCATGGACATAGGCCATGCGCACATCCCCGTGCTGTTCCTGGTCGAGGCCCTTGGCGATATCCTCGTCCTGCTTGGCCAGGGTATCGAGATCCTGGTCGGCATAGTGGAGCACACCCATATCGGCGTAGGCGGCCTGGATTTTCGGTCCCCAAAGCCCGATATCCTTGACCACCGGCACGATGCGCTGGAACAGCATGGTACGGAAAAGCTTCATGATTTCCGACTGGTCGGCCCAGGCAACGCATTCCTCGACCGGCAGGCCCATCACTTCAAACACTTCGCGAGCCTGGAAGCGGTTGCGCATGTGATAGCAGGCCTCGACCAGGAATTCCTCGCGCTCGTCGCGCTCGGCCTGGGTCAGTTGCGGGTAGTAGTCGCGCAGTGTCAGACGGCCAAAGGCGACGTGGCGCGCCTCGTCTTCCATCACATAGGCGTTGACCATGCGCGCCAAGGGGTTCTGGGCCATGTCGCGGATCGTGCCGAAGGCGGCAAGCGCCAGACCTTCAATCACGACCTGCATCGCCAGATAGGTGAAGTCCCAGCGGCTGTCACGCAGCGCCTGGTCAACCAGTTGCTTGAGCGGATCGGTCATCGGATAGGCGACACCGAACTTGTTCAGCAAATTCTTGTAGGCCTCGACATGGCGCGCCTCGTCCATCACCTGGGTGGAGGCATAGAATTTCGCGTCGAGATCAGGAACCTGCTGCACGATCTTGGCGGCGCAAATCAGGGCTGCCTGCTCACCCTGCATGAATTGGGAGATGTTCCAGGACTGGGCATGGCGGCGGAATTCGCGCTTCTCGGTCTTAGTCATCTTCTCCCACATCGGGGACCCGAAGATGGCGATGCCCTCATCGGGCAGCTGCATCGGATTTTCGAAGTCGAGCTCTTGCGTCCAGTCGATGCGGCTGACCGCATCCCACTGCATGTCCTTGCCCTTCTGGTAAAGGTGCATGAGGGTCGTACGCCCCTCATCATAATCCCAGTCGAAGGTGGCGTTGAACCTCTGGTCAATCGACCAGTTCTTGTCGAGTTCCGGAAGCGGATACAGTTCGCGCAGTGTGCCCATGACGTCATTTCTCCCTAGATCCGGCTTATATCCGGTATCGATTGGCTCACCCTGATCGAGGCCGACAACCAGGGTGAACAGCGTTCACTCTCCTAACATGGTTCAATTTCGCCGTCTTGGCAAGGGAAAAGGCGAAAAATCCGGTTTGCCCCCTATTCGGCGGGCGCGATCCCTGACGGCGCTGCAGGCGCGCTATCGGCGCCGGTTGCGGAACCGGATGTTTCGCCCTCGCCCTGCCGTGCACGCCAGCGCGCCTTGATCTGTTTCGAGGTTGCGCGCGATCCGTCCGGCGACCAGCCCGGCGGAGCCAGCAGATACATCATCGCCTCGCGGGGTGATTTGGCGTGGCGCATGTCCTTGAGGATGGCCAGCCATTCATGGACCGCGACCTTCAACGGGTTATAGGTACCGATATTGCGAACAATCCCGTAGCGGCATTTCTCGTCCTCGAGCTCGGGCTGGAAGGTCCCGAAAATCTTGTCCCAGATGATGAAGACACCGGCATAATTGCGGTCGAGATAGACCGGATTGGTGGCGTGATGCACGCGGTGGTGCGACGGCGTGTTCATCACCGCCTCGAACCAGGGCGGCATCTTCTTGATCGCCTCGGTGTGGAACCAGAACTGGTAGATCAGGTTGAAGCCCGAGACGATGCCGATCACCAGAGGGTGGAAGCCGATCAGGATCATCACCGAACCGAGCCAGAGGAATTTCAGCGTCAGCGGACCAAGCCAGGACTGCCGCAGGGCCGTGGTGAGATTATAATGCTGCGAGGAATGGTGGACGATGTGATCGGCCCAGAACCAGCGCACGGTGTGACCGAACCGGTGAGCCCAGTAATACATGAAATCGTCGAACACGAAGGCGACAGGCCAGACCCACCAGGCGAAACCGATATCGAACAGGCGGAACTGGTAGACAAACATCGCCCAAGCCGTCACCAGGCCGGCAAACAGCACGCCGGACACCGTACTCCCAAGCCCCATCAGCAGGCTTGATGCACTGTCGCGTGCCTCGAACTGGGTCGAACCGGTAAGCCTGGCGTGGATCATCTCGATCGCCACCAGAAGGATGAAGAGCGGGATCGCGTAATAGACCGGGTTGAAAGTCTCTACAAAAGCCGGAACGTCCATAATCTACTCCTGCATTGCATTGAGTTTGTCGGCCCAGAAACGGGCCTCGCCGGCGTCGGCGAACGCCATGGTGAAGGGCGGAAAGGTGAAGTCATTCAGCCGGACTGTCAGCCGGGCATCGTCCGCCAGCCGCGCTGCGCGTACCAAGCCGGGCTCGATATAGCGGATGACAAACTTGTCGCCCTTCGACTTCAGGAGGCCGATTCGCCGCCCGCCGCTCTCCTCGACCAGCGCCGCACTGCCGTCATCGGCCAGGACACCATTGCCGGCGCGGAAGCCGATCGCGTCGGTATCGAGCTGCTCGATGGCCTCATCCAGACTGGCAATCCGCGCCGGTTTCCCGAGACGCAGGAGAACATTCAACGCGACCATCGCGGAGATGCCCGCGAAGGATCCCAACATGACCCAGACAAACGTCATCAACGGCTCCACAAACGAATAAGGGCGAAGGCTATACAGCCTTCGCCCCCATTCAAAGCGAAAATTGAACGCTGTTTACCCGCGGATACGCAGGGTGATGCCATAGGTCCGTGGATCGCCCGGGTAAGCATTGACGCTCGTTCCGAGATAACCGACCGACGGGAAGGCACCCTTGACGTAATCCTGTTCAAACAGGTTGCGGCCCCAGAGCTGGAGACCCCAGCTGCCATCCTCGGCACCGATGCCGAAGCTGCCATTGACCATCGAGAAACCGTCCTGGTTGGCGAAGGTGCGTGGATCCTGCGAGGTGGTGAGACCAAAGCTGGAGATATTGGTGACTTCACCGCGCATGAAGGCTTCCATGTTGTCGCCAACGGCCCAGGTATAGGTACCGGTCAGCGAGCCAACGAATTCGGAATTGCCGCGATCACGACCGGAGAGGTCATTGAACAACGCCGTCACGCCGGCCGTATTGGTCCGCTCGGCACCGATTTCACACAGGGCGTAATTCGGATCGCCGGCATCCCAGACGCCAACACCGTTAAACGTATCCGGGCAAGGGGCGTACTGGTAGTCGCCATACTTGCTTTCAAACAGATAGGTGAAGCCGCCGGTGAAGACGAGGCCCGGGGTCGGAGCCCAGGTACCTTCGAACTCGAGACCGGAGACCTGGATCGAGCCGGCATTCTCGAGGGCGAAGCCATTACCAACAAAGTTGTTGGTCTGGAAGCCTTCGATTTCCTGATCGAACAGGGCCACGGCGTAGACGAAGTGGTTGTCGAACAGCGAGCCCTTCGCACCGATTTCGAACGAGCTGGAGGTCTCTTCCTCGAACTCGAAAACGCCGGTGAAGGCTGCGTTGGTCGAAACGTTGAACCCGCCTGGCTTGAAGCCCGTGGCGTAGCTCGCATAGACATTCAACGTGTCGGACATGTCGTAGGACAGGATGATATTGCCCGAGAAGTTGGTGTCATTACGCGAGGTCGGGAAATCGGACGCATTGACCGGCTCCCAGTTCTGGAAGGCCGAGAAGCCGAGCAGCGGATTGTAGGCCGTGCCCGCCAGATAACCTGGCAGCGGCGAGGTCGGATCGATCGGGGCACCGCCCGGATACTGGGTCAGGCCCTGACCAAGCAGGACAACCGGCACCAGATAGGCACAGGCATCGCCGCCGATGACCGGATAGAGGCCCGGGTCACAGAAGCCCGGCGCCACCAGACGCAGATCCTGCGCCAGGTCGGTGAAGCTGAAGGCCGACATTGGATCGGGCTGATCGATAACCGTGGTCATCGACTTGTCTTCGTTGGAATAACGACCACCAACGGTGACGGTGAAGTCGTCCGTCACGTGGAAGTCGAGCTGACCGAAGAAGGACCAGGCCTCGGTGTCATACTGATAGTCTTCCGAGATCAGGCCGTGGGTCGTGGCAATGAAGCCTTCGGTCGGGGTGGTCGGCAGGGCCGAAGTACCCGAAGCGAGCGGCACGAAGTTACCGACGCCGGCAGCCTCATTCATGTCGAGGAAGAATTCGAGCAGCGTGATACCGCCGGTGCCGGCTGGAAGGCCGAGGCTGGCGACGAGGCTGGCCACGGACGGGGCCGAGGCTGCGTCGAAGAAGTTCCGGGCATCGGCGCCGTAAGGGGTCGAGTTCTGGAAGCGCAGATTATTGTCGTAATAGAAACCGCCCACCATCCAGTCGACGGTGTTGTCACCGGTCGAGGTCAGACGGAATTCCTGGGTGAAGCTGTCATATTGATTCTGGATATGACGGGCGCTGACCAGATCGAGATCCGAGAAGTCGGCGTCGAAATTCTGGTCTTCGTCATAATTGCGGAACGCGGTGATGCTGGTGAAGGTGATGTTGTCGAAGTCATGATCCAGCTGGAACGAGACACCGGAGGTATCCAGCACCGTGTTCAGATCACCGTCAATCGCGATACGGCCGCCATGTGGATCAGCCGGAACAGCGGTGCCACCGAGGCCGACAATCGCGCCCTGATCGATTGGATCATAATAGGCGAACGGTGCGGCGCAGCAGTTCTCGTCGATCGTACCGTAATCACCAATGATGCGGATTTCGGTATTGTCGCCCGGGTTCCACAGCAGCTGGGCCCGGTAGCTCTGGCGATCGCGGTTATTGATGTCGCGGCCGTCTTCGGCGGTGATGTAACCGTCATTGGAATGCGTGGTGGCGTCGAGGCGGAAGGCCATCGAATCGGAGAGCGGGCCGGTCACGGTGCCGCGCAGGACGCGGGAGCCGAAATTGCCGATCGTCACTTCACCGGTATAGCCGAACTCGTATTCCGGCTTCTGGGTGATGATGCTGACAACACCAGCTGGCGTGTTGCGGCCGAACAGGGTCGACTGCGGACCGCGGATGACTTCAACACGCTCGACCGAGAGCAGGTCATTGATCGCCGAGCCGGAGCGCGGGCGATAAACGCCATCGATGAAGACGCCAACCGAAGGCTCGAGGCCCGGGTTGAAGCTCGAAGTGCCGATGCCGCGCAGATTGAACTCGGTATTGGTCGAGGTCGCGAACTCGGAAACCCGCAGCGACGGGACCAGCATCTGCAGGTCGGCCGCGTCGCGGATCTGTGACTGTTCGATTTGTTCGCCCGTGACAACGGCGACCGAAACCGGCGTATCCTGAAGCGTTTGCTCGCGCTTTTGCGCCGTGACGGTAATGGTCTCGACCTGCGCCAGAGCGCCGGAGACACCAATCAAACCACTGAGAATTGCCGTTGTGCCCATGACAACGGCTTTTGAGAACATTTTCATCGGAATTTCTTCTCCCCTTGTGACGCGGTTTTTTTTAACCAACCAATCCGCGTATCTACCCTCCATTTGAGCATCATGGCCGCAGGCTGTCAGCCCGTTTTTCCCGCTGAGGCAAAAAAGTGTCGCAGCTGATGCAAGCATACCGCACTTGGCAATTTTCAGGCCCGGGCCTGCGAGCCTCTTTCTTCCTGCCCGGACTCTGCTAGGCTGCGAAGTGAACAGCGTTCAATTTTCTGACTCTGGGGAGAGAAATGAAAAGAATTTTCATAGGCTTGGGTGCGATTATAGCCACCCTTATCCTGGTCACCGCGGGTTGGTATTTCCGCCCTTGGTCCGAGTACTCGCCGGCTGAAATCCAGGCCGCCACCCAACCGGAGCACCTCGCGGAGACGTTTCGCGATATGGACGATGTTTTCCCCTACAGGGTGATTTCTGCACGGGAATCTTCGAATCCCCTGCCCCGCGATGTGCGCAATGATCCGGTCTCATTCCGGTTCGATGGCCGCGAACGGACCGTCGGTGACTGGCAGGCTGACGCAGATTCGACCGGGCTGATCGTGATGCATGACGGCGTCGTGGTGCACGAGAGCTATCTGCTCGGCTCCACGCCTGAAACGCGCCACACCAGCTGGTCGGTCGGCAAGAGCTTCGTCGCGACCCTGATCGCGATGGCGATGCAGGACGGCCATATCTCCAGCCTCGACCAGACCGCCGAGATGTTCGCGCCGCAATATGCCGGCACCGATTACGGCGCCACCACCCTGCGTCACCTTCTGATGATGTCCGCAGGGATGGATTTCGAGGAAGACTATAACGCGCCCGGCTCCGATATCCGCCGCCTCTTCCTGGGCGCCAATATCTATGGCCAGAATATCGATGCGCTGGTGGCCGAGGTCGAACGCAATCGCCCGGCCGGCGAGGATCTGCACTATGTCAGCGCCAATACCCAGGTGCTCTCGGCCGTCGTGCGCGGTATCTATAACGCCCCGCTCGCCGAGGTCGTCCAGACCCGGATCTGGGAACCGCTCGGCATGGTCGGTGATGCCTCATGGAACCAGAATATCCAGGGCGATAACGGCATGGCGATCGGCTATTGCTGCCTCAATGCCCGCCTCGAGGACTATGCCCGCATGGGTCAGTTCTATCTGCAGGACGGTGTCTGGGACGGCCAGCGCCTGCTGCCCGAAGGCTGGGTGACGATGGCGACGCGCCCGAATGCCCCCTTCCAGGAGGCGGGGCCCGCCTCGGTCTATCCGCATCGCGGCTATGGCCTGCATTTCTGGGTGCCCGACGATCATGACGGCGAATACTTCATGGCCGGCGTCTATGGCCAGTATGTCTGGGTCGATGAGCGCCGCAATATCGTGATCGCCCGCACCGCCGCCGATACCGCCTGGACCGGGCGCACCGCGGAATCGATTGCCGCCATGCGTGCCCTCGCGGCACATTATGGCGATCCCGTCACGGCCCCGGAGGACCTGCCGGGCGAAAGCGAGCCGGACAGCCAGACGCAGACCGGCGAGCTGGCAGATGGGGAGTCGGGCGATGAGTGAGACCCAATACGACTACATCATCTGCGGTGCCGGTTCGGCCGGCTGCACGGTCGCGGAACGCCTGTCGCGCGATCCCTCGGTTTCGGTCTGTGTGCTCGAGGCCGGTGGCTCGGACGACAGCCCGGTCATCCGCACGCCGATGCTGCTGCAATTCGCCGTCACCGGCGAGGAATTCAACTGGGGCTATTGGACCGAGGAACAAAAGCATCTCAATGACCGCAAGCTGCTGTGGCCACGTGGCAAGACGCTGGGCGGCTCCTCCTCGATCAACGCGATGCACTATATGCGCGGCGCCCACGAAAATTATGACGAGTGGGAAAGCGCCTATGGTGCCAAGGGCTGGAACTGGGACAGCGCCCTGCCCGCCTTCAAGGAAGTGGAACACCAGACCCGTGGTCCCAGCGAGCTGCACGGCTCGGATGGCCCGCTCTGGGTCCAGGATATCGCGCCGCTCAACCCGCTGACCCAGGCCTATTTCAGGGCCGGCGACGAGCTGCAATACAAGCGCAATCCCGATTTCAACGGCCCGACCCAGGAGGGTTTCGGCCCCTATCAGGTGACTCAGAAGGGTCGCAAGCGCTGTTCCGCCGCCGATGCCTTCCTGCGTCCCGCGCTGGAGCGCGACAATTGTTCGGTGACCACCAAGGCCATGGTGCGCCGGGTCATCATCGAGGATGGCCGCGCCACCGGTGTCGAGGTTGATATCGACGGCGTCACCACCGTGCTGACCGCGCGCAAGGAAGTCATCCTGTCGGGCGGCGCGATCAATTCGCCCCAGACCCTTTTGCTCTCGGGCATCGGGCCGGCCGATGAATTGCGCGCCCTCGGCATCAGCGTCGAATCGGACGTGCCGGGCGTCGGCAAGAATCTGCAGGACCATCTCGACATCACGGCCCAGCTCTGGACCAAATCCTCGACCTCGATCGGCAATTCCCTGCGCTCGATCCCTAACCACATATATATGGTGGCGCGCTGGGCGCTGGCCGGTGACGGACCGTTCACGGTCAATCCGGTCCAGGGCGGCGGTTTCATCAAGTCTGCCTTCGCCGGCGATCTGCCGGACCTGCAGCTGGTCTTCATTCCCGCGATCTCCAATCCGCACGGGGTGGAGAAGGCCTGGGGTCATGGCGTCACCCTGCATGCCTGCCAGCTCTATCCCAAGAGCCGCGGCTCGATCACGCTCAAATCGACCGACCCTTACGAGCATCCGGCCATCCAGCCGAACTATCTCGAGGAGGAGTTCGATCTCGATGTCCTCACCGACGGGCTCGCCAAGGTGCGTGATATTCTCGCGGCACCGGCCTTCGATCATGACCGCAAGGAAGAGCGCTATCCCGGAGCGGAGATCACGACCCTGTCGGGCCTCCAGGATGATGTCCGCAATCGCGCCGAAACCCTGTATCATCCGACCTCGACCTGCGCGATGGGATCGGGTGAGATGGCGGTGACTGACGAGCGTTGCCGGGTCAAGGGCATCGCCGGGCTGCGCGTCGTCGATGCCTCGGTGATGCCGCGCCTGGTCGGCGGCAATACCAATGCCCCGACGATCATGATTGCGACCCGCGCCAGCGCGATGATCGCCGAAGACAATAATACGGCCTGATCCCGGTCGGGATCAGCCGCAGACCAACAAGGAGGCCGCGATGAGCGACGCCGAAGCGAAACAGATCGAACGCATGAAATCCCTGCTCGCCGCCCAGCAGGAGGCCTTCCGCCATGAACGCCACCGGCCGCTGGAATTGCGCAAGGCCGATCTGGCGCGCATCGCGGATCTGTGCCGCAAGAATAGCGACGCAATCTGCGAGGCGATCAGCCGCGATTTCGGCAATCGCGCCAAACAGGAGAGCGTGATCGGCGAGATCGCCTTCGTCATCCAGGATGCCGATCATACCGCGAAACATCTCGCCAAATGGGCCAAGAGCCGCAAGGTCGGCGTACCGATGACAATGGCGCCGGGCAAGGCCACCATCCGCCGCGAGCCCAAGGGTGTGGTCGGGATTGTTTCGCCGTGGAACTATCCCTTCCAGCTGGCCATGGCCCCGCTGGTCGCCGCGCTCGGTGCCGGTTGCCGCGCCATGATCAAACCGTCCGAACTCACGCCCGCCACCTCGGAACTGCTCAAAAGCCTGATCGGCGAGGCCTTCGAGGAAAACCATGTCTGCGTCATTACCGGCGGTCCGGCGGTTGGCCAGGCTTTCAGCTCGCTGAAATTCGACCATCTCTTCTATACCGGCTCGACCCAGGTCGGCCGTCTTGTCGCCATGGCGGCGGCGGAAAACCTGGTGCCGGTGACGCTGGAACTCGGCGGCAAGTCGCCGGCCATCGTCACGCCCGGCTACCCCAAGGTCAGCGCCGCCAAATCAATCGGCTGGGGCAAGTTCTTCAATGCCGGCCAGACCTGCGTCGCGCCCGATTATGTCATGGTCCCCAAGGGTGAGGAAAAGTCCATGGGCGAGGCGATCATCAAGATCGCCGAACATGAATTCCCCGAAGCCGCCAGCGATGACGCCTATACCGCCATCGTTTCCGACCGCCATTACGAACGCCTTGCGGCCATGATCGAGGAAGCCCGCGCCGGCGGTGCCGAGATCCTGCAGGCCAAGCATGACGCCCAGGCCGCCCAGGCGGCGCGCAAGATCCCGCCAACGGTCATCCTCAACCCGCCCGCCGATTCCAAGCTGATGACCGAGGAAATCTTCGGGCCCCTGCTGCCGGTGGTCGGCTATAGCGAGATCGATTCCGCGACCGGCTACGTCGCCGATCATGATCACCCGCTCGCGCTCTATGTCTATTCCACCGACAAGGAGATGGCGGCGCGCATTCTCGACCAGAGCCAGTCCGGCGGCGTTGGCATCAATACCAATCTCCTCCACCTCTCCATCCCCGACCTGCCCTTTGGCGGCATCGGCGCGTCGGGCCAGGGCGCCTATCATGGCGAGGCCGGCTTTCTGACCTTTACCCATGAACGCTCGGTCTTCGCCACCGGCAAATGGCACCCCTCACGCCTGCTCGCCCCGCCCTACGGGAAGTTCTACGAGACGGTGGCGAAGAAGCAGATGAGCTAGGCACGGGCTTGAGGCATGGGCCGGGTCACAGGACCAGGCACATGCCCCGCCCTGGCGGGCGAGGAATGGCGCGCCCCCATTGACGCCCCGGCTGAAGGGCGGAAACCTGACCCGTCACCGGAGCTGCATTGATTCGCGGCCGCAACCACCGGTGGCCGGGATGGCGCTATGGATTTCGCGGAGTTTCGTCAGCTGGTTGATGCCATGGGGCTGACCCAGGATGCGTGCGAGGAAATGGACCGTTGGGGGCATGAACATGCGCCCCGTTTGAAAAAGGCTCTGCTAGAACTTTACACCACCATCGCGGAAAGCCCTGACCTGTCGGCCTATTTTGCGGATATCGAACAACTCGGCCATGTCCGCCAGAAGCAGTATGAACACTGGCGCTCCCTTCTCACCGGCCTGTTCGACGAGACCTATCTGGAATCCGCCCGGCGCATCGGCCATGTCCACTGCTCCATCGGCCTGGAACCGCATGCCTTCCTGACCGGCTATGCTGCGGTCCTGTCCAAGCTCCTGCGCGATGCCAGCCGTCCAGCCGGCCATTCATCGGCATCTGCGGACATCGTCATTGATGCCCTCACCCGCGCGGCGCTGCTCGATATCGGGGTTGCCCTGACGAGTTATTCCGAGGCTGAGCAATCAAAGGCCCGGCATACGCGCCTGAAATTCTCCAACTCATTCCGCCTGACCATGGCGCAGACCATGACCGAGCTCGAACAGTCGATGGACAGGCTCAACCAGGCCGCAGCCCTGCTCGGCAATCCCGACGACACCCCGCAAGCGCCGACACCGGACACTGCCGAGCTCGCCCGTTCGGTCACCGATGCCAGCGCCATGGTGAACGCCCAGCTCGATGATTTGCGCGCGAGGATGGATGCCTTCATGGCGGCGGCCTGCGAGGCCTGAGGCGCAGCCGTTCCGGCTTGGGCCCGCCGCTTGGCTCCGCCCGCGATTTCGCCTAACACGGCGCCAGCCTTCCAGTCTCACAGGATACCGTCATGCACCTCCCCCTCGCCGGCAAGCGCGCCCTGATCACCGGTTCCAGCCATGGCGTTGGCCTGGCGGCGGCGAAACTGTTTGCCGAACAGGGCGCCGAAGTGGTGCTGCACGGCAATGCCAATATGAGCGATGCCGATCTGGCGGTGCGCGAGATCGGACCGCGGGCGCTCGGGGCGATCCAGGCCGATCTGTCGATGCCCGGCGCCGGACGCGACCTGGTCGAGGCGGCACAGCATCTCGCCGGCGGCAGGCTCGACACCATTATCAACAATGCCGGCATTCACTGGACGACGCCCTTCGAGGCCAGCGACGCCGAATGGGAGGCCGGCTGGGCCGGTATCCTGCAGGTCAATCTGATGGCGGTCGCCGATATCTGCCGCGCCGCCATTCCCGGCATGGTGGAGCGCGGCGGCGGTTCGATCGTCAATATCTCCAGCCGCGCCGGCTATCGCGGCGAGGACCGTGACCACATGGCCTATGGCGCCTCGAAAGCCGCCCTGCTGTCGCTGACCAAGACGATTGCCCGCCAGTGGGGCCCCGACGCGATCTACGCCTATGCCCTCACCCCGGGCTGGATCAATACCCGCATGGCGCCGCAGAACGCGGCCGGCATCGCCGCGGCCCAGTCGGAAATCCCGATCGGCCGCATGGCCGAACCGGAAGAGATCGCCGCCATGTGCGCCTTCCTCGCCTCGGGTGCCTGCCAGAGCGCGACGGGCAGCTGTATCGATATCAATGGCGCGAGCTATGTGCGCTAATGGACTGTTTTAACGAGTTAAAATAAAAGAACTACCGCAACCCCGCCGCACGATGCTCGCCGTTTTCACGGCCGGCGTAAGGGGTCTCGCCGCTTTCGCGTACCATCCATTCGATCTGGTGACGGATCCAGAGCTCGGTCAAAAAGCGCCAGACCCGCTCCGCGAAGGCTTCCGGGAGACCAAATTCGCGCGCGCAGCGGCGCACATTCGCCTGTACCGCCTCATTGCGATCGGCATCGACGACATAGCGCGGATAGCGCTTGATCTGCGCGGCCGCCTCGACCAGCGATTTGCGGACCGCCAACAGCCTGACCAATTGCCGGTCAACGCGGTCGATCTTCACCCGCACGGCGGCGAGTTCGGCCCCGTCAATCGCCCCGTCTTTCGCGGCAATCATGGAATCGTCCATTCCAGCCCAGCCTTTCCTGCCAGATAGCCATTGACCAGCGGCAGTGGCAGCGTGCTGGCGCGCACCGTCTCCACCATTTCGCCAAGCGCGGTCTGGCCATCAAAATAGCGGCGTAGCGCCACCGCGACCTCGACCATGCCGACGCTGTGCGGTGACAGGCGCAGCGCCGAAATTCCTGCCTGGCGCAGACCGTCCGGCGTCTCGGTACACAGTTGCAGCCCGTCAGACAGGGTCTGGACGCCGTTGAAGGCGAGAAAGGCCGTGCCATCGAGCGTCGAGACGCGGCAGCCATCAGGGTCCTGCTCGCAGACATAACGGCAGCTGTCGCGATTGAGCCCGTGCTGGCGGGCGTGATAGCAGCGCCCGGAATGGGCCAGCGGCAGACGTCCGAAGCCGAACAGTTCAATCTCCAGCCCCGGGCAGTGCGTCGCGATTTCGGCGATGGCCGGCAGCGACAGCTCGACCGGCGGACACCAGCGCGTACAGCCCATCTGCTGCAGCATGCTCGCCGTGCTCTCATTATAGACATTGAGGAAGGGACCGGCCGTGAACGCACCGCCGCCGCGGCTGGCCAGACCGCCGAAATCATTGAGCTCGACATGCTCGCCATCGGCCGCCAGCTCTTCGGTCAGACGCCGCTCGCGACGATTGACCGGTGAGATCAGGGTCGACCAGATTACCGTCTTGCCGCCGCGCTCGAGCCGTTCGGCGGCGCTGGCGATGGCGGCCTGGGTCAGCGGCGCGCGCTTGCCGCAGACAATCTCGCCGAGATAGACGCGCTCGACCGGGCATTCATCGGCAATGCGGGCATAGAAATCCAGCACTTGCGCCGACGGCCAGTTGAAATAGAGCGGCCCCAGGCTCAGGGCGATCGGGGCAGGTTTCAGCGCCATGTCTTCTTGTACGCTCCCACCGTGCTGCGCTGGCCTTCGGCCATGGCGTCAAGATTTGCCGTTGCCGCCGCCGCGCTGTCCGGCCGGCCAAGCGCGTCGATCGCCTGCCGGAAGCGGCGCGTCACCGCCTCGACATAGGCCTTGCCGCGCTGGCGTCCCTCGATCTTGAGGGCCGTGACCCCGGCATCGAGCAGGTGCGGCAGGACGTCGATGGTATTGAGGCTGACGGGATCCTCGAACAGATGCGCCGTCTTGCCGCCGGCCATGAAACGGCCCTTGCACAGGGTCGGATAGCCCAGCGGCTCGCCGTCCTCCTGGCGGTCGATCGTCAACCCGCCCAGCGCCACCGAGCGGCTCGTGCCCCGGCGCGAATAGCTGACCGCCTCGGGAGGTGAACAGACGCCGTCGAGATTGGGCGAACGGCCGGTGACATAGGAGGACAGGTCGCAACGCCCCTCGGTCATGACGCACATCCCGCCAAAGGCGAACACCTCGACCTCGATATCGATCTCGCCGGTCAGTGCCTTGATCTCGGGGATGGACAGGATGCGCGGCAACACCACCCGTTTGACGCCAAAGCGCTCGGCATAGAAGCGGATCGCTTCCGGCGTGCCGGCGGCCGCCTGGACCGAGAGATGCAGCCGCAGACCGGGATGCCGGTTCGCGGCGTGCTCGAGCACCGCCATGTCAGCGGCGATGACGGCATGGGCGCCGGCCTGTGCCGCCGCATCGACGGCATTGTGCCAGATCGCGACCCGGCCGGCCTGGGCGAAGGTATTGATCGCCACCATCACCCGGGCCCCGCCCTGGTGGGCATGGGTGACGGCGTCGGCCAGCTCGTCGGGGGAGAAATTGAGGCCGGGGAAATTGCGGGCATTGGTCTCGTCGCGCAGACCGCAATACACCGTGTCGGCGCCGGCCCTGACCGCGGCCCGCAGGGCCGAGGGCGTGCCCGCCGGGCAGACCAGTTCGAGCGCACCGCGGCTCATGACCGGCTCCCGGGCATCGCCGGCCGCCATGGCGCCGGCGGCAGCGGCGGCAGCGAGGGCAGCGCTGGCAGGGGCAGCAGATCGGCCAGTGTCAGCTCCGCCTCCTCGATCGCATTGCGCAGGCTGAGCACGCTGGCGGTCTCGCCCTCGATCCACAGTTCGGCGGCAAAGAAGGCGGCATCGCCATCCTCACTGCCCTGCATCAACTGCAGCAGCAGATCCAGCGGCGCCTCGATCCGCGCCTCGCACGCGACGGGCGCCGAGGCCGGCACTAGGCTGACCGAGCCGCGCGCGCCATCGGGGCTGACCAGAAAGGCCATCGGCAGGCCGGCGGGACAGATCAGGATGCGGGCCTGGCGGGCCGGGCCGAGCCGGTCAAACACCTCCGGCCGCTGCCGCGCCAGCCGCCGCAGCGACGCCGTCAGCATCAGCGCCGCCGGCTGCAGCGCCAGGCAGGCCGCCCGCGCCGCGCCGCGCCCGACCGGGCCGCGCGGCCAGTGTTTTGCGGCGATACCGCGGCTGACGGTCCTGGCATGGCGGGCAAGAAACTCTGACATCATGCTGGCTCGCTCCTCATCCGGTTTGCGCCCGGTCGGGCCCAACCTGATGCTGCAGTGATAACGCCAAGTCTTGATAAATATCAAAACATGATTCTGCGACATAGGCACGCAGCCAGCCCGTCAATCCTGCACGAAAATCTCCACGCGGCTCGCCGCTGGAGGTTTGAGTGGCCCTCCCCGACTTGGGAGGTGTGCGGGACGCGGCGAATGCCGTTTAGCGCAATAAGTAAGTGAGACATTCGAAACGTCCCGCACGTGGAGATTTACTCGGACGCCTTGCGGCCCCCGTCTCGAAACCGGAGTGGAGTCAACGGTCGAGCTTTGTGCCGCCTTCCTCTCCGGTGGCCACGCCAGCGCTCGGGTTGTCAAACCTCCGCCCGGACGAGCTCCACGCTCCCGATCGCCGCAAGTGACTGAGCTCACGCCTCCCGTGCAACCGGAACGAGGCCATTATGCGCCAGGGTGCAGGGGGTGGGGATAAGTTTGACGATTTATCGTCATCCCGACGCAAGTCGGGACCTCGATATCACGGGCTCCGCGCCTGCCATGTCGAGGTCCCGACTTGCGTCGGGATGACGTGGGAAAATTGTCAGGCGTGGGGGATAGACGGGCGATGTCGAGGGACTGGCACCTCTGGTGCCTGTCCCGGGGAGGGCTCACTTTTCCCGTGGGACGCGTACCAGAGGTACACGTCACCTCTGCACCGGGATGACGTGGGATAATGGTCGAGCGTGGGGGATAAGCCGCTGAACCGGCCCGCCGCGCCCGTCATCCTCACCGCGCCCCAAAGACGGCCCTGCGCCGGCCGACTCATGCAAGATGAATCCGCCCGGGGTTGTGCTGGCGCGTCTGCGGGGGCAGACAGGGGTCAATCGCCGTCAATTTCGGCACGCCATACCGGCTTTCAACCAGACCAGGGACGACTACAGCTTGAAAAATTCAGCACATCCGACATTCGCCGACCGCAAACAGCATGCTGCGGAGGCCAAGAAAAAGCTTCTGGAGAAATTCAAGTCCGCCCCGAAACTCGACGACCCCGAGCTGGCCGCCAAGCGCGCCGAACGCGCCGCCATTGCCGAGGCCCGCGAAGCACGCCGCATCGAGCGTGAGCGCGTGAAGGAAGAAACCAAAGCCCGCGAGGCCGCCGAACGCGCCGAACGCGAAGCCGCCGCCCTCGCCGCCGAGGCCGCCGCTGCTGCAGCCCGCGAAGCCGAGGAAAAGGCCGAGCTGGAACGCCATATCGCCGAAGAAGCCGCCAAGAAGGCCGAACGCGATGCGCGCTATGCGGCAAGGAAGAAGCGCAAGCGCTAGGGGCTGGCGCTTCTCCCCAATACTCAAACCCGCCACCACAAACGACTTCCCCCGGAGGAGCGCAGCGAATTCCGGGGCCTGCCACGCGTTGGCAGCCTGGCTGGATTCTCCTCCGGCAGACCCCGGAATAAATCCGGGGGAAGGGATATGTTGTGATGGGTGGAAAAGTGGCCAGCGGCCACACCGCCCCCTCAAAACCCATGCCGAGAACCCGGCCAGACTGGACCTGTCTCGTCAAGGGCGCGTAGCGCCGCTTCGCGGTTTTACCCTTGACGAGACAGGTCCAGTCTGGCGCCCTGCTTGGCAAGGGATTTAAGGGCGGGTCTGCGCCGCAGAGGCGCGGGCTTTCTACGACCTCGACTAGTCAGTCCTTTGGACCAGCCGCAAGGCGCCTGGCGAGGTACGCACCACCGAGGGTCAGCGCGACAATCACATAGAAAACAATCAGAATATGCTCCGCGAGGCCATCCACGACGAGCGACAGGATCGCGATCAGCAAAAACCCGACCGCACCCGCCGCGACTACATAAATGACGGCCCTCTGCTCCGGCGTGATTGTTTTCCTCCGCAAGATCCCCCCTACTCCGCCGCCACCAGCGTCTCATGCCGCCCGGCCCGGTAAACCGTCCCCGGTTTCGCCCCCGTCAGCTTGCCATTCTCGATCACCACCTCGCCGGCGACGATGGTCGCGGTATAGCCGTTGGCGCCCTGCAGCAGGCGCTGGCCGCCGGCGGGGAGGTCCTGGACCATGTGCGGCGGTTCCATCTGGAGATTGTCGAGATCGATGACATTGATGTCGGCTTTGAGGCCCTCACGGATATAGCCGCGATCGGACATGCCCATATAATCGGCCTGGGCGCCGGTGAGCATGCGCACGACGCGGGGCAGTGTGAGCTTTTCGCCGCGGCGGTCGCGGGTCCAGTGAGTGAGCATATAGGTCGGCATGGAGGCATCGCAGACCGTGCCGACATGGGCGCCGCCGTCTGACAGGCCGTAGAGCGCCTGCGGATGCTGCATCATCTTGAGGACATTGTCGTAATTGAGCTCGGTGTAATTATAGAGCGGCAGATAGATCAGCTCGTGGCCGTCGCGCTCGAGCAGGGTGTCGTAGACCATCTCCATCAGCGAGACGCCCTTGGCGCGCGCCTTGGCGGCGAGTGAGCTGTCGGCGCTTTGCTCATAATCGGGCGGATTGCCGAGCTGGAAGAATTTCTCGGCAACGAAATCGATATGCTCCATCAACATGTCGGCCAGCGGCGGCACGGAGGAGCCGGGGCCGGCGAGTTTCTCGGTCTTCTCGCTGAGGATTTGCGCCTTGAAAGCCGGGTCTTTCATTCGCTTGACCCGCTCGGCGAGCGGCAGATCGGCGATGGTCTTGTAGCTGGGATAGCCCATGAAGGGGTGGAAGGTGCAATTGAAGCCGAGGAAAACACCAATGGCGCGCGGCGCCACCTGCATGCGGGCATCGACGCCCTCTTCCTTGAGGGTCTCGGTGCGGGCGATCAGCTTGAGCCATTGATCGGGCGCAAAATCGCGCTGCATCAAGGAAAAGGAGAAGGGCCGGCCCGAGGCCTTGGCATAGTCGGCAATGATCGACCATTCCTCGTCGAAATCCTGTTCGCCGCGTTCCAGATTGAAATCGCTGACCGCCTGGACGACGCCATAATCCACCCCGTTGAAGGCCTGTGCGATGCCGGTCAGTTCGGCGCGGGTGGCTTCGGACGACGGCGTCCAGTCGCCATCGGCGCTCTTGTGGACGTCGGAGCGGCCGGTGGCGAAACCGATGGCGCCCGCTTCCAGCGCCTCGCGCGTCAGGCGCTGCATCTCGGCGATGTCGGCATCGTTTGCGGGTTCGGAATGGACCGCGCGGTCGCCCATGACATAGACGCGCAGCGGGTCGTGCGGCAGCATGGCGGCGATATCGATCGTGCGCGGCATTTTGGCCAGCGCGTCGAGATAATCGGGGAAGGTTTCCCAGTCCCAGGTCAGGCCCTCATGCAGGGCGGTGCCGGGAATGTCCTCGACGCCTTCCATCAGCTTGATCAGCTTGTCGTGATCGCCCTTGTGGACGGGCGCGAAGCCGACGCCGCAATTGCCCATCACGGCCGTGGTGACGCCATGATCGATCGAGGGACGAAGATCGCCATCCCAGCTCGCCTGGCCATCATAATGGGTGTGAACGTCGATAAAGCCCGGCGTGACGATCTGGCCCTTTGCGTCGATGGTGCGCTTGGCCTCGCCGATATCATTGCCGATGGCGGCAATGCGCCCGCCGGTAATGCCGATATCGGTCCACACGCCCGCGCCGCCCGTGCCGTCAAACACCAGTCCGCCTTCGATTTTCAGATCGAACATGACTTTATCTCCCGTAATTCTCAATTGTCCGCATCGACATTCTTGTTTGTGGGGCTGTCGCCCTTGTGGCCACGACTGTGCACCCAATCGAGCGTCCGGAACAAGCCCGCAAGGGCTCCGCCGGACACCAGGTGCCAGATGCTCCACATCGCCGTGATCGCCGCCGCGCCGCCAATACCGTCGAACTGGCTCAGCAGAATCAGCAGGCCCAGGCCGCTATTCTGAATCCCGACCTCGAAGGTCAGGGCCCGGCGCCGCGCCACATCCAGGCGCAACAGCCGCGCCGAGCCGGCCCCGAGCGCGAAGGCGCTGGCATTGTGGATCACCGCGATCGGCACGACGATGGCGCCTGCAATCACCAGGACATTCCAGTTCTGCTGCACCCCGACCGCCACCAGCAACACCAGCGACAGCAGCGAGAGCGGGGACAATACGGTGCGCATCCGCGCCGCCGTCTCCGGGAATTTGGCGGCCACCGCCATGCCCACCGCCAGCGGCAGGGCCAGCAGCAACAGGGTCTGGACCAGGAAGGGCACGGCATCGACGTGCAGCGTGTGAACCAGCGCTGCGGTCGGCGGATACAGGCTCGACCAGAACAGGATCGAAACCGGCGTCGCGATGGCCGAGCTGACGCTCGAGATGGCGGTCAGGGACACCGAATAGGCGGTATTGCCGCGCGCGAAATGCGTCAGGATATTGGAGACATTGCCGCCGGGACAGCTGGCGACGATGATCATGCCCAGTGCGACACTGGCCGGCGGCGAGATGACCAGGATCAGTCCCATCGTCACCAGCGGCAGGCCGAGGATCTGGGCTGCGACCCCGCCGAGAATGCGCACCGGCTGGCGCCGCACGGCATTGAAGTCCTCCAGCCGCAGCGACAGGGCGACGGTGAACATCATCCCGATCAGGATCACGGCGATGGCGCCGCGGATCTCGTCATTGAGGACGACGCGCAGCTCGTCAATCGCTACAGATTCCATTCACTCCGCCCCGTTTCCCGCTCAGCTGGCAGTGTGCAGGGAAACGCCCGGACGGCAAATGCCGAAGTCAGCCAGCGTTACGGTCCTGTAACGCTTTCACCAACAAAAAGGGTCGCCAAGTCTGGATGTGTCGCCTATCGTCCATCCGCACACAGAAAGACATCTGCGCGGCAGGTGGAAGCATGTTTGCGCGAGGCCCGCCGGGCAGCGGGCGTTCACGGCTTCAATGAGTCTGGGCAATCCGTGTGCGCTACAACTGAACCCGCATATCACGGTCTTTGGGGGACTGTTCATGGGACGCAAAAGATTTGACGAAATGCCGTGTGCCATCGCGCAGACGCTCAATCAGGTCGGAGATTGGTGGACGCTGCTGATCGTCCGGGATGCCATGAAAGGCGCCCGCCGCTTCAGTGATTTTCACGACAGCACCGGCATCGCAAAGAATATCCTGACGGACCGGCTCAACAAGCTGGTTGAAAACAGGATTATGGCACGTGAAGAAGTCGGCGTGCGCGGTCAGAGGCAGGAATATATCCTGACCGAGCGCGGCGAAGCGCTGTTCCCGATCCTGATTGCCATGCAGCAATGGGGCGATGAATGGGTCTATGGCGAAAAGCCGCGGCCGGTGGAGCTGATCGATACCCGCACGGGCGAAAAGCTGGCGCCGCTGTCGGTCGCCAACCAGAGCGGCGTGCCGGTGACCCGCCACGATCTCGGCGCCCGCACCGACCCTGAGACGGACGTGCCGCTCCGCACCGGGCGCGGCTGCAACTGACCACACTGCGCGCCAGCGTGGAAACCATCGACATCGACGCCGGGCTCCGCCTATCCTGCACTGGAGTTTCGGAGGGTATGATTCATGCGCGCGACCCTGAAGGCGATGGCGATCCTGACGCTGGCGGCTGGCCTGGCAGGCTGTAGCGGCTCGCAGGAGCGCAATACCGCCGGTGCCGACCGCAGCTACCAGAACCAGCTGATCGAACGCCTGATCGACGCCAGACCCGGCGATGTGATCGAGATTCCCGAAGGGGTCTTCGCCTTTGACCGCTCGCTCAGCCTCAATGTCGATGGCGTGACCCTGCGCGGCCGCGGCCCGGACCGGACGATCCTGAGCTTCCAGGACCAGGTCCAGGGCGCCGAGGGCCTGCTGGTCACCGCCGATGACTTCACGATCGAGAACCTGGCGATCGAGGACACGATCGGCGACGGGCTGAAGGTCAATAACGGCGAAAATATTATTATTCGCGGCGTCCGGGTCGAATGGACCGCCGGTCCGCGCACCGAAAACGGCGCCTATGGCATCTATCCGGTCCAGACCAGCAATGTGCTGATCGAGAATTCAATCGCCATCGGTGCCTCCGATGCCGGCATTTATGTCGGCCAGTCGCGCAATGTCGTCATCCGCCGCAATCGCGCCGAGCGCAATGTCGCCGGCATCGAGATCGAGAACACGATCGGGGCCGATGTCTACGAGAATGTCGCGACGGAAAACACCGGCGGCATCCTGGTCTTCAACATGCCCAACCTGCCCCAGCCCGGCTATCAGACGCGCGTGTTCCACAACCACGTCATTGCCAACAATACCGGCAATTTCGGCCATGCCGGCACGCCGGTCGCCAGCATTCCGGCCGGCTCGGGTGTCGTGGTGAACTCGAATGACCTGGTCGAGATTTTCGACAATGACATCTCCGACAACCGCACCGCCAATATCATCATCTCCAGCCTGCATTCGGCGGGCTATTCAGACTATTCGGTGCAGGCGGATTTCGACCCCTATCCGGAAGCCATTCACATCCATTCCAACCGATTCTCCGGCGGCGGTGACAATCCGGACGGGCTCGAGCTGCAGGCGCTCAGACTGCTGATTGGCGGGCCGCTCGGACGCCTGCCGGACGTGTTCTGGGATGGTTATCGCGACGAGACCAAGCTGGTCGATGGTGCCATGCCCGACGCCCTGCGCATCTGCCTCGACAATGGCGAGGCCGGGCTGGTCAATGCCGACGGCCCGAATGACTATGCCGCCCCGGCCATGGCTACCGAGGCCCATCGCTGCACCCTGCCCCGCCTGCCGGCGATCGAACTGGCTTCGGCGCAGTGATCGCGGCTTTCGCCTCCGGGGCGAAACAGCTCCAGCATTTCCCTTGAGACAGGCGTGCTGCCGCGCTAGAATTGCTTCGATTGGCGCGCCATCCCGGACGCGTCACATCGGGGGAGTGAATTGATGACATTGACCATGATCGCAGCGGCCTTCGCCCTGCTGTCCACACCGACCGAAACCCTGGTCGAAAACGCCCTGCTGATCGAGGCGGGCGAAATGAGCTACACCACCTATTTCAACGCCGACGGCACCTATACCACCGATGTCGGCATCACCGGCACCTGGACCGCGACCGGCGGCGAGATGTGCGTTGTGCGCAGCACCGGTGAAAGCGGCTGCCAGCCCGTCGCCGACACGCTCGCGGTTGGCGATAGCTGGGAAGGTGTCAATCCGACCACCGGCATGACCGTGACCTATACGGTCGTCGCCCGCGACTGACCGCGATTGACCGATTCGAATGCCGGAACCCCGGCCGCCCAGGCGGTCGGGGTTTCTTCTTGTGAGGCCGGCAATGCCCCATTGGCTGCATGGAGCAACCATTTGACATCGCGGGCGAATAGGCAACATGGTTAAAATCAGTTAATCCAGACAACAGGGGCATATACCATGTTCAAAGAATTCAAAGACTTCGCCATGCGCGGCAATGTCGTCGACCTCGCCGTCGGCTTCATTCTCGGTGGCGCCTTCTCGACCATCGTCAAATCACTGGTCACCGATATCCTGATGCCGGTCCTCGGCCTGATGATGGGCGGGATCAATTTTTCCGGCCTCTTCATCGCGCTCGACAGCCAGACCTATGCCAGCATCGAAGCCGCTCATGAAGCCGGCGCCGGCACGATCAATTACGGCATTTTCATCGACAATGTGATCAGCTTCATCATCGTCGCCTTCGCCCTCTTCCTCATCATCAAAGGCATCAATTCGATGAAGAAGAAAGAGGAAGCCGCGCCGGAAGCGCCCGCCGCTCCGCCGGCCGAGCAAGTCCTGCTCACCGAAATCCGCGACCTCCTCGCCAAGAAATAAGCCGGGCCATCCGGACAGAAAAAGCCCCGCGGATCGCCGGATCCGCGGGGATTTTCATGCCTGCATTCCGGCAAATGCTAGTTGTCAAAGGATCCCGCCGCGCCGGGGAAGACCACCGGCGTTTCCGAGCCATCGAGCGCCACGGCCGAGACGCCGAAATAATAATTGTCGATCACGACATTCTCGAGCGTGTACTCAGCCACCGGGCCAACAAAACGGCTATAGCTCCATTGCGGCTGGTCCGTCAGGCGCCAATAGACGCGGTAGCCGGCGAGATTGGCGGCCGCCTCGCCGCTTGCGGGCGTCCAGCTGAGATGCGTGCTCGGCTGCACGGCGCCGGTAATGGTGACATCGGCCGGAAATGGCGGCGCACCGGCCATCTGGGCCAGGGTGGCGATATTCAGCGCCGTCAGCTTGGCGGCATAGTCGAAATCAACGCCCTCAATCGTGTCGCCAAAAACACGGCCATCCTCGGTGCGCAAATCCTGGTGCTGGCGATCGTAATGCTCATTGGTTTCCATGATGCGCACGCCGGGAATGCCGACCGCGTTAAAGGGCCGGTGATGGCCGCCGCGACCGAAACGGTCGAGCCGGTAGACCATCATGACATCAAGATTGGGCACATATTGATCCGCCGTGCGATCGATGAAGCGGGCGAGATTGCGCGAAGGGCTGTCGACCTCGCCGCCGGTAAAGCGGCGGGCGCGGGCCTCCTCCGGCGTTTCGACATCGCGCGTGCCTTCTGAGAAGACGCGGGCGGTTGAATTGTCGGTGACGCCATTGATGCCCGAGATATTGCCGATCATGTCGTTATTGAGCACGGCCTTGATACGCCAGCCATTCTCGAGCGCGTGCGCCGCGACGATCTGGCCACCGAACAGGCCCTGCTCCTCACCGGACAGGCCGGTATAGATGATCGAGCCGTCGAACTCGTGCTGGCTCAACACCCGCGCCGCTTCCAGCACGCCGGCCATGCCGGAGGCATTGTCATTGGCGCCGGGACTGTCGGAGGTGCCGTCGAGCGGATCGGTGACGCGGCTGTCGATATCGCCGGACATCAGCACATAGCGATCCGGATCGATACGGCCACGCTGGATGGCAACAACGCTGACCACGTCGGTCGGCTCGGGAATTCGCGTCTCGCCGGAGATGGTGTCGGAGACATACATCACTTCAAGACAGCCGCCACAGGCGTCGGAAATGCGCTCGAACTCGTCATGGATCCAACGCCGCGCGGCACCGATGCCGCGCGTATCACTCTCGGTCTCCGACAGGGTATGGCGCGTGCCGAACCCCACAAGGGTGCGGATATCCGCCTCGATCCGGTCGGCCGAGACGGCATCGACATACTCATGCACGGCGAGCACTTCGGCCGGCGGCGCGTGCTGCGGTGATTGCGCCGCTGCGATGCCGGTGGAAGCCAGAAGTGTCGTTCCCAACAGGATAAGACTGCGCATCATATTCCCCGATCTCGTGACAATGTCTGCGGCGCAGTCTTCGCGCGCTGACCGCTGCGGTCAAGGCGGGCGCGCGTTTAGGCCGCAGGATCAGGCCGGAGCGCCAACCTGCAGGGGCGAGAGCGCCGCGCGCGCCCTGATCCAGCCGGCCAGCGCCGCCGGATCGGGAATCGCGATGCGGCCATAGCCCAGCTCGACCAGACCGCGCGCCTGCAGAGAGGCCAACGCCTTGCCGCTGGAGACGCGCGAGACGCCAAGCGCGAAGGCGAGCTCTGTCTGGGTGCAGCGGACCTGCGCCGGATCGCCGCCCGCATGCGCCAATTGCCAGATCAGCTTGGCGGTGCGCACCGGCAGTGGCAGGCGGCGCATGTCATCAATCAACTCCATCGCCGCATGCAGGCGGCCGGTCACAGCGGTCAGCATGATGCGGCTCAGCTCCGGCTCGTCGGCCAGGATGGCGTCGAAAGCCGTGCGGCTGATCTGGTCGACCACGGTCTCGCCAATGGCGACGGCATCATGGGTGCGCGGCAGATCGGCAAACAGGGAGAATTCACCAAAACACTGGCCCGGCCCCATCACCGTGATCACGAGATAGGACCCGTCCTGGCCCGGATTGCCAAAGCGCACCGAGCCCGAGCGCACCATCGACAGGCCCGGCTTGATATCGCCGCGTTCATGGATCAGCGCGCCGTCGCGATAGCGCACCGGCGTGCCGCCCTCGCGCAGCAATCTGGCCAGACGCGGAGTGAGCAGCTCGCCCAGCGCCGGCACGCCAAAATCGGCCAGGTCCGACATATCGCCTCAATTGCAAACTTGTTGGCATTCTTGCGCCGTAGCGCGCCCTAGATCAAGCGCACGACACGGGAGCTTGCCATGAAACCGGAATACCTCGCCGTCCTCGGCGTCTTCTTCACCTTCGTGGTGCTGGAAATCCTGCTGACCGGCTTCTTTCGCAAGCCGGGCCAGACCCGCGATGATGTCTGGGTCGAGCTGGTCTCCGGCTTTGGCCTGATCCTGCTGATCCAGCCGATGGCGGTGTTTGGCGGTGGTCTGATCGCCAGCCTGGTTGCGCCGCAAGCGCAAGGCATGCTCTCGACCTGGCCGGTCCTGGCGCAGCTGGCCCTGCTGCTCATCTTCGACGATCTGTCGCAATACTGGTGGCACCGCGCCTCGCACAGCTTCCCCTGGCTCTACAAGCTGCACCGGCCGCATCACAATGCCGAATACCTCTCCATCCGCGTCGTCTACCGCAATAACCTGTTCTATTACATGTTGATGCCCGGCCTGTGGGCCTCCGGCGCGCTGGTTTATCTTGGCCTCGGCTGGGTCTATGCCGCCTATCTCGTGGTCAAGATGAGCGTGATCTTCGCCGCCCATTCCGACGTGCGCTGGGACGAACCGCTCTACAAAATCAAATGGCTGTCGCCGCTGATGTGGGTCGTAGAGCGCACCATCTCGACGCCCGCCACCCACAGCGCCCATCATGGCAAGCATGCCGATGATGGCGTCACCCACTACAAGGGCAATTTCGGCAATCTGCTGTTTTTCTGGGACGTGCTGTTCGGCACCGCCAAGATCACCCGGCGCTATCCGGAGAAACTCGGAGTGGAAAACCTGCCGCCGACGAGCGTCGGCGAACAGCTGATCTGGCCGCTGGTGCGGGTGAAAACAGAAACGGCGCCGGTGAGCACCGACGCCGTTCCTGAACCTGAATAGTCCAAAAGCCGGTCCCTACGGAAGCAGGACGACCTTGCCGATCGCCTTGCGGCCGGAAAGCTCGCCAAAGGCGGCGAGGAAATCGTCGAGCTTGTAGCGCCCGGCGACATGCGGCTTGATCTTGCCGGCTTCGAACATCTCGAACAGCTCGGCCATGTTCTGATAATGCGCCGCCGGATCGCGCATCGCCCAGGCGCCCCAGAAGACGCCGACAACCGACGCGCCCTTCAGCAGCGGCAGGTTGAGCGGCAGTTTCGGGATAGGACCTGCGGCAAAGCCGATCACCAGGTGACGGCCTTCCCAGGCGATGGAGCGGAAGGCGGTTTCTGCGAAATCGCCACCAACCGGATCATAGATCACATCGACGCCCTTGCCGCCGGTGATCTGCTTGATCCGGGCGCGCAGGTCTTCGGACGTGTAATTGATGCCCTCATCGGCACCATGCGCCTTGGCCGCAGCGAGCTTTTCGTCGCTGGAAGCGCAGGCGATAACCTTCGCGCCCATCGCCTTGCCAAGCTCGACCGTGGCCAGACCGACACCACCGGCCGCACCGAGCACCAGCAGGGTCTCGCCCGGCTGCAGCTTGGCGCGTTGTTTCAGGGCGTAGTACGAGGTCGCATAGACCACCGTCAGACCAGCACCTTCCTCGAAGGACATGCTGTCGGGGATCTTGATGGCAGCCCCGGCCGGCGCCGCAACCTGCTCGGCGAAAGCGCCGGTCAGGCCGTTGAAACAGACCCGGTCGCCGACGGCGAGATTGCTGACGCCGCCGCCAAGCGCGGTGACGATACCGGCCCCCTCTCCGCCCGGCACGAAGGGCAGAGGCGGTTTGAACTGGTATTCGCCGCGGACGCAAAGCAAGTCGGGGAAGTTGAGCCCGGCCGCCTTGACGTCGACCAGAACATGCGCGTCCGGCAGGGCCGGCGTGTCGATCTCCTCGACTTTCATATTGGCTTCAGGCCCGAATTCCCGGCAGTAAAGCGCGCGCATCACGCCACCTCGAACAGGCCGGCTGCGCCCATGCCGCCGCCGACGCACATGGTGCAGACGACGTATTTGGCACCGCGGCGCTTGCCCTCGATCAGGGCGTGGCCGACCATGCGGGCGCCGGACATGCCGTAAGGGTGACCGATCGAGATCGCGCCGCCATCGACATTGAGGAGCTCGTCAGGAATGCCGAGCTTGTCGCGGCAATAGAGGACCTGGACGGCGAAGGCCTCATTGAGTTCCCACAGGCCGATATCGTCCATCTTCAAGCCATTGGCCTTCAGCAGTTTCGGGATCGCGAACACCGGGCCGATGCCCATCTCGTCCGGATTGGTGCCGGCAACGGCGATGCCGCGGTAAATGCCCAGCGGCTGGATGCCGCGACGCTCGGCGTCTTTCGCTTCCATCATCACCGCAGCGGAGGCGCCGTCGGAGAGCTGGGAGGCATTGCCGGCGGTGATGTATTTGCCTTCCTTGATGCGCATGCCATTGGCGAAGACCGGCTTCAGCCCGGAAAGCATTTCCGCCGAGGTGCCGGGGCGATTGCCCTCATCCTTTTCCAGCGTGACGTCGATGTCCTGGACCTCGCCGGTTTCCTTGTTCATGAATTTCATGGTCGTGGGCAGCGGCACGATCTCGGCATCGAAACGGCCGGCCTGCTGGGCGGCATGGGTGCGCGCCTGCGACTGGGCCGCGTATTCGTCCTGGGCCTCGCGGCTGATGCCATAGCGATCAGCGACCACTTCGGCGGTCTCCAGCATCGACATGTAGAGGTCGGGCTTGTTGGCGATGATCCAGGGATCGACATCCCAGTTCTTGGTCATCTTGTCGGTCTGGACCAGGGAGATGCTCTCCAGCCCGCCGCCAACGGTGACATTCATGCCATCGGTGATGATCTGCTTGGCGGCCGTGGCGATCGCCATCATGCCGGAGGCGCATTGGCGGTCCATCGACATGCCGGCAACGCTGTCGGGCAGGCCGGCACGGATCAGGGCGTTGCGGGCGATATTGCGGCCCGTCGTGCCCATCTGCATGGCACAGCCCATGACAACATCGTCGATCTCGCTGGGATCAACACCGGAGCGCTTGACCGCTTCGCCAATGGCGTGGCCGCCCAGGGTCGGGCCGGAGGTGGCATTGAAGGCACCGCGATAGGCCTTGCCGATCGGGGTACGCGCCGTGGATACGATGACAGCTTCACGCATGGGTTTCACTCCTTGTGGGTTGTTTTGTACCAGACGATCTGCTGGGTCGTGGCCAGCAGGCGTCCGTCGCGGCTCCAGATCCGCGCATGTTGGTCGTAGAAACCGCGTCCGCCGCGGGCGGCATGGGTTTCGATGAGCATGTAGTCGGTGCCGACAGCGGCGTAATCATCCGGGCTGGCATGGAGGTAGACGGTCATCGAGACCGTCGCGACCATGCCGAATTCACCGGTGACGAAGAAGAGACGCGGCGTCGGCGAGTCGGCCAGCGCCACCAGGGCGACCGCATCAAGCGGGCGCGCCGGGTCGAGCCGGATCCAGGCCAGATTGTCGGTCGGCCCGCCGCCCTTGGTGAAGGGCGGGCTTTGGGTTGGCCGCATCTCGACCGTGCGCGACCAGGCCATGGGCAGAATGGCGCGTTCACAAACTTCCGGCGGCGGCGCGTCGGGACGGCTGCCCTCGGTCCAGGCCACCGTCTCCCGGCGACGCGAGAGAATCCCCATCGCCCGGTTGGATGCGCCCTTGTCACCGGCGGCGACCAGGGCGGCATGCCAGAATTGCGTATTCCGTCCGCCGCGATCGCAGGCGACATCGACCGTCACCTGACCCTCGCGGGCGCCGGCGAGAAAATCGGTGGTGATCGAGACCAGTTCCATCTCCGGCCCGGCCGCCTCGATCATGCCCTTGGCCAGAATCGCCGCGCTCCAGCCGCCATAGGGGCCGATCATATTCTTGAAATGCGGCGTCGCGGCCCCCTCGAAACGGACCTCGGGCGCATCGCCCGAAATCCGCTCGAGAGCAGTGGATTGGTCGAAAATATGCACCGGTCAGCCCAGCTTCACGCCGAAATGCGCCGCAGCCTTGCCGAGGAATTTCATCGTCTGCTGGCCGCCCTGCTCGAACATCTGCTGTCCGGCCGGGTCAATGATCGCGTCGATATTGGCCGCGACATGTTCCGGGGTCTGCTGTTCCGGCGCGAGATAGATCCCGTCCGTCTCATAGACGCGCGTTGCGGCATAACCGCCGGCACCGGCGCACAGCACCAGACGCGAAGGGGAATCCTCGCTGACCAGATAGACCAGGCCGGCGGAGACGCTCTCGACCGTCATCAGCTTGAGCGCCTCGTCGGGGATCAGGCCCTCGGTCATGCGCGTCGCCGCAGTCGGCGAAAGCGCATTGACGCGGATGCCGTATTTGGCGCCTTCCAGGTGCAGCACATTCATGAAGCCGACGAGGCCCATCTTGGCGGCGCCGTAATTGGCCTGGCCGAAATTGCCGTAAATGCCCGAGGAGGACGAGGTCATGACGATGCGGCCATACTGGCGCTCGCGCATATGGTCCCACAGGGCCTTGGTACAGATCGCCGAACCGGTCAGGTGCACCGAGGTCACCGCGTTGAAATCCGCCATGTCCATCTTGGCGAAGCTCTTGTCGCGCAGGATGCCGGCATTATTGACGAGGATATCGACCTGGCCGAAGGCCTTCATCGCCTCGGCCACCATGTCGGCGACATCATCTTCCTTGGTGACATTGGCCTTGTGGGAGATCGCCTCGCCGCCGGCGGCGCGGATTTCCGCCGCGACATCCTCGGCCGCCGAGCCGGAGCCGACGCCGTCGACCGAACCGCCCATGTCATTGATCACCAGCTTGGCGCCGCGCGCTGCCAGCGCCAGCGCGTGCGAACGGCCCAAGCCATTGCCGGCACCGGTGACAAGGGCGACGCGGCCGTCAAAACGAATTTCACTCATATCAACTCTCCGAAAATGGGCTTCAGGCGACGACCTGCATCGTCAGCCACTGGGCAATAAGGGCGGGCTTGGCCTCGCCTTCGATCTCGACCGTGACGCCAAAGCGCAACATCCACTGACCGGGGCTTTTCTCGACGGCATCCTCGAGCACGAAACGGCCACGGATTTTCTTGCCGGAGCTTACCGGCACCAGAAAGCGCACCTTGTCGAAGCCGTAATTGATCCCCATCGCCATGCCCTCGAGCGTGAAGGCAATGTCCATCGCCATGCGCGAAAGCATGGAAAGCGACAGGAAGCCGTGGGCGATGGTGCCGCCGAACGGGGTTTCCTTCGCGGCGCGCTCGGCGTCGAGATGGATGAACTGGTGGTCCTCGGTGACATCGGCGAACTGATCGATGCGCGACTGGTCGAGCTCGATCCAGTCTGACAGGCCGATTTCCTGGCCGATATGCTTGGCGAGGTCTGCAGGTTTGGTGGTGGCCATCAGTCAATATTCCCTTCGGTCAGAAGTTCTTTTCTCAAGCCCGGCTTGTCGACCTTGCCGGTGCCGCCGCGCGGCAGCGGTGCGTCGAGACGCCAATAGTGCGCGGGCCGTTTGAAGGCAGCCAGGTGCGGTTTCAGGAAAGCGTCGATCTCGTCATTGTGCAGCGTCGCGCCCTCGCGCAGCAGGATCGCCGCGCCGACACGCTCGCCAAGGCGCTCGTCCGGAATACCGATCACGGCGGCCTCGATGATATCGGGATGGGCCGCCAGGGCGCCCTCCACTTCCAGGCAGGAGATATTCTCGCCGCCGCGGATCACCATGTCCTTGATGCGATCGACGATGGAGAGGAAGCCCTCCTCATCGAACACCCCGACATCGCCGGTCTTGAACCAGCGATCCTCGGTCAGCACCGCCGCCGTCGCCTCGGGCTGGTTGAGATAGCCCTTGAAGACACAGGGTGACTTGATCCAGACCTCGCCCGGCTCACCGGTCGGTGCCGTCGAGCCGTCCGGGCGGACAATCTTGATCTCGGTCACCGCCGGAACAGCACGGCCGCAGGAGCCCGGCTTGGCCTGGTATTCGGCCATATTGTTATAGGCACCCAGCGCGTTGGTCTCGGTCAGGCCATAGCCCGAACTCGACCAGGCCTGCGGAAACACTTTCGCCAGACGGTCGACATGGGCTGCGGGCCGCTTGGCGCCGCCTGAACCCATATCCATCAGACTGTCGAGATGCACGCCGCGGCGTTCCGCCTCCAGCGTCACCTCGTGCGACATGGTGGGCACGCCGACCATATTGGTCAGCTGTTCGCGCTCGATCAGATCGACCGCATCGGCCGCATCCCATTTGCGCATCAGCACCATCTTTCGGCCCGACAAAAGCGAGGTCATGAAGACGGCATGCGATCCGGTGCAATGGAAAAGCGGTACCGCCACCAGCACGCCGGGATTGTCACCGAAATGATCGGTGCCGCCCATGGCATGCTTCATCGAAGCGCCGAGCAGGCCATAGGACATCACCGCCGTCACCGCGCCGCGATGCGTCAGCACGGCGCCCTTGGGCGCCCCGGTCGAACCGGAGGTGTAAAAGATCGCAAAATCGGAATCGGTATCGATGACCAGTTCCGGCGCCGGCTTGCCGGCTCCGGCAGCAACAAGGGCATCGAAACTGTCAGTGCAGCCCTCAACGCCGGGACGGATGCCGATCAGGGTGAGCCCGAGGGGCTTGAGGTGGGGCAGCATGCGCTCCGCCTGCCGCGAACCTGCGATGACGATCTTGGCGTCGCTATCGCGCAGGCCATAACCGACCTCTTCGCTGGTCCACCAGCCATTCATCGGCACGACAACGCCGCCCGCGGCGATAATGCCCAGGAAACACGCCATCCACTCCGGGCAATTGCGCATCGCCAGAACAACGCGCGTGCCCGGCGTGACGCCATGGCGCTCGATCAGCCCGTTGGCGACCGCGATGGCCTTGCCGATCAGCTCGCCATAGGTCCAGCGCTGGTCCTCGAACACGACAGCGGTCTTGTCCTTGAACTCCATCGCCGCCGCGAGGAGGAAGCGAAGATCCGGCGGCGCATTGACATAGCCGCGCTGCTTGACGCCGAAATTCTCGATCTCCCCGACGGCGAAGAGCGGTTCATTGGCGACAATGAATTCAACAACCTTGTCGACCTGGTCCCGCGACGGGGCCGGTTTGCGATCCGTCATTCAGCCCTCCATCGCCTCGTTGACATAGCGCTTGAGTTCCTGGCGCGCGATCACCATGCGGTGGACGGCGTCCGGGCCATCGGCGAAGCGCAGCGTGCGCAGACCAACCCACATGCCGGCCAGCGGCGTGTCCTGGGAGACGCCGGTGCCGCCATGCATCTGCATCGCCTCATCAACCGTATCCAGCGCCACGCGCGGGGCGATGACCTTGATCTGGGAGATGTAGGGGGCGGCCGCGCGGGCATCGCCCTGGTCCATCATCCAGGCCGCTTTCAGGCAGAGGAGACGGGCCTGTTCGATCGCCATGCGGCGTTCGGCGATGATGTCCTTGTTGGCACCCAGGCGCGCCAGCTTCTGGCCGAAGGCCGTGCGCGAGACAGCGCGGCGGCACATCAGCTCCATCGCCCGTTCCGACTGGCCGATGGCGCGCATGCAGTGGTGGATTCGGCCAGGTCCAAGCCGGCCCTGGGAGATCTCGAAACCCTTGCCGCGACCAAGAATGATCGTGTCCTTGGGCACCCGCACATTGGTGAAGCGGATATGCATATGGCCGTGCGGCGCGTCGTCATGACCAAACACGGTCATCGGGCGCAGCACCTCGATGCCCGGCGTGGCGGCGTCGACGAGGAATTGCGAATGGCGGCCATGGCGACCGGCTTCTTCGCCCTCGGTGCGGGCCATCAACACATAGACGGCGCAGCGTGGATCACCGGCGCCGGAGGCCCAGTACTTCTCGCCATTGAGCACCCACTCATCACCATCCAGCACGGCGGAGAAGGCGATATTGGTGGCGTCGGACGACGCCACATCCGGCTCGGTCATCAGATAGGCGGAGCGCTTCTTGCCCTCGAGCAGATCGGCCAGCCAGCGCTCTTTTTGCGCCGTCGAGCCATAGCGCTCGATGACTTCCATATTGCCGGTATCGGGCGCGGAGCAGTTGAAGACCTCCGGCGCCAGGAACGACCAGCCCATTTCCTCGGCCAGATAGGCGTATTCCAGGGTCGTCAGGCCATAGCCACGATCGGAACCGGTGAGCCAGAAATTCCACAGACCGCGCTCGCGCGCCTTGGCTTTCAGCGTCTCACGGATTTCGACCTGGCGTTCGGTGAAGGCGAAACGGTCACCGCCGGCAGCCTTGCCGACCTCGGCGTGATACTCGTCCTCAAGCGGCAGGATCTCGTCGCGCACCATGGCCCGAACCTGGTCAATCAGCGGCCGGACCCGCTCTGTAATGCCTAAATCCATCTCGTCTCTCCCGTGTGTATCTGGTTTCGTGTGCTGCGAAGGCGTGGCCTGGCCTAGACCGGCCGGCCGCGCTCGCTGATCATCATGCGGCGGAATTTGCGCATGCCGCCAAGCCAGCGATCGCGCTGGGTGGCCCGAAGTGCTTCGTATTCGGCGACTTTCGGGTGCGGCAAGGCCAGGAAATGCTTGTTCTCGATCGCGGCCAGCATGGCTTCGGCCACCGCCGACGGCTCGACAATGCCGTCCGCACCGGCAATGCCGCCATCCTCGCTGCCGCCGAGCATATCGGTCCGCACCGCCTGTGGACAGACGCAAACGACCTGCAGGCCCTCATCGCCATGCGCGACAGCCAGGCTCTCGGCAAAGGCAACGGCCGCATGCTTGCTGGCGCTGTAGGAGGAGGCACCGATCTGGGCCAGAAGGCCGGCTGCCGAGGCGACGAGAACGAAAACGCCGCCGCCGCGCGGTTTCATCCGCGGCCAGACCTGGCGCGCACCGCGCACGGCGCCCATCACATTGACCTCGAAACTGTCATGCCACGCCTTGTCGTCGGCGCCGGCGGCATCCCAGCTTGGTTCATCGGTGCGCAGTATGCCGGCATTGGACACATAGACATCGACCGGTCCCAGACGCTCTTCGGTCTGGATCAGGAAGGCCGCGATATCGGCCTCCCGGGTCACGTCAACACGCGCACCGTAACCGTCGAGGGCCCTGGCCGCTTCATCCGCGCCGTCCAGATCGGCGATCGCGACCTTGGCACCGCGTTCGTGAAACGCCTTGGCCATGGCGAGGCCGATCCCGCGGGCACCGCCCGTGATCGCGACAACTTTTCCTGTGTAATCCATTACGGCCCTCCCCGACCTGTTCAACCTAGTATTTGCGCAGGCGCGCAAACTTGTCGGTGTGGTAATTGGCATCACCATACAGCGCTTCGGCGACGCGGACGCGCTTGATGAAGAAACCGATATCGTATTCGTCGGTCATGCCGATGCCGCCATGCATCTGGATCGCCTCGCGCGCGGCGAGCTGGGCGACATGGCCCAGTTTCGACTTCGCCGCCGAGACGATCATCGCGGCGTGGTCAGGCGCCATGTCGAGTGTCTGCAGGGCCTGGAGAACAATGGATTTGCCCAGCTCGGTCTCGGTATAGAGGTGCGCGGCGCGATGCTGCAGTGCCTGGTAAGTCCCGATGATCTCGCCGAACTGCTTGCGTTCGCGCAGATAGCCCAGCGTCTGGCCGAGGCATTCCTGCGCCGAGCCCGACATTTCCGCCGCCAGGCCGGCACGCCCGGCGTCGAGCACCGCTTCCAGCGCCGTATAGCCGCCATCGACCTCGCCGAGCACGGCGTCCGCCGTGACCTCGACGCCCTCGAGCGTGATCGCTGCCGAATTGCGGCTGTCGATCATCGAGGCACGTTCGACCGAGACGCCGGCCGCTTCGCGCGGCACCAGGAAGAGCGTGACCCCGTCGGGCTCGCCCTCGGCGCCGGCGGTGCGGGCCGAGACGATCAGCATGTCGGCGACATGGCCGTCGGCGACGAAGGCCTTGCGGCCATCGAGCTTGAAGCCATTGCCGGAGCGCTGCGCCGTCGTGGTCACATTGGAGGGATTGTGCTTGTGGGTCTCGTCGACAGCCAGGGCGGTGAGGAATTCACCGGCGGCCAGACGCGGCAGATACTCGCCCTTCTGGGCCTCGCTGCCGAAGCGCGACAGCGCCGTGGCGCCCAGGATCGCGGTCGACAGGAAAGGCGAAGCCGTCAGGGTGCGGCCCATTTCCTCGGCGATGACACCGGCGGCGACATGACCCATGGCGACACCGCCATGCTCTTCGGGCACCAGCACGCTGGCCCAGCCCATTTCGGCCATGTCTTTCCAGGTCTGGCGATCAAACCCGTCCGCGCTCTCGCTATCGCGCAGCTTGCGCAATTGCGCGATCGGAGCCGAGGTCTTGAGATAACCCTTGGCGGCATCCTTGAGCATGCCTTGTTCTTCGTTCAGCAGCATTGCCATGATGTGTCTTCCCCTCAGGCGCTCGGCAGGTCGAGAATGCGTTTCGAGATGATGTTGAGCTGGACCTCGGAGGTTCCGCCCTCGATCGAATTGGCCTTGGTGCGCAGCCAGTGCCGCGCCACATCGCCATCGCCATCCCAGGCCAGACCGTCATGCCCGGAGCCGTCCATCATCAGTTCGAGCCGGCGCTTGTTGAGCTCGGTGCCGTAATATTTCAGCATCGAGGAATTGGCGCCGACGCCCTGCCCCGACTTGGCCTCTTCGGTGACGCGCTCCATCGTCGCCAGGAAAGCCAGCCCGTCGATCTCGGCCCGCGCGACATCGGTGCGCAGGACCGGATCGGCCAGCTGGCCATGCTCGTTGAGACCGACCTGCTGGATGGCGACATCGCCCATCGGCCGCACAGTGCCGGTACCGGCGCCGGTACCGCCAATCATCTCGCGCTCATGGGTGAGCAGGTATTTGGCGATGCTCCAGCCCTTGTTGATCTCGCCGACGAGGTTTTTCTTTTCGGCGCGGGCATCGTCGAAAAAGGTCTCGCAGAAGGGCGATTTGCCCGAGATCAACTTGATCGGCTTGGTGGTGACGCCGGGCTGGTCCATGTCGACGAGGATGAAGCTGATGCCCTCATGCTTCTTGGCGGCGAAATCGGTGCGCACCAGCACGAAAATCCAGTCAGCCTGGTCGGCATAGGAGGTCCAGATCTTCTGGCCGTTGACGAGATAGTGATCGCCCTGGTCCTCACACTTGGTCATCAAGGCCGCGAGATCGGAGCCGGCATTGGGCTCGGAATAGCCCTGGGCCCAGCGAATCTCGCCGCGGGCAATCTTGGGCAGGTGTTCGAGCTTTTGCTCTTCATTGCCGTATTTGAGCAGCGCAGGCCCGAGCATCCAGATGCCGAAGGAGACCAGCGGCGAACGCGCCTTGATGCGCTTCATCTCCTCGCGCAGCACCTTGGCTTCCGCCTTGGACAGGCCACCGCCACCATAGGCGACCGGCCATTCCGGCACGGTCCAGCCCTTGGCCGCCATGCGATCGAGCCAGGTTTTCTGCGCCTCCGACTGGAACACCGCCTTGCGGCCGCCCCAGACGGCATCGCTTTCGGCTTTCATCGGACGACGCATCTCGTCCGGGCAATTGGCTTCAAGCCAGGCGCGCGTCTCGGCGCGGAATGCTTCAAGATCCGGCATGTCAGTCTCCCGTCTTCCATTTCCGACGTGACGTTTACGCTCACGTCAATCTTGTAGGCATATATCCCCGCATGCCTGTCCCGGCCTTGGCGGGGTCAGGCGAATTGAGGTGCGATCTCCAGATTCTTGGCCAGCCCGAGCCGGCGCAGGACCAGCAGCATGGTCCCGTTGTAATCGACAATCCGGTTCCAGATGCCACGCTTGGGCAAATGCAGCGCACTGCGTGGAAATTCGTGGTGGTGGTCGTGCAGGGCTTCACCGCCGGTCAGCAGCGCCAGCAGGTAATCAACCCATTTCGGCGTCTCCAGGTGCCCGAACACATTCACGCCGAGCGTGGTGGCGTGGAACTGGATGCCGCGGCCGATGATGACACAGGCGTGCAGCAGGGCGAGCAGGATCACCGACCCGCCGCTCAGGGCAACAGCGAGATAGATCAGCGCCGGCACGAGGAAATGCATCGCCAGTGACAGCGAGATATGGAAGCGGTCGGCGAAGAGCACGACCTTGTTTTCCTTGAGCCAGAGCGGCACTGGCCGGTTCAGGTCGGCCTCGTCGCGCCACAGGATCCAGCCCATCCAGGCCCAGACCTTGCTCTCAAACGGATTGTGCGGATCGCCGGGATTGTCAGCGAAGCGGTGATGCTGGGAATGGTAATTGACCCAGTCCTTGAGCGAACCCTGCATCGCGAGGATGCAATTGAACATGAAGATCACCTGGGCCGGCCATTTGATCTCGCCGGCGCGGTGCTGCCAGATCCGGTGCAAGGGGCCGATACCCATATTGCAAAGGAAAATCGTCGCGGCCATCACGGCCAGGCCAAGCGGTGCGTACCACCAATGCAGGGTCAGCCCCTCCAGTGCCAGGCCGAGCACGACCATGGTCACCAAGAGCGCAACCCCCAGAGCCGGATAGAGAATAACCGAGAAAACACTGGCCCAGTTGAGCGTACCCCAAGTTCGGATTATCGACATGGATCGCGTCATTACAGGGCTGTCAGGCTTCATGGGGTCAAACTCATTGCTGGATTTCGGATGGTGACAACATGGGGCGGACCGCAGGAAATGTCGACAATCTCACTGCATACGTCAATTCATACTTTGTGGCGGGAGCGTCTCGCCGGAACCGGCAGCCATGCCCACCAACTCGTCCGTTGGCTCGAGCGGCCATTCAATGTGGAAGCAGGTGCCGGCGCCCGGCTCGCTCTCGACCCGGATACGCCCGCCATGGCGCTCGACAACACGCTGGCACAGGGCCAGACCGATCCCGGTGCCGGGATAGGCGTCGCGCGGGTGCAGCCGCTTGAACATCTCGAAGACACGCTCGGCATAGCGGCTGGAGAAACCGATCCCGTTGTCGCGGACCTGGATCTGCCAGCAAGAACCGCCGTCAGGCCGCACCGCCTCGAAGCGCACATGCGGCGGCGTATCGCCGCAATACTTCAGCGAATTGCTCAAAAGATTGTGGAAGAGCTGGCGCAGCAGCAGGGAATCGCCGCGCAGCACCGCATCGCCCTCACAGTCGATGGTCGCGCCGGTCTCGGCGATGGTGAGTTCGAAATCATTGCACACATCCGCCACGAGGGCTGACATCGGTACGTCGGCAAACTGCATCGCATCGTTCGAGGATCGCGAATAGCTCAACAGGTCCTGGATCAGCTGACGCAGGCGCTGCGCGCCATCGACCATGCGGTCGACCAGCATGCGGCCGCGCTCGTCCAGCGTTTCCGAATAATCCCGCGCCAGCAGCGCACCGAAACTGGTGATCTTGCGCAAGGGCTCCTGCAGGTCATGCGAGGCAATCGAAGCGTATTGCTCAAGCTCGCGATTGGTGCGGCGCAACTCGTCGGCCTGCAACGCCATGCGTTCCTCGGCCTCCTTGCGCTCGGTGATGTCATGGCAGGAGCCGGCCATTCGCACCGGCTCGCCATTGTCATCCCAGACGGCCTGGCCGCGCGTGTGCACCCAGATCACCCGGCCATCGGGGAGACGATTGCGGTATTCGACCCGATACTCGGTTTCGCGCGCCAGGTGCCGCTGCAGCATGTCGAGCACGCGCTCGCGATCATCCTCGTGAATACGCTCGGCAAATTTCTCGATCGACAATTCCGGTTCCGCGATACCGGGAGCGAGCATGCGCTTGAGCTGTTCCGACCAGAACACCTCGCCGCTCGCGACATCCCAGTCCCAGATGCCCACCCCGGTGCTACGGACCGCGAGCTCATAACGCTCCTCGCTGCGCAGCAAGGCCTCGCTGTCGCGTTTGCGCTCGGTGATATCCTCGATCGATCCCGCCATGCGCTGCGGCACACCGGCCCGGTCCCAGACCGCCTGGCCGCGCGAATGCACCCAGATGTAGTGACCATCGGCATGGCGGATGCGGTGTTCGATCCGGTAGGGCTCGCGATCCTTGAGATGACGCGCAATGGCGTCGGCCATCATCTCGTGCTCATCGGGGTGCTGCAGGGCTGCAAAATCGTCGACATGTGGCGTATGTTCCGCCGGGTCCATGCCCAGCAATTCATAGCAGCGCGGCGACCAGTAGACCGAGCCGTCAATCATGTCCCAGTCCCACAGGCCGACGCTCGAGCCGCGGACGGCGAGGTCAAAACGCGCCTGGGAACGCTGCAGCGAGACATGATGGCCGACCAGGGCCGCTGCCGTTTCCAGTACATTGCGATCATCGGTATCGAACGGCGCCTGGCGGGGCGCGTCGGCGGTGACATTGATCGTGCCATGCAGCTGGCCGTCAACCAGGATACGGGCGCCGGCATAGGCCTGGGCGTTCTCGGGCCGAAAGCCCGGATAGCGCTCCTGCTCGCTGCCGGCGGCACAGGCCACCATGACCGTCTGCTCGAGATCGACGACCTGCTGGCACCAGCTTCCCGCCAGGTCCAGCGTGTCGCCGACGGCGTATTGCGCCGTATCGTCAAGGATATATTCGACCGAATAGCGGCCGGACTGGATCTGGCAGACCGCCGCCCGCGGCAGACCGAAATGAGCTTTGACCCGCTGCAGGATATCAATGATGGCGCGGCCATGATCGGATTGGCCGACCGAACTCAGCCGGACCAGATCGAGCACGGTCTGGTAGGCATTTGAATGGCCTGGCCCCCCGCCCCTGTTTTGCTCTGCCGCCATCAAACGCCTATCCGGGTTTTGTCGGCAGCTCACCTGAACAGCGCCGATCTCGCGGGGACGGTATAGCGCCACCCTTTCACTTTTCCAAAGCTACCAACGGCATATTCGGGATGTTTTATGACCGGCAGGACCGGCCCGCCTTGCATGCTCATACCTGCCCGACTGCGATGGGCGCAACGCAAAAGACAGACTCAAGCCGTCAAATTTCCGGATTTGGCCGCAGGGACCGCCACAATTCCGCCTTTTTATCGATAGTCGGGATGGACCTCCCGTCTTCATTAAGCTTCTGTAATGCATCCGACGGATTGATTCACGGCTGGGGAGAGCTTGATGAAAAACGCACTCGTTATGATCGCAGTCTTCGCGACAGCAGGTGCTGCAGCGGCAGCCTGCCCTTCCAGCCTGCGCGAACGGGTTGTGCAACACACCCAGATTCCCGAGTCGGTGCAGATCGAAGCGGAACGGCAAGTCGAGCTGTTCGTCAGCTGGGTTCGCGATGACGCGGCCCGTCCCGGGCCCGAATTCGGCCGCCGCAATCTGGACTAGGCTCCGGAGAGGGCCGTTTTCCGGTTCACCGCTCGACCCAGGGCTCTATTCAGACGCTTCCGGCTGCGTTGACAGACTGGCGAGCCTCGCCTCGATCATCGCCCTGTAGGCCGCATCAGCCGGAGATTCGGCCAGCAACGCCTGCCACGCCGCCTGCGCGGCCTCATGCTCTCCCGCCTGATATTGCGCTTCGGCCATGAAGAAACGCGCCCGCACATCTGTCGGCTCGATATCAAGCGCGCGGGCAAAGGCCTCACGCGCCGCCGGCGTCATGGTGCCATTCTCGCCAAACAGGATCGCCTGCCCGAGCGAGGCAAACAGAAAGGCCGAATCCGGCACGATATCGATGGCCTGTTCAAAAGCGTCCGCAGCGTCGCCATAGCGGCCAAGGCCGAGATAGGCCTGCCCCAGCACGGCCCAGCCCTGGGCATTGCCGGGATCGGCCTCCATTTGCGCCGCCAGCGTCTCGACCTGGTCGAGCACGGCGCGCATCTCCCCGGACACTTCGACAGGCTCCGGCTCGCTGGCACCGACCAGCAGCGGACTGCCGATAACCATATAAATCGCGACCGCGGCGATACCGCCAAGCCCGCAGGCGATGATCGCCAGCTGCCGCAGCAGCGGGTTGGCCGCGCCCTCGCCTTCGCGGTCGTCGCGCGCCGACGCAGCCAGGCGCCGCCGCTTGATATCGATCTCGGCTGCGCGGGCCTGGTCGGGATCGATCAGGCCAAGCTCGCGATCCCGCGCCAACTCGTCGAGCTGGCCGGAAAACGCGCCCAGCCCATCGCCTTGCGCCGCGCCCGTCCGCCGCATGAAGGGCAGCACCAGGGCCGCCACGGTGAGGCTGGCCATCACCGCGATCAGAATCCACACCATCATTGGCCTTCCTCTTCCATCAGCACGGCCAATTCAGCCTCTTCCTCGGGCGTCAGTTCGGCCGGCAGCGCCCGGGCCTGCCGCCGGATGAAGACGAAGACCAGCAGGCCGCCGGCCAGCAGAATGAAGATCGGCAAGCCCCACAGCACGAGCGTATTGGCCTGCAGCGGCGGCAGCATCAGCACATAATCGCCATAGCGCGCCTGCATGTAGGCGAGGATATCAGCGTCGCTATCGCCGGCATCGAGCCGTTCGCGCACCACGACGCGCATATCCTCCGCCAGCGAGGCATTGGACTCGTCAATGCTCTGGCTCTGACAGACGACGCAGCGCAATTGGGTGTAGAGCGAGCGGGCCCGGTGTTCCATCGCCGCGTCGGCATAGGCCTCATCCGGCGATGGCGCAGCGAAGGCGGCGGGGGTCAGCAGCAGGGCGAGGCAGGCGATCAGGGCACGCATCATTCGGCCTCCAGCTCGCGGATCAGGGGCAGCAGGGTTTGCGTCCAGTCAGTATCGGTGATGATGCCGACATGGCGATAGCGCACGCGCCCGTCGCGGTCGACCAGAAAGCTTTCCGGCGCGCCGGTAATACCCAGATCGATCGCCAGATGACTGTCGGGGTCGAGCCCGACCGCCGTATAGGGATTGCCATGCCGCTCCAGCCAGGCGGCGCCGGCTTCCGGCGTATCGCGCCAGTCGATGCCGTAGATCGGTACGATGCCCGAGCGCGCAATCTGCATCAGCATCGGGTGCTCGATGGCGCAGGGTGGGCACCAGGATCCGAACACATTGAGCAGGCTGACCTGTCCGGCCAGGTCGCTATTGGCCAGGCCGGCCTCGGCCCCGGCAATGGGGGCAAGCTCGAAGGCCGGCAGCGGCTCATCGATCAGCTGCGACGGAATTGCGCCGGGATCCTCACGCAGGCCCATGCCGAAATACACGGCCAGCACGGCGAACAGGACCAGCGGCAGGAAGGCGAGCCAGCGTCCCATCATCCTGTCTCCGCCTTTGGCGCCGCCGGAGCGCGGGCACTCAGGGCGCGGCGGCCACGATCACCAAGCGCCAGCAATCCGCCCAGCGCCAGCAAGGCCGCGCCGATCCACAACCAGACCGCCAATGGATAGACATAGGCATGCACGGCCCAGCCGCGTCCCTCGACGCCCTCACCGATCGTGACATAGAGATCGCCATCGAGCCGGGCCCGGATCGCCGATTCCGTCGTCGCCATCTCGCGCACCGGGTAAAAGCGCCGCTCGGCGACCATCTCGCCAAGCTCGCGCCCGCCACGCGAAATCGCCAGCGTCCCGGCCTGGGAGACGAAATTCTCCCGGTCGCTGCGCTCGACATCGACCAGCTCGATCACATAGCCATCGAGCTCCATCGACTGGCCAGGCATCAAAAAGGCGCTGGCCTCGTCCTTCCAGGCGCTCACACCCGTCACGGCGAAGATCAGGACGGCAATGCCGAGATGGGCGACGGTCATGCCCCAGATCGCCGCCGGCAGGCGCTTGGCGCGCGCCCAGCTGGCGGCGAAATCGATCTCGAACAGTTTCAGCCGCGATTTCAGGTCGAGCAGCACGCCCAGCCCGACCCAGACCGCCAGCGCCGTGCCGATTGCGCCGGCGACGGCTTCGCGTTCGGCAACCCACAGCGCGATCAGTCCGGCGGCGATGGCGGCGATGAAGGCCGGGGTCAGCTTGCGGGCGATCGGGCCCAGCTTGCCGCGCTTCCAGGCCAGCATGGCGCTGACCGGGATCAGCAGGAACAGAACCGCCATCATCGGGATGAAGGTGGCGTGATAAAACGGCGCGCCGATCGAGATCGTCTCGTCAGACACGGTGGTGATGAAGAGCGGATAGAAGGTGCCGAAGAAGACCAGGGCACAGGCCGCAGCCAGGAAGAGGTTATTGACCAGCAGCGTGCTTTCGCGGCTCACTTCGGCAAATACGCCGGTCGGCTTGAGATGGCCGGCACGCAGGCCGTAAAGCGCCAGCGAGCCACCAATCACGAGCAGCAATATCCCGAGAATGAACACGCCGCGCTGCGGATCGACGGCGAAGGCGTGCACCGATGTAATGACCCCGGAGCGCACCAAGAATGTCCCCACCAGCGAGAGCGAGAAGGTGACCAGGGCCAGCAGGATGGTCCAGGCCTTGAGGGTGTCGCGCTTTTCCATCACCCGCAGGGAATGGATAAAGGCCGTGCCCGCCAGCCACGGCATCAGCGAGGCATTCTCGACCGGGTCCCAGGCCCACCAGCCGCCCCAGCCCAGCTCGTAATAGGCCCAGCTGGCGCCCAGTGCGATGCCGATGGTGAGGAAGGTCCAGGCGGTCAGCGCCCAGGGGCGCACGATCCGGGCCCAGCGCGCATCGACCCGGCCCTCGATCAGGGCGGCAACGGCAAAGGAGAAGGTGATCGAGAAGCCGACATAGCCGGCATAGAGCATCGGCGGATGCGTCGCCAGACCCGGGTCCTGCAGTAGCGGGTTGAGATCGGCGCCATCGAGCGGCACCGGCCAGAGGCGTGCGAAGGGATTGGAGGTGAAGATCAAAAAGGCAAGGAAAGCCGCCGTCACCAGCGACTGCACCGAAAAGGTCAGCGTGATCAGACGCGGCGCCACATGCCGCGCAAACAGCGCGAGCGCCGCCGTGTAGGCCGTCAGGATCAGCGCCCATAACAGCATCGAGCCCTCATGATTGCCCCAGACGCCGGAGAGCTTGTAGATCAGCGGTTTGAGCGTGTGCGAGTTCTGCGCCACCACCAGAACCGAAAAGTCCGACACCGCAAACAGCGCCGTCAGGCAGGCAAAGGCCGCGGCCACCAGCACGAACTGGACCATCGCCCCCGAGCGCGCAAAGCGATGGAATACCGGGTCACGCACCGCCACGCCGGCAAAACCGAGCACGGCCTGCAACAGCGCAACAACAAAAGCGAGAATAAGGGCGGCCTGGCCGAGTTCAGCGATCATGGCGGCTTGGTGTTACGGGACGAGCCCGACGTCAAGGGGCCGGGTGTCGCAGGGGGGGGAGCGCGCTCACGCCTGATGTACCACAATCTCGAACCCCTCGGCCGCCGCCGGCGGCACGAAATAGCGTGTGAACAGCTCGAACTCGGCTTCGCTGGCGGCATAGGCGTGCTCGCCGGCCGCATAGCGCTGGCGCAGGCGCGCCTTGCAGATCTCGTCATCGAGGTCGAGCCAGTGCAGCGTATGGGCGGCGGCCGCGTCATCGATGATGCTCCGCATCCAGGCACGTGAGGACACGGTATTGGCCGGGAAATCGAGCACCACGCTGAGACCCGCGCGCAGCAGCGCCACAACATGCGGGCCGATCAGCGCGCGCAACCGGGCCGAACAACGGACATAGTCGGCCGGAGTGGATATTTCGCCGGGAAAGAGGCCCGAAAGCCAGTCATCCTCGGACAAGAGAACCGTGTCGGCCCCCGTCGCCAGCTGATGACAGAGCGTGGATTTACCCGCCGCGATCTTGCCGCAGACGAGATGAAGGGTGGATGAGGTTGGCATGAGGGCCCCATAATGCGGTGGACGCCGTCGCTGAGCTACAGGCCCGGCATCCCGTCAGATCGAATACGAATAACCCGGTCCGCCAAGCGGCACCGGGACCGTAATTCGCTGCGCCGCGCGAGCGGGCTGTGCATGGGATGCGGACGCCGTCATGCCTGGCGATTTACCGCAGGCCGGCGTGACAGGCAAGGCGGGCACCGGCACGCATCGTGGCCCGCCCCCCCACTCCCGCCTTGACACCCCCACCCCCGGTGACGGCAATCTGGCGGCAAGCCAACCCCGAGCTGCGTCATGCCGAAAATTGACCATCCCGCCAGCCTGCCCCTCACCGCGCCTGCACCGCTATTGCCTGACATCCTCGCGCTGCACGGGCGTTGGCGGGCCGCCAGTCCGGCGCTGGTGTTCGAGGGCGAGACGGTGTTGTGGTCGGCGCTGATCCAGGCGGTCAACCGGGTCGCCAACGGACTGATCGCGCTCGGCCTCGGGCGCGGCGATGTCGTCGTGGTGGCGATGGAGAATGAGCGCGAGACGGTGGAGGTGCTGCTCGGCATCGCCTGTTCGGGCTGTATCTCGGCACCGCTCAACCTGACCATTTCCGACGATGCGATGGCGGCGATGATCCAGGATGCCGGCGCCCGGGCGGTGATCGCCACGCCGGCCCAGGCGGAACGGATCGACAGGATGGACCTGCCGGCCGGCCTGCACTGTGTGCGCGTCGGCGATGAGGGCGAGATCGATGGCTGGCTCGATTACGGCAATTGGCTCGCCATCCAGGCTGCCCTGACCCCGGCCGTGGCGATCGCGCCGGATGACGGTTTCAACATCATCTACTCCTCCGGCACGACCGGGCGGCCCAAGGGTATTCTCCACACCCATGCCACCCGCCTCGCCTGGGCCCGCGATCTCGCCTTGGCGCTGCGTTATCATTCCGGTGCGCGCACCCTGTGCACCCTCGGCCTCTATTCCAATATCGCCTGCGTGATGCTGCTCTGCACTTTTCTGGTCGGCGGCACGCTGCATCTCACCCGGCGTTTCGATACCGGCCCCGCTCTGGCCCTGATCGCGCGGCAGGGCATTACCCATACAGCGATGGTGCCGGTGCAGTATCAGCGCCTGCTCGACCATCCCGCCATCGCCCGCACCGATACGGGCTCGATGCAGGCGATGATGTCCTGCGGCTCATCCCTGCCCGAGCGCCTGAAGGCAGGCTTGTTCGAGCAATTCGCGTGCGGTGTGATCGAGCTCTACGGCCTGACTGAGGGTGTCATCACGACGCTGGACCCGGAGGATGCGCCCGGTCGTCTCGCCTCGGTCGGCAAGCCCCTGCCCGGCACGGATCTGAAGATCATCGATGAGGACGGCGTCGAATGCCCGGCCGGCACGGCCGGCGAGATCGTCAGCCGCGGCGCCATCGTGATGCCCGGCTATTGGCGTAATCCCGACGCGACGGGCGAGGCCAGCTGGACCGATCCGTCCGGCCGGACCTGGCTGCGCACCGGCGATATCGGCAAGCTCGATGCCGAGCGCTTCCTCTATATCGTCGACCGCAAGAAGGACATGATCGTCTCCGGCGGCCAGAATATCTATCCGGCCGATATCGAACAGGTGCTGATCAGCCATGAGGCCGTCGCGGCAGCAGCCGTGATCGGCCTGCCCGATGCGGTCTGGGGCGAGACACCCGTCGGTGTCGTCGAGGCCAGGCCCGGCGCCGCCCTTGTGATCGGCGAGCTGCTCGACTGGGTCAATCAGCGTGTCGGCAAGCGCCAGCGTCTGTCGGCCCTGCACATCGTCGCCGAACTGCCACGCAATCCGAACGGCAAGGTGCTGAAGCGGGAATTGCGGGCGAAATTCGATCCGCCGGGCTAGACCGCCGCCTTCTGCCGCCCGAACCACAGGATCGCCAGCGCCGGCATCCAGGGCACAACGCGCTCGAACGGGTCGCCCGGCAGGCGGGCCAGGTCGGACAGGGTTCGCATCACCCCGTCGAGCCCGGCCGGATCGACAGCGCCCATGGCGTTGAAGAAAACCGTCAGCGCAAAGCCGCTCGCCATCGCGGCGATCACGGCCCATCCCTTCGGCTCGATGCGCATCACCCGCATGATGATGATCGGGCCAAAGGCCGCACCCAGCGCCGCCCAGGCGAACAGGACGCGGGCGAAAATCGTGCTCGGCAGCGCCAGTGTCATCCAGATCGCGACCAGGGCGATGGCGAGCATGACAATGCGCGACACCGTCAGTTCGCTGCCGGGAAAACGCCGCGACAGGCCCATGTCATGGGCGATGGCGGCGGCGGCGACGAGCAGGATGGAATCCACCGTCGACATGACCGCCGACAGCACGGCGGCGAGCACGATACCGGCCAGGATTGGCGGCAGGAGGTCGCCGGCGAGCAGGTAGAACAGGTTTTCGCCATTCTCCGCCCCGCCAACCAGGGCACGGCCGGCCAGCGCTAGCACGGTCATGCCGGTGAACATGATCACGGCCCAGACAATGGCGATGGCGAAGCCGCGATAGCGCGCCGCCTCGTCCTTGATCGCCATCAGGCGTGACATCAATTGCGGCTGTCCCAGCGCGCCGATGCCGACACCCCAGACGCCCAGCACGAAGCCGGCCAGCATGAAGCCGGCGCGGCCGCCCGTGATCTGCAGATATTCCGGCGGCGCCTCGGCCGCGAGGGTGGCGAAGACCTGGGCCGGCCCGCCGGCGGCCATCAGGGCGGCGACCGGCAGGGTCAGCGCGACCAGCACCATCATGAAGCCCTGAAGCATGTCGGTGACGCTCACCGCCCAGAACCCGCCGAGCAGGGAATAGATCAGGATCACCGCAGCACCGATCATCACCGCTTCGGTCTGGTTAAGGGGGAATTGGGTCTCGAAGGCCGCCGCGGCGGCGCCGAACTGGGCCGCGATATAGAAGACGAAGCAAAAGACGATGAAGAGCGAGGCCAGACCGGTGATCATCACCCGCGTCCGGCCGCTCGCTTTCGCGGCGAGGAAATCGGTCAGGGTGACATGGCCGCGCTCGGCGGTTTCCTCGCGCAGGCGCTGGCCGAACCACAGCCAGACCGCGACATAGCCGCCCCAGATCCCCGGCACCATCCACAGCGCCGACAGGCCGGTGGCATAGACAAAGCCGGTAAAGCCCAGCAGCACCCAGGCCGACGACGTCGAGGCGGCGTAGGAGAGGCCGGCGACCCAGGCGCCCAGCCCCTGGCTGGCGACGAAGAAGTCGGATTCATTCCTGTTGCGCTTGCTGGCCCAGATGCCGACACCGACCAGAACCAGATTATAGATCACCAGCGTGACCAGGACGATGACTGTTTGCTGGTTCATAAGGCTCTCCCCCGCCCGCCGTCGCGACAAACGCAGCACCGCGCTTCTCTCAACCGATGCCACAGGTTTATGCTGGTTTTTGCGGCGGCACCAATGCTTCGCTGCGTCTGATCGCTTCCGGAACGAGAAACCCAGCGCCGATGACCGAACCGCTCGACGACACGCTTCTGCTGCAACGCCGCGGCGCCATTGCCGAACTCGTGCTCAACCGGCCGCACAAGCGCAATGCCTTCACACAAGCGATGTGGGCCGCCCTGCCCGCACTGCTGGACGGCATCGCCAAGGATTGCCGTGTCCTGGTCGTGCGCGGCGCCGGCGATGCCTTCGCCTCGGGCGCCGACATCTCGGAATTCGCCGAGGTCTACGCCACGCCGGAACGCGGCGCGGCCTATTCGCGCCAGATCGCGGCCGCGCTCGATGCCCTGGCCGCCTTCCCCCACCCGACCATCGCGATGATCCGCGGCGCCTGCGTCGGCGGCGGCTGCGGCCTGGCGCTGGCCTGCGACCTGCGCTTTGCCGACGAAAGCGCCCGCTTCGCCATCACCCCGGCCAAGATGGGCCTGATCTATCCCTTCAACGATACCAAGCGCCTGGTCGATACGGTCGGCGCGCCGATGGCCAGGGACATGCTGTTCTCGGCCCGCACGCTCGACGCCGCCGAAGCGCTGGCCTGCGGCCTCGCCAACCGGGTCACGGCGCCGGCCGGGCTGGAGCGGATGGTGAGCGATTATGTGGATCATCTGCTGGACATGTCGCCCTATTCGGCCGAATTCACCAAACAGATGATCGCGCGCGTCCTGGCCGGCCAGGACCAGGACGATGACAGCACGAAAGCCCTGTTTGCCGGCGCTTTCACGCATGCAGATTTCAACGAAGGCTATCGCGCCTTTCTCGACAAGCGGAAACCGGATTTCAGCCACAGCAATCCGGAAACTGACACGGGGACGACCAATCAATGACCAAGCTCAAAGCCAAGGATGCACCGGATCTCGGGCCCTTCGACTGGGAGGACGCCTTCCGCCTCGACGACCAGCTGACCGAGGAAGAACGCCTGGTCCGCGATGCCGCCCGCGCCTATGCGCAGGACAAGCTGCAGCCGCGCGTGATCGAGGCCTTCCGCGAGGAAAGGACCGATCCGGACATCTTCCGCGAAATGGGTGAGCTTGGCCTTCTCGGCTCGACCATTCCGGAAGCCTATGGCGGCGCCGAGCTGGGCTATGTCGCCTACGGCCTGGTCGCCCGCGAGGTCGAGCGCGTCGATTCGGGCTATCGCTCGATGATGTCGGTGCAGTCGTCCTTGGTGATGTATCCGATCCATGCCTATGGCTCGGAAGACCAGCGGATGAAATATCTGCCCAAGCTGGCCAGCGGTGAATATATCGGCTGTTTCGGCCTGACCGAGCCGGATGCCGGCTCCGATCCCGGCGGCATGAAAACCCGCGCCACCAAGACCGCCGATGGCTATTGCCTCAACGGCTCGAAAATGTGGATCTCCAATTCACCGATCGCCGATGTCTTCGTCGTCTGGGCCAAATCCGACGCCCATGACGGCAAGATTCGCGGCTTCGTTCTGGAGAAGGGCATGAAGGGCCTCTCCGCCCCCAAGATCGGCGGCAAGCTCTCGCTGCGGGCCTCGATCACCGGCGAGATCGTGATGGATAATGTCGAGGTCTCCGAAGACGCGCTGCTGCCGAATGTCTCCGGCCTGAAAGGCCCGTTCGGCTGTCTCAATCGCGCCCGCTACGGTATCTCCTGGGGCGCGCTCGGTGCGGCGGAATTCTGCTGGCATGCGGCGCGGCAATACGGGCTCGACCGCAAACAGTTCGGCCGCCCCCTCGCCCAGACCCAGCTCTACCAGAAGAAGCTCGCCGACATGCAGACCGAGATCGCGCTCGGCCTGCAGGCCAGCCTGCGTGTCGGCCGGCTGATGGACGAGGCCAAGGCGGCGCCGGAAATGATCTCGATCGTCAAACGCAATAATTGCGGCAAGGCGCTCGATATCGCCCGCCAGGCGCGCGACATGCACGGCGGCAACGGCATTTCCGAGGAATTCCAGGTCATGCGCCACATGGTCAATCTGGAAACCGTCAACACCTATGAAGGCGCCCACGACGTCCACGCCCTGATCCTGGGCCGTGCCCAGACCGGTCTGCAGGCGTTTTTCTAGGCCCACAGCAAGGCTGCACCGCACGCGCCCGAACCACAGGTGTGTTCAGTGCAGCCTTTTGCCGCAACTGGCGCTTGAAGCCGCCGCCCGGGCATTCTAAACCCGCAGGTGGAGAGGTGGCCGAGTGGTCGAAGGCGCTCCCCTGCTAAGGGAGTGTACGCCAAAAGCGTACCGAGGGTTCGAATCCCTTCCTCTCCGCCACTAACCCCCGACACCAGACCCCGGCACCGGTCCCGGACCTGCGGCACGAGGCGTCTGCCCTGATGGCCCGCGCGCCAGCCGGGCGTGGTCGCGCTGTTTATGCCGGGTCTGTCTTTGAGTGGCCATTGATCACCGCTTCATATGACGTTGATGATGCCCCGGGGTGTCCTTGCGTCGCCCTGAATTTGCTCGAAAAGCGCAAAATGTGGCTTGAAAACAATCATATATGGATTTCCCGTCTGCTTCTGACGCTGTTTTCATGATCTCCGCACCTCCCGCATCGCCTCTGGCGTCAGCAGTATAACGCGCCCGGCAAGGGCGTGGACAGGCCGGGACGGGAGGCGCCGGGATTTCGACAGCGCCAACTCGGTGCGCCCGGACGAGCCGACCAATACCGTCAATCAATACGATACCGTCTCGCTGACCGGATCGGCGGGCACATCGAGCTGGTCGCTCAGCTATGACGGCAGCGACAATCTCTCCGGCGACGGCACCCGCTTCTTCAATCACGACACCCGCAACCGGCTGACCGGCATTGCCGAGCCGGGCCAGACCACGACCTATCAATATGACGTGATCGGCCGGCGCATCGGCAAGAGCCTCAATAGCGGTGCCAGCTGGACCGGCTATGTGCATGCCGGCGGGATGGAGATCAGCGAGGTCAATGCGACCGGGCAAGTCCTGGTGCGCTATGTGCCAGGCCCCGGCATCGATCAGCGCGAGACGATGCCTGCCCTCGGGCGGGCCGGGCAGGCCCGGCCCGGGGGATCGTCACCGACCCGGCCACGGGCGCGGCGCTGACCCGCCGGTACTATCACGCCAACCGGCTCGGCCCTCCTTTTTGATTTGTCCGTCCTCGCCCGCTGCGCGAGCTGCGGGCGTGACGGGGCATCGCCCTGACCAACCAGCAATCGGGCGCCCTCACCGACCAGTATGTCTACACCCCCGGAGCCTGCCCCGGACCCGTTCCGGGGGCGTCGAAGCCCCGCTCGACACCTCCGGCAATCCCTTCCGCTATACCGGCCGCCGCTATGACGCCGAGAGCGGGCTGTATTATTACCGGGCGCGGTATTACTGGCCCCAGATAGGGCGGTTTCTGGAGACCGATCCGATTGGGTATGCGGATCAGATGAATCTGTATGCCTATGTCGGCAATAATCCGCTGAACATGACAGACCCAAGCGGAATGTGCGGCCAATTCCGTAGAGTTTCTGGCTGCAGGGTGACTGGTAAAACGCGGGGAGCCGATAACCCGAATATTCGGAATATTGACCCGGCTGCCGCTGGCGTCATCAACGCCCACGCCATCATGGGCGATGGATCTCCGCGAGAAGCAGATTTCCGGCAAGTAAATTTGGCGGATTTGGGCGGTTCCCTCCAGACGCTCGCTGCTGATCCTAGCTCTGCACTAGGCGGCGCAATCGACGCGGCCCGGCAGACTGGTGCGCCTGTTGATGTCAACATGACAGAAGTAAATGCTGGGGGCGGATTTGATGGCAACACTGGCACTTACCAAAAAGGCGGCATCGGTCGATTCAGCGTGACCGTGACAGGTCAGGTTTCCATCGATAGCGATGGCAATTGGAACCTGGATGCGAGCGTGACCGGGGAGCTTGATCGTCAAGATTATCCTGCAGACCCCAATCGAACTGGTCTAGCTTCCGAACTCACGGCCTGGGCTGCTGATCAACAGCAGCAACATGGCGGTCAGGACTACGACATCACCTTCTTCGGGTCTCAAGAAATCAATGTGAAAGAAGAACAATGAGAAAAGCGGTTGCGACGATCGGGTTGCTCGTTCTGCTGATCGGCACGGCAGTCTTTGGTGTCGATTATTTTCTGAAATCTGATTGGTTCTTGGGGCCGGCTGAAGAGCAAACGCGATGCGTGAGCATGAGCGACGACGCGGCTGTGCTCCGTGCAAAAGAGGCGCTGATCGCTAAACCGCTCGGCGACGCGGTCAGGGGAGATACTGAGAGCATCGACCAGCTGAGTGTCGAGTCGTTGGAGCGCCCGGCTACAGGGGAAATCAGAATCCATCTTCGACGTGAAGATGGGATAGCGGTGTGGGCTATTATTTACCCCGATTGTGCTGTGGGGTGGTCTCGCCGCGAAGGGCCGTCGGAAGAAATGTAGATCGGGGTAATAACCAGGGACACACGACATTTTCGTCGTACCGTAAAACATTTGGGACGGACACAATTGATCGCCTGGAATGCACCCCGCCGTTGAGACAAGGATAATGGGGAAGGTCGCTGGAGGGACAACCCGGGTCCCACGGCAGCGGCGTGACCGGAACGCCCCCGATTTGGCGAAGCGCACGAGCGGTTCTGACTGTCACACAAGATGCACTAAAATGCGCGCCGCCGAAGTCGGCGGTAAGTATCTGAATATACGATAAATATCTCGAACTAGTGGCCCCTCCACTTGGCGCAATGCTTGCCGCACAATTGCCGCACGAAAAATGCGGGGCCGCTGTAACATCCAGAACTTATTGGATAAACACACGTGCCGCAGCGTGCGGCATGGGCGCCGCACTTGTGCCGCACCGGTGCCGCAGCGTGTGGCACTGCCGCACTCTTGCCGCACCTCTGCCGCAGCGGTGCGGCAGGGCGATTTACCGTCTGCAGGACCGCCCAATCCGCCCCGTCCGGACCGAAACCCCGCCCCGCAATCCAGCTGTGCCTCGATCTTCAAATAGAGCTGAGAACGGCTTCGCCAACACGCTGGCGATGACGCCGGCGCGGCAAGACGGGGTGACGGCCGCTGAGAGGAAGCGGCGGTTATGAGGCCCGGGAGAAACGCACGCTGTCGTGCTTGAGGATCAGGCTCTCGATGAGGGCCTTGGCGATCTTCTTTTCTTCGGGGGTAAAGCGGGTGACGGCCTCGAAATAAATGGTGACAGGCACCCATTTCCGCAAGCCAAGCATCCATAAGATCGCTTGAATCTCCAATCCTGCCCCGGCCCGCGCCGGGCACATCCCTCCCTGAAATCCTTGCCAAGCAGGGCGCCAGGCTGGACTTGTCTCGTCAAGGGCGCGTAGCGCCGCTGCGCGGTTGAAACCCTTGACGAGGCAAGTCCAGTCTGGCCGGATCCCGGCATGGTTTTCAGAGCGGGGCCTGGCCCTGCGATGGCCTGATCCGCGGCCTTGTCTATGTCCAATCGGCCGCCGATGCTCCTGGCTGGCTGTGGTCGGCGGCTGGTGCCAGCGAGAGCTGGGATTTCGACAGCGCGGCCTCGGTGCGCACTGACGAGCCGACCAATACCGTCAATCAATACGATACCGTCTCGCTGACCGGATCGGCGGGCGCATCGAGCTGGTCGCTCAGCTATGACGGCAGCGACAATTTCTCCGGCGACGGCACGCGCTTTTTCAATCACGACACCCGCAACCGGCTGACCGGCATTGCCGAGCCGGGCCAGACCACCACCTACCAATATGACGTCATTGGCCGGCGCATCGGCAAGAGCCTCAATAGCGGCGCCAGCTGGACCGGCTATGTGCATGCCGGCGGGATGGAGATCAGCGAGGTCAATGCGGCCGGTCAAGTCCTGGTGCGCTATGTGCCGGGCCCCGGCATCGATCAGCGCGAGACGATGATCGTCACCGACCCGGCCACCGGCGCGGCACTGATGCGCCGCTATTATCATGCCAACCGGCTCGGTTCAGTGATCGCGCTGTCCAACCAGCAATCGGGCGCCCTCACCGACCAGTATGTCTACACCCCCTATGGCGTCGAAGCCCAGCTCGACACCTCCGGCAATCCCTTCCGCTATACCGGCCGCCGCTATGACGCCGAGAGCGGGCTGTATTATTACCGGGCGCGCTATTACTGGCCCCAGATCGGGCGGTTTCTGGAGACCGATCCGATTGGCTATGCGGATCAGATGAATCTGTATGCCTATGTCGGGAATAATCCGCTGAATGCGACGGATCCAAGTGGGATGAGGGGGGATTGCGGAGAAAGATGCCAAGGAGATTTCGATGCCCCGACGCACGCGGGAACCCCTGACCGTGGGTTCGGCAGGGGGGACCAGCCGCAAACTAATCAGGGTATGCAGCGGCACTTTAATCTTGGTACCGGCGATCCCTATTGGGCGGCCCCCGAAGTTTACGGCATGGATGATGCGATTGATATTGGCGACCAGATCGCGACAAGCATGCAAAACGGTAGATATGCAGCAGCCTTGGCTGCTAGCCAGCAAAGTGGTCGACCGGTTGGCGTTAGACACAACACCGACTTCAATGCAGAAACCGGAGTTGATGGAATTCTGGCGCTAGGGCGCACGTCACGTTCGACCGTTGGTCGTTTTGATGGATACGTTGATGCTCAGCTCCAGGCTGCGGCAGACGGGAGTTGGATTGTGACGGGTAGGATAACGTTCTCGGATCGGGAGTTTAGCTGGGCACCTGATGGGGCGTCTGCGTTCGAAGATGCACTGATCATAAGCGCAGGCTCCTTTAACATCCCGAATCCTCGCCTAGGCGAGCCCGGTTCGCAGGGTGAGCCGGGTCTCATACCTAGAAGGGACGGGACACCGATGCCACTTGAGTTCACCAGAACATATTCCTTCACAGTAACCAGTAGAAGGTAGGAGCATGCCATGCGAACGCTAATAACTGTGATGATGTCGATGGGACTGGTAGGCTGCGGTGCTCAACCTGAATGTGGTTCGGTGAGGTCTATTGTGGCGGCGCAACACCTACTTGAGCTTTGCGGGCAAGGTGGATGCGGGTCTGCCCCAAGGTATGCTTCTTCCAATATCAGAATTGACGTGACAAATTCCACGGTAATCCAATGTGCCGCTGCCGCGCAGTACCAAGAGACAATAGAAAGGGATGAATTCACATCATTTTTATTTCGATGTCATCTAGACAATGTAATTGGAGAATTTGCCGTTAAATACTACAATGATTTTGAGTTTTACAGTCAATGTACTCAAATTCAATACGCCTTTTCGGATGAGATGAGCGCTGGCCGAGTGGGTGAATTAACTGGAGTTTTGACACACTAAGTACGCGGCAGGTGTTGTCAGATTAAAACGCCTTGAGTGCGGGAACGTGGTTCCCTAGTCTCACCCGATGCGTAATCCGTTCAAATATTTCAAGACTTCGCCGGAGATCATCCGCCTGGCGGTGATGATGTACATCCGCTATCCGCTCTCGCTGCGAAACGTCGAGGACCTGCTCCACGAGCGCGGGATAGATATCACCCACGAAACGGTGCGCTTCTGGTGGAACCGGTTCGGACCGAGGTTCGCAGCGCAGGTCAGAAAGCGGCGGGTTGCCAGTCGAAAATTCTCGAACTGGACTTGGCACCTCGACGAGGTTTTCGTGAGCCGAAGGCCGGCATAGCCAACATAAACGGTGAGCTTCACTATCTCTGGCGCGCCGTCGATCACGAGGGCGAGGTGCTTGAGGTCTATGTCACCAGACGCCGGGATCGCAAGGCAGCGTTGAGGTTCTTGCGCCGAACGATGAAGCGATACGGCAATCCGCAAGTCGTGGTGACGGATCGGCTACGCTCCTACCGAGCCGCGATGAACGTGATCGGCAATGCCGGCCACCAGGAGACGGGCCGCTGGCTCAACAACCGGGCCGAAAACTCCCACCTCCCCTTCCGGCGAAAGGAACGCGCGATGGGCAAGTTTCGCAGCTTCGAGACCCTACAGAAATTCGTTTCCGCTCAATCATCCGTCCACAACCACTTCAGCCACGAACGTCACCTGAACCGCAGAGAAACATTCAAGCAAAACCGATCCGCCGCTCTGGCCGAATGGCGCCAACTTGCCGCCTGAGTTAAGGTCGGTGGTCGATTTCGCAGACCGGTTCGCGTTGGTCTGGCAACACCCCGGTTCGCGTTGGTCTGGCAACGCCCTGGGACGAGCTCGGAAGCCGGTCAGTCTAGCGTTACACCGGATCCGGTATGGCATCAGGCCCGTCATCCGGATCGAGGTCCGGAGGCAGCATCAGGCGGTCCATCAGCTCGCCGCGATTGGCGGCGAGGTCGGCGACCGTCACTCCATCCAACACTTCCAGAAAGGCAGCGAGTGCGCGGTGCCAGGTGCGCGACAAATTGCAGATGCCGATCAGGGGGCAGGTATTGCTCTCGGCGTTGAAGCATTCGGCCAGCTCCAGAGGCGCTTCCGTGATCCGGACAATCTCTCCCACCGTGATCTCGTGCGCCGGCTTGGCCAGCCGGATGCCGCCACTGCGCCCGCGCAGGGTTTTCAGATATCCGGCCCGGCCCAGCATGTTGGCCACCTTGATCATGTGATGGACCGAGGCCCGGTGGATCTGGGCAATATCCGCGACCCGGCTGACCTCGCCGTCGCGCAGCGCGGCGTATTGCAGCATTCGAAGCGCGTAATTGGTGAAATGGGTCAATCTCATGGGCGACCTCCTGTTTCCGGCATGCCGGCCGGGGCCGTGCGTTCCCGGCCCACCAGCGGCTGCAACTCGATCTGCTGATAGGACAGGCCGGGCCATCGGGACCGGTCCGGTGAATGGGTGACCACCACCAGCGCCGATCCAGTCTTGCCAGCCCATTCGGCCAGTCGGCCCGCCAGTCCGCCGGCCATTGCTGCATCGAGACCGGCGAAGGGTTCGTCGAGCAGAACAAGGCGCGGTTGCCGCAACAGGGCGCGGGCCAGGCTGAGGCGGCGCAATTCACCGCCGGAAAAATTGGCCCCACCTTCCTCGACAGCTTGGTCGAGCCCGGCCCCGTCGGCCTCCAGCCGCACATCAAAGCCGGCGATCTGACAGGCCGACATCAATTCCGCATCGCTGGCGTCTGGCTTGGCGAGGCGCAGGGTCTCGCGCAGATCACCTGGCAGGACATCGGGGATTTGCGGCGCGATCCCGATCGACTGGCGGATCGCGGCGGCCCGGCAGGCCTGTGCTTTGATGCCACCGAAAAGCAGTATCCCGCTGATCGGCTCGCGCAAGCGGGCGAGGGTTTCCAGGAGCGTCGTCTTGCCGGTACCGGACGGGCCGGTGACTTCAAGGACCGCGCCAGACTGCAATTCCAGGGAGACGGGCTCGGTGATGGGGTGGCCTGGTTCGAAACCGACCGTCAGTCCGTCAAGCCGAAGCGGCAGGATGTCGGTGACCGGCTGCGCTGCGGCCGGATCAACGTCCTTGATGACGGCAGAGGCTTCCAGTCGCGTCTGAACGCGTGACAGGGCAATCCGGGTCGCCGGCAGGTTGGCCAGGCCGGCGAGGAACAGCGCCAGGCCTTGATGCGCTGCCAGCACGGCAAGCGCCATGCCGGCGAGGATGGCGATACCCGCTCCGTCCGCCAGGCCGGCCAGAACGGCAATCAGGGCGGTGAGCCCGCCCAGAGCACTGGTGGTCGCGGCAATGACATGCCCGCGGCGGCGCGCGGCCAGCCCGGCGGTTTCGGCCTCAACGGCCAGTTCGCCCCATCGCGCGCCATGATCGGTGAACCGGCCCAGCGCTTCCAGCTCGATCCGGTTCTCGACCAGCTCCGCAGCATCCCGGCGCAGTCGATCCGCGATCGCGGCCTGCTGCGCATCGGCGCGGCGTTGCTGGCGCAGTCCCGGCCCCGTGCCGAGCGCCAGCGCAGCGCCCAGCCCCAGTGCGACCGTGAGCAGGGCGAGGATGCCGGCAAAGGCGGCGAAGCCGAGCGCGGCCAGCGATCCGGCCAGGGCTGCGATACCGGGCAGCGCGATGCGCAGCAGGCCGGCTTCGACGTGGCGGACATCGTCCAGCACCACCGATAATTCGTCAGAGCTGCCACGACGCAGGCCGGCGGTGGCCCGGGCGGTGGCGAGGAAGAGGGCGCGCCGCAGGTCTGACGAGATTCGCAAGGTCGCATCATGGCCGACCAGCTGTTCGCCATAGCGGGCGACGATGCGGCCCATCGCGGTGCCGCGCACCGTCGCGCTGGGATAGAGATGATTGAAGAGCAGCCCGGCTCCGGCACTGCCGGCAATCGCGCTGGCGGTCAGAAACCAGCCAGAGACACCGAGCAGCACAACGGCGAGGATACCGCCCGCCGCGCTCAGGGCAATGGCAACAAGAATGCGCCCGGCCTGGGGGCGACCGAGATGGGTCCAAAGGCGGATCATGAGGCGGCCTCCGCATTGGCGGTATCGGTCTCGAGCGCGATGATCCGGTCGGCCATTTGCCGCACGGCCGCGCTGTGGCTGGCGACAAGGATGGTCCGATCGGGCGCGATGCGGCGCAGGGTGGCGAGCAAGGCCTGCTCGCGGGCTTCATCGAGATGCGCGCTCGGTTCATCCAGCAGGAGAAGACGGGCCTCGCCGGCCAGGGCGCGGGCAATCGCCAGTCTTTGCAGCTCGCCGCCGGACAGCCCCGCACCACCGGCGCCGATTTCGACATCGAGCATGCTGTCCTTCGGACCGAGAAAGCTGTCGCACCCGGCCGCGATGAGCGCATTGCACATGGCCTCGTCATCGGCGGCTGTCCCGGCCAGACGCAGATTGTCCCGAACGCTCCCTTCCACCGCCCAGGGACGTTGGCCGATATAGGCGGCTGAGGCCGCCAGCGAGTGGCCTGTCTCCAGCGGTGCGCCATCGACACGGATCTGCCCGGTCAAGGTCTCGGCGAGGCCCAGCAGGGAGAGGAGGAGCGTGGTCTTGCCGCTGCCCGAGGGACCCCAGAGGACGGTTATCTCACCCGCTCGAGCGGTCGCCGTCACCGGGTCGAGGACGCGGTGGCCTCCCCGGCCGAGGGCGACGGCCTGCCAGTCGATCGTCGGGGCATGGTCAAGCGGGGGAAGGCGGACGGGCGGGGTTGATGGCCCGGCATTGGTCAGACCCGCCAGCGATTCAGCGGCGGCGGCGGCGTCGCTGCGGGCATGGTGGAGGCTGGAAAGCTGGCGGATGGGTGCGAAGAATTCCGGCGCGAGGATGAGCGCCATCAGGCCTTCTCGCAGGGTGAGTATCTCGCCGGTCGGGAAGGGGAAGACGCCGAGCAGTTTGAAGCCGACATAAACCGCCACCAGGGCAATCGAGACCGAGCTGAAGAACTCCAGCACGGCGGTCGACAGGAAGGCGACGCGCAGGATCGCCATGGTCTTGCGGGCCAGCTCCCCGGTCGCCGCGTGGATCGTATCGGCCTCGCGCGTGACCGCATTGAAGGCCCGGATCGTCCCCGTGATGCGGGTCCGGGTTTCAAACACGCCGGCGAGCGCGTCGAGGGAGGCTTGCTGGGCACGGGCCAGGGCCGCGGTCTCCGAAGCCGTCAGCCAGATGAAGACCGGCAGCATGAGGGTTGAGACGAGGATCAACACGCCGGCCAGCCAGCTCTGGGTGAAAACCGCGATCAGCACGAGCACGGGCGTGATGATGGCAGCCATGCGTCCGGGCAGCCATTGCGCGGTGTGTCCCGCCAGCAGGGCGGTCCGGTCGACCAGTTGGGCAATCCGTTCCCCGGTCGGGGCGCCGTCGAGCACGGTCGGGCCGCCCTCGCCAATGACGCGCATGATGTCCTGCCGTGCGGAGCGCACCAGTCGTTCCCCGGCGCGCTCAGCCGTGACCTGGCCCAGATAGCCGAAGCCGGCACGCAAACCGACAAACAGCGCCGCCAGAGCCAGGGAAAGGGTCGGGTCACGCCCATCGGCCAGGGCAGCGACGGCGCCGGCAAAGGCCGCGGCGAAGCCAATGGCGCAAAGGGTCTGCAAACCGTTGGCAAGCATGGATAGCCGGGTATAGGGTGCGGCTCTCCGGGACCAGCGGGCCAGCTCCGCGCGCCCGTCCAGCCGGGTATCCCCGGTGGCGGCAGACCGGACTTTGGCATGCGACGTTTCGCCCATTGCGGCTCTTTCCATAAGTCGTATGTAGAGTGCAAGTTAAAGCGCTGAGCCCGGAGTGCAAGCCATGGAACAGCTTCTTGTTGCCGACCTGTCGCGATGGCAATTCGCGCTCACGGCGATGTATCATTTCCTGTTCGTCCCCCTGACCCTGGGTCTTTCGATGATCCTCGTGATCATGGAGGGGGCCTATGTCCTGACCGGCAAACAGGTGTGGAAGGACATCACCAAATTCTGGATGACCCTGTTCGGGATCAACTTTGTGCTCGGTGTCGCCACCGGGATCACGATGGAGTTCCAGTTCGGCACCAACTGGTCCTATTACTCGCATTATGTCGGCGATATTTTCGGCGCACCGCTGGCGATCGAGGGCCTGATGGCCTTCTTCCTCGAAGCGACCTTTGTCGGCCTGATGTTCTTTGGCTGGGACAAGCTGTCGCGTCCAATCCATTGGATGGTGACCGGCCTGGTGGCGCTCGGCTCCAACCTCTCCGCGCTGTGGATCCTGATCGCCAATGGCTGGATGCAGAACCCGGTCGGTTCGGAATTCAACCCCGACACGATGCGGATGGAAGTCGTCAACTTCATGGAAGTCCTGTTCAATCCGGTCGCCCAGGCGAAATTCGTCCACACGGTCTCGGCCGGCTATGTGACGGCCTCGGTCTTCGTGCTGGGCGTTTCCGCCTTCTATCTCCTGAAGGGACGTCACCGTGGGCTCGCCAAGCGCTCGGTCGCTGTCGCCTCGGCCTTCGGTCTCGCCTCGGCGCTGTCGGTCGTCGTGCTTGGCGATGAGAGTGGCTATACGCTGACCGACAACCAGCGCATGAAACTCGCGGCCCTCGAGGCCATGTGGCACACCGAAGAGGCGCCGGCGCCGCTGACCTTGGTCGGCATTCCCGATCAGGAGGGACGTGAAACCCGTTACGAGATCCAGGTGCCGTGGGTGCTCGGCCTGATCGCGACGCGCAGTCTGGACGGTGAGGTCGAGGGTATTTTGCCGCTGGTGGCGATCGCCGAGGACCGGATCGAGAATGGCATTCTCGCCTATGACGCCGTGCAACGCCTTGCGATCGATCATGAGGACGTGGCAGCGCGCGAACAGTTCGAGCTCCACAAGCGTGATCTGGGCTATGGCATGCTCTTGCTGCGCCATCTCGATGATCCGCGCCAGGCGACGCCGGAGCAGATCGAACAGGCCGCCTGGGACACTGTGCCCAATGTGGCGATGTCCTTCTGGTCCTTCCGGCTGATGGCCGGTCTCGGCTTCTTCTTCATCGCCGTATTTGGTGCCTCCTTCTACTTCTCCAGCATGAAGCGGCAATTGCCGCGCTGGTTCCTGCGACTGGCGGTGGCGATCATTCCGCTGCCCTGGCTCGCTGCCGAGCTGGGCTGGGTGCTGGCAGAAACCGGGCGTCAGCCCTGGGTGATTGACGGCGTGCTGCCGACCTTCATGGGCGTGTCCAGCCTTTCGGCCAGCCAGGTCATCCTGACCATGATCGGCTTCACCGCCCTTTATGGCGTCCTGGCGGTCATCGAGGTGATGCTGATGGTGCGGGCCATCCGGCAGGGGCCGGTCGCTTCCGCTCCGACAGCGCAGACGGTGCCCGGCTCTGCAGCCCACGCGCCAAACGCCGCCATCCCGGCGCCGCTCTACGATCAATAGGAGTTGATGATGGAATTGCCACTCGATTACACCACACTCCGCCTCATCTGGTGGGTATTGCTGGGCGTCCTCCTGATCGGCTTTGCCGTGACGGACGGATATGATCTCGGGGTTGCGACCCTGCTGCCCTTCGTCGCCAAGACCGATGCCGAACGTCGTCTCGTTATCAATACGATCGGCCCGATGTGGGAGGGTCACCAGGTCTGGCTGGTCCTTGGCGGTGGCGCGATCTTTGCCGCCTGGCCATTCGTCTATGCCATCAGTTTTTCCGGCTTCTATCTCGCCATGTTCGTGGTGTTGGCCTCGCTGATCCTGCGACCGGTCGGTTTCAAATACCGGTCCAAGCGTCCCGGAGCTGCCTGGCGGCGCAATTGGGACTGGGCCCTGTTTGTCGGCGGTTTCGTCCCGGCCCTGATCTTCGGTGTCGCGGTCGGCAATGTCCTGCGCGGCGTGCCCTTTGACCTCGATCCCATGCTGCGAGCGACCTATGAGGGCGGCCTGATCGGCCTGCTCAATCCCTTCGGCCTGCTGGCCGGCCTGATCTCGGTAGCCATGCTGGTCATGCACGGCGCGTCCTGGCTGGTGGTCAAGGCCGAGAAGGGTGTGGTGCGCGACCGCGCGGCGCGCTTCGGCTCGATCGCCGCCATCGTGACCGTGATCCTGTTTGTCGTGGCGGGCATCTGGGTTGCCACACTACTGCCGGGCTATGCCATTACATCCGACGTGGTCACCGACGGACCGTCCAATCCTCTGCGCAAGACCGTGGAGGTCGGGGCCGGTGCCTGGCTCGGCAATTACGGCCGCCATCCGTGGATGGTGATCGCGCCGTTGATGGCGGCGGCCGGTGCCGCCGTGGCGGCCTTCGGTCTGGCCAAAAAGCGCAATGCGATGAGCCTGGTCAGTTCGGGTGTCTCGGTAGCTGGCGTGGTCGCAACGGCGGGAGTCTCGATGTTCCCCTTCATCCTGCCCAGCTCGCTCAATCCCGATGCCAGCCTGACAGTCTGGGACAGCTCGTCGAGCGCCGGCACCTTGTTCTTCATGTTGATCATGACGGCGATCTTCGTGCCGCTCATCCTGTTTTACACCGCCTGGGTGTTCAAGGTCCTGTGGGGCCGCGTGACCACCGATGAAGCCCAGTCACCGGGCTCCTATTGAGCCGGAAAGGAAATAAGTGATGTGGTATTTCACCTGGATACTCGGCCTCTCGGCGGCGCTCGGTTTCGGCATCCTGAACGCGCTGTGGCTGGAATTCACGTCCGACGCGGTTAATTGCGACGAGATCGAATGCGCCGAATAGGGGTTGTCGGTGCAGTATCACGCCGGGCGGTGATCGTCCGGACTCGACAGAAATGACGAGGAAACAATTGTTTCGCGTTCGAACCCCGCCGCATTTTTTCGCCGGCGCCGGAGCATGCCCGCATCTACGCCCTATTCGCTGGCAGGCACTCGCGTGAGCAGGCGGGTGAGGAATTCGGTATCGGACCAGCGCGCCTCGCGCGTTGCCGGGTCGGCGGTGACGCCGCGGGTCATTCGCACGACCAGCATGTCCAGTTCCGGCATCAGATAGAGGCGCTGGCGGCCCGCGCCGGCGGCGACACGCAGCGCCGGCAAGCCTTCTCCGTACTCGATCGTATCGAGCAGGAAATGCCTCGGCGCGCGTCGCAACAGGTAGGCCCGCTCATGATCGGGCAACCACCAGGACAGGCCATAGACCGGATTGGCCTGCCCCGGCTCAAAACTCGCGGCCAGGGCGTCGCGGTCGACCAGGCTGATACCGCCGGCGACACCCCCGCGCAGGACCAGCTCACCGAAGCGGGCCCAGTTACGCGGCGTTATCTCGACCGCCTCCGACATCACCGGCATGCCGTCAATCGCGCCCCAGCTGCCCAGCTCGATCCCGGCCGGGGCGAGAACGCGTCGCGTCAGATAATGCGCCGGCGTCGCATCGAGCCCGGCCGCTTCCAGCTTGCGGCGCATGAACTCGCCAAAGGCCTGGAAATGACGCGCACTGTAGATAAAGGCCGCGCCCGGCTCGTGGCGGGCGCGTGTGCGAATGGCGGCGCGATAACCGGGGATACGCACATCATCATTGCGCGACGCCAGGCCGCTGGTCTGGGCCAGCAATTGCCGCACCGTGATCTGCGAGCGTCGCGGGTCGTCCTGCCATTCGGTGATGGTGTCGGCGACCGTCTCGTCCAGGGTGATGAGCCCGTCCTGCACGGCTGCCGCGGCGATGACGGCAGTGAAGCTCTTGACCGCACTGGCCAATTCCCAGCTTTGATCGGGATCAATGCCGTCGGCATAGTCCTCGCACACGATCGAGCCGTGCAGCACCACCAGCACCGCAATCCCGCGCGTGCCGCGGCTGTATTGCGCCGCAGCCTCGCAATCGAGCGCCCATTGCCCACGACCGGGATCGCCTCCCCCGTCGGCCCGCGCGGCGGGTAGCTGAAGCACCAGGCCGAGCAGGCCGATCAGCAGGACATGATTCATATTCCGGCATCCCCGATGCATCTGAATCCGGCCAGACAATCATCGCCGCCGCCGCCCGCAAAGCCCCGGCTGCCGCCGATCACACACTTGTGACGCCGCCGCACCCGCGCGCCTGGCAGGGCCGCGATGCGCCACAACCGGTGCAGGCACTGATCCGGTCGGCGCGGGCGGACGTAGGCTGTGCAAAGCGCCCGGCCCGGTGCGCCGTCAAGACGCGTTGCCAGCGCCGGGGCAAGGTTTTAGGTGTTGGGCACAATATTTCGCGTCATGGAGTCCTGGATGCGCCGCTATGCCTTCTTGATCGTCGCCCTGCTCGTTTTTGCGGGCATGGCCGGCATCGTCACGGTGCGAATCCTGTCCGGTTCAGACCAGGACCAGGGCCGGATGCAGCGCCCTGCCGTGCCGGTGGCGGCCTATGAGACCGCGCGCTTTGAATTCGCCGACATCGTCGAGGCCCTGGGCACGGCACGTTCGCGCGAGAGTGTCATTGTCTCCGCGCGGGTTTCCGACACGATTTCGCAGATCAATTTCGACTCGGGCCAAGAGGTCGAGGCGGGCGATATCCTGATCGAGCTCACCGATACCGAGGAAGCCGCCGGGCTCAGCGAGGCACGCACCACCCTGCGCGAGGCCAGCCGCGATCTGACACGGGTCAATGACCTGATCGCGCGCGGTGTCGTACCGCAGCAGCGCCAGGACGAGGCCCGCGCCGCGGTTGAACGCGCCCAGGCGCGTGTCGCCTCGATCGAGGCCCAGCTCGCCGACCGCATCGTGCGCGCGCCCTTCTCCGGCGTTGTCGGCCTGCGCGAAGTCAGCCCCGGCGAGTTGATCCGCCCGGGTGACCCGATCACCACGCTGGACGATATCAGCGCCATCCGGCTCGATTTCACCGTGCCCGAACGCTTTCTCGCCACCATCCGGCCCGGCATGGTGATCGAGGCGACCACCAATGCCTATCCCGACCAGGTTTTCCTCGGCACCATTGCCCAGGTCGACAGCCGGGTCGATCCGATCTCCCGCGCCGTGATCGTGCGCGCGGAAATCGACAATCCCGAGGGCCGCCTCCTGCCCGGCCAGCTGATGGTGGTCGAGGTGCGCCGCGATGTCCGCAGCCGCCCGGCCGTGCCCGGCTCGGCCGTGACGCGCTATCTCGAGGAGAGCTTCGTCTATGTGCTTGAGACGCAGGATGGCACCACGACGGCGCACCGGCGCGACGTCGAGCTGGGCCTGCGCACCGGCAATCTGGTCGAGATCACCGCCGGGCTCGAAGCGGGCGAGCTGATCATCGCCGAGGGCGTGCACCGGGTACGTGACGGCATGGCGGTGGAGATCACCGAACGCCGCACCTACGGGCCCGGCAGCGGCCTGCCCGACGATACGACAATGGTGACCCAGCCATGACGCTCTCCGATATTGCGGTTCGCCGCCCCGTCCTCGCCTTCGTCGCCAGCGCCCTGATCGTGGTGTTCGGCATTCTCGGCCTGCGCGGCCTGCCCTTGCGCGAATTGCCCGATGTCGACCAGCCGGTCGTTTCGGTCTCCGCCAGCTATCCCGGCGCCAATGCCGAAGTGGTGGAGAACCGCGTCACCCAGGTGATCGAGGACCAGCTGTCCGGCATTGACGGCGTCGAGACCATCACCTCCTCCTCGCGCGACAGCAATGCGCGCATCTCCATCACCTTTGCCCTCGACCGCAATATCGAGGCGGCCGCCAATGATGTCCGCGATGCCGTGTCGCGCATCACCGACCAGCTGCCGCCGGATGTCGAGGAGATCGAGGTGCGCAAGCAGGACAGCGATGCCCGCCCCTTCATGTGGTACAGCCTGATGTCGGACCGGATGACGTCGGAGGAATTGTCCGACTATGCCGACCGGGTCATGGTCGACCGCTTCTCCGTCATTGATGGCGTCGCCCAGGTGCGCATCGGTGGCCAGCGGCGCTATGCCATGCGCGTCTGGCTCAACCCGCAGGCGATGGCCGCACGCGGCATCACCGTCACCGATATCGACAGCGCCCTGCGGGCGCAGAATGTCGAAGTCCCCGGCGGCTCGGTCGAGACCAATGACACCGAGATCGTGGTCCGGGTCGAACGCTTGTTTGGCGATCCGGAGAGTTTTGCCCGCCTGCCGATCCGGGCCGAGGCCAGCGGCCATGTCGTCCGGCTCGGCGAAATCGCCGATGTCGTGCTCGAGGCCGAGGAACCGCGCACCCTGTTCCGCGGCAATGGCCAGAACATGATCGGGCTCGGCTTCGTGCGCCAGAGCCAGGCCAATTCGGTCGAGGTCGCCCGCAATGTCACCGAACAGGCCGAGCGGGTCGCGCCGGACCTTCCCGAAGGCATGCAGCTGATCAAGGCGTCCGACGACACCGTCTTCATCGAGGAGTCGATCCGCGAAGTCTGGCGCACCCTCGCCGTCGCCGCGACCCTGGTGGTGCTGGTGATCTATCTCTTCCTGGGCAGTTTTCGCGCCGCCATCATCCCGGCCGCCGTGGTGCCGGTCTGCCTGATCGGCGTTTTCTCGGTGCTGGCCTTCGCCGGCTTCTCGCTCAACATCCTCACCCTGCTGGCACTGGTGCTGTCGATCGGCCTGGTGGTCGATGATTCCATCGTCGTGCTCGAGAACATCCAGCGCCGCATCGATCTCGGTGAGGGCCCGGCCCTGGCCGCCCTGCGCGGCGGGCGCCAGGTCTTCTTCGCGGTCATCGCCACCACCGCCGTGCTGGTCGCGGTCTTCGTGCCACTGGTCTTCCTGCCCGGCTTCATCGGCCGCATCTTCACCGAACTGGCCCTGACCATCGCGACCGCCGTTGTGCTCTCATCCTTCGTCGCCCTGACCCTGTCGCCGATGATGGCCTCGAAACTGCTGCGCCCGGCGCGCGAGGCCCGCGGCCTCGCCAAATGGGTCAATGACATCGTGGGCGCCCTGCGCTCCAGCTATCGCAACAGCCTCGAGCTGGCGATCCGGGCGCCGCTCTTCGTGCTGCCCGTGCTGGCCGTCGCGCTGGCTGGCTCCGGTGTCCTGCTCAATCGCCTGCCCTCCGAACTGACACCGCCGGAAGATCGCGGCTCCTTCTTCGGACGCTTCACCGGCCCGGAAGGCGCAAGCTTCGACTATATGGCCGAACAGGCCGACGCCGTCGAAGACGTGGTGCTGGACTATCTCGACAGCGGCGAATTGCGCCGTGCCCTCGTCATCTCACCGGGCTGGGGCGGCTCGGGCTATAATTCCGGCATTGTCATCGGCACGATGGTCGATTGGGACCAGCGCCGTCCCGGTGGCGAGATCCTCGATGAGATCAATGGCCGTCTCGGCCAGCTGACCGGCGTGCAGGCCTTTGCCTCGATGCGCTCCTCGCTCGGTGGCGGCGGAAGCGGCGATGACATCCAGTTCGTGCTGCAGGGCTCGGAATACGAGGTCCTCGACGCGGAAGCGGAACGCCTGCTGGCGGCGATCGCCGCCGAGAACCCCAATCTGGTCCGGGCCCGCAAGGATTATCAGCCCAACAGTCCGCGCCTGGTCGTCGATATCGACCGCGAACGCGCCGCCGCGCTCGATGTCTCCATCGCGGCCATCGGCCAGACGCTGCAGACCCATCTCGGCTCGCGCCGGGTCGGCCAGTTCATCGACCGCGGCGAAGCCTATAACGTGATCATGGAAAACCGGCGCGCGGACCGGTCCAGCGCCGCCGACCTTGAATCGCTCTACGTCTCCGGCCGCGGCGGCCAGTTGATCCCGCTCTCCAACCTCGTCTCTGTACGCGAGCTGGGCGAGGCCTCCTCTCGCAACCGCGTCGACCGCCAGCGCTCGATCACCATTTCCGCCACCCTCGCCGACGGCTATACGCTGGGCGATGCCGTCACTTGGCTGGATACCTGGTCGGCGCGCGAACTCGCGCCCGGCCTTTCGACCAGCTATCTCGGCGGCGCGCGGGATTTCCTCAATGCCAACACCGCCATGCTGTTTGCCTTCGGCATGGCGCTGCTGATCGTATTCCTGGTGCTGGCGGCGCAGTTCGAGAGCCTGATCCAGCCGATGGTGATCATGCTGACCGTGCCGCTCGCTGTCGCCGGTGGGCTGTTCGGGCTGGAACTGGTCGGCTCGAGCCTGAATATCTACTCGCAGATCGGTCTGGTGATCCTGATCGGGCTGGCGGCCAAGAACGGCATCCTGATCGTCGAATTCGCCAATCAGCTGCGCGAGGAGGGCCGCGACCTGCTCGAAGCCACCCTGGAATCCTCGACGACGCGCTTCCGCCCGATCCTGATGACCGGCATCTCGACCGCGATCGGGGCCTTCCCGCTGGTGATCGCCGCAGGACCCGGCGCGGAAAGCCGCATCACCATCGGTGTGGTGATCTTCACCGGCGTCTCGGTTGCCACCCTCTTCACCCTGTTCGTCGTCCCGATCGCCTACGCCACGCTGGGCCGTTTCACCAAGACACCGAACTGGATGTCGAAACAGCTCGAGGCCCAGGCCAGGGAAGCCGGCGTGGATGTCGCGACGGTGGCGGAATAGGTCTAGGCCGTCACCCCAAACACCGCCCCGATCGCCGCCGTCACCGCCATCGCCACCGCGCCCCAGAAGGTGACGCGCACGGTCGCCTTGACGATGTCGGCACCGCCAATGCGGGCGCTCAGTCCGCCAAGCGTGGCCAGGCAAATCAGCGAGGCGATGGCCGTCGCCGGGATGGTCAGGCTGTGCGGTGTCAGCACGGCAACGAGCAGCGGCAATGCGGCGCCGGTGGAGAAGGTGATCGCCGACGTCACCGCCGCCTGGATCGGTTTGGCGGCCGTGGTCGCGCAGATCGCCAGCTCGTCGCGGGCATGGGCGCCAAGCGGATCCTTCTCCATCAATTGTGTTGCGACCTCGTCGGCGAGTTCCCGGCTCAGACCACGCGCGACATAGATGGCCGCCAATTCGGCCTGTTCGCCGGCCGGGTCCGCCACCAGCTCCTCGCGTTCGCGCGCAAGATTGGCCGCTTCGGCATCCGCCTGCGAGCTGACGGAGACATATTCGCCGGCCGCCATCGACATCGCTCCAGCCACCAAGCCGGCCGTGCCGGCGACCAGGATCTCTGCCGGCCCGGCATTGGCCGCAGCAACCCCGACAATCAGGCTGGCGGTGGAGACGATGCCGTCATTGGCCCCGAGCACGCCGGCGCGCAGCCAGCCGATCCGGTCGATGCCATGATGTTCGGGATGGGTGAATTTCGAGCGTTTCATGCAGCATCTATCCCTGTTGCGTCGAGCGTCAAACCTAGAATGACCGGCACGGGCGGGCAATCGCGGCGGATTGCCACCGGCCATCGGCAGGCCGGGACATCCGGCCGGATCGTCAAAGCGCTTGCCGCCCAAGCCTGCCGGCCCTAACGTCCTGCAATGAGCGATGAATTCCCCGCAAAATCGGCCGATCCACGGCTGCAGTCTGTCCGGCTGGACGAGGCCTCGGCCCTGTCGCCGGATTTCTATGCCGGCGATCACTGGCTCGGCGTCGACCAGGCCGCAGTGCTCGAGCCGGGCTGGCAGATCCTGTGCCCGGCCTCGGATGTGGCGCAGCCGGGCGATCATGTCGTGCGCGATATTGGCCGCGTGCCGGTGCTGATCGTGCACGCTGCCGACGGCGCGCTCAACGGCTTCGTCAATGTCTGCCGCCACCGCGCCGGCCCGCTGGCGCTATGCGATGGCAAGGGCGCGAAACGGCTGCGCTGCGCCTATCATGGCTGGACCTATGATCTCGACGGGCAATTGCGCACCGCGCCGGAAATGCAGGACGCGCAGAGTTTCGACCGCGACGGCATCGCCCTCGCCCGCATCGAACTGCAGACATGGAACGGCATGACCTTCGCGCGCGCCCGCGCCGGCGGACCGGATTTCGCCACTGTCATGGCCGGCATCGATGCCCTCGCCGCGCCCTATGATCTGGCCGGCATGCACCATCATCACCGGCGCATCTACAAGGTCGCCGCCAACTGGAAGACCTATGTCGACAATTTCCTTGAAGGCTATCACCTGCCCTTCGTGCATCCCGGGCTCAGCGGTGTCGTCAGCTATCCGCAATACCGGACCGAGCTGGCGCCCTTCTGGTCGCTCCAGCGCGCACCGGTGAGTGACCCCAATGGCCTCTATGCCGATGGCGAGGCGCTGTATTTCTTCATCTATCCCAACACCATGCTCAACATCCTGCCCGGCCGGGTGCAGACCAATCGCGTTGTCGCCGACGGGCCGTCGCATTGCCGGGTCGAGTTCGATTTCTACTACGCACCGGGCTTTGAGAGCATGGCCGAGGCCGATGATGCCTTTTCTGACGAGATCCAGGGCGAAGACCGTCTGATCTGCGAGCGTGTGCAGCAGGGACTGAATAGCGGCGCCTACCGGCCCGGGCGGCTATCGCCCAGCCAGGAGGCCGGCGTCTGGCATTGGCAGAATTTGCTGCGCGAGGCCTATGCCCGCGCCGAGGGGGGAACGACACATGGAGACGCAAACAACTGAAGTGGCGAAACCGAAAGCCATCGGCTTCTGGGGCTGCTGGTCGCTGACCGTTGGCGTGATGATCGGCTCGGGCATCTTCATGCTGCCGGCCGTGATGGCGCCCTATGGCCTGATGGGTTTCGCCGGATGGGCCCTGACGGCAGGCGGCTCGATCCTGCTGGCGCTGACGCTGGGCCGGCTGGCGGTGCGCACCACGCGGACGGGCGGACCCTATGCCTATGCCCATGACGCCTTTGGCGATCTGCCCGGCTTTCTCGTCGTCTGGGGCTATTGGGCCTCCTACTGGATCTCCATCCCGGCGGTCGCGATCGCCTTTGTCGGCTATGTGACGGTTTTCGTGCCCGCGCTCGGGCAGGCGCCGGTGGCTCAGGCCGCTGTCGCGCTGGCGCTGATCTGGGGCCTCGGTCTGGTCTCCCTGCGCGGCGCCTCGGATGCGAGCCTGGTGCAGCTGATCATGACCGTGCTCAAAATCCTCCCCATCCTGCTGATCATCGGCCTCGGCGCCGTCGCCGGAGAGATGGCCAACCTGCCGGCGGTCAATCCGTCGGGCGGCACTTTCCTGGGCGTACTGGCGACGACAGCGCTGCTGACGATGTGGGCCTTTGCCGGGCTGGAATCCGGGACAATCCCAGCCGGTGAGGTCCGCGATCCCGCAAGGACCGTCCCGCGCGCCACCGTGATCGGCACCATCACAGTCGCCATCATCTATATCGGCTCGACGGCGGCGGTGATGGCGCTGGTCCCGGCCGACCAGCTCGCGGCCTCCACCTCGCCCTTCGCCGACGCGGCCCGGCATCTGGGCCCGTGGGGCGGGCCGCTGGTCGCCATCGGGGCGCTGGTATCAACCGCCGGAGCCCTGAACGGCATCATCTTCCTGTCCGGCCAATTGCCGATGGCGGTGGCGATCGACCGGCTGGCGCCGAAATTCTTCGCCGCGAAAAATGGCCGCGGCGCTCCGAAATACTCGCTGCTAATCTCGCTCATCCTCGGCTCCATCCTGCTGATCGCCAATTACTCGCGCGGCCTGGTCGGGGCCTTCACCTTCCTGCTGATGATGAGCACCATGACCTTGCTGGCACCGCTGCTGGTCAGCGCCGTCGCCGAACTGCGCCATTCCTGGAAATCGGCGCGGAGCTGGGCGATCATCGCCCTGCTGGCGTCGCTGTATTCCTGTTTCGCGATTTTCGGCTCCGGTCTGGAAGTTTTGTTCTGGGGCATGGTGCTGATGGTCATCGGCCTGCCGGTTTATTACCTCGGCCGTCAGCGCGAGCCGGGCAAAGTGTCGCCTTCCGCACCGGCGCAATGACGTCTATCCAGAGAGCCTGACACTCCCGAGGGAGCACGCATGCCGACGCCGAAAGCCCAGACCGAGTCCATGGACGGCCTGTGCTTTCGCACGCGTGGCCTGACCAAGACCTATGGCAAGGGCGCCGCCGAGGTGCAGGCGCTGCGCGGCGTCGATCTGGAATTGCCCGATGGCGAGCTGGTCGTAGTGCTCGGCGCCTCGGGCAGCGGCAAGTCGACCTTCCTCAACATCATCGGCGGTCTCGACAAGGCGACCAGCGGCGAGGTGTTCTTCCGCGGCCGCGATATCGGCCATGCCAGCCGCCAAGAGTTGACGCAATACCGGCGCCGCAATGTCGGCTTCGTGTTCCAGTTCTACAATCTCATGCCCTCCCTGACGGCGTGGGAGAATGTCGCCCTCGTCACCGAGATCGCCGACAATCCCCTCACCCCGGATGCGGCGCTGGAGATGGTCGGGCTCAAGGACCGGCAGAGCCATTTCCCGGCCCAGATGTCGGGCGGCGAGCAGCAGCGCGTCGCCATTGCCCGCGCCATCGCCAAACAGCCCTCCGTCCTGCTGTGTGACGAACCGACCGGAGCGCTGGATTCGTCGACCGGATCGCGGGTGCTCGAGGCGCTGAAAACCGTCAACGACACGCTGAACGCCACGACGCTGATCATCACCCACAATGCCGGCGTCGCGGCGATGGCCCACCGGGTGGTGGTGTTCGCCGATGGCGCCGTGCGCGAGGTGCGCCTCAATCCCGCCCCCAAACACCCGCGCGACATCACATGGTAGGCGGAGGCGGCATTCTCGGCTGGCTTTCGGTGCTCGACCGCAAGCTGTGGCGCGATCTGTGGGGGATGAAAACCCAGGCGCTGGCGATTGCCTTTGTCATTGCCGGCGGTGTGTCGGTGCAGCTTCTGTCGACCGGCATGCTCAACTCGCTGCAGGAAACCCGGCGCGCCTATTATGAGCGCTATTTGCTGGCCGATATCTGGGCCCCGGTCGTGCGGGCGCCGCAAGCCCTGCTCAGCGACATACGCGGCCTCGACGGAGTGCAGGCGGCAGAAACGCGCATCCGGGCCAGCGTCCTGTTGGACATGCCCGGCATGAGCGAGCCGGCCTCTGGCGAGATCCTGTCGCTGCCCGATATCGGCCTGCCCTCGGTCAACCAGCTCTATCTCACCCGCGGCCGCACGCCGGAAGCTGATCGCGGCGATGAGGTCGTGGTGCTGGAAAGCTTTGCCACGGCGCATGAGCTCCAGATCGGCGACACCGTCTCGGCGACAATTCATGGCCGCCGTGCCCGTCTGGTGATCGTCGGCATCGGTCTGTCGCCCGAGCATGTATACACCATCGCGCCGGGCGAGATCGTGCCCGATGACCGCCTGTTCGGGGTGATGTGGATGGGACGCCAGGCGCTGGCGCGTGCCGTCGACCAGGACGGGGCCTTCAATGAGGCCGTGGTGCGTCTGTCACACGGTGCCAGCGAGGCCGCCGTCATCGCCGAGCTCGACCTTCTGTTTGAACCCTATGGCGCGCCGGGCGCCTATGGCCGCGACGAGCAGATCTCCGACGTCTTCGTCTCCAGCGAGATCGACCAGTTGCGCACCATGGGCAACGTCCTGCCGCCGATCTTCCTGCTGGTGGCGGCCTTCCTGGTCAATATCGTCATCTCGCGCCTGATCGCCGTGCAGCGCGCCGGGATCGGCCTGCTCAAGGCCTTTGGCTATCGCGATGACGAGGTCGGCTGGCATTATATGAAACTGGTCGCCGTGATCGGGCTGGCCGGGCTGATGATCGGCGGCGGGCTCGGAATCTGGCTCGGGCGCGAGATGGCGATCCTGTACACCCAGTATTACCGCTTCCCCTTCCTGGTCTTCAACGCCGACCCGCGCACCTATGCCATCGTGATTGCCATTACCGGCATCGCCATTCTCGGCGGCGCCGCGGTGGCCGTGCGCCGCGCCGCCAGCCTCAATCCGGCTGATGCCATGACCCAACCACCGCCACCGGACTATTCCAAGGCCGCCGGCATGGGCATTACCCGCTGGCACGCCATCGACCAGCAGACCCGCATGATCTTGCGCCAGATCATCCGCTGGCCGATCCGCGCCGGCCTCACCGTCGCCGGCGTTGCCGCCTCGGGCGCGCTGTTGATCGGGACGATGTTCTTCATCGATTCCATGAGCGTGATGATGGATGGTTTCTTCAATGTTTCCAATCGCTACGACGTATCCGTAACCTTCGTGCAGCCGCGCTCTCGTGCCGCCTATCACAGTATCGAGCGCCTGCCCGGCGTGCTGGCGGCCGAACCGTTCCGCGCGGTCTCGGCGCGGCTGCGCCACGGAAATCTCGAGGAGCGCGCGGCGCTGATGGGCAGTCCGGCCGATCCGGAATTGTCGCGCATGGTCGATGCCGATTACCGCACGGTCTCACCGCCACCGGGCGGGCTGGTGCTGTCGCAGGACCTGGCGACCAAGCTGGATATCGAGGCCGGCGAGATGCTGGAGATCCACATCGCCGAGGGCCGCCGTCCGGTGCTCAACGTGCCGGTCTCGGCGGTCACGACAACGCTGATCGGGTCGGGCGCCCAGATGCGGATCGGCGATCTCAACGCCCTGCTCGGCGAAGGCGATGTCGTGTCCGGCGCCTATCTGATCGTCGATCCCGGCCAGCTCGACACGCTCTACACCACGCTCAAATCCGTGCCTCTGGTCGCGGGCACCGGGCTGCAGGCGCTGGCGGCGCAAAATCTCGATGAGCTGATGCAGCAAAATCTCGGCACCGCGATCTGGATCTATACCGGTTTTGCCGGACTGATTGCGCTGGGCGTGATCTATAACAGCGTCCGCATCTCCTTCGCCGAGCGGCAGCGCGAACTGGCCTCCCTGCGCGTGCTCGGCTTCACCGTCGCCGATGTCGCCTATATCCTGCTCGGCGAAGTGGCGTTTTTGACCCTGCTGGCCCTGCCGGTCGGCGCGGCGGCGGGCACGGCGATGGCCTGGTTTCTGGCGCAGGCGATGAGTTCGGAACTGTTTCGCTTGCCGTTTGTCATCAATGCCTCGACCTTCGGGCTTGCGGGCGCGCTGCTGGTCGGCATCACCATCGCCTCGAGCCTGATGGTGCGCCACCAGATCGAACGGCTCGACATGGTCGCCGTGCTGAAAACAGGGGAGTAACGGGTTTTGAAAATCGCCGGACTGACACTCAATTTCCGCACGGTCTTCTGGGCGATCGCCGGGATCGCCCTCATCGTACTGCTCGCCCTCGCCTTCCGGCCGCAACCGGTTCTGGTCGATCTGGCCGAGGTGAGCCGTGACACGCTGGCTGTCAGCGTCCGCGACGAGGCCCGCACGCGGGTGCGCGAGGTCTATGTCGTCTCGGCGCCGCTCGGCGGGCGCCTTCTGCGGATCAATCATGATGCCGGCGACAGCGTCGCGGCGGGTGATGTGCTGGCGACGATCCTGCCGAGCGACCCGGCCCTGCTCGATGCCCGCTCCCAGGTCGAGGCCCGCGCTGCCGTGCGCTCCGCCGAGGCGGCGCTGGCCTTCGCCAATGCGGAACAACAGCGCGCGGCGCTGGAATACGATTATGCCCGCACCGAGGCGGAACGCATCGAGACCCTGTTCACCACCGGCGTCGCCTCCCAGGGTGCCGTCGACCGCGTCCGGCTGGCGCGGCGCACCGCCTATGCCGGCCTCAATACGGCGCGCGCCAATGTCGCCCGCGTCGAGGCCGAGCTTGAGGCGGCACAGGCGCGCCTGCTGCAACCGGGCGAGGATGGTGCCAATGGCGGGCTGGTCGAGATCCACGCACCGGTCAGCGGCCGGCTGTTGCAGGTGCTGCAGGAGAGCGAGAGCGTTGTCGTGCCGGGCACACCGATCCTGGAAATGGGCGACCCGGCCGATCTGGAAATCGTTGTCGAATTCCTCTCCACCGATGCAGTTCAGATCCAGGAGGGTGATGCCGCCGAGATCACCGCCTGGGGCGGCAGCGGCACCTTGCGCGGCCGGGTGCGCCGCATCGAGCCCTATGGCTTCATCAAGGTTTCCGCCCTGGGCGTCGAGGAACAGCGCGTCAATGTCATCATCGACCTCGTCGACGAGCCGGGCAGGTGGGTAGCGCTGGGCCATGGCTATCGCGTCGAGGCGGCGGTGACGATCTGGAACCAGGACGATGTCGTGCAATTGCCCGTCGCCGCCCTGTTCCGCTCCGGCGGACAATGGGCCGTCTACCGCGTCGAGGAGGGCCGCGCCGCCCTGACACCGGTCGAGATCGGCCAGGAGAATGGCCGCATGGCGCAAATTGTCTCCGGGCTCGAGCCCGGCGATGTCGTGGTGATGTATCCCGGCCCGCAAATCCATGACGGCATCGCGGTCAAGCGGCGCGAAGCGGAGCTCTAGGAACAGGTCCATGCGCACATTCGACGAAATCTTCGCCCTCGCCGCCGAGCGCAAGGGCGGGCCCGAAGCGCTGGAGGCCCAGCTCTCCAAGCCGCTGCCGGCTGGCGAGCTCGCCGCCATCCCCGATGATCGCTGGCTGTCGATGATGGCGAAATGCCTGTTCCAGGCCGGTTTCCACTGGAAGGTGATCGAGGCGAAATGGCCCGGTTTCGAGGCGGCTTTCGAGGGCTTCGATCCCGCTCGCGTGTCCTTCTACGGCGATGACGAGATCGACCGCCTGCTCTCGGACAAGGGCATTGTCCGCAATGGCGCCAAGATCATGGCGGTGGTGGAGAATGCCCGTTTCCTCACCGAGCTCGCCGCCGAGCATGGCAGCGCCGCGAAGTTCTTCGCCGACTGGCCCGAGGATGATTTCAACGGCCTGATGGATGTCCTCGCCAAGCGCGGCTCGCGGCTGGGAGGCGCGACCGGACAGCGCGCCATGCGCTGGATGGGCAAGTCGAGCTATATCCTGTCCAAGGACGTCATCGCCCGCCTGATCGCCGAGGGCGTCGTCGCCAAAGCGCCGACCTCGAAGCGCGACCTGGCGGCGGTGCAGGCGACCTTCAATACGTGGCGGGTGCAGTCCGGGCGGTCGCTGAGCGAGATCAGCCGGGTGCTGGCGATGAGTGTCGGGAGTTGAAAAACTGAACCTGAAACCGGTGCGGTCGATTTAGTCCGGCTGGGCCAGCTTTCCCGGGCCCGCTCGCCGGCTTCGGGTTCATTTGGGTGATGCTTCTCAGCAACCACATCCACCATACACTCCCGTCCGCAGCTCCAGACTCCGCCCCGCCACACGAACTTGCTATACCGCTCCGCATCGCCACCGGATGACCCCCATGCCCCGTTTCACCGTCGCCGCCCTGTACAAGTTCACCCCGCTCGACGGGCTCGATACCCTGCAGGCGCGGCTGAAACAGGTCGGTGAAGCGAACGAGATCACCGGCACACTCCTGCTCGCCGCCGAAGGCATTAATGGCACCATCGCCGGCACCGCCGACGGGATCGCCGCCATGCTGGGTGCCATCCGGACCCTGCCCGGCTGCGGCGATCTCGAGCACAAGGAGAGCTGGGCCGAGGCGCAGCCGTTTTTGCGGCTGAAAGTGCGGCTCAAGCGCGAGATCGTGACGATGGGCATTCCCGGCGTCGATCCCAATCAGCTGGTCGGCTCCTATATCGACCCGAGCGAATGGAACGAGCTGATCACAGCCCCCGATGTCGTCACCATCGATACCCGCAATGATTACGAGGTCCGGATCGGCCAGTTCGAGGGCGCGGTAAATCCGCAGACCGTCAGCTTTCGCGAATTTCCCGAATGGTTCCGCAATTTCCGCCAGGGGCGCCCCAATGCCCGCGTCGCGATGTATTGCACCGGCGGCATTCGCTGCGAGAAGGCAACCTCATTCGTGAAGGCCGAGGGGATTGACGAGGTCTTCCATCTCAAGGGCGGCATCCTGAAATATCTCGAGACCGTGCCGGCCGAGGAAAGCCTGTGGCGCGGCGAATGTTTCGTGTTCGACCGGCGCGTTGCCGTCGGGCACGGGCTCGAGCCTGGCACCCACACGCTCTGCCATGCCTGCCGCGAACCGCTCGGCCCGGAAGATCTGCGCTCGGACCACTTCGTGCCTGGCGTCTCCTGCCCGCATTGCCATGACCGTTTTTCCGCCGAAGACCGCGCCCGCTTTGCCGAGCGTCACAAGCAGGCCCTGCTGGCCGCCAGACGCGGCGAGAAACATCTCGGGCGTGTCTATGAGGACGAGGCTCCCGAAACCGGAAGCGAGACCGGAAGCGAGACCGGAAGCGAGGCCGGGTGAGCGCGCGCCTGCCCATCCTCTACTCCTTCCGCCGCTGCCCCTATGCGATGCGGGCGCGACTGGCGCTCGCGGCGAGCGAGACTGAGGTCCAACACCGTGAAGTCCTTCTGCGCGACAAGCCGGCCGAAATGCTCGCCGCCTCGCCCAAGGGCACGGTGCCTGTGCTGGTCCTTCCTGACGGCGAGGTCATCGAGGAAAGCCTCGACATCATGCGCTGGGCGCTGGGCCAAAATGATCCGCGCGGCTGGCTGGCGCCGGGGGATGCCATGTTCGAACTGATGGCGGTCAATGACGGCCCGTTCAAACGCGCGCTGGATCGCTATAAATACCCCAATCGCTATGAGGGCGAGGACGCGCTGGAAAACCGCGCCCGCGGGCTGGAAATTCTGACCGGGCTCGAGACGCGCCTGACTGCCTCGCCCTTCCTGTGCGGCGCGGCGATGAGCCTGGCCGATGCCTCGATCTTCCCCTTCGTGCGCCAGTTCGCCCACACGGATCGTGACTGGTTCGCACAACAGCCCCTCCCCGCCCTGCAAGCCTGGCTCGCCGCGCATCTGGCCTCGCCGATCTTCGCGGCGGTGATGAAAAAACGCCCGGTCTGGGCCGCCGCGCCGGCCTGACTGGCGCTGCGTTAACCCTCGCGCCATACTCGTGCGTGCAATTTGACGCCGGATCGCAACCGCTTCGCCCCATAGCCGCAGGAGATTTCCCGTGAACCGCATCTGGATACCCCTCGCCCTCGCCGCCGGACTGGCCATGCCCGCCCAGGCCCAGCATTGGGGCTATGAGGGTCATGAAGGCCCCGAGCACTGGCAGGAGATGAACCCGGACTGGGCGGTCTGCGCCGTCGGCCAACAACAATCGCCGGTCGATCTCACCCAGGCCCTGCAGGCCGGTCTGGGCACGCCGGAGATCGACTGGGCCGAAGAGACCGCCGGTGTGGTTGTCGATAACGGTCACACGGTTCAGGTCAGCGTCGAGAATGCCGGCGGCATCACGCTGGACGGAACTGATTACCGTCTGCTGCAATTCCACTTCCACGCCGCCAGCGAGCACACGATTGACGGCCGGCACGCGCCGATGGAAGTACATTTCGTGCACCAGTCCGAAGCGGGCGACCTCGCGGTGATCGGTGTGATGGTGCAGCCCGGCTCCAGCCTGCCGACGCTCGACCGGATCTGGGCCGCGATGCCGGCCGACAGCCATGCCTCACCGGGCATCGCCGCCCGCGTCCATCTCAATGACTTCCTGCCGGCCAATCGCGGGGCTTTCCGTTATCAGGGCTCGCTGACGACACCGCCCTGCAGCGAAATTGTGTCCTGGACGGTGTTCACCACACCGGTTGCCGCAACCGCGCGACAAATCCACACATTCGAGGAACGTCATCCGGACAGCTTCCGCCCGGTACAGCCGCTCAACCGGCGCTTCGTGCTTGTCTCGCACGACTGACGCATACGCCGTCTGACGGCACAGCCCCGGATCCGCGCGGGTCCGGGGCTTTTTGCTGCGCTGATGCGCGACCTCCACTCTGGCGCCAGCCCGGCCTGGTGTGTAGATTTCGCGCCCAGATGAACCGGATCGGAAGCGCAAGATGAGCCTGCCCCAACTCCCCCTCAAAGGCACCTGCCGCTGCGGCGATGTCGAGGTCGAGCTGACGGCGCCGCCGCTGATGACGGCCGCCTGCCATTGCACGGGCTGTCAGAAGATGAGTGCCAGCGCCTTCTCCGTCACCGCCATGGTGCCGCCGGACGGGTTTGCCGTCACCCGGGGCGCGACAGTGCGCGGCGGGATCGGTGAGGATCCGCTCGACCACCGCTTCTGCCCACGCTGCATGAGCTGGATGTTCACCCGCATCGAGGGCGTCGACGCCTTCATCAATGTGCGTCCGACCCTGTTCGAGGGTACGTCCTGGTTCACCCCCTTCATCGAGACGATGACGCAGGAGAAGCTCGCTTGGGCGACGACGCCGGCGCGGCACAGCTTTACCGGCTTTCCGCCAATGGACGCCCTGCCCGCCCTGATCGCCGAATTCGCCGAGACCGCCTGACCATCCGCCGTGATCAGTGCGGTTCGCCCGGCCGGTAGCCGCCCTGGCGCCGCGAGAGATCAAGTGTGCGCCATTGCTCGGCGGCAAAGATCGGCGCCTGGTCGTCATAGTGCGGCGAGGCCTCGTCCAGCGTGGCCGAGCCATATTGGTGGATCGCTTCGGCGCGCTGGCTGCCATCGGCGAGCCATTCCACCAGCATGATCGAGGTATCACCGGCCGCAGCGACCAGCTGGCCGTCGGCATTGAGGTCGTGCGAGCCGGCATAGATGGCGCGCAGCACATCGGGTCCGCCGCCGATGGGGATATTGACCTCACCACGCACCAGCCGGTTGACCTCGCCCCATTCCGGGTCGAGCCGGTTGTGATGCATCATCAGCTCGGCCGCGGCTTCGCGTAACGCCTCGACCGGGTCCATCAGCCAGGGATCATTGGTGTGAAGATTGCCGATACAGCGCACCGCCACCAGCACGCCCAGCGCCGCCTCGCGATTGGCGGTGTCGGTCGAAAGATCCCAGCGGCGCAGCACGGATTGCGCCTCGGCCAGTCCCGGGTCACCGCTGAAATCCTCGCCAAGCAATTCCGTTACCAGGCGCGCGACCGGCGACTGATCGGAATAGGTCTTGTCGAACTTGATCTCAAGCAGGGCCTCGCGGCTGATCCGGCCCTGGGCACGCAACAGTTCCAGCCCGCGCCAGGCCCGATTGGAATAGCGCGGCTGGATGCCGAAGGTCGGCGAGTAACCGGCCGCGTTGATATTGTCGGCGCGCGCCGTCGCATCAAACGGCATCTGGTTGGCCGAAAGCAGCCAGCCGCTGGCCGGATCGGTATAGATCGGCATAGCGGTCAGCGGCAGATAATCATCCCAGATCAGTTCGGAACGGTCGCCGGGCAGGTATTGCAGCCAGTCATAGCCCTCTTCGCGCACCGGCATGCGGGCATTATAGACATAGGCGATATGGCCCGCGCGGTCGGCATAGACGGCGTTGAGCGAGGAGATGGCATTGATCTCCATCGCCGCCATCCAGCCGTTGAAATCCGTGGCGCGGTTCATCGCATACCATTGTTCGACCTGGCCGATCTGGTCCATGCCGGAATAGCGGATGGCGTAATCACCATGATCGGTGCGCACGACCGGTCCGTGGCGCGACCACCACATATCGCGCGTCACCGTCCAGCGGATCGGTCCGAATATCCCCACGGTGATGCGCGCCGTACCATGCTCAAGCTCGAGCCATTCGCCATCAAGGCGGTAGCGATCGCCCTCGGTTTCGAGCACATAAATGTCTGACAGGTCCGGCTTGTTGACGGTATGCGCCCAGCCGAGATCGGGGTTGAAGCCGTGCAGGATCAGCGGCGCGCCCGGGAAGGTCGCGCCGGTCATGTCCCAGCCATCATCGGAAGACAGCCGCGCCTCATACCAGGCGACCGGGCCTTCAAACGGCTGGTGCGAATTGATCAGCAGCCGCGTCGCACCATCGGCCGAGCGCGAGGGCGCGATGGCGAAGGCGTTGGAGCCAAACGGCAGACGCTCGCCTTCAATCAGCTGGAAGGCGGTCTTGCTGGAGCCCATCGAGACGGTGCGCTGGCGTTCATCCTCGAACAATTCGGCGAGGTCGGCATCGAGCCCGTACATGAAGGGCGTGCGCAGCACGAAACCGGCGACAATGTCCTGGCCGGTCACGGGCAGCTCGTCGGACCAGGTATGCCGGGGGTGTTCGGCGGCATAGAGATTGAGACCATCAGCATAGGCCTCCACCAGCGCCCGCGTCGCCGGAGACAGATCGCGCTCATAGCGCGCCGCGACCAGTTCGCGAATCCGCAGCAGCTGGACGATATAGTCGGTCGGTGCCGCATCGGCCCCGGCATGGCGCGCCAGACGCCCGCGCGCAGCGACCAGCGTGGTCTGCAGGGTTTCCCAGTCGTCCTCGGCCTGGGCATAGCCGAGGCCAAAGGCGGTGTCGGGGTCGGTGACGCCATGGATTTGCGGCACGCCGAACTCGTCGCGGACAATGCGCACCGAATAGACCCCGGCCGCAGCAACCGCTTCGCGTTGGAAGGCCTGCAGGCGAAGATATTGCGCGCCCATATCCACCAGCAGCGCCGCCATCACCAGTACGGTGACGGTCATGACGATGCCGCCCCAGAATTTCGACAGTTTCATGAAAGCGTCCCCCGTTTGCGGCAAGTCTAACCGAGCCGGCCGCAGCGGCAATGGCTGAAATCGCGGCACGAAAAAGGGCGCCCCGGCAGAGCGCCCCCTCTCATCCAGACTTGCGCCCGGATCTACTCCCAGAAATAGGGCTGGCGGTCATTGTCGCCGGTGACGGTCTCATTCATGGTCTGGGCGTCATAGAGACGGCCATTGAGCATCACGAAATCGATCTCGTCGGTATTGCCGATATCGTCGAGCGGATTGGCCCGCATCACCACCAGATCGGCGAGCTTGCCGACTTCGAGCGAGCCGATATCGGCGTCGAAGCCGAGATGCCGGGCCGGCATGACGGTCGCCGCGCTGAGCACTTCCAGCGGCGTCCAGCCACCGCGCGCCAGCGACCACATTTCCCAATGCGCCGCCAGGCCCTCTTGCTGGCCATGGGCCCCGATGACGACATCGACACCGGCCTGCATCAGCTGACGCGAGACGCGGGCATTGTCATCATCGACGAAATCGCTTTCCGGCGCCGTGGTGCGACGCACAGATCCGGCCTGCAGGATGCGCGGCGGCACGTGCTGCGACAGGATCGGGTGCAGCCAGACATCCATCGCCTGGCGCCAGTAGGGATCGCCGGCCAGACCGCCATAGCTGACCACCAGGGTCGGAGAATAGGCGACATGGGTCTGGGCGTAGAGGCTGACAACATCGTCATAGATCGCCGAGACCGGCAGATTGTGCTCAAGCGAGGAATTGCCGTCGGCGATCAGCGACATGTCCATATGGTAGTTGGATCCGCCTTCGGGCACGACCAGCAGACCGGCCTCGATCGAGGCGGCGACGACCTGTTGACGCTGGTCGCGTCGCGGCTGGTTGTAGTTCTTGATCGAATGCGCACCCTGGGCCGCGAGGCGGAAGACGTGCTGCTCGGCATCACCAAGATTGTTGATCTCGGCATAGACCGAGGGCGCGCGGGCACCATAGACGATCTCGCCGCTGGAATAGATGCGCGGCGCCAGCAGGCGGCCGGCCCGCTGGTATTCGCTCGAGGAGAAGATCTGGCTGGCCCGGCTGGACGGGTCGTGGATCGTCGTCACGCCGAAGGCGAGATGGGCGATATCCGACCAGTTCTGTTCAGGGATGAGATCATCCGTGCCCTGGGGCCCGTGCGCATGGGAATCGATGAAGCCCGGCGTGATGGTGTGGCCGGCCACGTCGACCACACGCGCGCCTTCAGGCACCTCGATATCGGCCCCGATCGCGGCAATGCGATTGCCGTCGATGATGATGGTCCCGTTCTCGATCACACCGCCGTCTTCATCGGCCATGGTGATGATGCGGGCTCCGACCAGGGCGGTGATGCCGCTTGGCTGGTCGGCCGTGACCGTCATCGACAGGTTCACACCCTCGGTCGGCGGCTCATAGCCCTCGCCGTCTCCAGCGGTCGGATCGGGGCGGAAATCATCCATCCGCGCCGAATAGAAGACCGGACCCATGGTCCAGTTGACCTGCTGGCCGCCATCGCTCCAGTGGAAATAGGTGCCGCCATTGCCTGACAGCTCGACCGTTGGCAGGGCGCCGGTCGTGCGGCTCTCGCCGACCGATTGCGGGCCCGGCAGAAGCGGGCTGACGAAGACGTCGTAATTCTGCCGGTAGGCGACATGATCGCCCGCCGGCGAGACCACAAACTCGGTGACCAGCTCGCCGGTGGCATGGGTGCGCTCATGCGCGCCGTTGAGATCCATCGAGACGAGCGAGGCGCCATCACCGCTACGGGTGACGAAGACGCGGTCATTGCGATTGGCGAATTGCGGGCTCTCGCCGTTCTCGGTCACCAGCGACATGGCGCCGCCGCGGGCCGGAATGGTGTAGATTCCCGGCGCTTCCGACCATTCCGGTGCGGTGAGATAGCCGCCCTCGCCCTTTTCAAACACGATGGTGGCGCCATCGGGCGAGAAACGCGGCCGGCGGTAATGGCCCGGCTCCTGCGTCACCACCGTCTCGCGGCCGCCGCGCGCGGAAATGGTGCGGATCGAACCGAGCGCCTGGTCGTCCCAGGTCGCGAACACGATGGTGCGGCCATCGGCCGACCAGCTCGGAAAGAGTTCGCGGCGATCGCCATTATTATTCGTAAGGCGGCGCGGTGCCGCATCGCCCGAGGCGCTGCGGACCCAGAGCTGGCCCAGACTTTCGAACACGATCTGGCTGCCGTCCGGCGAAGCGGTGGCAAAGCGCGGCATGCGGGTTTCGAACGTTGCCGGAGCGACCTCGACCTGCGGCCGTGGCGGATCGACAATGTCGCGCGTGTCGTTGATGGAGAACGGAATGTCGCTGACCGTGCCCGTGGCGAGGTCGACACGGTGGATCTGGCCACCGGCCCAATAGACCAGAGACTGGCTGTCGGGCATCCAGTCCATGTTCGGATACATGCCGGTGACGCCCCAGGTCTCCTGCATGTCCTGATCGAGATTGTCGACCAGGCGGCGTTCCTCGCCGCTGTTCAGGTCCTTGACATACAGCGTCGACTGGATGCGCTCGCGGCGCACGAAGGCCATATAGCGCCCGTCGGGCGACGGCGTCGGACGCACCGCACCACCGGCACCGGAAACGGCGGTCGACGTCTCACCGGTCTCCAGGTCATAGCGCAGGATGTCGAACAGGTCGGTGTTGGAATCCTGGGCGTAGATGAAGCTGTTACCCGGGGTCACATTCATCGTGTAATAGACATAGCGCCCGTCGGGCGAAAACATCGGTTCGCCCAGCTCTTTCTGGAAATTCTCGTTGGGCCGCTCGACCAGCTGCACGCCGCCACCGCCGAGGACGTGATACATCCAGATTTCGCCGACACCGGCCGAACGCCCGGTGGTGTAGTGCTTGCGCGCCGCGACATAGCGGCCATTGGGGTGCCAGGTCGGATTGTTGAGCAGGCGGAAGCTCTCATCGGTCAGCGCCCGGGCATCAGAGCCGTCGGCATTCATGATCCAGATATTGTCGCCGCCCCCGCGATCGGAGGTAAAGGCGATCTGGCTGCCATCCGGTGAGAAGCGCGGCTGGATTTCCCACGGCATGCCGGACGCGATACTGGTCGCCTCGCCGCCGCTGACCGGAATGGTGTAGATATCGCCGAGCAGGTCAAAGGCGATCGTCTGACCGTCAGGGCTGACATCGAGGCTCATCCAGGTGCCTTCGGTGACATTGAGCGGCACCTGGCGCATTTCGAGACCGGGATTGGCGACATCCCAAGCCTCGGGCGCGGCGGCGTCTTCCGCCCCGGCCTCCTGCCAGGCAAGGCCGGGCGATGTGCACAGGATGGTCGATGCGGCAAGCGTGAGCATGAAACGGGTCATTTTACCCCCCAAAGAATCCAAAGATTGCGTGGAGAGTAGAGCCGCCGCGTCAAAGCGGCAAACTAACCGTTCTGTAACAAGGGGACTGTGCCGGTTGATGCCCGCGCCTAGTGCGCCCCACCCATGCGGCCGAGCCGCACCTGGTAATCCACAGCCAGCGCGTATTCCGGATCATCATCGGCATCGACCATCAACTGGCCGGCCTTGGTCAGCAGCTGGTGGCAATCATGGCTGAGATGGCGCAATTCCAGCTGTTTGCCGGCGGCGTCATATTTGGCGGCCAGATCCTCGATCGCCTGCAGGGCCGATTGATCGACAATACGCGACTCGTTGAAATCGATGATCACACGCGCCGGATCGCCGACGATGTCGAACAGTTCGATGAAGCCGGTGGCGGAACCGAAGAAGAGCGGTCCCTCGACCTTGTAGACCTTGGCGCCTGCCTCATTGATCTCGGTGCGGGCATGAATGCGCGAGGCGGCATTCCAGGCGTAGAACAGGGCCGAGACGATCACGCCGACGATCACCGCGACAGCCAGGTCGCTATACACCGTCACGCCGGTCACCAGCACGATGATGAAGGCGTCATTGCGCGGGATTCGGCGCAGCACGAGCAAGCTCTGCCAGGCGAAGGTGCCGATCACGACCATGAACATCACCCCGACCAGGGCGGCGAGCGGGATCTGTTCGATCAGGCCGGAGCCGAACAGGATGAAGACGAGCAGGAACAGCGCCGCGACAATGCCCGACATCCGCAGCCGGCCGCCGGATTTCACATTGATCATCGACTGGCCGATCATCGCACAGCCACCCATGCCGCCGAAAAAACCGGTGACGATATTGGCGGCGCCCTGGGCGACACATTCCTGGGACGCCCCGCCGCGCTTGCCGGTGATCTCACCGACCAGGTTGAGCGTCAACAGGCTTTCGATCAGACCGATTGCCGCGAGAATGGCGGCATAGGGCAGGATGATTTCCAGCGTCTCGAAATTGAGCGGCACCAGCGGCAGGTGAAAGCTCGGCAGGCCGCCGGCGATCGAGGCGAGATCGCCAACCCGCGGTACGGGGATGTTGAAGCCGACGACCAGGGCCGCCACGACACCGATCGCCACCAGCGGCGCCGGCACGGATTTCGACACTTTCGGCCAGAAATGGATGATCGCCATCGTCAGCGCGACCAGGCCCAGCGTTATCGCCAGCGGCAGGCCGGTCATCCACACATGCTCGCCGCTCTCATTGACGACCTTGAACTGGTCGAGCTGGGCGAGAAAGATCACGATGGCGAGGCCGTTGACGAAGCCGAGCATCACCGGGTGCGGCACCATGCGGATGAACTTGCCCAGCCGCAGCACGCCGGCGGTGACCTGGATGATCCCCATCAGGACCACAGTCGCGAACAAGTATTCAATCCCGTGCGTCGCCACCAGATGCACCATCACCACGGCCAGCGCGCCGGTGGCGCCGGAAATCATGCCGGGACGGCCACCGAAGACAGCCGTGATCAGACCAACGATGAAGGCGGCATAGAGGCCGGCGAGCGGCGGTACGCCGGCGACGAAGGCGAAAGCCACCGCCTCGGGCACCAGCGCCAGCGCGACGGTCAGACCGGCCAGGACCTCGATCCAGATGCGCGTCGGGCTCAGTTCGGGACCGTCACCGCGATTGAGAACCGTTGCGGAAACGCGTTGCGCGAACACGGCGAGAGGGGATTTGTTCATCGGGAATGTCCATTCGGTTTCGGCGCGCCAGCGGGCGCAGGCCAGAGGCGGCTTCTATGCTGCAACGCAGCAGAAGACCAGCAGGAATTCTGCCATGCGCCGCGCGTCAAGGCTTTGCTAACCACGCTTCTCAACGGAATATTGTGTTCATTGCCCTAGTCTGACCACTTCGAATAAGGGGTCCGGCCTTGGAATATTCAAGCTCACCACGCCAACCGCAAAGCGGTCCGGCCAACGACATGACCAATTTCATGCGCCCGGCGATGATTGATGCGGCAGCTCTCACGCGAGCCCAGATGCGCGCCCGGGCCCGGGCGCCGCAGCACCGCGTCAATCGCAAGGCGCTCGGTCATCTGATGCAGACGATCGACATCCTCGCCATCGCGATTCTCAGCGCCGCAGGCGCGCTTGCCGTGTCCGGCGGTGCCGTGACCCAGGTGCCGACGGGCGAACTGCTGCCGCTCGCCGCCTATGCCACGCTGACGCCAGCCCTGTTGCTGCTGTTCAAACTCTACAAGATCGATCCGCGCGGCATCGTCGTCTATCGCGTGCTGACCGCCTTCATCGCCGTCGGTCTCAGCGGCGTCGCCGTGCTGACCCTGGCCCATTTGACTGCGCCGCACACCACCGACCTGCTCGCCGGTTTCACGATCACTGCGACATCGGCCATGACCCTGCTGCACATCATCTATGCCGGCTTCATCGAGCATTGGGCCAAGGCGGGACGGCTGGCACGCAATGTCGTGCTCGTCGGCGCGACCGCCAATGCGCGCAAGCTGATCGCGGCCAACAAGGGCTCGGGCTCCGTCAATGTCGTCGGCATTTTCGATGACCGCAAGGCGCGCAGCCCGTCACAACTGGCCGGCACGCCCTATCTGGGCGACACCGATGATCTGTTTGACTGGAGCACCCTGCCCGAAGTCGACCGCATCATCCTGACCGTGACCCAGAAGGCCGAGGACCGGGTTCGCGTATTGTTGACCAAACTTCGGGCCCTGCCACAGCCAGTCTGTCTGCTGCTCGATCTCGACCATTTCGACCCCGACACCACCAGTCTGGAAGACGTGGTGGGCGTCCAGGCGGCGCGGATGAGCGGCGTCGAGGAACGCGTCGGTCATCTCATCGCCAAGCGGCTGCAGGACCTGGTGTTCGGCTCGATCATGTTCGTCGCCCTGCTGCCGATCATGCTGGTCATCGGTCTCGCCGTGCGGCTGGAAAGCCCCGGCCCGGCCCTGTTCCGCCAGAAGCGTGAAGGCTTCAATGGCCGCATGATCACCGTCTACAAATTCCGCTCGATGCGTCACGCGCCCGAGCGCGACAGCCGCGCGGTCCGCCAGGTCGAGTTCGATGACCCGCGCGTCACGCGTCTCGGCGCCTTCCTGCGCCGCACCAGCCTGGATGAATTGCCGCAATTGTGGAATGTGCTCGGCGGCGAGATGTCGCTGGTCGGACCGCGTCCTCACGCGCCGGGCATGCGCACCGGTGGCACGGAAACTTCCAAACTGGTGGCCGAATACGCCCACCGCCACCGCGTCAAACCCGGTATCACCGGCTGGGCCCAGATCAATGGCTCGCGTGGTCCATTGCATTCGCCCGAAGCCGCACGCGAGCGCATCCGCTGGGATATCGACTATATCGCTCGCGCCAACTTCTGGTTTGATTTCATGATCATGCTGCGCACCCTGCCCGCCCTGCTCGGCGACAAGATCAATATCCGCTGACGCAGGCGCAATGGCGTTGAAGTCGCGGCGCCGCTAGCGCCGCAGCAGGGATTGCGGCCGGATGCGATTGCGCCGCCACAGATCCTGCAGGGTCGCCACGAGCGGTGCCTCGTCCACCGGCGTGACCGCGTCGGGATTGGCGCCATAGACCGGATTGAAAGTGTTTTCCCGGTCTTCATAGCCGCGCCAGCCACTATTCCAGCGGAACATTGCCCAGCCGGCACCGGCGCGTTCGAGCGACTCGACCCTGCGGCGCAGATAGCGCGGGGCATTGGGTGCCCAGCGGGCCACGCCAAACTCGCCCATCATCCAGCGCTCGGCATCGGGCGGCAGGAATTCCGCGTCGCCGCGCGCAAAACTGATATTGGCGCCGCGGCCCTGATGCGTATAGGCGCGCGGACTATAGTCGTGCAGCGCCAGCACCAGGCCGGGTGCGCTGTTCAGATCGAGCAGGCCGGCAAAACTGCTGTGCCCATAGCCGTCCGGATTCACCAGGATCGGCGTTTCGGTATCATGCTCGCGGATCACCGCCGCCAGCCGGCGCGCCAGAGCGGGCCAGTCGGCAGGTGTGCCGGCCACATGCTCGGCCAGCAGCGCCGGGTCCCACTGGTCAAGATCACCGCCATCCGGACCGGGCGCGGCCTGGTTGGCATTCGGTTCGACCATCAGCAGATAGCCGGCGACATTGGCGCGATCCCGAAAGCGCATCGCGGTGCGCCGCCACATCATGTCCCAGCCGTCCTGGGCCTCGGTCGAGCGCCAGACAACATCATTGATCATCGAGGCGGGAAACCAGGAACCGGCGCCGCCGCGATGGAAGGTGAACTCACTGCGTCCGGGCCCGGTGCGAAAACCGATCACGACATACAGGCCGGCCAGTTCGCAGCGCCGCACCATATCGTTGAGATGATCCTCGACGCGTGGATCCGGCACATAGGGCGCCCATTCGGCGACCGTCCCGGGATGGGACAGAACCACCAGATTGGCACCGCCCGCAGCCAGCGCCCGCAGCGCCTCATCGGTCACCGGCACCCCGACCGGGCCGGGCCCGAGAAACTCCGGACCGTCGAGTTCGAGAAAGACACGCCGCTGCGCCAGCACGGCGCCGCGCAAATGCGGCCCGGTGGCATTGTTCCACAGCTCCAGCCGGCTGGTTTCGGCGCGCGCACAACCGGGCAGGCCCAGCGAGGCCAGACCGGCGGCAGCGAGAACGGAGCGGCGGTCAAGCTGGGTCATAACGCGTAGAACCCGCTGAGCCGGTCGATCTTGCGCATCAGCTTGCCCGGCCAATGCCGCGCCGGACCGATCGGCGCCGTCTCGGCGGCGCGCGTCAGTGCCTCGCCGGCATTGCGTGTGGTGCTCAGCAGCGAGGGATTGGCGATACAGCCACGCGCGAGGCCGACCTGATAGCTCGACAGGTCGCGCTTGAACTGGAAATCGCCCGGTCCGAGCTCGAGCGCCAGATGTCCCTTGCCGGCGGCCATGCGCGCCGCTTCGGTCAGCAGCAGCACACCGGCGCTCAGGCGGGCATAGTCGGCGTGATAGGCGGGAAACCAGTAGTGCGACAGCCGGTCGCTTTCCATGCCGATATGGACCGAGACCAGCCGGTCACCGACATAGAGCGAGGAGGAACTGCCGGAGAAGAACTCGCCCTTGCGGCTCAGGACCGCCTTGAGCAGCCTGCGGGTCCAGGCGACGGAAAACACGTTGAAGACATTGGTGGCGGCGTATTGCTGGCTCTTCCACTCGATCATCCGCTCGAACACTTCCGGGCTGGGGTCCTCCATCACATAGCGATGGCCCTCCTCCAGCTCGCCGAGCTTGCGGCGGCGACCGCGCAAGGTCCGCATTGCCTTGGAGTCGACCTGGCCGCGCCGCGTCTCCCAGGCCTCATATCCCTCGGACAGGTCCAGCATCCAGGAGGCGACGATCTCGGTCGCGTTCTCGCGGAAGGGCTGCTGGCTCGACAGGCCGGCATGGAAGGCAAACAGGGGCAGGCCCCCCTGGCGCAGCACCGCCTGCAGGTCGAAGGACGAGCCCGGCTCGGCGATCACGCCCTGGACATCACCCATCGGGCCGCCCAGTGGCCGCGCATAGCCGAGCCTGCCGGTGTGCAGCGGCAGAAATCCGGTGATCTGGCCGCGCTGGCGCACAATGAGCACACGCGTATCATCGCGGGCCTCCTCGCAGCATTCGGCGAATTCGGGCGCGAAATACGGGCTGGCCAGCGCCGTATCGGCGGCGACGAAGGCGCGCCAGGCCTGTTTCTCGGCCGCATCCAGTTCACTGGGTCGTTTTGATCCAACATCCATAGGCTTGATTCCAGTCACATTTCCGGCCCGGATGGGCCGCCCCCGCTCTCTGCATAGCGCAGCAGCCCTTATCGCAGGGTGAACGCCTGGGCGTCTCGCGACAATCCCCTTTCACGCGGCACCCATCTTGCAGGCTTCGCGTTACAGGCGAGTGGAGCGTTTCATGCTTGGACGGCATCTTCTGGGATATCTTCCCGTACAACTGACACAGGCCATTGTCGGCTTCGGCGGCGTCGCGATTTTCACGCGTCTGCTCTCGGCCGATGACTATGGCCAATACGCGCTGGCCCTGGCCGCACTCTCGCTCTTCCACATGGCGACCTTCACCTGGCTTGAGGCGGCGATTGCCCGATTCCATGCCCGGGCCGAAGCGCGGCGCCGGCTCGGCGATCACCTCGCGACCGCCTATGGCCTCTATCTGCTGATGGCGCTGGCCGGTGCGGTGCTGATCGTCGCGGCGCTGACCGTCCTGCCCTTTGATGCGCGGCTGAAAACCGCCCTCGTCTTCGCGGCGATCTCGCTGCTGCTGCGCGCCCTGTTGCAGATCGGTCTCGTCACCCATCGCGCGGCCGGCGAGATCGGCCGCTATTCCGCCCTCGAGGCCGGATCGCTGATGCTCGGCTTCATCATCGGTGTCGGCATCATCTTCACCACCGATCTCGGCGCCGCCGGCATCTTCATGGGCATGGCGATCGCCGCCGCCGTGGCACTGGTCGTGGATTTGCCGCTGATGCTGCGCCGCGCCGCCGGGGGCCGCCGCCAGCTGGTGCGTGCCCAGGCCTATGCCAAGTTCGGCGCCCCGGTCTCCGCCTCGCTGGTGTTCGAACAATTGCTCTCGGTCGGCGACCGTTTCCTGATCGCCGCCTTTCTCGGCCAGGGCGCGGTGGGCATGTATGCCGCCGGCTACGGCCTTGCCGACCGGCTGCTCGACATCATCTTCATCTGGTTCGGTGCCGCCGTCTGGCCGCTGACCATCAAGGCCCTCGAAAGCGAAGGCGCCGAGGCCGCCCGCGATGTCGCCGGCCGCGCCGCCGGCCTGATGGCGCTGATCGCCTTTCCGGCCGCCGCCGGCCTCGCGCTGGTCGCGGTGCCGCTGACGACGATCATCATCGGTGAAAACCTGCGTGAACAGGCTGCCGTCATCCTGCCCTGGATTGCCCTGTCAGGCCTGATGAAGGGGATGATGACCTATTATTTCCACGAGGCCTTCACCCTCAAGCGCCGGACCGCCAGCATGGCGGCGATCATGGCCGCGGCCGCCCTGCTCAATCTCGGCCTCAACCTGGTTTTCATCCCGATCTTCGGCATTGCCGGCGCCGCAGCCGCGACGGTGATCGCCTATTTCCTCTCGCTGCTGGTCTGCGCCTGGCTCGGCCGCAAATACTTCCCGCTGCCGCTGCCCTGGGCCGACTGGCTCAAGGCCGCCGCCGCAACGGCGGTGATGGCCATGGCCGTGATGACCCTGCCCGCCATCGAGTCGGCATGGTTGATGCTTCTCGCCCAGGGTGTGACCGGCGCGCTCGTCTATATCGCCTGCGCCCTCGCTTTGAATGTGGCCGATTGCCGGAGCTGGCTGGCCGATGCACGCGCAATGATGAAACCGGTGGAGGCCTGAACATGCGAAACCCCGCGACGCCGCAATTTTCCGAACTGACCAATACCGCCTCGCAGCATGCCAACCGCATCACGCTGTCCATCCTCGTGCCGTTTTATCGCGATGACCCGACCGCCCTCGCCGCCGCGCTCAATCCGCTGATCGGCGTTCGCCGCGATATCGAGATCGTGCTGCTCGATGATGGCTGTCCCGATTTGGGTCTCAACGAGGCCGTTGGCCGTGCCGTGCGCGCCCTGAGCGCACCGGCGCGCCTCATCAGCGCTGCGGAAAACATTGGCCGCTCGGCCGGACGCAACCTGCTCGCCCGCCAGGCGCGCGGCCGCTGGCTGCTCTATCTCGACGCCGATATGGACCCGGGCAATGACGCCTTCCTTGCCGCCTATCTCGAGCGTCTGGAACTGGATGATTTCGACGCGGCCTTCGGCGGCTACGAAACCGACGAGCCCGATGACCGCCGCTATCAGCTGCACGCCGTGCTCGCCCGCACCAGCGACCAGAAGGACGCCGCAGCGCGCAGCCTGATCGGGGCGACAGCCTTTTGCTCGAGCAATCTTCTCGTCCGCGCCAGCGTCATGCGCGGCGTGCCCTTCGATACCGGTTTCACCGGCTGGGGCTTCGAGGATGTCGACTGGGCCGTGCGCGCCGCGCGCACGCATCAACTGATCCATTTCGACAATCCCGCGCGCCATGCCGGGCTGCAGACCACCGAATCCCTGCTGCAGAAATTCCGTGATGGCGCCGTCAATTATGCCCGTCTGCTCAAGAAACACCCGCATCTGGCCGGCCTGCCCGGCGCCCGGGTGGCGCGCACACTCGGCGCCATTCCCGGCCAGGGCCTGCTGCGCGGCCTGTGGGCGGCGCTGGCCAACAGCCAGGCGGCGCCGGTGCGGCTGCGGGCGGCGGCGCTGAAACTCTGGCGCGCCAGCTGGGCTGCGGAGGCGATCTGATGAATGCACCCTATAATCCCGGCGGAGGCCTGATCTCCAAGCTTGGCCGGCGCTGGGCGCGTATCGCCGCGCGGGCGCCGCTCAATGTCGATCTCGACCATGCGATCGTCAGCTTCACCTTCGATGATTTCCCGCAATCGGCAGCGACAACCGGCGCGGACATCCTCGAGGCCCGCGGCTGGCGCGGCACCTATTACGCTTCCGCCGGCTTTGCCGGCACCCGCAATCACCACGGCGCCATGTTCGAAGCAGACGACCTGCAACGGCTCGGCGCCGCCGGCCACGAGATCGGCTGCCATACCCATACGCATCAGGACGGCTCGCAGATCAGCGCCGGCGAGATGCTGGCCGATATCGACCGCAATCTGCAGGCGCTGCGCGAGCTCGGCTATCACGGCGAGCTCGAGAGCTTTGCCTATCCCTATGGTGAAGTGACCCCGGCAGCGAAACGCCTGCTGGCGACGCGCTTCGGCTCGATGCGCGGTGTGCACGCCGCGATCAATCGCGGCAGCTGTGACCGTTCCCTGCTCAAATCCGTGCCGATCGATGGCGGCGAGACCGGTATTGCCCGCGCCGTCGATGCGGCCCGCTCGCTGATCCAGCATCCCGGCTGGCTGATCTTCTACATGCATGACGTCCAGGACGAACCGACTGAATGGGGCTGCACGCCGGCCCAGCTTGAGCGGGTCTGCGCCGCCGTCGAGCAAAGCGGTGCGCGCGTGATGACGGTCGCGGCCGCCATGACGAAAATCGGAGAACGCCAATGAATCTCTCGGTCATGATCCCGACTTTCCGCCGGCCCGAAGGGCTGCGTGTGGCGCTGCAAAGCGTGTTGGCCCAGTCGCTGCGCCCCGATGAAATCATCATTGTCGACAATTCGCCCGAAGCGTCGGCGCGCTGTATCGCCGCCAATGCCAGCGCCGTGGCGCGCTGTCCGGTGGTTTATGTACATGAGCCGCGGCCCGGTGTCGCCAATGCCCGCAATGCCGGCTTTGCCGCCGCCAAGGGCCGCTATATCGCCTTTCTCGACGATGACGAGGTCGCCAGCGTCGACTGGCTCAGCGCCCTGATGCAGACGGCGCAGACGCTCGATGCGCAACTGGTGTTCGGGCCCTTGCGCGCTGAAGTCGATCAGCCCGACAGCCTGCGCGGCCAGCTGGCAACCCGCCTGTATTCGCGACCGGGCCCGTCCAGCGACAGCGTGCTCGACGCGCCCTATGGCAGCGGTAATTCCCTGCTCGACCGCGACAGCTTTGAACTGCCGGACCAGCCTTTCGATACCGCGCTCAACCAGACCGGTGGCGAGGATGATGCCTTCTTCGCCCTGCTGGCGCAGCAGGGTGTGCGCTATGGCTGGTCGGCCCGGGCCCACGCCGTCGAAGTCGTCGGCACCGCGCGCAATGACTGGGGTCACCTGCTCTCGCGCAGCTTCGCCTTCGGCCAGGGCGCGACACAGAATTGCGCACGCGGCGCGACCACGGATCATGCCGGCATTGCCTTCTGGATGGCGGTCGGACTGGCCCAGATGCTGGTGTTCGCGCCGCTGGCGCTGCTGGCCATGCCCTTGCGGCGCGAGCTGGCGGTCAAGGCGCTCGACAAGGCCGTCCAGGGCGCCGGCAAGCTGTTCTGGTTTGAGGGCATGGAGCCGAAACTCTATGGCGAGACCGGCGAGGCCGCCCTTGCAGACCCCGACAGCGTCGCGGCCGGCTAGTCCTGGCTGCGCTTGCCGCGGCGCTCGGCCAGCTTGGCCGAGGTGGCGACGAACAGGACCCAGCCGAGCGAATTCTGGTGCACGAGATTGCTCTCGCTGATGCTGACCAGCAGCACCATGGCGATAAAGGCCAGCGCCCAATAGGTCTCCGGTCCGCGGAAGATCCGGCCGACTGCACGCAGGAAAGCGTGCAGATAGACCATCGCCGTCAGCACGACGCCCGGGACCCCGATCGCGAGCGCGATCTCGATCCAGCCATTATGCGCCGTCGGCACGTCCCAGTGGGTCGCCTGGCGCACCCAGAAGACCGGGCCATTCTCGGCAGTCCAGAAAGCCATATAGCCATAGCCGGTCCAGGGCACGGTGCGGATTTCCTCGATCAGCACGCCCCAGATATCGGTCCGCCCGGTCAGGGTCGCATCACGGCCGAGCGCCTGTAGCGCCTCGACCGGCGCGATCAGCATGATGGTCGCAATGGTGATTCCAACGGTCAGGCCGAGAAAGATCATCAGGGAGGCAAAACCGAAACCGCGGCGGCACAGCGCGATCCCGATCACGATCCCGGTTCCCAGCAGGCAGGAAAGCAGGGCGGTCTTCGAGGTCGAGAGCAGGACCAGCGCCACGCACATCGCGGCACAGCCCATCCAGAACAGCCAGTGTTTCGGGTCGACGCGGCTGGCGGCATAGCCGCTGACCGCACCCCAGGCCATCATGGCCCCGAGCGTGTTCTTTTCCCAGAACACACCTTTCCACGCCCCGGCATGGACAGCGTGGTCAATGCCCATCGACGGCACGGCAATCGCCATCGCGGCGCTGGACAGGCCCAGCAGGACAAAGGTGGTGGCGATCAGCAGGATCATCTCGCGCCAGCTCCAGCGCGAGGCCATCCACAGCCCGAAGCTGGCACTCATCGCCAGCGCAAAGGCCCGCCGGATCGTGGTGTCCGGCGCCACTGACCACATCACCGAAACCGCCATCAGGCCGATCAGCGCCAGCAGCGGCAGGTTGGTGCCGAGCGTGCGCAGCGCAGCGCCGGGCCGCGCCAGCATCAGCACGAGGGCGATGGCATAGATCGGCAGCCACATCAGGCGCAGAACAACCGAGGTCTCGTCACTGCCCGAAGGCGCGAAAATCGGCCCGATCAGGGCCTGGGAAAACAGGTAGAGGGCGAGCACCGTGAAACCGGCCTCGACAAAGCGCACCGAGCGCAGTCCGGGCGCCTGTCGCAGCACGCTCAGAAAGAGCGGCTCGCGGGCGGCGATCGGACTCATGCGGCGCTCTGGATGCGGTCCGTCCGGTTGAGGATCAGACCGGCGACGACGCCGCCGCGGGCCTCGATTGCGGCCCGGCGTGCCTGCAGTCCGGCGCCGTTGGGATCGCGGGCATCGGCGACCAGGATCACGCCATCAAGATCGGCGGCAAGGCTGAGCGGCGCAACGCTATTGCTCGGCGCATCGATGATCGCCAGGTCGATGGCTTCGCGCACCGCCGACCAGTAATCCGGCGCCGCGCGCAGGCCGACGCTCTCGACGGCGCCGGGCTCGCTCTGCAATTCGCTGACGAAGAGATTGGGCACCACCGACTGGCGCGCCACGATCCGCGCCCGGCCGCGCCCGGTCTTGAGGGCCCAGAACGGTTCCCGTCCGAGGGCGGCATCAAAGGCCGGTCCCTGCACGCGCGCGGCGCGCGACTGGGCATTGCCGGTAAAGTCGAGATCATAGAGCCAGACCCCGCGCTGGGAACGCAGCGCCGCCAGACGGGCCAGTTCACGGGCGACAGTCGAGGCGCCGGCGCCGGGCCGTGACCCCATCACCATCAGGGCCCGCCCCTGCCCGCCGGGCCGGGCGATCGGTTCAAGCTGATCGATCAGCTGGGACAATTCGGCTGTCAAATTCATCATCGGGTTCGCGCGCGGCGTGAGTCGACTCACTGTGCGCCAAGAGTGCGGCCAACACGGTTAACGCCGCGCTTACGCGGTGCGGTCGGCCACACGCGCGAGGATCGGAATATCGGGCGGCAGATCATTGGCCGGCTGCCAGGCTGCCGCTGCGACAGGGGCTGGTGCCGGCGCGGGCACCGCGACCGGCGCGGCCGTGGCCGGCACGCCGCCGGCGGCGATATAGACGCGCCAATAGCCGCGCATCAGCCCGCTGAACAGCGCGATCCCGCCCGCCATCACGAAGGATGCGATCAGGCCCAGTTTCTTCATCGACTTGGCCTGGAGCGGCGGCATGGCCCGGTCGATCAGGCGCACCGCGTCGGCACCGCCAAGCGTCGAGGACCGGCGCGCCGAAGCGGTCGCCTCCTGGCCGGCGACCACGGCCGCTGCCGCCTCGGCCGCGATCACATTTTGCTGCAGCCGGGTGAATTCCGGCTCGAGCTGACGCAGGCGTGCCGCCTCGTCGCGATTGACGCGCAATTGGTCTTCCAGCGCCGCCAGCATCGAGGCTTCGGCACGGGCATTGGCTTCGCGGGTCGCCAGATCGGTCTCCAGCGCCTGGCGCACCGGATTGGGACCGGTGCGGGTCTGGCCGCGTCCATCGGAGGTGCCGCTGGCCAGGAAAGTCTCGATCGCGGCGATCTCACGGTCGAGCGCGACGACAGCCGGTGCGCCGGGCTGATAGCGCGACAACAGCCGTGCCCGTTCGGACTGGCGGTCGAGCAGCACGGCATCGACGCCATTCTCGACATAAAGCTCGATGCTTTCCGGCACGCTGCGCAGACGCTCGCGGATCGCCGCGGCGCCGGCGAGCGCGGAATCGCGATTGGCGCTCGATGTGTTGACGCGATCGGTCAGATTGCCAACGAGCGCGTCGGTGGTCTGTTGTTCGATCTCGAAATTCGACAGGTCATGGCGCAGCAGGAATTCATCCCGCGCCGCCTGGGCCGCCTCGACAGCCGAGTTGGCCTGCTCACGCCGGACCGACAGGCCCTGCACCCCGGTCTCGATCAGGATCTCCTCGCGATAGGCCAGATAGGAATCGATGATCGCATTCAGCACCAGCGCAGCGCGTTCGGCCGAACCCGTGGTGTAGCTGGCGTTGATCGCCGTCGAATTCGGTTCGCGCGACAGCGAGAAGGCATTGCCCATCGTCCTGAGCGCCGCCGTTTCGGCATCGCCGGTCACCGCCTCGCCGAGCACGGCCTCCGGACCGATCGCCGCCAGTGCCCGCCGCAACACCGTGGCGGAGCTGAGCAACTGGCTTTCCGACTGCATCACCTGGGCGAGCGTGAAGGCATCGCCCGATCCGGCCGTTGCCGGGGTCGGATTGTCGTCCTGCAGAATCATCAGGCTGGAATGCGCCTCATAGCTCGGCTTGAGCATGGTCAGCGACAGGGCAACACCAATGGCGAAAATGACGGCAAAGACCAGGGCGATGAAACCCTTCTCCGACCATGCCAGGGCTATGACATCGAACAAGTCGAGATCGCCCCTTGCACCGGAGCCGAGCCCGGTTACCCGGCCCTCCGGCGAGCCGGCGTTATCATGATCGCGAGTCATGACTCCATAAGGGGCTCGCTGCGCTTAATTTTTTCTTATCCAAACGGGTCTGAAATCAGCGGATCAACGAATCCGAGGGATTATCATGCGTGCAACCAGTCTGGGCCTGTGCCTTGCGGCTTCGATCGGGCTCGCTGCCTGCGCCAGTTCCGGCCCGGCGCCCGGCGCCGAGGCCGGCCAATGGGGCGGCCAGCATTTTCTCGCCTGGCAGGATACGGATCCGGAATACCGCTTCTTTCCCGGCGACAGCGTCGATGTGACGGTGCATTCGGCGCCGGAATTGTCGACCACGGCGGAAATCGGCCCGGACGGCCGCATCAATCTGCCGCTGCTCGCCAATGTGATGGTCGCCAGCAAGACCGATTACGAGATCGCCAACACCATAGCCGATGCCTATGCGCGCAATGTGCTGGTCTCGCCGATCGTCGAGGTGCGCCGTGCGACGCTCGGACCACAGAATATCATTGTCGGGGGTGAGGTGAATTCGCCGGGCCTGATCGCCCTGCCCAGCCCGATCGGAGCGCTGGAGGCGGTGATGCTCGCCGGCGGTTTCCGCGATACGGCCTCGCGCCAGGTCGCCATCCTGCGCCGGGCACCCGGTGGCGGACTGATGATCCGCACCGTCAATCTGCGTGACGCGCTGCGCGGCCGCGACGGGGCGGATGCGCTGCAGCTGCGCCGCAATGACATCGTCTTCGTGCCGCGGACAACCGTGGCCGAGATCAATGTCTTCATCGAGCAGTATGTGAATTCGATCCTGCCGCTCGACCAGGCCATGTCCTACGCCATCGCCAACGCGATCAACGACAACTGATCCCGCCGGACACGGGCCTGGCAACCAGTCGTTCAGGCATGCCGTCAATCTGTCAGGACGGTCAGCGGATGGCCTCACCCGCTGACCCCCGGACAGAATGGTGGTCTGCCTAGTGGCGCGTCGACAGCCATTCGCGAGCGGCACGTTGTGCGCTGGCGACTTCCATCGTCGACATCTGGTCGGAGATTTCCTGGCGATAGTATTTCGCCGGCTCGGAGCCCATCAGGGCCGCGAGATTGAACCATTTGTGGGCTTCGACGTAGTCGATTTCGCCACCCTGGCCGGTCGAGTACAGAATGCCCAGCTTGCACAGGTCTTCGCCTGTCGGGTCGCTGGTAACGGCTTCATGCACTTGCGCAGTTTCAACGTCGGTAAACGCCATGATCATTCCCCTGTAACACCGGCGGATGCGGTCCTTATGAACCTGTCATCCGCGCCACCATCCTGTCCGAATGCCTTTCGAACGAGACCGATCCTGCGCAAAGAGAATTGCTTTAAGGTTAAGGGATTTCAGGAAAAATAGGCCATAAGCCTTTAAATCGGTTAGGTTTTCCTACCAAGGAATAAACGCGACAGCCAAGCGTCCAGTGCTGCCATGCGACTCGCCCGCCTCACATCAGGCGCACTGGCCACCCGCAGCAGGGTCAAAAACACGACAATCGCCGCCGAAAGCAGCCCGGCCCAGGCCAGATTGACCGATCGGGCCGTCGGTTGCGGCGCTAAATCCGCGGCATCCAGCAGGTGATACACCCCCTCGCCGAGCGCCAGATGCAGGGCGAGCAGGCGGTCGCCGGCGGTGTTGGAGATGCGCACGAGATAGTCGGCTTGGTTAAGCTGGCCGATCGAGGAGACAACCCGGATCGCGGTCATCACCGAGGATGCGCGCCGGATGCGGGCGAGATCATCGAGCAGGCGCGAAAGGGCCGCCGCCTCGGCGCCAGTCCGGCGTTCCAGTTGTCCGGCCAACCCATCCGCCGCCTGGGTCGGGGCCGAGAAGGCAAAGTCCGGACGCAGACCGGCGGTATCGAGGGCCGCGGATATCTCCGCCGGCGTCAGGATCGCCGCGACCCAGTCCTGTAATTGCGCCTCGAGCGCCGGCTGCAGGCGCCCGGCCTCGCGCGCGGCCTGCAGCACCTGAGCGCCGTCATGGACCGCGCTGTCGGGCAGGTTGAGATCAACCATGCCGGCTTCCAGCGCCGCGAGGGCGTAGCGCACCGGATCGAAGGCCTGCGGCGGGATGATCCCGGTCTCGCAACCCTCGATCAGCGCATCGAGGGCGCAGGCCTGCATGTAGAGCTGCCGCACACCGCCATAGAGACGGGTATCACCGCCAGGCGCCGCCACCAGGCCGGGCACCATGGTCAACTCGAACTGGCCGCTCTGGCGGCCGCTGAAGAAAGCATCGGCGCTGTGCGCGGCAATCGACCAGTGAAACTGCGCTGCCGCCTGCCGCGCCATCAATCCATCGGGCGCCAATACCAGCTGCGGCGGGTCGAGACGCCGGGCCTGCTCACTCTCGATCAGTTCGCGATAGCCGCGCGCCAGCCGGTCACGGCGCACCCAGGGCGGACCGGCGGTCAGGCGGGCATCGAGCGCCGCGGCGCCGTCCGGACCGGCGAGATAGTCCAGCGCCAGGCGCTCACGGCCGATCAGGTCGGGACCGATCGTCGCCCAGGCGCGGAAACGGTCGAGATCGGCGCGCCGGCGCGCATCGCCGTCGAGCGCCTCATTCATGCGCGCGATCCAGTAGCTGCGCGCGTCCTCGCCTGCGGGGACCGAGGCGGCGAGGCTCGACTGGATCCGCGCCTCCAGCCCCGGCTCGGTGCGGGTCATGGCGCGGATGCCGCCGCTCTCGATCACGACATGGGCGCCAAACCAGACCGAGACCGCCAGCGAGGCGATAAGCCAGACCGGCCGGAAGCCCTTGAACAGGGCACGCCAGATCAGCCAGGGCACGAGGCCGAGCGGCGAGGCTTCCCAGGGCGAACAGGTTTCGGCGCGGCAGGCCTCGGTCGCAGCCAGACGCGCCGCCTCGGCCCGGGTCAGGCCCGAGCGTCGCGGTGTGTCGATATCCGGTGCGCCCGAATGCGCTGCGCCGCTGGCGTCAGCCATGGACTTGCCCCCTTGCTGTCCCGCCCCAGAATTGGTTTTCCGGCGCCCGGACGCAAGCCCTTACGCGTAGAAGGCGAGCCGGGACTGCGGGCAAGCCTCAGACGCGGGCTTTCTGGCCGAACAGCAGGGCGCGGGCCTTCTTGCCTTCCTCGCTGTCCTCATCGAGGCCGCGGCGCATATCGGTCGCCAGTGCGCGGCCCGTCTTCACCGCCGGGCGGGCACCGACGCGCTCGACCCAGGCCGCCAGTTTCGGGAAGTCTGCCAGGTCCTGCCCCTGACCCGCCGGCAGGATCCAGGGCCAGATCGCCATATCGGCGATGGAATACGCGCCCGCGATATAATCGCGCCCGTCCGACAGCGCCCGCTCGAGCACGCCATAGAGACGGTTGACCTCATTGGTATAGCGGTTCTTGCCGTATTCCAGCTTGCTCTCATCGGGCTCGATCGCCTTGGCATAGGTGCGGAAATGATGCGCCTGCCCGGCCATCGGACCGAGCCCGCCCATCTGCCAGAACAGCCATTGTTCGACCTCGACGCGAGCGCGCTCGTCAGTGGGGTAGAATTGCCCCGTCTTGCGACCGAGATATTGCAGGATGGCGCCGCTCTCGAACACCGAGATCGGCTCGCCGCCGGGCCCGTCGGGATCGATGATGGCGGGCATGCGATTATTGGGGCTGATCTTGAGGAAGGCGGGCTCGAACTGCTCGCCGGCACCGATATTCACCGGCTTGAGGTCGTAGGGCAGACCCATTTCCTCCAGTGCGATGGAGATCTTCCAGCCATTCGGGGTGGGCCAGTAATAGAGTTCGATCGGGGCGGGCATGGAGCGTCTCCGTAGCGGGTTGGCGGGTGCGATTGTCGTGCAGGCAAGATGGGGCGCAGGCTGGAACATGCAAGCGCGGCTGCGATCACACAGCTGTCATCTACCGGGAGTGACTTGGCAGGCCCGCAGCAAAGCCTTATCCCGGTCCCACATTCACAACAGGTCCAAGCCCCATGTCAGCCAGCGAAACCCTTTCCCGCTTCACGCCCGTCTCCATGGCCCGCCAAGCCAGCGACCCGCAAGGCTTCGCCGCCGAGCTGGGCCAGAGCTTCCGCGAATTCGGCTTTGCCGCGATTTCCGATCACGGGCTCGACCAGGCCCGGATCGACCGCGCCTATGCCAAGGCGGCTGAATTCTTCGCCCTGCCCGAGGCCGTGAAGCAGCAATATTTCGTGCCCGGTGGCGGCGGTGCGCGCGGCTATACGCCCTTCGGCAAGGAGATTGCCAAGGACGCCCAGCATGTCGATCTCAAGGAATTCTGGCATGTCGGCCGCGATCTGCCGCCGGGCCACAAATATGAAGCCGACATGGCGCCCAATCTCGTGCCCGCCGAAATCGAGGGCTGGAAAGAGACCGTCCACGGCCTCTACCAGGATTTCGATGCGCTTGGCCGGCGCGTGCTGAGCGCCATTGCGCTCGATCTGGGCCTGGCTGCCGACTTCTTCGATGACACCGTCAAGGACGGCAATTCGGTGATGCGCCTCTTGCACTACCCGCCGGTGGCCGGCGATCCGGGCGGTTCGATCCGCGCCGAGGCCCATGGCGATATCAATACCATCACCCTGCTGCTCGGCGCCGAGGAGCCCGGCCTGCAGGTGAAGACGCGCTCGGGGACATGGATCGACATGAACCCGCCGGCCGGCTGTCTCGTGGTCAATATGGGCGACATGCTGGCGCGCTCGACCAATGATGTCCTGCCCTCGACCCAGCACCGCGTCATCAACCCGGTCGGCGCCCGCATCGGGCACTCGCGCTATTCGATGCCCTTCTTCCTGCACTACCGGCCCGACTACATGATCGAGACCCTGCCCGGCTGCGCCACGGCCGATCATCCCGACCAGTATCCCGAGCCGATGCGGGCGAATGATTTCCTCAATCAGCGCCTGCGCGAGATTGGCCTGCTCTAGGCCCGCGTGATGGCGTCCGGCGACAGCGAGATACTCGACGACATCAGACACGCCGCCGGCGAGCTGATCCATCCGGTCGTCGATGCGCTCACCGACAATCCCTGGCCGCGGCGGCTGATCAATGCCTGCAATGCCGCCTATCTGATCTCCGACCGGCGCCTCGCCTCCGGCCTGCCGGAACTGCATGCTGCCGGCCTGCAGCCCGGCACGCGTCCGCTGGTCTTCGTCAGCGGCATTCATGATGTGCATGCCGGCTTTGTCTGCCGCACCGATGATGGCGGCCTGCTGGTGACGTTTCGCGGCACGCTGCCGCCGGAAGACATGATTTTCTGGCGCTGGGCCGCTGACTGGCTTCACGATGCCCAGACGGTGCCGATGCCGTGGACGGTCGGCGAGCGCGATTATGGCCAGGTCGCATCCGCCTTTGGCATTGCCGTCTCCAGCCTGGCCGATGACTTGCTCGAAACCCTGGAAACGCTCAATGCCGGCGCCGCCAGCGCGATCCGCATCACCGGTCACTCCAAGGGCGGCGCCATGGCCGCGCTCGGTGCGACGCTGATCCGGGCGCAATACCCGCATGCCCGGATCGAGGTCTGCAGTTTCGCCGCGCCGATGACCGCCGACCAGGACTTCATCGATCATTACGAGCAGGACGGGCTGCTCGCCCACACCGCGCGTTTCCAGAACGCGCTTGATCCGGTGCCCTATCTACCGGGCGGACCACAGATCCGCGACTGGCTGGATGGCGAGAAGCGGCTCGACGAGGTCAAGAAGCTGATGCTGGTCGAGGATGCGATCAAGGCCCTGCCCGCCTGGCCCTATCGCCAGTTCGGGCGGCTGCATTTCCTGCACGAGGAAGACGGCGTCATCCAGGACGACGACAAGGCTGAACGTACCGCCTGGGACACGATCATCGATGCCGTCGTCAAGATGCGATTCCGCGAAATGATCGACGCCCATAGCGGCGCCCAGCGCTATCTCACCGCGCTGAGCCCGGATGAGGATGAGGCGGCCGGCTAGCCTGGGCCTGTGGCCGCTATTCCGGCGGCGCTATTCCGGCGCTGGCCGGGCTGCGCCGCAATTCCTTCACATGGACATCCAGCTGCGGGAAGGGGAATTCGATGCCATGGGCGTGGAAGGCCTTCCACAGGGCAATATTCACGGCGCTGCGGACATTGGAGAGCCCGTTCTCCGGGTCGGTGATCCAGAAGCGCAGGTCGAAATCGACCGAGCTGGCGCCATAGGCCATCAGATTGCACACCGGCGTCTTGTCAGCGATCACCCGCTCGACGCTCTGGGCCGCCTCGATAGCGACGCGCTGGACCTGTTCGATGTCGTCAGTGCCATAGCTGACGCCGAACGGGGCGTGCACGCGCACGGCGCGGTCGGATTTCGACCAGTTGATGACGCCCTCGACGATGAAGCGCTCGTTCGGGATCAGCATTTCCGTGCCGTCACGGGTGCGGATCGAGACATAGCGCGACTGCATCTCGGTGACCCAGCCGAAGGTGCCGTCGATCTCGAGCGCATCGCCCGGCTTGATCGACTTGTCGGCCAGCAGGGTGAAACCGGCGGCGAAGTTGGCGACGGTCTTTTGCAGGCCGAGACCGACACCGATACCGACCGCACCGGAGAAGATTGCCAGCGTGGCGATATTGAAGCCGGTCAGCTGCAGCGCGATCAGCAGGGCTGCGACCGGCAGGACGAAGCCGAGGACCTTGGCGATCAGGGCCCGGAAGGCCGGCGAGATCTCTTCGGCCTTTTCCAGCTGCGCATTGATGGCGCGGCCGGCCAGCGAGGCGAGCCAGAAAAGGGCCGCGAAATAGATCACCGTGCGCAGGATATCGAACAGGCTGAGATCGACCGGCATGCCGTCCGCGGTCTCCCCCAGCGGGATGGCCAGGGCCTGCAATTGCACGACGACATCGTCGAGCAGGCCGAACACGTCGAGCGCCGCCACCGGCCAGATCACGTAGAACGCGACATTGGACCAGAATTTCGAACGAATGATCAGCGTCACGGCGCGGATCACCAGCCAGGCCGACATCAGGCTCATCGCCGCATCGATCAGGCCGTAGGGCCGCTCCAGACTGCCCAGGACGATGCGGATCACGGCCAGCACCATCAGCAGGGCCAGCGGCGTTGCCAGCGCCAGCGCCGCCGACAGCAGGCGCCGCGCCAGACCGGTACGGATACGCGAGGCGGTATGGTGTTCAACCAGCCGCCGCAAACGCGGCCCGAACATCAAGGCCGGAATGATCGCCGCCGCGATCAGTCCGATCTGCAGGGCGACATCCAGATTGAGCATGGCCTGGACAATCCAGTGCCAGACGGCGAGCAGATGCTCCTGCAGAACCTCGACCGGCACCAGATCGTCCAAGGCCGAACCGTCCTGTGTCTGAATCATCTTCGCTATTCCCGGCTTCGTTGACGCAGCGATAGCATTATTGCGGGGGGCGGTGCCAGCGCGTTGATGTCCACATCGCCCGCCTCACCCGCCCTGCCGTGCACCCTCTCCTCGCGGAGAGGGAAGGCTCACCGCGATTCATGGAGAGCGCAACGCCCTTCCTTCTCCGTGAGGAGAAGGTGGCACGGAGTGCCGGATGAGGCGGGCAAAACCACCGTGGGCGATTGGCGGGGGCGGTGCCAGTCCTGAACCGTGTCCATCACCCGCCTCACCCACCCGGAGCCTGCCCCGGACCGGCTGAAGGCTGGATCCGGAGGGCACCCTCTCCTCACGGAGAGGGACGTCGCTATCGGCGGGTATCGGGGTTTTTCTCGTGGACGCCCCAATGTGCCGCTTCGCCAATCGCCTCCATGACCGCATCGATATCGGTCAGAATGTAATGATTCCAGAACCGCAAGACCCGATAGCCGCGAAATTCGAGAAACCGGGTCCGTGTCGCATCATAAGCCTCCTGCTCGCCATGCTGGCCACCATCCGCCTCGACCACCAGCCGCGCCTGCCGTGACAGGAAATCAGCGATGTAAGGCCCGACCGGCACCTGGCGTCGGAATTTGATGCCCATCAGATTGCCATTGCGCAAACGCGACCAGAGCCGCGCTTCAGCGGGCGTTTGTTCGCGGCGCAGGGCACGCGCGAGATGCTGGTTTTTGAGCGGGTAGTGCTGTTTCGGCATGATGGAGTCTCCCGCAGTTCGCGGCGCTCCCCTCTCATGGCGAGCGGATACATAATATACTCGCAGTGCGTGTAATGATCAAGACCGCAACGCCCTTCCTTCTCCGTGAGGAGAAGGTGGCGCGAAGCGCCGGATGAGGCGGGCAAAATCATCGTGGGCGATTGGCGGCGTGGTGCCGGTTCTGAGGCGTGCCCATTGCCCGCCTCACCCGCCCTGCCGGGCACCCTCTCCTCGCGGAGAGGGAAGGCTCACAGCCGTTTCATGGAAAGCGCAACGCCCTTCCTTCTCCGTGAGGAGAAGGTGGCGCGAAGCGCCGGATGAGGCGGGCAAAATCATCGTGGGCGATTGGCGGCGTGGTGCCGATCAGACTCAGCCAAGGTCAATCCTGCCGATGAAGACTCACGATAAAATCTTCGCTCGTCGAACTGGCGGCTTCATATACATCGAGAACAACTCCCAACCGGGACTGATCCGAAGCCTCGATCAGCGCGCCACACGCCCCGCGCTCAGTCAACTCTACCGCGAGCTCCGAGGAGCCTATCGGAAGCCAGCCTCCATCGTCCGACCAAATTACAACATTGCTCTCCGCGTCGACCCGAACGAATTCAGGGTGACAGTTGTTCAACATCTGGTTCGTCTGTGGCGGGTCTTGAACGTCCAGCTGCCAGAGGAGAAGGAGAGTTGCGAGAACACGGCCTCTACCCCAGCAACTTCTTCGCCAGGATCTCGTTCACCGCTTGCGGGTTGGCCTTGCCCTGCATCGCCTTCATCACCTGGCCGACGAACCAGCCCATCGTTTTGGGCTTTTCCTTGACCTGGGCGGCCTGGTCGGGATTGTCGGCGATGAGCTGGTCGATGACGGCTTCGATGGCGCCGGTATCGGTGACCTGTTTCATGCCACGCGCCTCGACGATCTCGGCCGGATCACCGCCTTCGTCCCAGACGATCTCGAACACATCCTTGGCGATCTTGCCGGAGATGGTGCCGTCGGAGATCAGGCTGATCAGCTTGCCCAATTGCTCGGCGGAGACCGGGCTCTCGGTGATGGCGAGGCCTTCCTTGTTGAGGCGGCCGAACAGCTCGTTATTGACCCAGCTTGATGCCAGCTTGGCATCGCGGCCGGCGGCGACGGCCTCGAAATAATCGGCGCGGTCCTTGTCGGAGACGAGGACGGAGGCGTCGTAATCGGACAGGCCGAGATCTTTCACCAGGCGGTGACGCTTCTCATCGGGCAATTCGGGCAGATTGGCGCGGATCTCGTCGACCCAGTCCTGCTTCAGCTCCAGCGGCAGCAGGTCGGGATCAGGGAAATAGCGGTAATCATGCGCTTCTTCCTTCGAGCGCATCGAGCGGGTCTCGCCGGTGACGCTGTCGAACAGGCGCGTTTGCTGCTGCACCGTGCCGCCATCCTCGATCAGATCGACCTGGCGCTGGGCCTCGAATTCGATCGCCTGGCGGATGAAGCGCAGGGAATTGACGTTCTTGATCTCGCAGCGCGTGCCGAGATGGCTGAAATCATCGGTCTCGCGGAATTTCTCATAGCCGCCGGGACGGCAGACCGAGACATTGACGTCGGCGCGCAGCTGGCCCTTTTCCATATCGCCGCCACATGTGCCGAGATAGCGCAGGATGGAGCGCAGTTTGGAGACATAGGCCGAGGCCTCTTCGGGCGAGCGGATATGCGGCTTGGAGACGATCTCCATCAGCGCCACGCCGGAGCGGTTGAGATCGACATAGGTGGAATTGGGGTCGAGATCATGGATCGACTTGCCGGCATCCTGTTCCAGGTGCAGGCGCTCGATCCCGACCGCAAAGCGCGAACCATCATCGCGTTCGCAATCGAGCACGCCCTCACCGACGATGGGGAACTGGAATTGCGAGATCTGATAGCCCTGCGGCAGATCGGGGTAGAAGTAATTCTTGCGGTCAAAGCGCGAGAAGAGATGGATCTCGGCATTGAGCCCAAGCCCGGTCTTCACCGCCTGTTCGACAATGGCGTGATTGATCACCGGCAACATGCCCGGCATCGCCGCATCGACCAGTGAGACCTGGGTATTCGGCTCGGCCCCGAAAGCGGTCGAGGCGCCGGAGAACAGTTTCGAGTTGGAAACGACCTGGGCATGCACTTCAAGCCCCATCACGACTTCCCACTCGCCGGTGGAACCGGTGATGCGATAGGTGTGTTCACTCATGTCGGTCTCACTCTTCCAAGCCTTCGCGGATGCGCCTCGGCGCCATCCGGATTATCGCCCACAGTCCCAAGTCCAGACGAACTAGTCGTCCTCATCGTCTTCATCATCATGGGGCAGCGGAGCCACCCCGGCCGCCTCATTCGCCATCGCCGCCTGCACGCTGCGCCAGGACAGCGAGGCCAGCAGGCCGAACACCAGGATCGCGACACCGGTCGCCAGCCCGATGATCTCGGCGACCAGCGGCAGGCCGAGATCCAGCTTGCCGGACACCAGCGCGGCGCCAATCAGGCAGATCAGCACGCCGGCATAGATCGCCGGGCGGATCAGCTTGACCGCAGCAGGCGCCGGCGCGGTGCTCATGACGCGCGCTTGGCCGGCATGACGGCGGCAATCGCCAGGCGGACACCGGCATAGAGCAGCGCCAGCGCGATCGGCATCAATGCCAGCGCCCACAGGCTCGGCATTGCCCCGGCAAACATCGCCCCGATCACCGTGCCGGAGGAATAGATCATCGGCAGGCCGAACAGCAGACACATCAGAGCGATCACGCCGAGCATGACCCGGTCCATGATGCTCTTGGACTTCGGAGCCGGTGTTTCGCCAGGCGTCTCCTCGCTCATCGCCCTACCACCATTTCGCCGGCTTGGCAGTGAAACCCGCCGCATCCTCGAGCGCCGCACCGACGGTGAACATCGTCTCCTCGTCGAGCGCCTTGGTGATGATCTGCAGCCCCAGCGGCAGGCCATCCTTGTCGAGCCCGGCGGGCACCGACATGGCGGGCACACCGGCGAGATTGGCGGTCACGGTGAAGACGTCATTGAGATACATCGCGATCGGATCATTCGACTTCGACCCCAGCGCGAAAGCCGCCGACGGCGCCGATGGCGTCAGGATGGCATCGACGAGCTGGAAGGCTTCGTCGAAATCCTGCAGGATGCGCGTACGCACTTTCAGGGCGCGCAGATAATAGGCGTCATAATAACCGGCCGAGAGCACATAGGTGCCGATCATGATGCGGCGCTGGACCTCGGCGCCGAAACCGGCCGCGCGGGTCTTCTCATAGGTCTCGGTCAGGTCCTTGCCCTCGACGCGATGGCCATAGCGCATGCCGTCATAGCGCGCGAGATTGGACGAGGCTTCCGCCGGCGCGACGATGTAATAGGCCGGCAGGGCGTATTTGGTGTGCGGCAGGGAGATGTCGACGATCTCGCAGCCGGCGGCCTTCAGCCATTCAATGCCCTGCTGCCAGGCCTTCTCGATCTCGTCCGGCATGCCGTCGACGCGGTATTCCTTCGGCACGCCAATGCGCAGCCCCTTCACGGAACGGCCGCAGGCGGCGACGAAATCGGGCACGTCATTGGGCAGGGAGGTCGAATCCTTGGGATCATGGCCCGACATCGCCTGCAGCAGCATGGCGCCATCCTTGACCGTCTTGGCGAACGGGCCGGGATGATCGAGCGAGGAGGCAAAGGCAATCGCGCCCCAGCGCGAGGTGCGACCATACGTGCCCTTCACGCCGACAGTTCCCGTAAACGCGGCCGGCTGACGGATCGAGCCGCCGGTATCGGTGCCGGTCGCGCCAAAACAGAGGTCTGCCGCCACAGCCGTGGCCGAACCGCCCGAGGAGCCGCCCGGGGTCAGGGTCTCGCCCTTCGCGCCCTTCCAGGGATTATTGACCGGACCGGTATTGGAGGTCTCGTTCGATGAGCCCATCGCGAACTCGTCCATCGAGGTCTTGCACAGGAAGACGCCGCCATTATCCCACCAGGACTGGGTCACGGTGGATTCGTAAGGCGGTTTGAAACCCTTGAGGATATTCGAGGAGGCCGTGGTCGAGACGCCCTCGACCGCGAACAGATCCTTGATCGCCAGCGGCGCGCCTTCCAGCAGACCGCCCTCACCGCGCGCCAGGCGCTCGTCGGAGGCTTTCGCCATCGCCATCGTCTTGGCTTCATCGAAGGCCGTGAACGCATTCAGCGCGCCCTGGGCCGACTGACAGGCGGCGAGTGCTTCGGTGGCCAGCTCGGTCGCGGAAACCTCGCGGGCCCGCAGCTTGGCGGTGACATCGGCAAGTGAGAGTTTGAGGAGATCGCTCATATCGCTCTATTCCACGCTCTTGGGCACAACGAAAAAGCCGTCTTCGCTGCTGGGCGCATTGGCCAGCACCTTGTCGCGAATCCCGCCATCATTGACGACATCCTCGCGCTGCGGCAGCGGGAATTTGACCGGTGTGGTCATCGGCTCGACGCCTTCGATATCGACCTCGTCGAGCTGTTTGATCCAGTCGAGAATCCCGTTCAACTCGCCCACCAGCGTGTCGATACGGTCTTTCGGTTCGGCAAGGCGTGCGAGCCGGGCAATGCGGCGCACATCATCAGCGGTGACGGACATGAAATCAGCTCCGGACAATCGAAGCAGCCTGAGTAGCAATACGCCTTCGCAGGTGCAAGAAAGCTTGACGGCAAACCGCACCGGGAGCATCTCGACGCCATGGCCCTGATTGATCTCTCCGACCTGCCGCAAGGCCCGATCCTTGCGCTCGATCCGGGCTCCAAGACGATTGGCGTCGCCGCATGCGGTGCCACGCGCGGTCTCGCCACCCCCGTGGAAACCATCGCGCGCACCAAATTCACTCACGACGCGGCGCGAATCTTCCAGCTCTATGACGAGCGCAAGGCCGTCGGCCTGGTGATTGGCCTGCCTTACAATATGGACGGCACAGAAGGCGCCCGCGCCCAGTCCTCACGCGCGCTGGCGCGCAATCTGCTGGGCCTGCGCGACATACCGATCCTCTTCCAGGACGAACGCCTCTCCACCTTCGAGGCGACCGAGGCGCTGATCTCGGCCGGCATGCGCCGTGACCGCCGCAAGCAAGTGATCGATGCCCATGCTGCCGCCAACATCTTGCGCAGCGTGCTCGACCGGCTGGAGCATCTATAGCCATGATCCTCAACGCCCTCTTTCCGATCTTCGGTGTCATCGCGATCGGCTGGCTGCTGCGCCGCTCCGGCCTGTTGCCGGACAATAGCTGGGGCCCGGTCTCGCGCCTGGCCTATCTCGGCCTGTCGCCGGCGCTCCTGTTCACCGCCATTGCCCGCGCCGACCTGTCCTCGATCACGCTCGGGCCTTTCCTGATCGCCGCCGTTCTCGGCTTCCTGGCGATGGCTGCCATCATGCTGGCGCTGAAACCGGCGCTGAAAATCCCGGACCCGACCTATACCAGCGTCTTCCAGGCGGTGTGCCGCTGGAACGGGATGCTGATCCTGGCGCTCGGCATCGCGCTGTTCGGCGACCAGGGCGAAATCCTCGTTGCGCTGGTGATGGTGGTCTCGATCCCGCTGGTGAATATGGAATGCGTCGCAGCCCTGGCGGTCTGGGGTGAAGGCGCGGCGCCCAACTGGCGCTCCATCCTCTATCGCATCGTCACCAACCCGCTGATTCTCGGCTCGGTCGCCGGCGGCGTCGTCAATCTGGCGCATGTGCCGGTGCCCGCCGCACTCATCGACACCCTCACCCTGATGGGCCAGGCCGCGCTGCCGCTGATCCTGCTCTCGGTCGGCGCCGGGCTCAACTTCACCACCCTGCGCGCCCGCCCGCGCCTGCTCGCCCTCTCCGTCTTCCTCAAACTGATGATCGGCCCGCTGGTCTTCTACGGTGTCGGCAAGGCGATGGGCCTGGACGGCATACCGCTGACCATCCTGCTGCTGACCGGGTCCTCGCCCGGGGCCGGCTCGGCCTATGTCCTCGCCCAGCAAATGGGCGGCGACGCCCCCTATTCCGCCGGCGACATCACAGCCTCGACGCTGTTCTGCTTCATCACCATTCCGTTCTGGCTGTGGCTGCTGGGCTGAAGGCCAGGCACAACGCCCTTCCTTCTCCGTGAGGAGAAGGTGGCACGGAGTGCCGGATGAGGCGGGCAAAATCACCGTGGGCGATTGGCGGGAGCGGGCTAGTCCTGAGGCGTATCCATCGCCCGCCTCACCCGCCCTTCGGGCACCCTCTCCTCGCGGAGAGGGAAAGCTCACCGCGATTCATGGAAAGCGCAGCGCCCTTCCTTCTCCGCGAGGAGAAGGTGCCCCGGACCTGATCCGGGGCGGATGAGGCGGGCAAGATCACCGTGGGCGATTGGCGGCGTGGTGCCAGTCTTGCGATGTAGCGCCAACCCGCCTCACCCGCCCTTCGGGCACCCTCTCCTCACGGAGAGGGAAGTTGGGGACTATCTTGTCGTCGACACGCCCCATTCCTCTTGCCCGGCGCCCGGACCCTGCCCTGAAAGTCTTGCCGGGATCGGGCCTGAGTGGATTTACGCGGTCAAGGGCCGCTTTGCGGCCGCGCGCGGCTCCGCCCTTGACCGCGCAAATCCACTCAGGCAGGCGGCTTGCAAGAGTTTCAGGGATAGCTCCGCCGCTGGTGCGAGCGATCATTTTTGTGTATATAGTGTGTAACCGCATACACGGAACCCGCCATGAACGAAACCTTCTACGCCCTCATCCACGCCGATGAAGCCGGCCATTACGGTCTCTCTTTCCCCGATGCGCCGGGCGTCATTGCAGCGGGCACCAGCGTCGAAGACGCCATTGCCGCGGGTCGTAAGGCGCTGCGCTCCAATTTCAACGCCCTGGAAGACGAGGGCCTGCCGCTGCCCCGCCCCCGCTCGCTCGACACCCTGCTCGCCGATCCCGATTTTCGCACCGACCGTAGCGATGCGCTGGCAGTCATCGCCCTCGCCCCGGCCCCCAGGACCGGACGCTCGATCCGCATCAATATCAGCATCGACGAATTCGCCCTGGAACGCATAGACGAGCTCGCACGGCGGAAGGGGCTGACGCGGTCGAGATTGCTGGTGGAGGGGGCTTTGGGGTCGGGGTGACTGGCGCCAACCCTCACAAGCGCAGCGCCCTTCCTTCTCCGTGAGGAGAAGGTGCCCCGGACTTGATCCGGGGCGGATGAGGCGGGCAAAGTCACCGTGGGCGATTAACGGGGACGGTGCCAGCCCTGAGGCGTATCCATTACCCGCCTCACCCGCCCTTCGGGCACCCTCTCCTCACGGAGAGGGAAAACTCACCGCGACTCATGGAAAGCCCAACGCCCTTCCTTCTCCGTGAGGAGAAGGTGCCCCGGACTTGATCCGGGGCGGATGAGGCGGGCAAAATCACCGTGGGCGATTAACGGGGACGGTGCCAGCCCTGAGGCGTATCCATTACCCGCCTCACCCGCCCGGATCCGGGGGGCACCCTCTCCTCACGGAGAGGGACGTGCCCCCCCTTGCCACCACGCCGCTCGCCGCCTATACCGCGCCGACCCCTGCACCGGGTCGCTTTCAAGCGGGAGGCGGGATGAGCCGCGCGGAATTTTCCTACGATTTCCCCCACCGTCACCTCTTATCGGTGGCTGACCTCAATCCTGTTGATATCGCGATCATTTTTGAGCGCGCTGAAGCTTTTCTCAAGCGCAACCGGACGCCGGACAAAGCCTCGGACGAGCTGCGCGGGCTGACCGTGCTCAACCTGTTTTTCGAGGCCTCGACTCGCACCCAGGGCAGTTTCGAGATGGCGGGCAAGCGGCTCGGGGCCGATGTGGTGAATTTCGCCATGGCCTCATCCTCGGCATCGAAGGGCGAGAGCCTCAGCGATACAGCGCGCACCCTGGCGGCGATGCGGCCGGACATTCTCGTCGTGCGCCATCCGGCGACCGGGGCGCCAAAATTCCTCGCCGATGCGACCGGTCTGGCCGTGATCAATGCCGGCGACGGCATGCATGAACACCCGACCCAGGCCCTGCTCGACAGTTTCACCCTGGCCCAGCGTTGGGGCTCGGTCGGCGGACGGCGGATATTGCTCGTCGGCGATATCCTGCATTCGCGCGTCGCGCGCTCCAATATCGGCCTGCTGAACATTCTCGGCGCCGAGATTCGCCTGTGTGCACCGCCCACCCTTTTGCCGACCGATGTCGATCAATGGGGCGTCGATGTGTTCCATGATCTCGACGCGGCGCTGACCGGCTGTGATGCGGTGATGGCGCTGCGGCAGCAAAAGGAGCGCATGACCGGTGGTTTCGTGCCGTCGGAGCGTGAATTCTTCCATCTGTTCGGGCTGACCCATGAACGCCTTGAGGTCGCCTCGCCGGATGTACTGGTGATGCATCCCGGGCCGATGAATCGCGGGGTGGAAATCCATACCCGCCTCGCCGACGACCCGGAGGTCAGCGTCATTCTCGACCAGGTCGAGAGCGGCGTTGCCGTGCGCATGGCGATGCTGGAACTGATCGGCGCCAATATCCGAAAAGGATATGGATCATGATGTTTGCCATCATCAATGCCCGCCTGGTCGATCCGGCCAGTGATTATGACGGCCCCGGCGGCGTCGTGGTCGAGGATGGCGCCATCCTCGAGGCCGGCCCGGATATCGATATCGATGCCTGCGACGAGGTCATCGACGCGCGTGGCCGCATCCTGGCGCCGGCGCTGGTCGATCTGCGCGCCGCCAAGGAACCGGGCCTCACCCCCGATGGCGAGACGCTGACCTCGCTCGCCGCCGCCGCCGCGCGCGGCGGTGTCGGCACGGTGATGCTGGCGCCCAATGCCCGCACGCCCAATGACAGCCCGGACAGTCTGGCCTCGCTGGTGCGCTCTTTCGGCGATCACGGCGTGCGCTTCCTGGCGACCGGCGCGGCGACGGCCGGGCTGGCCGGTGAGCAGATGGCCGAGATCGGCCTGCTGGCGCGTTGCGGTGCGGTGATGATCGGCAATGGCGACCGGCCGATTGCCGACAGCCGTGTCATGCGGCGTGTGCTCGCCTATTCCAGCCAGTTTGATTTCTGGCTCGCCTCGCGCCCGGCCGATGCCGAGCTCTCCGCCGGCACGGTGGCGCTGGAGAGCGACTGGTCGGCGCGGATGGGCCTGCCGTCCGAGCCGGCGATCTCCGAACGCATCGCCATCGAGCGCGATGCCAGCCTGGCCGAGCTTTCCGGCGGCAAGCTGCTGGTTGACCGGCTCTCGACCGAGGCCGGGCTCGATGCCCTGCGCCATGTCCGGGTCCGCGATACCGAAATCGCCGCAACGGTCGCCGTCGCGCACCTCACCCTCAACGAGACCGATGCCGGCGATCTCGACTCGGCCTTCCGCATGGATCCGCCGCTGCGCTCGGAAACGGATCGCCGCGCCCTGGTCGAGGCCGTCGCCAATGGCGAGATCAATGCCGTCGTCTCCGATCACCGCCCGACACCCTTCGACGACAAGGGCGAGCCCTTCGCGCTGGCGATTGCCGGCACATTGAGCCTCGAGACAATGCTCGGCGCCATGCTCGGCCTGGTGCATGACGGCCAGCTTGAACTGATCGACGCCCTGCGGGTTTTGACCTGCGGCCCCGCCGACCTGCTAGGCCTGCCCCAGGGCCGCATCAAGCCAGGCGCACCGGCCGATCTCATCCTGATCGACGGCGATATCCCCTGGGTCGTCGATGCGGACGCCCTCGCCTCGCCGCGCGCCAATTGTGCCTGGTCGGGACGCCGTTTCCAGGGGCGGGTCTTGCAAAGCTTCGTTGGCGGGACCAATATACACAACCATGACGGGTAGACGATGATGGATGCGCTTTACTATCTGATCGCGGCGCTGGGCGGCTATCTGCTCGGCTCCATCCCGTTTGGCCTCGTGATCACCAGGCTGGCCGGGCTCGGTGATATCCGCGCCATCGGTTCGGGCAATATCGGCGCCACCAATGTGCTGCGCACCGGCCGCAAGGACCTGGCGCTCGCGACCCTGCTGCTCGATGCCGGCAAGGCCGGGATTGCCGCCGCGATCTTCGGTTATTTTCTCGGCACCACAGCCGGCCTGATCGCCGGCGCCGCCGCCTTTGCCGGGCATTGCTTCCCGGTCTGGCTCAATTTCAAGGGCGGCAAGGGTGTCGCGACCTTCGTCGGCACGGTGCTGGTCGTGTCCTGGCCGGTCGGGCTGACGGTGATCGCGGCCTGGCTGATCACGGCGGCGATTTTCCGCATCTCCTCGCTCGGCGCCCTGGTCGCAGCCCTGGCGGCACCGGTCGCAGCACTGGTGATCGGCCGTCCCGATGTCGCGATCATGACCGGGCTGCTCGCCGTTCTGATCTACTGGCTGCACCGGGCGAATATCGGCCGCATCCTCAAGGGCGAGGAGCCGCGCATCGGCGGCAAGAAGACAGCGCCCGCCGAAGATGACCCGGCGTCACACCCGTAGCAAACAGCGACACACCAAAAGACCATTAAAGGCACACCAGGGATAGATCGGGGCAAGACGAAAGCGGGGCAGAAACGGAGGGGCCGTGAGACCGGCAGAGCTGAGCTTTACCGAGCGTTGTGACTGGTTGCGCCTGGCAAGAACGCCGCGCATCGGCCCGGTCGGCTTTGCCAGATTGCTCGCCCGTTTCGGCGATGCCGAAACCGCTCTCGACGCCCTGCCAGGCCTCGCCCGCACCCGTGGTGCGCCGCGCCCCGACATCCCGCCCCGCACCGCCGCCGAAGCCGAACTCGACGCCATAGACCGCGCCGGCGCGCGCCTGCTGGCCAGTTGCGAAGCGGATTATCCCCACGCCCTCGCCTGCATCCCCGCCGCACCGCCGGTCATCCTCGTCAAGGGAGAGCTGGCACTGGCGGCAAAGCCCTGCTGTGCCATGGTCGGCGCGCGCAATGCCTCGGCCGCCGGCCTGCGCTTCGCGCGCGAGCTCGCCCATGGGCTTGGCAGCGCCGGGGTCACCATCGTCTCCGGACTGGCGCGCGGCATTGATGGCGCCGCCCATGGCGGAGCGCTCGAGACCGGCACCATCGCCGTCCTCGCCGGCGGGCTGGATTACATCTATCCCCCCGAGCATTACGAACTGCACCATGCCATCGCGCAGCAGGGCCTGCTGGTCTCGGAAGTGCCGCTGGGCACCTTGCCGACTGCGCGCGATTTCCCGCGCCGCAACCGGCTGATCTCCGGCCTGTCGCTGGGCGTGCTGGTGGTCGAGGCGGCGGTGAAGTCGGGCTCACTGATCACGGCACGCTTTGCCGGGGAACAGGGGCGCGAGGTGATGGCGGTGCCAGGCTCGCCGCTCGACCCACGCGCCCGCGGCGGCAATCAATTGCTGCGCGACGGGGCGCATCTGATCGAGAGCGTCGAGGATGTCGTCGCGATCCTGGAGAACACACCGGCTATCGAGGCCGAAAACCCGCCTGCCGCCAACGGGCTGGAGGACGACCCGCTCGATTATATCGACTGGCCCGGTCTCGACAGCGAACCAACAGCTGCGGATGAGGCCCGGCCACCGGCCAGCACGCCCAGGCCGGAAGATCCGGCCGAGCGCATCCGGGCGCTGCTCTCGCCGACCCCGATCTCGGCCGACGAGTTATCGCGCCAGGCAAGGCTGCCGGTCGGTGAAATCCGGGCGATTGTGCTGGAACTGGAAATGGCCGGCGAGATCGACCTTCTGCCGGGCGGGCTGGTTCAGATGTCGGGATCGTCCTGAAGCATCATCGAGCCCTCGAGTTCGACCATCAGGGCAGCGACCTCGATCAGACTGCTGCAGCGCCCCAGACCGGCGCGCAGGGCCCGCTCGCTGACTTCACGCAGATCCAGTGCGATCCGGTGAAGCGCGGGATCGGGAGCCCCGGCAAGGCGCGGGCGCCGGCCAAACAGGTCACGCTGGGTAGCCCGGCTCCGGCGGCGGTGCGCAATGGCTGTCGTCTTCTCAGGCTTCATCGCCCCCGGCTCCAAGGTTCGGACACCTGCATACAACCTTTTCGTGCCGTGAGCAAATTCGCCCGCTATAATTCCGGACAAGCTAGTCCCCGAGGGCGGCGAGCAGGAGATCGCGGGCCTCCTGGACCTGGCGCGCCAGGGCCGCCGAACCGCCGCCGGTGTCGGGATGCAGCTTCTTCATCAGATTGCGGTGCGCCTGGCGGATTTCCTCGCGCGTCGCATCGGGGCCGACCGAGAGGATTTCGCGCGCTTCCGAGAGTGTCATGCCGCCACCGGACGACGGCGGGCCGCCCTGCTGCCGCGAACCGGCCTGGCCGGGTGCATTGACGGCGATCCCCAGCATGCCAAGGCCGAACAGGCCGATCGGGATGCCCAGCGGCATGGCGCCGCGCAGGGTCAGCAGTACGCCAGCGACAACGGCGCCGCCACCGAGCAGGATGCGCACCATGCGTGATGCGCGGGCGGTCTTCTGCCGGGAGAACCACCAGGCAGCGCCCAGAAAGCCTGCAAGGGCGAGAAATCCGAGGAAAAATGCCGCCATATCAGAAGGGGATGGATTGTCCCTCGAGCCCGGATAATTTGAGAACGATGAGAAGGTCGCGCAATTCCTGGCGGGCCGCAACATGGCTCATCGTGAAAGGAAGGGTCGAACCGCTCTCGGTGAGATCGAGCAGGGTCAGCCCCAGCGGGAAGAGTTCGCGATAGATCACCCGTTCGGCAAAGCCCGGCGCCAGCCGGAAGCCGATCCGCTGGGACAACATTTTGAGGCCTTCGCCGACGCGCCGCTTGTTGCGCGCATCGAGCATGGAGACGCGGTTGCGCATCACGACCCAGTCGATCGAGCGCCGCTCCAGCGCCGCCTTGCGCTTGCGGCATTCCCAAACCATCTCGCTGTACACGCTCGGCCGGCCGACCTGGAACGTGTCCGGGTCGATCTCGGCGAGCAGATCGAAATCGACAAAACTGTCATTGACCGGCGTCACGATGGTGTCGGCGGACGAATGCGCCAGGCGCGAATACAGCGTGTCGGCGCCAGGCGCATCGATGATGATGAAATCGGTGCGGGCCTTGAGATCCCCCAGCGCATTGGAGAAGCGCTCGGTCTCTTCCATCTCGACAATGTCCAGATCACGCTGGGCACTCGGCGCCAGGGCGATTTCCGCCGCGCGGGGCAGTTGGACGCCATGCTTCTCGCACCAGGCGTTTCGATTGCCGAGATAGCGCGAAAAACTGCGCTGGCGCAGATCGAGATCGAGCGCGCCGACCCGCTTGCCCATCCGCATCAGCGCCACGGCCAGATGCATGGCAACAGTGGATTTGCCCGCCCCGCCCTTCTCATTGCCGACGACAATGACATGCGCCTCGGCGGCACCATCGCGCGGGCGGCCGATCGGACGGGAAGGGAGTTTGAAGGCTGGGTGTGTGCTCATGGTTCCGGCAATCTAGCCCGCGCGCCAGCGACGCGACACAAATTCAAGCAGGCCGGGCTGTCAGCGCGCTGCAGGCGGCACGAAATCAGTCATGGGCTGTCCGGCAAACTCGACAGGCATGCAATAGGCACCGGCCCGCTCGATCACCATACAGGCCTCCCGGGCCTCGGCCAGACTATCATAGGGCCCCGCCTCAAGCCGCAGGAAATCGCCGCGCCCCGGCAGGGTCACGGCCGCGAGCCGCGCCTCGCGGTCAGCCAGCACGGCCGGGAAACGCGCCTGCAGCTCGGCCCAGCCCGATACCGCATTGGCATGAATGCGGTAGGAGGCGAGATGGATGCCATGCCACAGGCTCGGCGCATCGAGCATCTCGGCCGGCGCTGGAGGCAGCATGCCGCCGCGGGCGCCGTCTCCAGCCACCGCCGGCCCCGGTGCCGGCCCGGCCAGGGCCTGCGCGAGGGCGCGCAGTTCCGGTGACACATCGGCCAGGCTTGCGGCGTCATGGCGGGCACGGCGATCAAGCTCGCGGGCCACCAGATCGGCAATCCGCGCGTCCTGGGTTTCAGCGACGGGCGGCAGCGCGGCGGCGGTCTGAGGTGCGGTGGCAGCCCCGGTCGTCGCGCAGCCGCCCAGCACGGAAGCGCCGGCCAGCAGGCTGATGAGAAGATGCGAAGTTTTCATGCCATGACATCTAGACCGAGTCGGGCCGCTTGCCTCCCTCATCGCTTATGATTATGCCGTGGCGATCAGATTTCCGGTGCCACCATGCTCAACCTGCAAATCCCGTCCGCCACAACCGTTTCCTCGCTGCGCGCCCGCGTTCGCAGCTGGCGCGATGAGGGGCTGAGCGTCGGCTTCGTGCCCACCATGGGCGCCCTGCATGCCGGGCATCTCGCCCTGGTCCAGCTGGCCAAGGCCCAATGCGACCGGGTGGTGGCGAGCATTTATGTCAATCCGGCCCAATTCGCGCCCGGTGAGGATTTCGAGGCCTATCCGCGTACGGTGATCGAGGATTCGCAGCACCTGGCCGAGGCGCATTGCGATCTGATCTATCTGCCAACCAATGACGTGATCTACCCGCAAGGCTTTGCCACCAGCATTGCCGTCGCCGGTCCTGCCGAGGGACTGGAAAGCGCCGCGCGGCCGCATTTCTTCAACGGGGTCGCCACCGTCGTCGCCAAACTGCTCAACCAGGTCCGCCCCGATGTCGCGGTGTTCGGCGAGAAGGATTACCAGCAATTGCTGGTCATCCGGCGACTTGTCCGCGATCTCGACCTCGGCGTCGACATCATCGCCGGTGAAACCGTGCGCGAGCGCGACGGGCTCGCCCTGTCCTCGCGCAATGCCTATCTGTCGGCATCCGATCGCCAGCGAGCCGGCCAGCTCAACCGGATTCTCCGGCAATTCGCCGCCGATATGGCGGCCGGGCAGAGCGTGGCACAGGCCCGCCAGACGGCGCTGGCGGCCTGCGAGGCCGGCTTCGATGCGGTCGATTATGTCGAGGCGCGCTGCGCCGACACACTGGCACCGCTCGGCGATGACGCGCTGGCGGTTCCGGCCCGGGTGCTGGCGGCGGTGCGGCTGGGCTCGACCCGGCTGATCGACAATTGTGCAGCCCTGCCTTCCTGACGCCGGAATTGGCGCTAAGCTGACCTCTGGTTTGAAGTCTGGACACTGCGATATGAAACCGACCCTCTCCCTGGCCGCACTGGCCTGGCTGACCCTGCCACTGATTGCCTGCGGCCAGCCGGCGGCCCCGGAGACCGAACGGGCGGAAATCGTGCGGCCACAAACCGTGCAGCCCGAAATCGTCGCCACCTATCCCCACGACAGTGCCGCTTTCACCCAGGGCCTGTTCATCCATGACGGCGCGATGTTCGAGAGCACCGGCCAGGTCGGTGAATCCAGCCTGCGCCGTGTCGAGCTACAGAGCGGGCATGTGCTGCAACAGGTCAATATCAACCCGCCGATCTTTGGCGAGGGCAGCACAAGGATCGGCGATGAGATTTTCATGGTCAGCTGGGTTTCCGGCGCCGGAATGGTGTTCGATGCCGCCACCTTCGAACTGATCGACCAGTTCGCCTATCCCGGCGAAGGCTGGGGCCTGACCACGGATGGCAACCAGCTGATCCTCTCGGACGGGTCGCCGCAATTGCGTCTGCTTGATCCAGAAACGCTGGAACTGACCGGCACGATCGACGTCACCCTCAATGGCCGTCCCGTGCGGCGCATCAATGAGCTGGAATGGGTCAATGGCGAGATCTGGGCCAATATCTGGCAGACCAGCATGATCGTCCGCATTGACCCGGAAACCGGCCGGGTCACCGGCCTTATCGACCTGGGCGCGCTGCTGCCGGCCGGGGTGGCCGACCCGCGTGATGCGGTCGCCAATGGCATTGCCGTCAATCACGAGACCGGCCAGATCTATGTCACCGGCAAGCTGTGGCCGGTGCTGTACGAGATCCGCCTGCCCGGCGACGGCGATTAGGCGCTACCAGGCGCCGATTTCCATCAGCCGGGCCCGCAGCTCGTCAGAAAGCCCTTCCCCGCCCTCACCGGGCGCCGAGAGATCGCGGGGTGCATCTTCGGGCTTGAGATAGCGCCAACCCTGGAAGGGGCGCTTTGGTGATGGCGCTGTGCGGATCAGTTCCGGCGCCATGATGATGGCGCAACGCTTGATGCCGTCCTCGCTCTGGATCTGTTCCAGTGCGATGATTTCCGAGCGGCATTGCACGGCGCCATTGATGACCCAGTAGAGCGAGCCGCCGGCCTCGATCTCGTCCTTGCGCGTCGGCATCATCCGCGTCACATGCGCAATAACCTCCGGCTCGCCGGCGGCGCGGCGGGCAAGGATTTCCTGCGTCCGCCAGGATTCGAGTTGCTCGATTTCCTTCACGCCGACACAGAGCTTGATGAGATGCATGACCATGGTCAGGAGTTAGGGCGAATCCCGGTCGCGGTCAAAGCTGCCGAACGGGCCAGCCTCACACGGGCTGGCGATCGACAAAGCCCTGCGGTGCCGCCAGATCAATATCGAACGTCTTGGCGCTCTTGGGCAAATCGACCTGCGGCGCCCCGAAGACCTTGATCTTCAGCTTCACCATTGCGGCCAGGGCCAGCTTGGCGAGCGCCCCCACTCCGCCCGTCGCCGTCGAGCGCGGCGTCCAGCCGAACTGGCGCCGCAGGATCCCGTTGGCATACAGAACGGCGTTCTGGCGCCGCGATTGCTGGGTGGAGATCTCGAATGGCACCGAAACATTGATGCCCGACTGGTTCTCGATCCGGTGCGGCCCGTGCAGCGGCCAGTTGATCGCCATGCCCGGATGCAGGTCGATGGTGAAGGCAGCCTTGTCCCAGGCCGGATCGAAAGCGATATCCTCGGTCTTGTCCTGATGCAGCACGCCTTCGACATCATCGCGATTGAGGTAGGGCAGCCGCGGCGGATAGGTGCGGAAGCGCTTCACGCCGCGCATGTGCCAGAGCATGGTCTCCGACACGTCCGAGTGCAGGAAGACCTGGGCTGCGGGCGAGGAAATCAGGATGCCGGCCTCGGCGACCAGCGGTCGGAAGCCCGGATTGGCGCGCTTCATGTCGGCCAGCATGGCGTCGAAGATCGGCCGGTATTGCGCATCCAGATCCATCGCATGGCGCAAATTGAGCCAGAGCCTGCCCTTGCGCACCGCCTCGATCAGCTCCATCCCGCTCAGCGCGCCCGGATCGCCGGCGCGCCAGCTGTCATGATCGGTGGCGTCATCGCCCATGGTGCAGAAATCGATCAGCTCGCGCGGATGCCGCTCGATCAGGGCCGCCAGTGCCATGTCGGAAAACAGGTGGTGTTCGTGATAATTATGACGAACGACGGCCGGCTCGCGGCGGAATTTCTGCCGCGCCTCGACTGACCAATTGCTGCTGAAACGCTCCATGAAAGTGTCACGCATTGAACCGGCTCCCTGTGCTCTCCCCTGGGATGAGCAGGAATGGTGCCAGCTTCGCGTCAGGCGGGAATTCAGTCCGTTTTGGCGTCCAACTCCTGCAACAGGACGAGAATATCACCCTCGGCGACCTGGGCGCCGGCCTCGACCCGCATCTCTGCGATCGTGCCTTCACGCGGCGCCGCGAGCGCATGTTCCATCTTCATCGCCTCAAGCACGACCAGCGCCTGGCCGCGCTCCACACTGTCGCCAGCGGCGACATTGACCGCCAGCACCTTGCCCGGCATCGGAGCCTTGATCGTATCGCCCGCTTCCAGGGCATCGACCGCTGCGTCAGGATGAGACAGGGCGAACAGGCTGGTGCAGCCGCGTGACGAAACGAGACAGCCCTGATCGAGCCGTTCAAACCGGGCGATCACGGTCTCGCCATCGGCTTCGGCCTGGAACAGGTAGCCTTCATCAAGCGCCTCGACCTCGAGCCCGTCCAACTCCTGGCGCTCACCATCGGCGACAACCGTCAGACAGTCGCCCTCGATCTCCAGCGCGACATCGATTTGCGCCCCGTCGACTTCGAAGCGGTGGCGGATCTGCGGCGCCGCATTCATGCGCCAGCCATCGGCAACGTCGAAGGGATCGGACAGATCGGCCAGCAGCGGCGTCAGGTCGAGCGCACCGAGCACGGCAAAGCCGGCATCAACCAGGCTGATCGCCGGCGGCACCAGCGTGTCGATATGGGTCTCGATGAAGCCGGTATTGAGGCGCTCGGCGAGAAAATCCGGATGCAGGACGGCGCGGCGCAGGAAGCCGGCATTGGTCTTGACCGGCCACACGACGAGCTCGTCGAGCATCACCGCAAGCCGCGACGCCGCGTCCTGGCGGGTCTCGCCATGGGCGATGAGCTTGGCGATCATCGGGTCATAATGCAGCGAGACTTCCCCGCCCTGCTCGACGCCGGTCTCGACACGCGCCTCGGCATCGTCTTCGGGCAGATCGAGCCGGTGCAGCGCACCGATCGACGGCAGGAAGCCATTGACCGGGTCCTCGGCATAGAGCCGCGCCTCGATCGCATGACCGTGCAGGCCAATCATGTCCTGTTCCGGCACCGAACCACCGGCGGCCACATTCAGCTGCAGCTCGACCAGATCGAGGCCCGTGACCATTTCCGTGACCGGGTGCTCGACCTGCAGCCGTGTATTCATCTCCATGAAGAAGAAACCGTCCTCGCGCAGCGCGCCGGAACCATCGACGATGAACTCCACCGTGCCGGCGCCGACATAATCGACGGCCCTGGCGGCATTGATCGCGGCGGAGCACATCGCGGTGCGCACGGCCGGCGTCATCCCCGGTGCCGGCGCTTCCTCGATCACTTTCTGGTGGCGGCGCTGCAGGGAACAGTCGCGCTCATACATGTGCACGACACGGCCGCGGCTGTCGCCGAAGACCTGGACCTCGATATGGCGCGGATTGGTGATGAATTTCTCGATCAGCACGCGATCATCACCAAAGCTCTTGGACGCTTCACGCTTGCAGCTTTCCAGACCGGCAAGGAAATCGCGCTCATGCTCGACCTTGCGCATGCCCTTGCCGCCGCCGCCGGCGACAGCCTTGATCAGCACCGGATAGCCGATGGCGCCGGCGGCATCCTTGAGCAATTCGGGATCCTGGTTCTCGCCGTGATAGCCCGGTGTCACCGGCACGCCGGCCTCTTCCATCAGCGCCTTGGCACGGTCCTTCAGCCCCATCGCCCGAATCGACTCCGCCGACGGGCCGACAAAGATGATGCCGTTCTCGCTACAGGTTTCGGCAAAGGCGGCATTCTCCGACAGGAAACCATAGCCGGGATGGATCGCATCGGCGCGGCACTGGACCGCCGCCGCGATAATCCTGTCGGCACGCAGATAGCTCTCCGCCGCCGGTGCCGGTCCGATCAGCACCGCGTCATCGGCCATGCGTACATGCAGGGCCTCGGCATCGGCCTCGGAATAGACCGCGACGCAGCGAATGCCCATCCGCTGGGCGGTGCGCATGATACGGCAGGCGATCTCGCCGCGATTGGCTATCAGGAGGGTCTTGATCATGGCGTGTCCGGCTCGGGTTTCGCTTCCTCTCGCCGGTATCGCACAGCCCGATCCCGGAGGAAATGACCGATGCTGATTTGCGCCTCGCGGCCCGCGCCCGCAGCACTCGACGCTTGGCCTCCGGCGGCTCCTGCCGCTAGGCTCGCCCGTGAGGCGATGGAGCCGGCCTCGCAGCATGATCGCTGCCGGGTACCACTGGGGGAGCATGGACGATGAAACGAGGCCTGATCGCCTGCATGGCCAGCCTGGCGCTGGTTGGCTGCAGCGGCAATACCGCCAGCGAGACGCCACAAGCGCTCGACATCACGCCGGCCGTCTTCGATGCCGGTGAATTGTCACAGACGCTGGCCGAGGCGATCCGCTTCCGCACCATTTCGGCGCCCGGCTTCGAGGCTGAAAGCGCAGATGATTTCGATGCCTTCCGCGCCTTTCTCGCCGAGCGATTCCCGCTGGTCCATTCCCGGCTGGAGATCACCGAGCTGGGCGGGCATTCCGTCATCTTCACCTGGCGCGGCAGCGATGCCGAACTGGCACCGGTCATCTTCCTGGCCCATCAGGATGTCGTGCCGGTCGAACCGGGCACGGAAGAACGCTGGACCTATCCCGCCTTTGATGGCGTCATCGCTGACGGTCTGGTCTGGGGCCGCGGCACGATGGACATGAAGGGCCATCTCATCACCCTGCTCAGCGCTGTCGAGCGCCACCTCGCCGAGGGGACACAGCCAGCGCGCACGGTCTATCTCGCGCTCGGTGCCGATGAGGAAGTCGGCGGCGCCGGTGCCCGCGCGGCAGCGGACTACATCGCCCGGACCGGTCAACACGCCTGGTTCACCCTCGATGAGGGCGGTTTCACCATCATGGAAAACCCGGTCTCCGGCACGCCGGCGGCGATGATTGCGGTGGCGGAAAAGGGCTATATGACCGTCGAGATCACGGCGCGTGCGCGCGGCGGCCATTCCTCGACACCGCCGCAACATACCTCGGTCGGACTGCTGGCCCGGGCCCTGGTGCAGATCGAGGAAGCGCCCTTCGAGCACGGGCTCGATGGCGGCCCGACCCGCGCCATGATCGCCGCCCTCGCCCCGCAGGCAAGCGGCATGGCCGGCTTCGCGATGCGCCATTCCGGCCTGTTCGGGCCGGTCCTGACCGAACGCTTCATGGCCGATGATGCCAGCCGCGCCCTGCTCGGCACGACGATCGCGCCGACCATCGTGCAAGGCGGCATCAAGGATAATGTCCTGCCGCAGGAATCACGCGCCCTGGTCAATCTGCGCCTGCATCCGCGCGATACGACCGACAGTGCCCTTGCGCATCTGCGCGCCAGTATCGCCGATCTCGACGGCGTCACCATCGAGCCCTGGGGCTCGATCAATGATGCACCGCCCGTCGCCGCGACCGAGGGTCCGGCCTGGGACCTGATCGCCGGAGCCGCCCTTGCCTTCGCGCCTGAGGGGACACCCGCCGTGCCGATGATGTTGACGGCGACCACCGATGCCCGCGCCTTCGCCGATGTGTCGGAAAACCTTTATCGCTATGCGCCGGTCCGCGCCGGCATGGACGATGTTGCCCGCATCCATGGCGATGACGAACACATCGCGGTCGAGGATCTCCCCCGCATGGCGGCCTATTTCCACGCCGTGATCGGAGCCGCTGTTCGCGCTGACGCAGATCGCTAGACGCTGTCTGGCGCCCGCTTGGCCGGCCGCGATTGCACCGAGGCGACCAGAACGAAGCTGATGATCATCAGCAGATACCAGGAGCCGAGCTTGGCCAGGGAGACCATGTGCCAGCCGGCCTCCTGGCCGGGATAGGCCCAGGCGCGGGCGAAGGTGCCGAGGTTTTCGGCAAACCAGATGAACAGTGCCACCAGCAGGAAACCGACCACCAGCGGCATCGGCCGGTGCGCCGCGTCGGGCCGGAACCAGACGACGCAGCGGCCATAGACAATCCCGGTCGCCAGGAACAGGAAAAGCCGGAAATCCGGCATGTAGTGATGGGCGAAGAAATTGATGTAAACCGCCACAGCCAAAGCGATTTGCCAGTGTATCTTCGGAAAGCGGTCGAAGCGGAAATCGAAGATCCGCCAGACCCGCGCGATATAGGATCCGACCGCCGCATACATGAAGCCGGAGAAGAGCGGCACATCGGCAATGCGCAGCAGGCTGGCCTCGGGATATTCCCAGCTGCCGGCCTGGGTCTTGAAGATTTCCATCACCGTGCCGACGACGTGGAAGGCGGCGATCACCTTCGCCTCCTCCCAGGTCTCCAGCCGGGTTGCCAGCAGCATGATCTGGATCGACAGCGCCGCCAGGGTCAGGAAATCGAACCGCGCCAGCGCCCAGCCGGCCGGATACCAGAGATAGGTCCCCAGCAGCAGGGCCAGCATCAGACCGCCAAACAGGCAGGCCCAGGCCTGCTTGATGCCGAAGGCGACAAATTCGAACACGCCCTGGGTCCACGGCCCGTGCACGAACCAGGCCCGCAAGGCCTCACGGCGCGCATGCAGGAAAGCGCGCGGGTCCGGGAGCCGGATCATGCCGGCTCTCGCGTCTATTCCGCCCAGTTCGGCTTGCGACGCTCGAGGAAGGCCGCCAGGCCTTCACGCCCCTCTTCGGAGACACGGCGCCGGGCGATGGCCTTGGCGGTATGAACGGCGAGCCCGTGATCGATCTCGCGGCCCGTGACGTCATCGACCAATTGCTTGGCGTCGGCGACGGCGCCCGGCGCGGTGGCAAAGGCCAGCTTGCCCAGATGTTCCTCGATCTGGGTCATCTCTTCCATATTGGCGACGACATATTGGGCCAGGCCCATATGATAGGCAAAATTGCCGTCAAAACTCTCGCCCGACGTAAACAGGGCCCGCGCCCATTTCGGACCGATGGCGCGCACGACATAGGGCGCGATCGTCGCCGGCGTGAGGCCGAGGCGCACTTCGGAGAAGCGGATCTTGGCATCGCTCATGACCACGCCGACATCGCAGGCGGCCAGCAGGCCGGCGCCGCCGCCCATGGCTGCGCCCTGCACCATCGCGACGGTCATCTGCGGCAGGTCGTAGAGGCGTTTGAGCATGGTGGCGAGCGCCAGCGCGTCCTGCTCATTATCGGCTTCGTCGAAATGGGCGGCTGACTGCATCCATTCCAGATCGGCCCCGGCGGAGAAGCTTGGCCCGGCCCCGCGCAGGAGCACCATGCGGACATTGCCCGGATTGGCGCGCAGGGTCTCGAAGGCCTCGGACAGCGCCGCAATGACCTCGGCGTTGAAGGCATTGTGCTTTTCAGGCCGGTTGATCGTGACCACGGCCACACCGGCAGGGCTGACATCAAGCAGAACGGGCGCGTCGCTCATCGGATTTCCTCATTGTGAAACTTCAGGTCCAGACTTAGCCCCGCCGCGCCGCCGGGCCAAGGGGCGGATTGCCGCTGGCCGGCGATTGCAAACAAGACCGCCGACAGAACAGCCAACAAGACAGGGGCCGCCGGCACGAATGCCGGCGGCCCCGAAATCAGTCGGTCATGACCGGTCCCGCGTCAGTCGCCGCGGAAGATCAGGCCCTTGAGGATGGACAGCACGATGATGCCGACAAAATAGCCGACAGCCAGCGCGCCCAGATACAGCAGATAATCCATCTGCGTGAACTGGGCGATGAAGCCGTTCATGTCGAAGCCGGCGCCACCGCCGCCCCGCACCATCGGCATCACCACGTCAACGATGACATGGATGATCACACCGACCACGGTGAAAATGATGATTCCGCCGATTTCGCGCATCAGCAACGCCAGAACCAGGGCGATCACGCCGAGCTGAATGCCCAGTGGCATCCAGTTGATGGTCGACACACCATCGCCCGCATGGGCGACAAGCCCCGGCCTGAAGAAATCAAGCCCCTGATTGAAAATACCGATAACCGGCTCCAAAAATTCCATACTAAAATCCCCTCCCGCCATTAATGACGACGCTCACCTTACCCCAAGACGCGCCCATTAGGCTAACGATGTTTCGAATTGCCAAGTTTGGAAAGCCTGTTCTCCTCACAGGCGAATTTTATTAAGGAATTGTTACAAGCGGTTTTGCCACGGAGACAAATTGAACCGCGGGGCCGGGGCGCCAGCCCGTCCCGGGGGCACGTCCTAGATCGCCTTGCGACCGAGCGCCGTCACCCGTTCGAGCATTCGTGTCCGCCCCTTGTCGCCAACGGCCTCCACCAGGCCGAGAATCAGATGCCGGACCGGATTGAAGCCGACCATGCGGAAAATGTTACGTTCGACGGCCTTCACGCTGTGGGCACCAAAGACCACCTTGTAGAGCAGGCCGGGCATTCCCATCGTCACGATCAGCCGCACCGACTTGCCCTTCATGCGCCGCACCAGCGCCTTGCCATCGCCGCCCGATGTATCGATCAGAAAATCACCGCGGCCGACCTGTTCCAGGAAGGCCTTGTCGATGGCGGGCATCGAGCCCATCCACAATGGGTAGATCATCACGACGTGATCCGCTGCGGCGATCTTGGCGCGCTCCGCGATGATCGCCTCGCCGGGCGGCTGCTCGAACTGCGCCTGGTTGCGCAGGAACTCGACCGGCAGTCTGGCGACATCGATCCGGCTGACGGTGTGATCGCCCTCGCCGGCCCCATGGGCATAGGCATCGGCCAGGGCCTCGACGAAATGTCCCTGGGCCGGATCGGGATGACCATTGATGACACAGACATTCTTCGACATGGACGCCTCTCCTCGCCACTAGTCTAGCAAGGATGGCCCATATCTCCGGCGCGGCACGGAGCCGCAGCCCGGCCCGTCCTACATCCGGAACAGACCGAACGTCGTCTTCTCGATCGGCGCATTGAGCGCTGCCGACAGCGCCAGGCCAAGCACGCGGCGTGTGTCGGACGGCGCGATAATGCCGTCATCCCAAATGCGCGCGGTGGAGTAATAGGGATTGCCCTCGGCTTCATAGCTCTCGCGGATCGGCGCCTTGAAGGCGGCCTCCTCCTCGAGCGGCCACACCTCGCCGCGATGCTCCATCGCATCGCGCTTGACGGTTGCCAGCACAGCGGCAGCCTGCTCGCCGCCCATCACCGAAATGCGCGCATTGGGCCACATGAACAGGAAGCGCGGCCCGAAGGCGCGGCCACACATGCCGTAATTGCCGGCGCCGTAGGAGCCGCCAATGATGATGGTGAATTTCGGCCCCTTGAAGGTCGAGACCGCCGTGACCAGCTTGGCGCCGTCCTTGGCGATACCGCCATGCTCGGCCTTCGAGCCGACCATGAAACCGGTGATATTCTGCAGGAAGACCAGCGGAATCCCGCGCTGGGCGCAGAGCTCGATGAAATGCGCGCCCTTTTGCGCGCTCTCCGAAAACAGGATGCCGTTATTGGCGATAATGCCGACGGGCATGCCGTAGAGCCGGGCAAAGCCGGTCACCAGGGTCTCGCCATAGAGTTTCTTGAACTCGTCGAACACCGAGCCATCGACCAGCCGCGCGATGACCTCGCGCACATCATAGGGCGCACGGATATCGGCCGGCACGACACCGTCGAGTTCGGCCGGGTCGAGCGCCGGTTCGCACGGTTCGGCCAGATCGAGATCAATGGTCTTGACCGAATTGAGATTGGCGATGATGCGGCGGCAGATATGCAGCGCATGCTCGTCATTGGCGGCATAGTGATCGGCCACACCGGAGGTGCGGCAATGCACATCGGCCCCGCCGAGATCTTCGGCCGAGATCACCTCACCCGTTGCGGCCTTCACCAGCGGCGGACCGGCGAGGAAGATCGTGCCCTGCTCGCGCACAATGATGCTCTCGTCCGACATCGCCGGCACATAGGCGCCGCCCGCCGTGCACGAGCCCATCACGACGGCGATCTGGGGGATGCCCATCGCCGACATATTGGCCTGATTGTAGAAAATCCGTCCGAAATGCTCGCGATCCGGGAAGACATCGGCCTGGTGCGGCAGATTGGCGCCGCCGCTATCAACCAGATAGATGCAGGGCAGCCGGTTCTGCATCGCGATTTCCTGGGCGCGCAGATGCTTCTTCACCGTCATCGGATAATAGGCGCCGCCCTTGATGGTCGGATCGTTGCAGACGATCATCACTTCACGGCCCGAAACGCGGCCAATGCCGGCAATCATGCCGGCGCCATGCACATTGCCCTCATACATGCCATTCGCCGCCAGGGCGCCAATCTCAAGCAAGGGCGAGCCGGGATCGAGCAGGCGTTCAACCCTCATCCGCGGCAGCAATTTGCCACGCGCGACATGCTTGTCACGCGAACGCTGCGAGCCGCCGACCGCAGCTTCCGCCGTCTTCGTCCGCAGCTGTTCCAGCAGGCCCTGCATGGCGTCGGCATTGTCGCGATAGGCCTGGGAGCCGGTATCGATGGCGGTCGTCAACTGGGTCATGGATAGCCTCGGAATGGGGCGAACGGGTGGGGCTGCTTACCTCGCCTGACGCCCTCAAGGCAATCACCCCTGCATCCAAACCACCCCGCCCGGGCATCAAGGTTGCGGACAATAGCGAAAGGGACGTTTCCGATGCTCCGCAGAACCGCATTCATTTTCCTGGCATTCGCCATGAGTTCCGCTGCCCTGGCGCAAAGCGAGCCGGAACAGACGCCGCAGGTCATGATCCTTGGCAGTTTTCACTTCACCGGCGGCGGCAGCGATTACGTCAATGCCGCCGTGGACGATTATCTCAGCCCGGAGCGTCAGGCCGAGATCGCCGATGTCCTCGACCGGCTCGAAGCCTACGCGCCGACCCGCATCCTGGTCGAGCTGGAGCCGGAAGGGGAAATGGCCTTCAACCAGGCCTATGCCGAATATCGCGCCGGCGAGCGCGCCCTCACCGTCAATGAGCGCCAGCAGATCGGCATGGCGCTGGCGGCGCGACTGGGTCACGACCGCCTCTACGCCGTCGACTATTCGAACGGCATGGATTTCGACGCCATGCTGGGCGCAGCGCAAGCAGCCGGCCAGACGGATCTGGTAGCTCGGTTCGAAGCCTTCCTCGCCCCGATTCAGGCGCAGATGACCTCACCGGAGGAGGCCGCCCTGCCCGTGCTCGACCGGTTGATCGAGACCAATAGTGCCGAACAGGTCGGCTATCACGACCTGTATCTCCTGCTGGCGCAGATGGGACCGGCCGACAATCCGGCCGGCGCGGAGCAGATGGAACTCTGGTGGGGCCGCAACCTGCACATCTTCGCCAATATCGCCCGCATCGCCGGGCCCGGTGACCGATTGCTGGTGGTCTATGGCGGCGGCCACAAATACTTGCTCGACCAGTTTGTCGATTCGGCCCCCAACCTCGAACGGGTTGATCCGCTCGCCTATCTGCAGTGAGCCAAAGCGCTTGCCGCCGGTCCCTCCCCAGCGGCCGGCGACACCGTCCGGCCCTTGCACGCCTTGGCAAGGGCCGGACATGAATATGATAATCGTATGGCGCGCCATGATCGGTCTTGGAGTCGAGGCGAATTCAGCATAGTCTGGCAACCATAAGGCGGATTGAACTCGCCAGCACCCGCGTCTTAACTTCTGATTCAGAGGTCCGGCGCAGGCTTTGAGACTAGGGGCTACGGTCCACCGGATAGACACAGGGAGGTGTCCGTGCGTTCGCGTTTTGCTCTGGCCGCCATCATGTCCGTTCTGGTCTCACCCGCCGTTTGCGCGCAAGCGCTGCAGGATGCGCAATCCTGGACGACGCGCGTTGGCGAACCCGGTGATTCCGCCTTGCTGCGCTGGCATTTTTCCAGTGAGGAGGCCGCTCCGGCACTCGGGCTGATCCCGGGCGAATCGAACCTGGAAACCGACGTCACCGCCCTGACCGGCCAGGTCGACTTCTTCCCGTTTGGCGATGAATTCTATCTCTCCGCCGGCGCTGTACGCCCGCTTTTCGGCCGCACCAGCCCTGTCTGGGCCCAACAGCCCAACAATCCTGCCTGGGCCGGTTTTCCGCACGCGGAGCTGTCCGAAGACCTGCGCGAGAGCGGACTGGAAAAGCTCACCAGCTATGTCGGTGCCGGCATTACCGTGCGGAATATGGATCAATGGAGCCTGACCGTTGAAGGCGGGGCCTATTTCCAGGATCGCGGCCGCGACCGGCTGCAGATCCTCGACCAGGACACTGGCGAGACCATGACCCTGCTCGATGATCTCGACTCCATCGGCAGCGAGGCCGTCGGCGAGACCCAGGCGCGCTCATTCCGCCCGGTGGCGCATCTGGTGATCCGGCGCCGTTTCTGATCCCTCGCCCGCATTGCTGATCCAGATCGCGCTTTGCGCTTCGCCCCGGTCCGTGGTTTCCTCCGAATCATCCCTTGTGTCAGCTTTACGGCTGGCCTGAAGATTCGCCCGACGCACCATGGCACTCAATCTCTCCTTTCTGCCCTTTCTGAAACGAGTCGAGAAATCCGCCCTCAACGCGGTCGAGGCTGAGGTTGAATGGTTTTGCCTGCCCGCCGGGCAGATGCTGTTCCGCGAGGGCGATCCGGCCGACGCCTTCTATCTCGTGCGTTCCGGCGCCCTGGCCGCCTTCCGGCAAGGCGCCCTGGGTCGGCCCGACCTGATCGGCTATATCCGCGCCGGCGAACCGGTCGGCGAAATGTCGCTGCTGGACGAGAGCCCCCACAGCGCCAGCGTCTATGCCCTGCGCGATACCGAACTGGTGCGTCTGCCCAAGGCCAGTTTCGACAAGCTGACCCGCAAGCATGCCAGCCTGATGCGCGAGCTTGCCCGCATGATGCTGGCACGGCTGCGCGGCACTGAACGCAATGCCAGCGCCGAACCGAAAGTTTTTGCGCTGATCGGCACCTCGCCGACCATCGATCTCGACTTCCGCGCCGACGCGCTCAAGGAGGCCCTCGCCCGCTTGGGTAAGACCTGTGCGATCTGCGACGAGAGCTATGCCGAATGGAGCGGACGCCAGCTCGATGCCTTCGAGGAAAAACACGATATCGTCCTGCTCATCGCCCGGCTCGGCGATCCGGTCTGGGCCCGGCGCGCCATGGGCCGGGCCGATCGCATGTGGCTGCTGGCGCGATCCGATGCCCGCCCCTCGACACCGCTCTTGCCCGACGATCCCTCACCGGCCGCCAAGCTGAAGCTGATTGATGTCGTGATGCTGCATTTCGGTGGAATCACGCCGGCATCGCGGCCCCAGGAATGGGCCAGCGCGGCGGAGGCATCGCGCGTCTTCCACTGGCGCCAGGAACATAGCCGGGTCGATGCCGACCGCCTGGCGCGCACGCTGACCGGCCGGTCCGTCGGTCTGATTATCTCCGGCGGCGGCGCACGTGCCTATGCCCATATCGGCGCAATCCGGGCGCTGCGCGAGGCGGGGATGAAGTTTGATTTCGTCGGCGGTGCCTCGATGGGCGGCATCATTGCCGCCGGCATCGGGCTCGACTGGAGCGATGACGAGCTGGAGGACCGGATCCGCCGGGCCTTTGTCGATTCCAACCCGCTCGATGACTGGACCCTGCCGGTGATCTCGCTGGCCAAGGGCCGCAAGGTCAATGCGCGCCTGAAAGAACATTTCGGCGATGCCGAGATCGCCGACATGGTGCGCCCCTTCTTCTGCCTGTCCTCGAATCTCGCCACCGGCCGCCCCTTCGTGCACCGCAGCGGCCTGGTGCGCGAAGCCCTGCGGGCAACGGTGGCGATTCCCGGCCTGTTGCCGCCGGTGGTCAGCGACGGGCAGATCCTGGTTGACGGTGCCGTCTTCACCAATTTCCCGGCACGCGAAATGCGCGCCTTCCATCGCGGCTCCGTCGTCGGCGTCGATGTCAGCCGCGCCCAGGGGCTCGACCCGGATGATTTCATCGATCCGCCAAGCTTTTTCGGCTGGGTGCGCCAGCATGGCTTCAAATCCCTGCCCCCGATCGCCTCACTGCTGATGCGCGCCGCCACCGTCGGCGTCGCCGATGACCGCGATACCGGGCGCGAGGCGGCCGATCTGCTGATCCTGCCGGAAACCACGGTCGATCTGCGCGACTGGGAACGTTATGACGAATCGCTGGAGGCGGGTTTCGACGCGGCCCAAGGCATGCTGGCCGGGTTGAGCGAAGACATGCGGGCGCGGCTCGGCCTGCCACCACGCTAGCGCCGGCGCGGTCAGCCGGGCTGATCAATCCAGTCAAGCAGGCGCAGTGTGCGATTGGCCGCGTAGTCCATCATGCAGCCGGCCTGTACCAGCGGCTGCATCGTACCGCCCTGATAGGCCGAGGCGGCGAAGGCGCAATCGGCATCGCGCAGCGCCATCCACGCCCGCTGCGCGTCACGCAGACCGTCTGTGCGTGACGCATCCAGCCGCTGCATCAAATCGCCATAGGCCGTGTTGAGCCGGGCATCCCAGGCGTCATATTCCTCGACCGTGCAGCGGATCATGCCGGAATTGGTGTCGCCCTCATCCGTCAGGTCCATACAGGCGGCACTGTATTGACCAACACATTCGGCTTCACGTGCCGCGAGATCAGGATAGCGGCCAAGGCAGGCCTCGATCGTATTGGCAGCCGAGAGCATCGGCATGCGCCTGTCAGAAACCTCGCCTGATTTCTGCGCCGCGCCACAGGCGGAAATTCCCAGCGCCAACGCTGCGGCGATCATCACAATGCGCATTGAAAACTCCCGGGGCAACAAGGCCAATACCCTATCCCCCTCGCCCCGGCGTCGTCCAGCGAAGCTGTGGGCCTCAGGCGCTCTCGTTGAACAATTCGCGGCCGATCAGCCAGCGGCGGATTTCCGAAGTGCCGGCGCCGATCTCGTACAGCTTGGCATCGCGCAGCAGGCGTCCGGTCGAATACTCGTTGATATAGCCATTGCCGCCCAGCAGCTGGATCGCGTCCAGCGCCATCCCGGTGGCCGCCTCGGCCGCATAGAGGATCGCCCCGGCAGCGTCCTTGCGCGTTGTCTGGCCGCGGTCACAAGCCTTGGCGACCGCATAGACATAGGAGCGCGCGGCATTCATGCCGACATACATGTCGGCCAGCTTGCCCTGGACGAGCTGGAAGGAGCCGATCGAGTCGCCGAACTGCTTGCGCTCACGCACATAGGGCATCACCACATCCATGCAGGCCTGCATGATGCCGATCGGCCCGGCCGACAGCACGGCACGTTCGTAATCGAGCCCGGACATCAGGATCTTGGCGCCGCCATTGAGCGGGCCCATCATGTTCTCGGCCGGAATTTCGCAATCCTCGAACACCAGCTCGCCGGTTTCCGATCCGCGCATGCCCAGCTTGTCGAGCTTCTGGGCGACGGAGAAGCCCTTGAAACCGCGCTCGACCAGGAAGGCGGAAATCCCGCGCGAGCCGGCCGTGGCATCGGTCTTGGCGTAGACGACCAGCGTGTCCGCAGCGGGCGCATTGGTGATCCACATCTTGGAACCATTGAGGACGTAGTGATCGCCGCGCTTTTCGGCTTTCAGCCGCATCGAGACGACATCGGAACCGGCGCCCGGCTCCGACATGGCGAGCGCGCCGACATGCTGTCCGGAGATCAATTTGGGCAGGTAGCGCGCCTTCTGTTCGGGATTGCCCCAGCGGCGCAGCTGATTGACGCAGAGATTGGAGTGGGCGCCATAGCTCAACCCGACCGAGGCCGAGGCGCGGCTGATCTCTTCCATCGCGACGACATGTTCGAGATAGCCCAGACCGGTGCCGCCATCGGCTTCCGGCACGGTAATCCCGAGCAGGCCCAGCTCGCCCATTTTCTCCCACAGGTCAGCAGGAAACACGTCGGAGCGATCGATGTCCGCGGCGCGCGGCGCGATCTCGTCAGACGCGAAGGAACGGACGGCGTCGCGGATCATGTCCGCAGTTTCGCCGAGGTCGAAGTCGAGGGAAGGATATTGATTTGAGCTCATGCCCAGCGACATATCACTCAGGCCGGAGCGGTCAAGATCGATCCATGCCGGTGACGGACCGGAATGAGCCAGGCCTAGCCTGCCCGGCGGCGCCTTTTGGCCGCGAGAACCGATGACAGCATCCAGCCGGCCGTAATGACGAGGAATCCGCCCGCGACAGCCGCCAATACCCCCCAGGTCGGATCGCGTTCGACCCAGACGCGTGGCCAGTCGCCATAGACATCCAGCACCCCGGCAGCCGTCACGACCAGGCCGGCAATCAGGGTCGCCAGGAAACCCCAGCCATCCTCTTCACCGGCAGCGCTTGCCGGCTTGGGCTCGACGAACATGTCGGCGCTGCCCACCAGATCGTGCGGCGAGAAGGTCTCGTCATCATCGGTCTCAGCGGGATTCGGCGTATCCGTCCCGGCCAGCTCGTCATGGTGCGCGATTTCATCGCTTCCGGACTCGTCGCTGCCGCCATCGCCGGCAATGTCACCGACAGCGCCTTCGCTTGGCGCCGGCGTCTCGGCAGGATGCGGCGGCGGTGTGCGCTCACCCGAAACGGCCAGCGACCGCTCCACGATTGCGGCGGCCGCATGAATATCGGTCCCGGCGGCGTCATCCGCGTCAGTCTCGGTTTCGGTTTCGGTTTCGACCTCAACAGGCTCGCTGTCCGCCGCCGGATCGGGATCCGGCACCACGGCCTGTACGTCCTCGATCTGGGCATCGAACTCATCAACCGGCTCGACGGCATCGGCCATACCAGGCGCCGGCACTGCCGCTTCCTCGGCAGCGCCCGGTTCAACCAGATCTTCCGGATTGAAGCGCGCCGACATCGCGCCGGTGAAGGCGTATCCCAGGCTGACATCACCGGGCAGCGCATCCGCCCCGACAGGGCTCAGACGCACGCTTTCCTGGCGTCCGACAACCGCGGTCTGGACCTTTGCGATCTCCCGCGACATGCGCGCAATCACTTGGGCGGAAGCGGGCACGGCCGCAGCGGCCAAATCCGGGCCCGCGGCGGGCTCGGCGTCATCGGACAGATCCTCAGCCTCAGCCTCAGACCCGGACTCAAGTTCAGCCTCGAATTCGGGTTCGGCCGCGGTCTCTGCCCCAGCTTCGGGCTCGGGCTCGACTTCGCCTGCAGACGCATCAGCAGGACCGGTGTCGGCATCCGGGCTGACGGCGGCGATCTCTGCCGCCACCTCAGGCCCGGTCTCGTCGTCTTCGGGAGCCGGCATATCGGCCCGGGGTTCCGCATCCGGTTCGGCAATGGCGTCCGGCGCAGTCTCCTCGACCGCAGCCACAGCGTCGTCGGCAACCGGTTCATCCGCGGTTTCGTCCGCAGGGTCGACGACCGGCCCGGCCTCTACCGCCGCCTCGATCACCGGGTCAGCCTCTGGCATGTCTGGCAGCGGCGTTCCCGCGTCCTGTGGCATCGCGCCGACGGTTGCGAGGATGCGGGCAATTTCCCGCTCCGCTTCACGACGCGCGGCGTGTTGTGCCGTCATGACCGGTGGCGGGGGTGGCATGATGGAATCAGGCAAGGCCGGCCGAACCGGCGCTGCGGCAGCGGGCTCAACCGCGTCGGCGGCATGCTCGACCTTGATCACCACATCGACCATGGCCGATTTGCGGGCGGCCGCGGAGCTGGCCGGAGCCAGACCGGCAAGGATCATCGCGGCCTCGGCTTCGCGGCGGGCAGGATCGCCCTCGCCAGAAGCCGCCAGGGCCTCGGCAGCGGCCTCGATGCGCCCCTCGAACATGTAGCGGGCGACATCAGAACTCCGGAAAGCGGCGGCACCGATATCATGCACATAGGAGGTCAGGGCATCGCGCTGCGAATCCGGCAGGCGGTCCGTGAACATCTCATCGACCACCGCCTCGGCCTGCATCACATCATAGAGCAGCAGCAGCGAGGCATCGTCGCGCGAGACCCGCACGCCTTCACGCGCCGCAGCGCGATGACCGAAGCCGACACGCCAGCGCCCGTCGCTGCCCAGGGCAGCGAGTTCGCGATAAGGCTCGAACCGCTGAATGAGCTCGCGAGCCGCCGGAGAAGATTTCAATTGCGGTTTCATCGTGTTCTGTTTCGAGACCCGTCACTGCATCAGGTCACAGCCACTGCAAGCCCGATGCCGGACGCCTCAGCTCGCCTCGTTGACGAAGACGTCGGTGGCATCCATCGCGGTGAAGGGCGCAAAGAATCCGCCGCCACTGCCGCCGCCGATCAGATAAATACCGCCCTCGAGCACGGCCGCGTCCGCCGCTGTGCGCGGGGTCGGCAGATCGGGCTCCTGGCGCCAGGCCGGCTCGCCCGGTTCCCAGGAGGCATGCCGGCGCAAGGTCTGGCGCTGCCCGCCATCGCTGCCGGTGCCGCCGAGAACATGGATGCGGCGGTTATGCACGACTGCGGCGATGCCGGTGCTGGCCCCCGGCAGGTCCGGACCGGACGTCCAGCTATCGGCTTCCAGATCGTAGATATCCACGCGGGCCGAGAGTTCACCGCCCATGGATCCGCCAATGACATAGAGCCGCCCCCCGGAGGCAACGATTGCGGCGCCGCGCCGCGTGACATCATCGGGGATCCCGACCGTATCCCAGTTGCGAGCCTCGGGATCGAAGACATAGATGCTGTTATCGTCGCGCGTGCCGCCAATCGCGTACAGACGCCCGTCATAGGCGAGCATGGAGAAATCAGCCTTGGGGCCGGGCATGGCCGCTTCACTCTGCCAGACCCCGCCCTCGGGCGACCAGGACCACATCGAGGCGGTCGGTTCGACACCGAGATCGCCGGGCGCATAGCCGCCAGCGGCATAGATGCGGCCATTAACTGCCGCCATGCCAAAACGCTCCAGCCCGCGCGGCAGTGCCGTTTCAGGCATCCAGCGATTGAGTTCGGGGTCAAACACCTCGAATTCGGCCCGCGGCGAGGTCAAGCCGGCACCACCGGCGGCATAGAGCCGGCCGTCGAGGACGGCCACGGCCAGGCCGGCACGGGCAACATCAAGACGGGCCGCGGACTCCCAGCGTCCCTGGGCCTGGGCCGGAACAACCGGGGTCGCCAGCAGGACTGCAGCGACAAGCCATTTGATCAAACGCACCATTACACCACCAATACTCCGCCCGGCACCCGCTGCAATATCATCACAACAAGACGATTGTCGCCAGCCCCAGAAACGCCAGGAAGCCGACAACGTCGGTGACGGTGGTGACGAAAACCGAGGATGCGACCGCCGGGTCAGCGCCGGCGCGGACCAGACCGAGCGGGATCAGAATGCCCGACAGGCCTGCCAGGGAAAGGTTGACGATCATGGCTATGCCGATCACCGCGGCGATCTCCCAGTCGCGGAACCAGAACAGGGTCACCGTCGAGATCAGGACCGCGAAAATAACGCCATTGATCGTACCGGTGGCCAGTTCGCGCCAGATCACCCGCATCGAGTTGGCCGAAGTCAGGTCGCGCTCGGCGATGGCCCGCACCGCAACGGCGAGCGACTGGGTACCGGCATTGCCGCCCATCGAGGCGACAATCGGCATCAGCACGGCGAGCGCCACAATCCGCTCCAGCGCGCCCTCGAACAGTGCAATCACGCCGGAGGCCAGGATCGCTGTGCCCAGATTCACCAGCAGCCAGGGCGCGCGCGAGCGCACCGAGCGCAACACGGTATCGGCCAGCCCGGCCTCGTTCACACCGGCCAGGGCGAGCATGTCTTCCTTGTTCTCGTCCTGGATGACATCGACCATGTCTTCCAGGGTCAGCATCCCGGTCAGGCGGCCGGCACTGTCGACGACAGGCGCCGAGACCAGATGGTATTTCTGGAACAGGTAGGCGACCTCTTCCTGGTCGGTCTCCGGCTTCACCAGGATGCGCGGCGGCTCCATGATGTCGGTGAGATGGACATCGCGCTGGGCACTGAGCAGGCGACAGACCGGAATTTCACCGATCGGGCGGAAGCCGGTGTCGACGACAAACAGGTCGTGGAACTTGTCCGGCAGGTCATCCGCCGATGCGCGCATGTGATCGATCGCATGGCCGAGGGTCCAGAAGTCCGGCGCCGCGACGAATTCGCGCTGCATCAAACGGCCGGCCGTCTCGTCATCGAAGGCGAGGCTTGATTCGACGGCCTCGCGGTTGATGTCGGAAACTTCCGCCAGCACCGCGGCCCGGCGCTCCGAATCGAGCTCCTCGACCACTTCGGTGGCGTCATCACTGTCGAGTTCGGCGATCGCGGCGGCCAGATGCGAGGGATGGAGATAATCCATCACGACTTCGCGCGTGCCCGGATCCATTTCGGCGAGCACCTCGCCGGAGAAAATGTCCGGCGTCAGTTCGGCGAGAATGCCCTGCTGGCCGGCCGAGAGCTGTTCCAGCACATCGGCGATATCGGCAGCGTGCAACGGGGCGAGCAGGCGCCGGATCAGGTCCGAATCGAGATCGGAAATGGCCTCGCGCAGTTCGGCGACAAATTCGGGATCGGTTTCGGCGCTGGCCGAACTCTCACGATGGAGGTCGTCTTCAAAAGCGGTGTCGCTCATGGGGGCCTCCCGGTGTTGGCTGATTCAGCTGCACACTAGGACGCAAGCGCCGCAAAGGCGAGAGAGCCCGGGTTTGCGACGCCAAATATTTGCAGGCCATTTCGAGAAAGTATGGTGCGGTCGAGAAGACTCGAACTTCCACGGGTTTTACCCCACAGCGACCTCAACGCTGCGCGTCTACCAATTCCGCCACGACCGCACGTGGAAGAGGCGCGGAGATAGCAACATCCCCTCCCCTTGTGAAGTGCCAAATACTGCGCGAAGTGCTTAATACCGCAGTTTAAGCAGCTGCGAAGAATTCATTGGCATCGGCGACCCCGGTAATCGTGATCGAGATGCGATCGCCCTGCAAAACAACGTCGCCACGGGCGATGGGATGATTATTCGCCAGGATCCACACCTGGTCGTCCTCGCCGCTGTCGAGCGGGATGACAGCACCGCGACCCATCCGCAGAAATTGCTGGATAGGCATTTTCGAGCGCCCCAGCAGGACGGATATCTCGATCTGGACGGCGCCGAGCTGGCTCAACTGCATACTCCCGGACTTGCGATCTCTCGCTGGAATGGTGATGTTTGACCGAACCGGTTTCTGCAGGGTTAAGACGCATGGAGAATACAGCATCGCCCGTCGAGTGGGCCGTCTCCGCGCAGCCGGTCGGCTATGAAGACGCAGTTGCCTTCATGGAAGCGCGCGTCGCCGCCATCGCCAATGGCGAGGCCGGCGAGCTGGTCTGGTTGCTCGAGCACCCGCCGCTCTACACCGCGGGAACCTCGGCCAAGCCGGGCGATCTGCTGTCGCCGGACCGTTTTCCGGTCCACACCACCGGGCGCGGCGGCGAATACACCTATCACGGGCCGGGCCAGCGCGTGGCCTATGTCATGCTTGACCTGACGAAACGCGGCCGCGATGCGCGCAAATTCGTCTGCAATCTGGAGCGCTGGCTGATCGAGAGCGCCGCCGCCTTCGGCGTCACCGCCGGCACGCGTGACGGCCGGGTCGGCGTCTGGGTGGAGCGCGGTGATGGCCGCGAGGACAAGATCGCCGCTATCGGCGTGCGCCTGCGCCGCTGGGTGTCGTTTCACGGCATCGCCTTCAATGTCGCGCCCGATCTGACCCATTTCGGCGGCATCACGCCGTGCGGCATCTCCAATCCGCTCTATGGCGTCACCAGCCTGGCGGATCTGGGCCGGGATGTGCCGATGGCGGAATTCGATTCGGCCCTGCATCTCGCCTTCAATGAAGTCTTCGGCCCGGCGCGCCAGGTGCCGGCCCCCGACTTCGCCGCCAGCCCTGCAGCCTGATCGTCAGGCCGCAGCCGGCGGTGCCGGGCGCTGCATGCGGGCAAACCAGATCGCGAACAGGCCGATCACCAGCCAGAAGCCAAACCAGGACGGCCAGGCCATGCCGGCCATCAGCGCGTCCAGCGTTTCGGGCCGGGCCTGGAGATCCTCCTGGAAGGCCTGCTGGAAGCCGGGCTGGTTGATGGCGTTGGCAAAGGCCTGCTGATCGGAGGTATCGACGCCATTGCGTTCGGCAAAATCCGTCATCGCGGCGACCAGGCCGGGGAAAATGCCACCCACCGCTGCGGCGCCCTTGGCCAGCACGGCAACAAGCACCGGCAGGATGGCCAGCGCCGGTTCACGCCCGGCATGGCGCCGCCGGTTGGCGTGCAGGCTGTAGACGAAGAACCAGATCGCCAGCAAGGCGGCCCAGGACGGGATCACGATCAGGCCAAACTGCATCCGCATCGCGTCCAGCAGGGCCAGTGCGACAAGGCCGAGCAGATAGGCCGTCACCGAAGCGCGGTAGACGGGCAGAAAAAGAACGAGCGGATTCATCGGGCAACCCCACCTCTCAGCCAAACACACGCCACCCTTCCGGCGGATCGCGCGCGGCGTCAACCGGAATGGGGCATGGCGGGCTGCGATCAGAGGGGCAGCCGGTCTGGCGTCAGACCGCGGCGGGCTTGAGCTTGAACATGTAAAAGCCGACCACGCCATTGGCGATCACGCTGGTGATCATGTTCTTGATCATCAGACCGGTGCTCATGGCCTGCAGGCTGGCCATATTGGTGACGTCGACGCCGCCGAAGACCGGGGTCAGAATCACGCTGACCACCATTGACACCACGATAACCGCCACGATCGCCGCAATCGTCATCCAGCCGGACTGGCCGGCATCATGGAAACGCTTGGAGAAGATGCAGACCCAGGCATAGGCCAGCACAAGGCCGACAACGAGGCCGATCAGGCCGCCAATCACCGGAACCACCGAGATAATATTGAGAACCAGCGACACCGCGATGATCGCCACCAGCCCCTTGGCAAAATCCATCGGACCGAGCTTGCCGCTGGCGCCGAACAGGACGCGCTGGGCGTCCTTGGGATCGAGAATAAAGTCCTGAAAATTCATGTGAAGCTCCCCGTGTGAAGCCCGAAGACTATCCCAAAACGCGAATTTGTGAAGACAAATTCAGGAACAGGTTGAATCCGTCCCGCCCCTATTCGAACTCGATCATCAGCTCGTCGGCCGCCACCGAGGCGCCCGGCGTGACATTGACCGCCTTGATCACCCCGTCCTTTTCGGCGCGGATGACGTTCTCCATCTTCATCGCCTCGACCACGAGCAGGACTTCGCCGCCCTTGACCGCCTGACCGGCCTCAACGGCGATCGAGACCACCAGGCCCGGCATCGGGCTGAGGACGAGGCGCGAGGTGTCGGCCTTTTCCTTTTCCGGCAACAGGGTGTGCAATTCGGCCGAGCGCGCCGAGCAGACCAGCGCCACGGCGGTATAGCCGCGGTGGCGCATGTGATAGCCCTCGGTCCGGTCCGAGAATTCCAGCGCGAAAGCCTTGCCGTCGAGCGCGCCCTCGAACAGGTGCACGCCGGGGCGCCAGCTGGTGGTCAGCGCGATCTGTTTTTCCGCCAGTGACGGCGCCCAGACGCGCGCTTCACCCACCTCGCCCAGCTCGATCTCGACCGGGAAACGGCGGCCATCCATCAGGACAACCCATTCGCGGGCCCCCGCAGCCGGCGGCGGTGTGATGCGGCCCTCGATCTGCGCCGCCCGGCGCACGAAGGTCTCGTGCACATAGGCGGCGGCGCAGACCATCCAGGTCAGCTGGTCCTCACGCGGCGCCGTGCCGTGGAAACCGTCGGGGAAATGCTGGTCGATATAGCCGGTATGGATACGCCCGGCGCGGAAATCGGCCTCGTCGAGCACCGCCGACAGGAAGGGGGCATTCGACTGCAGCCCCTCGACATGCAGCCGGTCGAGGGCGGCGGCCAGCGTGTCGATGGCGATCTCGCGGGTTTTGCCATAGCCGATCACCTTGGCGATCATCGGATCATAGAAAAGCGAGATCTCGTCGCCTTCGCGAACCCCGGCATCGATGCGCAATTCACCCTCGCCAAGCGCCCCCTGGGCCGGTTCGGAGAAGCGTTTGAGCCGCCCGATCGAAGGCAGAAAGCCGCGATAGGGATCTTCGGCGTAGAGCCGCGCCTCGACGGCCCAGCCCTTGATCTTGACCTCGCGCTGGGTCAGCTCGAGCGGCAGGCCGGCGGCGGAGCGGATCATCTGCTCGACCAGGTCGAGCTGCACCGTCATCTCGGTGACGGGATGTTCGACCTGCAGCCGCGTATTCATTTCGAGGAAATAGAAATTGCGGTCCTTGTCGACGATGAACTCGACGGTGCCGGCGCTGTCATAATCAACCGCGGCGGAGAGCGCGACAGCCTGTTCGCCCATGGCGGTGCGCGTCTTGGCGTCGAGGAAGGGCGATGGCGCCTCTTCAAGGACTTTCTGGTTGCGGCGCTGGACGGAACATTCGCGCTCATTGAGATGGATCACATGGCCATGCTTGTCGCCGAGCACCTGGATCTCGATATGGCGCGGTTCCTCGATGAATTTCTCGATCAGGATGCGCTCATCGCCAAAGGCGGTCCGGGCCTCATTGCGCGCAGCGGCGAAGCCCTCGCGGGTCTCCTGCTCGGTGCGGGCAATACGCATGCCCTTGCCGCCACCGCCGGCCGAGGCCTTGAGCATCACCGGATAGCCGATCGCATTGGCGGCCGCGACGGCGGTATCGGCATCGGCGATCTCGCCATCGGCACCGGGAATCGTCGAGACGCCGGCCTTGGCGGCCAGCTGCTTGGAGCGAATCTTGTCACCCATCGCCTCGATCGCATGCACATTCGGCCCGATCCAGGCGACGCCGATCTTTTCGAGCGCGATCGGGAAAGCGGCATTCTCCGACAGGAAGCCGAAACCGGGATGCACCGCATCGGCACCGGTCTGCTGGATCACCTCGAGAATTTTGTCCAGGCACAGATAGCTCTCGCCCGGCGCTGGCGGGCCAATGAAGACAGCCTCATCGGCCATTTCCACGGCGAGGCTGTCGGCATCGGCTTCGGAATAGACAGCGACGGTGGCAATGCCCAGACGCTTGCACGTCTTGATGACTCGCACGGCGATTTCACCGCGATTGGCAATCAGGATTTTCTTGAACATTGCAGCCCCAGGCAAAGCGGGCTGACGCCCGGACGGTCACCCGGTTTAACGTGGCTCGCGCCTCTGCGGCAAGCCGGGTTGTGTATGCGCTCAATCGCCGTCGAGATGATGGTCGAGCCAATCGAACTCGATCGCCCGCAATCGGCCGATCACCGAGACCAGGAAAGCCGTCGACCAGCCGATCAGCAAAAACCCGTTGAACCCCTCGATCGCCCCGACCAGCCGCCATTGCTCGCCAAGCAGGACATCGCCATAGCCCAGCGTGGTGAAGGTCGATGTGGCGAAATAGAGCGAGGCCTCGAAGGTCGCGAACTCGCCCAGCGCCATGTACAGCACCGCATAGGCCCAGATCTCGGCGGCGTGAATGGCGAACAGGCCGAACACCACCAGCATGATGAAGCCGGTCTGGCGCAGCACATTGTCTTGCGGGCGGATACGCCCCGACCGCGCCCGCATGAAGGCCATCAGAAGGACCAGTCCGGCCATGTGCATGAAAACGGTGACCGAGCAGATCAGCAGGGAAACGAGCAGGGCGGCGAACATGATTCCTCATCCATCGGCGATGGTGGCGCAGCACCACTAGAGGCGGATACGGCATAAATCTCAAGACGCTTCTACTCCCGCCGCCCGATCTGGGCCATCATCCCCCCAGGATTCGCCGGAGCCCGCCATGACCAAGCCGATTTACAAACTGTCCTCGATTGCCCGCCCGCTCGAGCCGCAATATCCGACCAATCGCGCCGTACTGATCCTGCTGCCACTGATCGCGCTGGGCATGAGTGCCGTCGCCTTCTTCATCCGCGATGCCGGTCTGGCCGGCGCGGCCTCGGCCGGGCTGGGCGGCATGCTGACCGCATTCCTCGCCTGGGCGCTGGGCCGCGAGGTCGATCCCGACCGCAATGCCGCCGCCTTCATCGCCATGGCACTGGCCGTCGCGGCGGTCGCGCTCGGCCATGCCCCGGCCCTGTGGCTGCTGGCGCTGGCGCTGATGGCGACGCGGATCGTCGTGCGCACGGTCGGACCGGCCGCGCGGCTGACCGATCTCGCCATCGTCACCGGCCTGGCCGGGCTGGCTGTCTTCCTTGACGGCTACTGGGCCATGGGCCTGATCGCCGGCTTCGCCATGGCCGTCGACCTGCTCTACGACCGCAGCCGCACGCTCAATCTCGTCTTCGCCGCCTTCGCGATTGGATTTTCGATGTTCGCGCTTGTGCAAGGCGGCGGCGATATCGCGGCGGTGACGCTGCAGCCGCTCGGCCTGGTCGAGCCGGGCTGGAGCCTGGCCGCACTCATCCTCACCGCCCTGACCGGGATTTTCATCCTCACCTGCCCTGCGGTCGCCAGCCTGTGCGATTCCAGCGATAATCCGCTGGAGCGGCGGCGGGTGCGCGGCGGCGGCGTCATCGTATTGTTATTCGCCACCGCGGCGATGTTTGAGGGCCAGGCCGGATTGCTCGCCGCCCTGCCGGTCTGGGCCGGGCTGGGCGGAGTGATCGGCGGTCGGCGTGTGCCGCGGCGGCGGCGGGCCCAGCGGTCGCGCGCGG
>NZ_JBLXIK010000002.1:458558-683417 GCF_048269565.1 Maricaulis sp. | reverse complement strand
CGCTCTATGCCCGCCTCAAGCGCATCGATGACAATCTCTATGCCGACGGCATGCCGGAAACCGAAAGCAATCCGGTTGCTGACCATATGGAAAGACTGCGCGGCGCCTTCAGCCAGGGCTGATCGCTCGCAGCACAACAACAAAAAGGCCTCCCGGATCGCTTCGGGAGGCCTTTTGTATTCCAGGTGGTGCCAGACAGAAAAAGGGCGCGATCCGGTAAGGATCGCGCCCGTTTCAATCAAGCGTATTCGCGAAGGATCAAGCGAAGCCCTTGAACTTGTCCTTGAAGCGCGAAACGCGGCCGGCGCGGTCAAGCAGGTGGGCATTGCCGCCGGTCCAGGCCGGGTGCGAGGTCGGATCGATATCGAGATTGATCGTGTCGCCTTCCTTGCCATAGGTCGACTTGGTCTGGAAGGTGGTCCCATTGGTCATCACAACATTGATGATGTGATACTCGGGATGGATATCTTGTTTCATCGGTCCGGCTTTCTTCTCTCGCTGTGCCACGCCAACTCGCGTGACGCACACAGCTGATATCTCTCAGGAGCGGGGCTGATACCTGAAGACGCCGCGCGAGGCAAGCCAGGGAATGAGTCGGGCAGCCAAGCTTTCGACCTTGCGGGTGTGAAGTTCTCGACATGCGCATGCGACATGCGTATGAGTATGCTCGACGGTCAGAAGGTGCATGTGATGAAATATGAAACGCCCGCGAATCGCAAACGGGTCAACCTGACGGTCCGCGAGGACGTCATGTCGGAAGCCCAGGCCCTCGACATCAACATTTCGCGTGCCGCCGAAGCCGGGATCGAGGCTGCCCTGAAGGCCGCGCAGTCCCGACGCTGGCGTGAAGACAATGCCGACGCGATCAGGGCTCACAATGAACGTATCGAACGCGAGGGCATGGCGCTTCCCACTCCGTGGTGGGCGGAAGAGGAAGTGTAAGTGGCCCGCTTCGATCTGTTCCGGGTCAACAGCCGGCGCATTCCGCTGATGGTGGATGTCCAGGCCGAGATTCTCGGCGATCTGGCCAGCCGTGTCGTCATCCCGCTGCATCTCGTCGATCAGGCTGAAGAGCCGCCGCTGCCGAGACTGAAGCCGGTCCTTGTGATTGGCGGCCAGTCTTATCTGCTCCTGACCACGGATATTGGCGCACAGCCACTCCATTCGCTCGGCAAGCCCATCGGAAATATCGAGGAACATCGCGACGAGATCACTTCCGCGATGGACTTCCTGTTCCAGGGATTTTGAGGTTCGCCTCGGCCTATTATCTTCGCCGCCGGGTGTCCGGAGCAAGTTGTCAATAGATCCTCACTGCCCCGCTAGGAGAGCGAAATGAACTCCTCCAGCGACGGAGGCAACGCTCTCACCTCCCCATAGAGCCCTTCGATTCGGACATGCCTGAGCCGCGTTTCGCTCGCTGGAGAAAATCTCAGGCTGACGCCGCTCGGGCTGGACCACTCGCCTGGCAGGCGTATGGCAGAACCGATCAGACGTTCCCAATTCGCTCGATGCGATCCATTTTGTGCGACATCAAGCTCGACCGAAACCCGAAAATCTGCCGTGACCGGTTCGGGAAATTCACTCGCAAACGCATCCCGCGCAGCCTCCCTCCGCTCCCTGGCAGTTGCTTCGGGATGATAGTGAACGAAGAAAGCAAGCTCATCCTTGATGACCGCATTCATGCGCTCAATCCCACCCGGCTTGGCCGCCATCTGTTCGACCATCTTGGCCAGCCAACGCGCCAGGGGGCGGTCGCCACCGAACAAGCGCCCCAGCCACAGGGTATTGGGTTCATGCGTCAGCACGCCACCAACCAGCGTGTTCGTCCACGATAGCTCAACATCAGGATCGAGGGAGATAAACGTGGGGGGGACATGCGGTATCCCGTCGACCCGAAGCGTTTCAGCGAGCTGCCAAGGTTCAAGTCTGGTGGACAGGGCCAGCCCGGCAAGCCGTGTTGGCGCATTGCGGGCACCCTCGAGCCGCGCGAACTCAATGCCCATCCTGCCCGCCCAAACGGCTCCGGTCAGAATCGCTCCGAAGTCGGTCATCGGCCAAGCCTCGGGAAACCCGGTTGATGCACGGAAGGCATTCATTTCAGCTTCCGGATTCTCGCACAGGATCATGATGTGATCGACATCAACCTCACGCGCCATGACTACCTCTCTACTGGCAAGATTGTGACCTCAAGATTGATAAACTTGCACGAGTAGAGCACCGCTGCAATCAGTGAAGTGATTGCAATCATGATCATTTCTCACTGAATATTGTGCCTGATGGAGCCAAGCGAACATGCTCTGGCGCCTGATCCCGCGCCAAAGCTCCTTCAAAGCTTGACAGGGATCGAACTCCCCTCGCTGAACGACATTCACGCTGCCGTTTACCGCGCCGTCAGCTTCAGCTCGATACGGCGATTGCGGGCATTGTCCTCGGCCGTGCGGCCCGGCACCAGCGGCTGGAACTCGCCGAAGCCGGCGGCGACCAGCCGTTCCGATGGCACACCCAATTGCTCCATCCATTGCACCACCGAGATCGCCCGGGCTGCCGAGAGGTGCCAGTTGGACGGATAGGTGGTGCGGATCGGCACCGGATCGGTATGGCCATCAATGCGGATCACCCATTCCAGATCCGGGGGAATTTCGGTCGTCAGCTGGATGATCGCATCGGCGATCGGACGCAGGCTCTCGCGGCCCTCATTCGACAACGCCGCCGAGCCTGACGGGAAGAGCACATCGGTCTCGAACACGAAGCGGTCACCGACAATGCGCACGCCGGTGCGGTTGCCGAGAATGGCGCGCAGGCGACCGAAGAAGTCGGAGCGGTAGACGGCCAGTTCGGCGGCGCGCTCGGCCAGCGCGGCATTGAGGCGTTCACCGAGATTGACGACCTGGACCTCGGCCTCCTCGGCGCGTTGTTCCGAAGCTTCAAGCGCGGCGTTGAGGGTCGCGATCTGGTCGCGCAGCACCTGCATCTGCTGGTTCAGCAGCGCCAGCGCCCGCATCGATTCCGATGACATCTCGCGCTCGGCCTCGAGCTCGGCGCTCAGCGACTCGGCCTGGCCATAGGCCATGGCCAACGCGCTGTTGAGCGCATCGCGCTCATCGACCAGACCGGTGATGCGCACTTCCAGCTCGGCATTCTCGTCGCGCGCCAGATCGAGTTCACTGGCCAGCTGGGAGAGCTGGGCATTGAGGTCGGCCAATTGCTGGTCGCGCCCGGTCAGGGCACGCGAAAGGGCGAATTGCCCGGCCACGAAAATCGACAGCAGGAAGACAATGACCAGCAGCAGCGTTGCCAGCGCGTCGACAAAGCCGGGCCAGTGATCGCCGTTATCGGCTTCCTGGAAACGCGAGAAACGCGGCGAGGCCATGACCTATTCTCCCGCCCGGTCCCGGGCTTCGAGGGTCCGGATCAGGACACGGATTTCATCGCGCAGCGCCCGCGCCGCTTCCTGCTGCCCCTCGCGGGCATCTTCGGCAAAGCGCTGCATCGTCGTGTCGAGCTGGCGCGTATGGCGTTCCAGCGTGTGCGAGAGACGGTCGAGGGTTTCCGCGGTCTGCTCGAGCAAGGCCCCGACATAGGCGGACGAGGTTTCGCCATCGCCGCTCGTGGCCGGTCCGGCCGCCGAGAGACGCGAGATGGAGGAGAGCCATTCCTCGATCTCGTTGTAGAAGCGGTTCTGGGCGCGGCTGGCCTGCAGGTCGAGAAAGCCGATCACCAGCGAGCCGGCGAGACCGAAGAGCGAGGAGGCAAAGGCGGTGCCCATGCCCTCGATCGGATCCTGGATTGCCGCCATCAGCCGCATCACATCGGCTTCACCGCCGGTCGAGCTTTCGGTCACGGCGCGCACCGCCTCACCGACATCGGACACGACCGCCAGCAAGCCCCAAAAGGTGCCGAGCAGGCCGAGGAAAATCAGCAGGCGGCCGAAATAGCGGGTAAAGGCGCCCGCTTCCGACATGCGCGCACCGACCGAGTCGAGCACGGTGCGCACGGATCCGGCCGAAAGGCGGACACGGCCATCGGCTTCGCCGATCATCGAGGCCATGGGCGCAATCAGGGCCGGCGGCGGTGGCAGGGTGATGCCGGCCTCGGGCGAGCGGAAACGCTTGAGCCAATTGGCCGCCGGGCCGATCCCCAGCGCCTGGGCAAAGGTGTAGAGCACGCCGATCACCAGCACGACGAGGATGACGCCATTGATCGCCGGATTGGCCTGGAAGGCCTCGACCAGTTGAGCGCGCAGGAAAATGGCGAGCGCCGCCACAACCGCGGTGAACAGCGCCATCCAGACGATATAGCGCCAGGGTCCCGTGAAGCGCACCTCGGTGCGGATTGCGCTCATCCGCTCATCAGGCTGTACCGGCATAACATCCCCTCACATCACTCACAGCGTCACTCATCCCAAGGCATTGGGACGATTTGGTGGCGAGGTCAAAGGTGAAGCGGGAAAATCCGCTTCGCGGGCCCGGTCGCGATCAGGCGGCGGCGATCTTCAGCCGTTCGAGCAATTGCGCCAGCATGCTCTCATTGCCCGCCGCGATACTGCCGGTTCCCAGCACATCCTTGCCGCCATCAATCTCGGCAATATAGCCACCGGCTTCGCGCACCAGCAACAGGCCGGCAGCGATATCCCAGGGCTTGAGATCACGTTCCCAGAAGCCGTCATAACGGCCGGCCGCGACCCAGGCGAGGTCGAGCGCGGCGGAACCCATGCGGCGGATGCCGGCACAGCGCGGCATCACCTGGTGCAATTCCTTGAGGAAGCGGGCATGGCCGGTCTTGCCGACGAACGGCATGCCGGTGGCGAAAACGGCCTCATCGAGCTGGCTGCGTCCGGCGACGCGCAAGCGGCGGTCGGCGAGCCAGGCGCCGCGGCCCTTTTCGGCATGGAACATTTCATCGGTGGCCGGATTGTAGACCACGCCGGCCACAAGCTCGCCCTCGCGCTCAAGCGCGATCGAGACCGCGAAATGCGGCATGCCGTGGAGATAGTTGGTGGTGCCGTCGAGCGGATCGACGATCCAGCGGTGCGAGCGGTCGGAGCCTTCGACAATGCCGCGCTCTTCCATCAGGAAGCCATAGCCGGGGCGTGCGGTCGTCAGCCGGTCATAGATGATCTCTTCCGACTTGTGGTCAGCCATCGAGACGAAGTCGGCCGGACCCTTCTTGGAATATTGCAGGTGTTCGACATCGCGGAAATCGCGATTGAGCTTGCGGCCGGCGCGGCCGGCAACATCGACCATGACTGTCAGAAGGGGAGAAAGCGCGCCCACAGATCTACTCCGCCCGTTTCACGTATGAACCGTCTTCCGTGGCGATCACCACACGCTCGCCGGTGCCGACGAAAGGCGGGACCGCGGTGCGTACACCGTTTTCCAGAATGGCGGGCTTGAAGGAATTGGCGGCTGTCTGCCCCTTCACCACCGGCTCGGTGTCGGTGATTTCCAGGGTGACGAATTGCGGCAGGGTGATGCTGATCGGGCGTTCCTCATGGAATTCCACCACGACATTCATGCCGTCCTGCAGATAGGCCGTGCTCTCTTCGCCGACAAAATCCTTGGGCAGTTCGATCTGCTCATAGGTTTCCGCATCCATGAAGGTCAGCGTATCGCCGCTGTCGAACAGGAATGTCTGGTCGCGTTGCTCGAGGCGGACGCGCTCGACCTTGTCGGCGGCGCGGAAGCGTTCATTGAGCTTGCGGCCGTCGAGCAGGTTCTTCAGCTCGACCTGGGCAAAGGCTCCGCCCTTGCCTGGCTTGACGTGGTCGGTCTTCACCGCAACCCAGAGCGAGTCCTGGTGTTGCAGCACATTGCCGGGGCGGATTTCATTGCCGTTGATTTTCATGCGTCACCTATCGGAAAAACCGTGTGCACTGCCCGTAGGCCGTGGAGTGGCGCTCTCCTATCAGCGGGGACAGGTATCGGCAAGCGGCGCGGCACTGCCCGGCTAGCGCATCGCTTCGACCTGGGCCCGGATCCGCTGTTGCACGTCCTGCGGCAGCGCCCGTTCCAGACCGGCCTGCAGACGATCGCGGTCCGGATCACCAACCGGGGCGCCAAGCGCATCGACCGAAGCCAGCAGCGACCAGCCATAGGCGGCTTCCAGATCGGCGGGGATGCCATCGCCGCGCGCCAGCGCAAAGGCATAGAGGAACTGGCTCTCGGCATCGCCGCCCTGGGCACCCTGGGCGAACCAGTAGGCCGCCGAACCCCGATCGGGCTCGCCACCACGGCCCTGATACAGCATCAGGCCATATTGCCCGGCCGCCGGTGCATAGCCGCTCTCGGCGGCAATGCGCATCCAGCGCAGGGCCTCGGCATCGTCCTGCGCACCGCCCTCACCGGCCGCCCACATCATGCCGGCCTGAAACGCAGCCTCGGCGTGGCGATTGCTGGCGGCGCGCTCATACCAGGCGCGGGCACCGGCGGCATCGACGGCACCACCCGTTCCGGCATCGAGCAATTGTGCCAGCTGGTACATGCCCTCCGGCGAGCCCTGCTGGGCCGCGCGCTCGGCCCATTCACGGGCCGAAATGGCATCTTGGGGCACGGGCGAATTCTTCTGCTCGATCGCGAAGGCGACCATGGCATTGATATGCCCGAGACGCGCAGCCCGTTCGAACCAGTCACCGGCCGAGCCCAGCGCCAGCGAAGGATCGCCCAGCCGCGCCAGAAGCCCGAGCTGATACAGCGCGATCGGCTCGTCCTGTTCCGCCGCCCGGCGGAACCAGCGCGCCGCAGCGGCAAAATCCGGCTCGCCGGTCAGCCCGTCCCGCGCCATCATTCCGGCCAGGACAGAGGCCTCGACATTGCCGCCGGCAGCAGCGGTCTCGGCATATTGCTGCGCCAGAACCCAGTCCTGGGCGATATAGGCGATCTGGGCCCTGTAATAGGCGGCATCGGCCGCATTGAGGCCGGTCGGCACCTCGGCATCGGCGGCATCCATGCCGGCGATGGCCGCGTCCTGGACCTCCTGCGGCAACAACATCATTTCAGCCGGGAAGGCCTCCTGAGGTTCGGAAGCGGCCAGTGGAACATCCGCGACGTCCTGTGCCAGCACGGGCGCGGCGAGCACGAGGCTCAGGCAAAGAGCAGGGAAAATCTTCATTTTGCCTATCAGCGACGGGAATGCGGCAAGGTCAAGACCGCCGGGATGAAGCTGAGGCATTTGTAACCTTGGCCGCCAAAATCCGACTGCCCTGCTCAGCCTGCCGCGCACAGCGCGTTGAACGCCGCCACCGCCGCGACCGGTCCGTCGGGATGCTGCCACACGCCCGCAGAGACCGCGATGAAATCAGCGCGCGCCTCGATCAACGGGCCGGCATTGTCGACCGTGATACCGCCAATGGCGACGCAGGGCAGCTCGAACACCTCGACCCACCACTTGATCAGCTCGATATCGGCCTGGTGGCTGACAGCCTTGGTCGTGGTCGGGAAAAAGGCGCCGAAGGCGACATAATCGGCACCGGCCTCGCCGGCGAGCATCGCCAGATGGCGGCTGTCATGGCAGGTAACGCCGATCGTGCGCTCCTTGCCGAGGGCGGCGCGGGCCGCCTTGACGCTGCCATCGCCCTGGCCGAGATGCACGCCGTCGCAGCCGAGTTCGGCCGCCAGTTCGACATCATCATTCAGAATCGCCGCGACGCCGTGTTGCTGGGCCATGGCGATCAGCGGCGGTGCCAGCTGGCGGATTTCCTCGCGGGAATGATCCTTGAGCCGGATCTGCAGCGCGGCGACATCGCCGCTCGACAGCACCCCGGCAAGGGTCTCGGCAAATTGCGCATCAATGCGCGGCGGGGTGATGAGGTAGAGCTGGGTTGTCATGGCCGCGTTTTGACCGATTTCGGCCCGGGTGGCTAGTGCGACAGCATCGCCGCCGGCACCAAAATCTCCACGCGGCTCGCCGCTGGAGGTTTGAGTGGTTCCCCCCGTTTGGGAGGTGTGCGGGACGCGGCGAATGCCGTTTAGCGCAATAGATAAGTGAGACATTCGAAACGTCCCGCACGTGGAGATTTGCTCGGACGCCTTACGGCCCCCGTCTCGAAACCGGAGTGGACTGTGCGGTCGAGCTTTGTGCCGCCTTTCCTCTCCGGTGGCCACGCCGGGGCTCGGGTTGTCAAACCTCCGCCCGGACGAGCTCCACGCTCCCGATCGCCGCAAGTGACTGAGCTCACGCCTCCCGTGCAACCGGAACGAGGAGATTATGCGCCAGGGTTGGTGGGGTGGGGATAAGTTTGACGATTTATCGTCATCCCGGCGCAGGCCGGGACCTCGATATCACGGGCTCCGCGCCTGCTATGTCTGGCTCCCGGCCTTCGCCGGGATGACGTGGGGTAATTGTTGGCGGTGGGGGATAAGCAGGGGCAACACCCCTCCGGGTCATGTAGGATTCTGCACTTTGTTCATCTGGCCGTCATCACGCGCAGCGCACATTACGGGCCTTCAACCGACAGCCTTGTTGCGGCTGTCTTTTACCCAGGGGAAATGCATGACCATGAAAACCATTCTCGCGGCCTCACTCGCCGCCGCAGCTCTGACCGGCCTCGCGTCAGCGCAGGATTATTCGCTGCCGCCGACCTTCGGCTCGGTCTCCCTCAACCCCGGCTTTCTGCCCGACCCACATCAGGCCCAGCTCGTCGCCGGTGGCACGATCGATGCCTCCAGCCTGGGCAGCAATTGTGTCGGCATGATCGCCAACGCACCGGATTACCGCCTGCAATACGGCGAAGGCGGCTCGCAGCTCTTCATCGGTGTCACCTCCTCGGCCGACACCACGCTCGTCGTCAACGGCCCGGACGGCAGCTGGTATTGCAATGACGACACCAATGGCCTCAACCCGCTCGTCGGCGGCGCCGGACCCATGGCCGGTCAGTATGACATCTGGGTCGGCACCTATGGCAGCGACACGGCACAAGCCACGCTGTTCATCACCGAATACGACCAGTAGTCCAGGCACAGCCTGAAACGCGAACGGGGCCCGCAAGCGGGCCCCGTTCTTGTTTTCGGCGATGCTCCGTCGCGGCTTACGCCCCGGCCAGTTCCTTCTCCATCGCCGCATCATACTCACCCAGTGCGGCGAGGCTGTTCATTTTGGCGCGGTGATTGAAGGCCGCCTGGGCCTTGGCGACATTGGCAGGCTGGCCGCCCCAGGCCATCAGCGGTGCATGCTGCAGCGCGCGGCCATAGGAGAAGCTGACCGGCCAGGGCAGGTCATAGCCATCATTGATCGCGTTGAGATGCGCCGTCGCCTCTTCATCGGACTGGCCGCCCGACAGGAAGGCGATGCCCGGAACAGCGGCCGGCACGCAATTGGCCAGACACTGCACCGTCATGTCGGCGACTTCCTCAATGCTGGCGCGATCCTCATTCTTCGTGCCCGAGATCACCATGTTCGGCTTCAGGATCGTGCCCTCGAGGATCACGCCCTGGTCGAACAGTTCGCGATACAGGGTCTTGAGCGCGAATTCGGTGACTTCGTAGCAACGCTCGATCGAGTGATCGCCATCCATGATGACTTCCGGCTCGACGATCGGGACGATATTCGCTTCCTGGCACAGCGCCGCATAACGGGCGAGCGCGTGCATATTGGTGTTGATGCAATACTGGCTCGGCATGGATTCATCGCCATTGCGGCCGATATTGATCACCGCGCGCCATTTGGCGAAGCGGGCACCGAGACCGTAATAGTCGGCGAGGCGGTCACGCAGGCCATCAAGACCCTCGGTGATCATCTCGCCATCGCTGCCGGCCAGAGCCTTGGCGCCGGCATCGACCTTGATGCCCGGGATCGCACCGGCATCCTGGATCAGCTTGACCAGCGGCGTGCCGTCCTTGGCCTTCTGGCGGATGGTTTCATCATAGAGGATGACGCCGGAGACATGCTGGCTCATCGCCGGCTCGGTGCGGAACAGCATCTCGCGCCAGTCGCGGCGATTGTCCGCCGTGTTCTCCAGATCGATCGCGGCAAAGCGCTTGCCGATCGTGCCGGTGGATTCGTCCGCGGCCAGCAGACCCTTGCCCGGAGCCACCATGGCGCAGGCGGTTTCGTTGAGTTGGTCCAGATCCATCATGTCATCCCCAGCTTGGTTTGATCGTCTTCATCAGGTGTCGCGCCCCTTCTATACAGGGCCGGACCGAATCCCAAGACAGGAAACGGCCCGATTTTCGGTTTGTTTGGTCCCGGCCTCAGGCGTCGACGCTGTCGCGTTGCATCAGCACCTCGACGCCCGGCAGGGCCTTGCCCTCCATCCATTCGAGGAAGGCACCGCCCGCCGTCGAGATGAAGGTGAAATCATCGGCGACGCCGGCCTGGTTGAGCGCCGCGACCGTGTCGCCGCCGCCGCCAACCGCCACCAGTCCGCTCTCGCGCACCGCTCGGGCGACATGTTCGGCCACGGCCATCGTCGCGGCGTCGAAAGGCGGCGTTTCAAACGCGCCGAGCGGGCCGTTCCAGATCAATGTCTTGCAGGTCTCGATCGCCTGGTTGAGCGCGACCACCGTGCCGGGACCGCAATCGAGGATCATCTCGTCGGCGCCGACATCATGGATCGAGGTCAGGCGGGTTTGCGGGTTCGCCTTGAATTCCTTCGCCAGCACGACATCACTCGGCAGGATGATGCGGCAACCCGCCTCTTCCGCCGCCACCAGGATCAGCCGCGCGGTGTCGGCCAGATCGGCCTCGCACAGGCTGGCGCCGACCTTGACGCCCTGGGCGTGCAGCAGCGTATTGGCCATGCCGCCACCGACGAAGAGGATGTCGACCTTCTTCACCAGATTCTTCAGCAGATCGATCTTGGACGAGACCTTGGCACCGCCGACCAGCGCGATCAGCGGGCGCTGCGGCTTGTCGAGCGCCGCAACGAGATGGTCGATCTCGCGCTGCATCGCCAGACCGGCATAGGCCGGGAGCAAATGCGCCACACCCTCGGTCGAGCCATGGGCGCGGTGAGCGGCGGAGAAGGCGTCATTGACGTAGAGATCACCCAGCCGGGCCAGCGCCGCGGCAAAGGCGGGATCATTGGCTTCCTCGCCGGGCTCGAAACGCGTGTTCTGCAACAGCAGCACATCGCCATCGGCCATGTCGGCGACGGCCGAGGCGGCATCATCGCCGATCAGGTCGTCGACGAAATCAACGGCCTCACCGAGCAGATCGGCCAGCGGCTGCGCCACCGGTTCCAGCGACAGACCCGTCACACGGCTGCCCTTGGGGCGGCCGAAATGCGCCAGCAGGATCACTTTGGCCCCGGCATCACGCAGCAGCTCGATCGTCGGCAGGGCCGATTGCAGACGGGTATCGTCGGTGACGACACCATCCTTCATCGGCACATTGAAATCGACGCGCACGAGCACGCGCTTGCCGGCAATATCGGCGTCCTGGATACGGCGGATCATCGTCATGACCGGTCCTCGCTTGAGCGTGATTAAAGGTATTTGCCCATCGCCGCGGCCGTATCGACCATGCGGCAGGCAAAACCCCATTCATTGTCGTACCAGGTCATCACCCGGACGAGGCGCTCATCGATGACATTGATCTTGTCGATGGCGACGATGGAGGAGCGGCTGTCGTGATTATAGTCGATCGAGACCAGCGGGATGCTGTCATAGCCGAGCACGCCCTTCATCGGGCCGTCAGCGGCGGCGATGACGGCGTCGGAGAGTTCCTTGGCCGTGGTGGCGCGCGAGGGCACGAAAACCAGATCGATCAGCGACACATTCGGGGTCGGCACGCGCACGGCGGCGCCGTCGAGCTTGCCGACCAGTTCCGGCAGCACCAGGCCGACGGCCTTGGCGGCGCCGGTCGAGGTCGGGATCATCGACATGGCGGCGGCGCGGGCGCGGTGCAGATCCTTGTGGTTGCGGTCCAGCGTCGGCTGGTCGCCGGTATAGGCGTGGATGGTGGTCATGTGACCGCGCTCGATCCCGACAGCATCATTGAGCACCTTGGCAACCGGGGCGAGGCCATTGGTGGTGCATGAGGCGTTGGAGACGATGATGTCGGCAGCGGTCAGCTGGTCGTGATTGACGCCATAGACGATGGTCTTGTCGGCATTCTTGGCCGGGGCCGAGCACAGCACGCGCTTGGCGCCGCTCTCGATATGGGCCATCGCGGCGGCCTTGTCGTTGAACTTGCCGGTGCATTCCATCACCAGATCGACACCCATCGCCTTCCAGGGCAATTGGGCGGGGTCGCGATTGGAGACTTTCTGGATGCGACCGAAACCGGCATCGAGCCAGTCTTCGCCGACCTCGATCTTGCCGGGATAGCGGCCGTGGACGCTGTCATAGGTCAGCAGGTGGGCATTGGTTTCCGGCGTCGAGCTATCATTGATCGCCACGACTTCGACCTCACCCCAGCGCTGCTCCTCGAGCACCGCACGCAAGGCAAGACGGCCAATGCGGCCAAAACCGTTGATCGCAACCCGAAGGGCCATACCCAGTCTCCTCAATACCGATAATCATCGCCCGGCGCCGGTGCGGCGGGCTGTTGGTGAATTTGGCGCGGATTTACCCGCCTTTGGGTCTACAGTCCACCGGATGATTGCGGCAAAACAGCGCCAGGGCAGATTTCAGGGCCGTTGCGGACAGGCCTTGAACTGTGCCTGTGCAGGACTCCACCTGCTCGACCGCAGAGCAGGGACTTGAATTGAATCCGGTCGCCTGCGAGAAACAGTGCAGAAAACCACATCAACACCATGGGCGGACGCCAGTACTATGAAAGTTATCGTTCTCGGTGGGGACGGCTTCTGCGGATGGCCGACAGCCCTACACCTCTCCAATCTCGGCCATGACATCGTCATCGTCGACAATCTTTCACGCCGCAAGATCGACATCGAACTCGAGGTCGACTCGCTGACCCCGATCCGGCCGATGAGCGAACGGCTCGCCGCCTGGAAGGAAGTCTCCGGCCGCGACATCCGCTTCGTGAACATGAATGTCGGCAAGGATTTCCAGGAATTCATCGATCTGATCGATGAGGAAAAGCCTGACACCATCGTGCATTTCGCCGAGCAGCGCGCCGCGCCCTATTCGATGAAATCGGCACGCCACAAGCGCTATACCGTCGACAATAATCTCAATGCGACCAATGACGTCCTCGCGGCGATCGTCGATAGCGGCCGCGACATCCATCTCGTCCACCTCGGCACGATGGGCGTTTACGGTTATGGCACCGCGGGCATGAAAATCCCCGAGGGCTATCTCAAGGTGAAGGTCCAGACCGATGAAGGCCTGAAGGATCAGGAGATCCTCTATCCGGCCAATCCGGGCTCGATCTACCACATGACCAAGACCCAGGATCAGTTGTTCTTCCATTTCTACAACAAGAACGACAAGGTGAAGATCACCGATCTCCACCAGGGCATTGTCTGGGGCACCCAGACCAATGAGACCAAGCGCGACCAGCGCCTGATCAACCGTTTCGATTATGACGGCGATTACGGCACCGTGCTCAACCGCTTCCTGATGCAGGCCGCCGTCGGCTATCCGCTCACCGTGCACGGCACCGGCGGTCAGACCCGCGCCTTCATCCACATCCAGGACACGGTGCATTGCATCCAGATCGCGGTCGAGAACCCGCCCAAGGATGGCGACAAGGTGCGCATCTTCAACCAGATGACCGAGACCCACCGGGTCCGCGATCTGGCGCAGATGATCGCCGATATGGCGCATGCCGAAATCCAGATGGTCCCCAATCCGCGCAATGAAGCGGACGAGAATGATCTGCATGTCGAGAACGACACCTTCCTGCAGATGGGCCTCAAGCCGATCACCCTGGCCGCTGGCCTGATGGAAGAAGTCACCGAGATCGCCCGCAAATACGCCGAACGCTGCGACAAGGCCAAAATCCCCTGCATCTCCTATTGGGGCAAGGGTCGCGAAGAGGCCGCCCAGCCCGACCCGCTGAAAGTGGTGGGGTAAGGTTTTCGGCCTGACGAATTGAAAAGGGCGCCTCTTGGGGGCGCCCTTTTTTGTCGATACGCAGACTTCACGCGCTCACCCGTCAATACTTCGGGTAGAATCCAGATCGGCTGAGCGAATAACTCGATTGATTCAATTCAAAAATCTCGCCGCGAAAACAAACAAGCGCCACTTTGCCATTCACGGCTTCAATCTGGACGAAATAGGATGCGCTGCGGAACCTTCGGGGAATGTCCCTGATCCAGTGAATCGGACGACACTCACTGTCCACGATCGCGGCGTTCGGGATAAAATCAATGGGGGCCATACGCGGGAGAGCGGATGGACTTGAGCGCGGTGATGGAAGAATGTCGAACAGTGCAACTCCACGATCCGCGCTGAGCATGTGGAACATAGGCCTGTCAGGACGGTCGCTCCACCGGTGAATAATCAATTGGTCGGAAACACGGAAATCCACCTACCCCTCCAGCACCCGCACCAGCCGCTGCATGAAGCCGCAACACTGATCCAGCTGGTCAATCGCCACGAATTCATCCGGCTGGTGGGCCTGGCTGATCGAGCCGGGGCCGCAGACGACGACGGAGAGGCCCGCGGCCTGGAATTGCCCCGCCTCGGTGCCGTAGGACACGACGCGGGTGGAATTATCGCCGGTGAGCTGGCGCGCCAGGCGTTCGGCGGCGCCGTCTTTCTCGCGGGCGAAGGCGGGCACGTTGGAGCGTATCGTCACGGTGACGCTGGCTTCGGGCACGGATTCGCGCATCTTCGCCTCGACGGCCGCAGCGCGCTCGCGCAAGCCGGCCTCGATCGCGCGCGGGTCATCCCAGGGGGCCGGGCGGATCAGGCTCGAGAATTCGGCATCAAGGGCGAGGATGTTGAGCGCGGTGCCGCCCTTCATCTCGCCGATGGTCAGCGTGCCGAAGGGCGGGGTGTAGGGGCTGTCCTCGGGGGCGGCGGCTTCCATTTCGGCGGCGCAATCGACCAGGTATTGCATCAGCGGCACCGCATGGGTGACGGCGCAGGCACCGTCGCGCACGAGGGAGGAATGCGCCTCGCGGCCGCGCAGTTTCACCGTCATCGAGAACAGGCCCTTATGAGCGGTGACGACCTTCATGTCGGTCGGCTCGCCGACGATGACGGTCGACGGCTTGACCGGCCCGGCCATGATCTTTTCGATCATCGCCGGCGCGCCGATACAGCCAATCTCTTCGTCGAAGGAGAGCGCGATATGGACCGGGCGTTTGAGCTCGGCAGCGGCAAACACCGGCGCCAGCGCCAGGATGCAGGCGGAAAAACCCTTCATGTCGCACGTGCCGCGGCCATAGAGCTTGCCATCACCCTTGTCGGTCAGCGTCCAGGGATCCGAGGTCCAGGGCTGGCCATCGACCGGCACGACATCGGTATGGCCCGACAAGACCACACCGCCATCAACCATCGGGCCGATGATCGCGTGCAGATTGGCCTTCCTGCCGTCGCTGCTGGGAATGCGTTCACAACGGGCGCCCAGCACCGTCAGGCGCTGCTCGACATGCTCGATCAGGTCCAGATTGGAATTACGGGAGGTGGTGTCGAACGCGATCAGCTCGCGCAATTCATCGATGGCGGTCGCGAGGAAGGGCGAAGACTGGGACATGGGTGACCTCGATCAGTTTGTAACGAGGGTGTTAGCCGGTTTTTCACTGCAATTCCAAAACTCAATCCCCAAGCCCGCGGCCAGCGCGCAGTATCGCCTGGTTTCGGGGCCGGTGTGGCGCCCGGTCTAGTGGATGCGTGAACGCGATGTATGCGAGTCTGATCCGATATTGGCAGCGCTGGTGCGGTGATACGCGTGGCAATGTCGCGCTGATGTTCTCGCTTCTTCTGCTGCCGCTGATGGTGCTGACCGGCGGTTCGGTTGACCTCAACCAGGCCCTCAACGCCCGCACCCGGCTCGCCCAGGCGCTGGACGCGGCGGCGCTGGCCGTCGGGGTCCAGACATCATTGAGCGAGGCAGAGGCGGCCGAGTTCGCGCTCGGCTTCATAACCGCCAACTATCCCGCGGGTGAAATCGGGGAGATCGGCGAGGTGCGCGTTGCGCTCGATACGGCCAATGACGTCGTCACGGTCGGCGCCGAGGCGCGCGTCACCACCCATGTCCTCAACCTGATCGGCATCAATGCGATCACCGTGCACTGGGAGAGCGAGGTCCAGCGCGCCCGCCGGCGGCTGGAACTGGCGATGGTGCTCGACAATACCGGCTCGATGGGCGGCTCCAAGATCTCGAGCCTGCGCAGCGCGGCGCGTCTGCTGACCGACATATTGTTCGAGGGCGCCGATCCGGACCGGCTCAAGATCGGCCTCGTCCCCTTTGCCTCGACGGTCAATGTCGGCACCGCGCATGCACGCGCCTGGTGGCTCGACCCGACAGCGCTATCGCCCCTGCACTCGGAGAATTTCATCCCCGCCGCCAATCGCTGGGACGTGTTTGACAGCATCAGCAACCGGAGCTGGACCGGCTGTGTCGAGGCGCGTGCGATCCCGCATGATGTCGAGGACACGCCGCCGGACAGTGCCGCGCCGGAGACGCTTTTCCTGCCCTATTTCGCGCCCGATGAATCGAATTACGGTTCCTACCCCAACAGCTATATGAGCGACCAGATGTCGGGCCCGGACCAGCGCGCCCGCATGCGCAACACGCCAAAATATGCCGGCGCCTCCATCTCCTCCGGCGACGGGCCGGGCTGGGGCTGTACCGCGCGTGCAATCACGCCGTTGACGGGAAGTCAGACCAGCATCAATGCCGGCATTGCCGACATGATCGCCAGCGGCACCACCAATATCCCGATCGGCGTCAGCTGGGGCATCCGGGTCCTGTCGCCGGGCGAACCCTTCACCCAGGGCGTCGCATGGGATGAGGAGGACACCATCAAGGCCATGGTGGTGCTCACCGACGGCGAGAATTATCTCAATGGCCGCGGCAACAGCAATTATTCCGACTATTCCGGCTATGGCTATATGCGTGATGGCCGGCTCGGCATCACCACGTCCAGTGACAGCGCGATCCGCAATGCCCTCGACGACCGCACCGCTGCGGCCTGCGACCATGCCAAGGCGCTGGGCATTCGCGTCTACACCATCACTTTCCAGGTCAATTCCAGCTCGACGCGCAATATGATGCAGGCCTGCGCCACGCATCCGGGCCTGTATTTCGACTCGCCCTCCTCAGACGCCCTGCGCGATGCCTTCGAGATGATCGCCGGTGATCTGAGCAATCTGCGCCTGTCGCGATAATTCACGCGCGCTTAACCATCCCGTCTAACGCGGCTTTAACTCCGAACCGCTAGAGTTTTAGCGAATAGATGATGGTAACCGCACATGTGCCTGGCCCGCCTTTTCAGAAAACTCACCGAATTTGCGTCGGACCGGCGCGGCAATGTCGCGGTCATTTTCGCCCTGGCGCTGGCGCCGGTGACGCTATTGGCCGGCGGCTCGGTTGATCTCAGCGCCGCGATGAATGCCCGCAGCCGCCTGGCCCAGGCGCTCGATGCGGCGGCCCTGGCGGTTGGCGTCAATGCCTCGATCACCGACGCGGACGCGCTGGAGATCGCCACCGGTTTCATCAACGCCAATTATCCCGAACGCGAGCTGGGCAATATCACCAGCATCTCGGTCTCGGTCGACCCGGTCTCCGACAGCGTCACCGTGCGCGGTGCCGCTGAAGTGCGCACCACCATGCTCGGTCTCGCGGGCATCCAGACGATTACCGTGCATTGGGAAAGTGTCGCCCAACGCGCCCGCCAGCGGATCGAGCTGGCGATGGTGCTCGACAATACCGGCTCGATGGGCGGCTCCAAGATCCGCAATCTGCGCGAGTCGGCGCTGCTCCTGTCGGAAACCCTGTTTGAGGGCGTCGAAGACCCCGAGGACGTCAAGATCGCCCTTGTGCCCTTCGCAGCGACGGTCAATGTCGGCACGGGTTACGAACGTGACTGGTGGCTGGACCCGGACGCGATTTCGCCGATTCATGCCGAGTGGGCCGGTGGGGATTACAGCGTCGAGGTCTGTACCGGCCGCCGGCGACACCGGACCTGTACCACCACGGAGATCCATCCCAATCACTGGGACCTGTTCGACGAGCTGCGAAACACCAGCTGGGGCGGCTGCGTGGAAGCGCGGGCCCTGCCGATGGATATCGACGACACCACTCCGAATACCAGCCGGCCGGAAACGCTCTTCGTGCCGTATTTTGCGCCGGACGAGCCCGACACCTGGGGTTTCTACAATGATTATCTCGACGATGAAGAATCCGGGGATGATTTCGAGCGCCTGCAATACCTGCCGAAATACGATAATGTCCGGCCGAGTTTCGATGGCCCGAATGCCGCCTGTACGGTGACTCCGATCACGCCGCTGACCACGACGCGATCACGGATCGACAATGCGATCTCCGACATGGAAGCCAGCGGCAATACCAATATCGCCAATGGTATCGGCTGGGGCGTCCGGGTTCTGTCGCCGCAAATGCCCTTCACCGAAGGCGCCGATTATGATGATCGCGACGTGCTCAAGGCGATGGTGATCCTGACCGACGGCCAGAATGTTCTCAGCGGCCAGTATAACAGCTTCATGTCGCGCTATGAGGCCTATGGATATATCAACGACAACCGTCTCGGCATCCGCACCTCCAGCGGCAGCCAGCTGAGCGATGCCCTTGATGACCGCACGGCAGCGGCCTGTGCCTATGCCCGCGCCCAGGGCATCCGCGTCTACACCATCACCTTCCAGGTCAATTCAAGCTCGACCCGGAGCCTGATGGAAGCCTGCGCCTCGAATCCGAGCCTGTATTTCGACTCGCCCTCATCCTCGGCGTTGCGCGATGCCTTCGAGATGATCGCCGGTGATCTCGCCAATCTGCGACTGGCACGCTAGCGCCGTACCGGCGACATGACTGTCACCGATACGGCCCTCGCGTCTGCACTTCCGGCAGGTCTGGACCGGTCTGCCGGTCCTGCTGCCACAACGCCTATTGCGCGCCGGGCACGTCCATCAGCTCGAGCTGGAAGGCCAGGGCCTCGTTCGGGCCGATCGGGCCGCCGGGCGTTCCGCGCAGGCCATAGGCCAGCTCCGGCGCAATGAAGAGATCCCACGCTTCACCGACGCGCATCAGCGGCAGGGCCTCGACCCAGCCCGCGATCAGGCGGTCGGAGGGGAAGGTCGCCGGCTCGCCGCGGGCATAGGAGGAGTCAAACTCGCCGCCATAGGCGAACATGCCGCGATAATGCACCGTGACCAGATCGCCCGAGACCGGGGAGATGCCGTCTTCGGCAGCCTGGCGGATGCGGAACAGCAGGCCGGACGGCAATTCAAACACGCAGGGCTCGGTGCGGACAGCGTCGAGATAGGCCCGGGACGCCGCGGCATTGGCCTCGGGATTCTGGTTGCCGTCGACCGGGGGATCAACCACCAGCATGGTGGTCTCGGCGGCGCCGGCACAGGCACGTGCCTCGGCGACGATGGACTGTTCGGCGGTCATCGCCGCCGGTGCGGCAGCGGCAGCCGCCGCCTCGGTTTCGGCCCCGGCGCTCGTCGCGGCGGTGGTCCCGGCATTGGTCTCATCACTCACGGCAGGCGCTCCATTCGAACAGGCCGCAAGCGTCAGGGCGAGCGCGGCAGTGGCCAACAAGGCAGATTTCATGTCCAGTCTCCATTTCGGGCCCGGCGGGCCCGGTCCAGTGATGCGGGCGCGGTAGCGCCTATTCGCTTTCGCGCGGCAGGATGGTGACCCGCCAGCTTGTTTCAGGCTGTAGATAGGCTGCCGCGATCTCGACCAGTTCGTCCCGCGAGACATCACCATAATCGGCCGCCAGTGACCGGATCCGGTCCAGCCGCTCCGGCTTGTCCCAGGAATGCGACAGCCAGCTCAGCCAGCTGCCATTATTCTCGAACGCCTCTTCGATCTGCTCCAGCATTGGACGGCGCGCGCGCAGGAGCTCATCCTCGGAGATATCACCCGCGGCAAGCGCAGCGGCCAGCTCGTCGATGGCGTCATAGGTTGCGGCCAGGTTTTCCGGACGCACATCGACCCCGACCCAGAGATAGCCGTAATCCGGATAGACATCCGAGGTGCTCGAATTGTTGAAGGCGGAATAGGTGAAGCCCTCGGCCTCGCGCAAACGCTCGGTCAGCTTGAGATCGAACACGGCACGCAACAGGCTCAGCGCCCGGCTCCGGCGCCGGTCGCTGTCATCAAAGGTCGGCCAGTAGACATTGGCCATCGCCTGGTAATCCGGGCCGTTATGACGCAGGACAACGGGCTCGGCGGTCGCGTCGGGGAAGCGGATGTCGCGCGCCTCGTCATAATCCGGCCAGCTGGCTGCGCGCTCCGGCAAGGCACCGAAGGTCGCACCGACCGCAGCGATCACGGCCTCTTCGCTGATATCACCGACAATGGTGATCTCGATCGGGGCGTTCTCGAGCGCAGGTTCGAGGAAGGCCTGGATGGCGGCGAGATCGATACCGGCCACCTCCTCCTCATCAGGGAATCCGTAGCGCGCATCGCCACCATGCAGCATGCGCGCGACATCAGCCTGAAGGATGCCGGTCGGCGAGGAATAGAGATTGCGCCGGATTTCCGGGGCCTGGCCGCGATATTGCGCCAGACCTTCCTCGCGCCAGCCCGGATCGGTCATGAAGGCCGCAAACACGTCCATCTGCACCTCAAAATCCGTCGGCGTGGTGGTCGCAGAAAAGTTGAAACTGTCATCACCGACGCCGAAGCCGACCCCGACCGAACGCCCGGCCAGAACCCGTGACAGATCATCGGCGCTATGGGCTCCCAGCCCCGACGCCGTGAAAACGGAACCGGCCAGCAGATCGACCGCCGGCACCGCGCGCGGCTCCAGCTCGCCGCGACCGAATTGCACACGGATGCGGACGACCTGATCCTCGAAATCGGTCTGTTTGAGCGTTACCGCGACACCATTTGCGAACCGCAGCCGCACCAGGCCGAGATCCTCGACCACGGTACGCTCGGCAACCGGGCCTGCAGCGCCGAAATCGGTATAGGCAAAGGCCTGGACACCACTATCCTCTGGCGGATCGACCGGTTCGGCCGCACTGGCTTCCCAGACGGCCCGGATACTGGCTTCCGGCTCATCAATGGCTTCGGAAGTCGCCAGGAAGAGCAAGGGCTCGGCCTCGGTCCACTGGGTCCGCCAGGCCGCATTCACGGCGTCGAGCGTGATGCGATCGACGCTGGCTTCGAAACGGGCCAGGCCGGACGCCGGGGTGGTGAAGACCTGGTCACTGCGCCAGCTTGACCAGATCGCGTCGGACAATGCACCGCTGTCGCGGGTCCCGGCCTGGTCGGCCGAGTTTTGCAGGCTGGTCCGGAAATTGGCCACCTGCTCGTCGAGTTCCGCCTGGGTGAAACCGTATTCCGTCGCCCGCCGCAACTCCTGCTCGATCACGGCAATGGCTTCGGCCCAACGCTCCGGCGTCGCGACCGCCAGCACACCGGCCTCGTCGGTCAGCTCATGGGAGCTCGAGTGACTGGCACCGGCCTGCAGCAGCGGCGAGACCCCCGAATTGACGATGGTCCGCAGCCGGCGCGACAGGATGGCATCGCCGAAACTGACCAGATTGTCGCGAAAACGGCTCTCGCCGGTATCGGCCTCGGCTTGATAGGGCCGGATCGTGTTGACGGTGAAAATGGTGAACACTTCCGGATCGTTGAAATATCCCACCGAAAACGGCCGATCGGCATCCACCGTGCCCAGATCGGGGTCCGGCCGCGCGTCCTCGCGCGCCTGCCAGTCGCCGAACACGTCGTGGATTTTCGCTTCGACCTCATCCGGATCGATCGAACCGGCCACGACCACCATGCCGCGCTGCGGCACGTAGAAGTTCTCGTAATAATCCACGAAGCGGTCGCGCTGGATCGTCTCGAGTGTCTCGACCGTGCCGATCGGATCACGCTCGGGAACCAGCGATCCGGGCAGCTGGAAGTGCTGCAGGGCCGTGCTCCAGCGCCGGATCGCCGTATTGCGGAAGCGCTCCTCGGACAGGAGGACGCCGCGCTCCCGGTCGATCGCCTCGGGATCAAACAGAAGTTCGCTGGCCGTCTCGCGCATCAGGAAGAGCGCGGTATCGATCGATTCGGCGTCGGCTTCGGGCAGGTCGAGCTGATAGCCCACCGTGTCGGGTCCGGTGAAGGCATTGGTGTCGGGGCCGAATTGCAGGCCGAAACGCTCCAGCAGCGGCACCATCTCGCCTTCGGCGACATGGGTGGAGCCGTTGAAGGCCATGTGCTCGATAAAGTGCGCGACCCCGCGTTGATCGTCGGCCTCGCCGAGCGAGCCCATATTGAACACCATCCGCACCGAAGCGACATTCGGCGGCGTCTCATTGACCATGATCGCGTAGCGCAGGCCATTGTCGAGCTGGCCGTACCGGACCGCGGGATCCGCGACGAGGTCGCCGATCTCCGGCGGCTGACCGGCATTTTCGACGGGCTGGCAGGCCGCGAGCATCAGCCCGGCAAGCAGCGGCAGGAAGGCGAGCTTGGAGAGGGCCCTGAGCGACATGATTTTCACCGATTCAGCTTTGCGTGCGGAGGCCACCATAGCGTGCGGCCCGCGCCCGTCGATTAAATTGGGCGTAAGGCGGTCCCTCGTCAGGCCGGCGCGTGCTGGATGGGATCATGTTCGGCGACCCAATGGCCCGGCTCGACCTCGATCAGTTGCGGCTGGTATTGCTCGGCATCGGGATCGTCGATCAGTTTCGACTGCATGAAGCGCAATTGCGCCCGCGTATCCATCGGTGACGGCAATTCACCATCAAGCTTAAGGCGCTTGCGAGTTTTTTCGATCAGCGGATCGGGCACCGGCACGGCGGAAATGAGCGCCTGGGTATAGGGATGGCGCGCATCCTCATAGATCTGGTCGCGATCCGCCATTTCCACGATGCGGCCGAGATAGAGCACCATCACCCGGTGCGAAATCTCGCGCACGACGGACAGGTCGTGCGAGATGAAGATCATCGACAGGTCGAGATCCTGTTGCAGCTTGATCAGCAATTCGACGATCTGGGCCTGGATCGACACATCTAGCGCCGAGACGGCCTCGTCGCAGATCACCAGTTTCGGATTGAGGATCATGGCACGGGCAATGCCGACGCGCTGGTTCTGGCCGCCGGACAATTCGTGCGGATAGCGATTGATCATGTTCCGGTCGAGGCCGACCCGGTCCATGATCTCGCGTACGGCATCCTGGCGCTGTTCGCGGTTCATGTCCTTGCGGAAAGTCTGCATCGGCTCGGCAATCGAGGCGCCGATCGTCATGCGCGGATCGAGCGAGGCCATCGGATCCTGGAACACGATCTGCAGGTCCTCGCGCGATTTGCGCATGTCCTGGCGGCTGAGCCCGAGCAGATCGCGGCCGATCCAGGTGACAGCGCCTTCCTGGGCCGGGACCAGGCGCAGCACGGCGCGCGCCAGGGTCGACTTGCCACAGCCGGATTCGCCGACCACGCCGAGCGTTTCACCGGCCTTGAGGTCGAAGCTGACGCCATCGACAGCGCGCAGGGTCTTGTAGGTCGGACGCAGGCCGCCGCTGACGCGGATCGGGAATTGCACCTTGATGTCGTCGACGCTCATCAGCGGCTCGGCGCCGTCCTGGTCGACAACGGGCTTGAGCTGGACATGGCCCGGACGGTCCGGCGCGTCGATGCGCGGCATCGCGTCGAGCAGCATGCGCGTGTAATCATGTTTGGGGTTGGCGAAAATGTCCTCGCAGACACCGCCTTCGACATACTCGCCATAGCGCATCACCTCGACCCGGTCGGCCATCCGCGCGACGACCCCCATATCGTGGGTGACGAAGGCCAGCGCCGCGCCGGTGTCGCGCTTGAGCTCGTCCATGATGTCGAGCACTTCGGCCTGGACCGTCACGTCGAGCGCGGTGGTCGGCTCGTCGCAGATCAGCAGGTCGGGCTCACACAGCATCGACATCGCGATCATCACCCGCTGGCGCATGCCACCGGACAATTCATGCGGATACTGGCCCAGGCGGCGGTGTGCTTCGGGAATGCGGACCCGGTCCAGCCATTCCAGCGCCCGCTGCTGCGCCTTCTTGCCGTGCAGCTTGAGATGGATGCCCAGGACTTCGCCCATCTGGTCGCCGATCCGCATATGCGGTGTCAGCGAGGTCAGCGGGTCCTGGAAGATCATGGTCATCTTGCGGCCGCGCACATGATTGAGCTTGTGCGGCGGCAGGCCGAGAATTTCCTCGCCGCGATAACGGATCGAACCGGTCGCGCGCCCGTTCGAGGCCAGCAATCCCATGGCGGCGAGAAAGGTCTGGCTCTTGCCCGACCCGGATTCGCCAACGACAGCCAGGCATTCACCAGCCGAGATCTCGAGCGAGATGCCCCGCACCGCATTGACGATACCGTCCGGTGTCTGGAACCGGACGTCCAGGTTCTCGACCTGCAGGATCGGCTGTGCGCCAACCGGCGTCTGTCCGCTATGCAACACTGGCAAACTCCTCACACACGGAATTGGGGCCGCAAAGCATATCGCCGATATCGCGTAAGACCAGCGCGCGGATCATCAAACGCTGCGGTCATATCAAATGATCACGCTTGCCTCCGCCGCCGATAGCCGTAAACCCGCGATACAGGTACCGGTTCGCACAAGCTCGTCTCGTCTGGCGGCGAGCCCTGCCCGCAGCGCCCGGAGCGGATACGCGGCCGCTGCAGGCAAAGCTATTGCGGACCGGACCGGGCAAGCGGGCTTGGAGGTGCGCACTGACTCGGGCAAGCTTGGGAACAGACAGGTCCGGACAGCCCGGCCAGAACGGAAGCGGATGCATGACTGAGCCGATCGATATGCTTCAGACGCTCTACCGTAGCTCACCGACAGCGGTGGTGGTGACGAATACCGTTCGCGAACTGGTTTCCCTCAACCCCGCCGCAGAGCGGTTGTTTGGCCGCTCCGGCGCGGATATCGCCGGACGATCCGCCCAGCTCTTCTATGCCGACCCGCGCGAGTTCGACAGGCTCGGCCAGACTCATTTCCATCGCGGCGCGTCCGACGACACCCGCTCTTACACCGTGCGCTATCGCACCAGTTCCGGCCGCATCTTCGACGGCGAAACGCTGGCCAGCCCGATTATTTCCTCGAGCGGCGAACGCACGGGCTTCGTCTGCTTCATCCGAGATGTAACAGCGGAACTGGCGCTTCATGCCAAACTCGAGGCCAGTGACATCCAGCTTCGCGTCGCCCTGTCCTCGGCCAATGAGGGCACATTCTCCCTCAACCTCGCCTCAGGGCTGGGTTCGACCCGCGGCTTCATCAATGAGTTTCTCGGCATCAAGGCCGCCGACGCGACGATCAGCCTGGCACGCTGGTCCGACGCCCTGCACGAGCACGACCGCGACGATTTCCACCGCGCCATCGACCTGCTCAGAAAACGACCGACAGCCAAGCTCGACACCGTTCACCGCGCCCGCCGCGTCGACGGAGAGTGGCGCTGGTTGCAGACCCGGGGCCGGGTCAGCGAATTCGCCGATGACGGAACGCCGCTACGCATCTCCGGCATCGTCGCCGATGTCACCGAGCGGCGGGAGCTTGAAATCAAGCTCGCCGAGCGCGAGCAGCAACTCGAAAACGCGATCGCGGCCGGCTCCTGCGGCATCTGGGAAATCGACCTCACCTCGGCTGGCATTGTCGCAATCGGACCGATCCGCGCCATGCTCGGCCTCCCCGACGGCCCCGAAAAGATCGCCATCGATTTGTGGCTCGAGCAGATTCACCCCGATGACCGCGACCATGTCATCAATGTCACCGGGCAATTGAGCCGCAGCGAGGTCGATGCGATCGATATCGAGTACAGGCTCCGCGACCTGCGCACGAACCAGTGGGTCTGGCTGCGCGCGCGGGGCAAGCGGGTCACCACAGACCCGACGCACTCGATCATGGCCGGGGTGCTGATCGACATTTCGGTACAGAAGGAACTGGAAGACCGCCTCGCCCGCAGCGAACGTTTGGTGCGGGAAGCGCTGGAGTCGGTCAAGGACGGGGCCTGGAGCATCAATCTGGAGCGCGAAACCGTGCGCGTGTCCGGATTCCTGGCCGACCAGAGCAAGCGCCGGAACGCGAACGAGGAAATCCCGATCAAGACCTGGCTGGCCTCACGGCCCGCCGAGGATCGAGAGGCCGGCCTCGAACGGCTCAACCGACTCAAACATCCTGACCCGAACGATGCTCATGTCGACAGGGTCAGCGTGTTCGACTTTCGCACCCTCGACCGCAATGGCGAAATCATATGGGTGCGCAGCAAGGGCCGGGTGATCGAATGGGATGACGAGGGCAGGCCGCTGCGTGCCGCAGGCACCCATTCCGACATCACCGAGGAAAAACGCCTGCAGGCGGAACTGGCTGATCGCGAACATCAGTTCCGCGACGCCCTGGCGGCAACGAATGAAGGCGCCTGGCGGATCAATCTGAAGACCCGGATATCCGACGTGACGGCAGTCATCAGCGAAATGATCGGCCTGCCCCCTCGCGATGCCCGCGTTGCCCGCGACGAACTGGTGTCGCGGATACATCCGGACGACCGCCCCATCGCCGACGCAGCCTTCGCCAGACTCGATTCCGGCGAGGCCGACACGGTGGATTACATCGTGCGCTTCCACTCCCACAAGGCAGGCTGGATTCATATCCACAGCCGCGGCCGTATCAGCGCGCGCGATTCCCAGGGCAAGGCGCTGATCGCGACGGGCTTTCTCGCCGATGTTACCGAAAGGCTGGAGACCGGCAGGCGCCTGCAGGAGCGCGAGGACCAGTTGACCGATGCCATCGCGGCGACCTCCCTGGGTCTGTTCCGGATTGATGTCATCAACAGCCGATTATGGCTGCGCGGGAATGTCGCCTATGAGCTCTTCGAGACCGAAGACGAATGCCACACCTCGACCGATGCCTGGCTTGAGCGCGTCCATCCGGACGATATGGAACGGGTGCAGCTCGAAACAAAGCAATTGATCTTCGGCGAGATCACGGTCTCGGAAATCGAGTACCGGCTGAAAATGCATGACGGTCGCTGGGCCTGGTACCACGTGACCGGCAGGGTGATCGAGAGCGATGCCAAGGGCCGCGCCACCAATGTCAGCGGCGTGATCTGGAATATTGACGCCACAAAGCGGCTCAATGACACCATCGTCGAGGAAAGGCTGCGGTTTGAATCCATCTATCGCGCCACCCCCGCCATGCTGCACACGATCAATGCCGAGAGCGTCATCGTTGAGGTCAGTGAATACTGGCTCTCCCATCTGGGGTATGAACGCGATGAAGTGATCGGTCGAAAATCGATCGATTTTCTCGATGCGGAATCGCGAAAACGGGCAATCGAGGAATCGCTTCCCACCCTTTTCGAGACGGGCCGGAATACCGATGTGCCCTACCGCTTCGTCCGCAAGGACGGGACCATGCGCGACATGCTGCTCTCCTCATTTCTTGATCGCGACGGGCACGGCGGACCGATGCTGTCCTATGCAGTGATGACAGATGTAACACAGCTGCGCGCCGCCTACGCCCAGCTCGAACGGACCAATGCAGAGCTCGATCGCTTCGCCACGGTTGCCAGCCACGACCTGCAGGAACCGCTGCGCAAGGTTGCCGCCTTCGCCAGCCTGGTACGGCGCCGCTATATCTCGCAGCTCGACGAGGACGGCGTGCGCAGCCTCGATTACCTCGTTGATGCTGCCCAGCGCATGCAACGCCTGATCGATGACCTGCTCGCCTATTCGCGCATGTCGAGCCAGCCACTGCAGCTCCAGGCGGTCGATCTGCACGCCTTGCTGGATGAGGTGCTCGAACAGCTCGAGGCCTCGATCACCGAGGCCGGCGCCGAGCTCGACATCGAACCCCTGCCGACCGTGTGCGCCGATCCGCTACTGATGCGCCAGGCGATCCAGAACCTGGTGAGCAATGCCATCAAGTATCGCGGTAGCGAGCCGCCCAGGATCAGGATTACAGCGAGCGCGGATTCCGAGAACTGGACCATTTCGGTCAGCGATAACGGGATCGGCATCGACCCGAAATTCTTCGAAAAGATCTTCGCGCCCTTCCAGCGGCTGCACTCGCGCGAGGCCTATGGCGGAACGGGGATCGGTCTCGCCATCGTGCGTCAGGCGATCGAGCGGCATGAGGGCCGGATCTGGGTTGAATCGACAGAAGGCAACGGATCGAAATTCTGCTTCTCGATCCCGATCCAGACGGCGGCCCGGGACAGCGACGCCGTCAGGTGCGGCTGAGCCTATTCGAAACGAAGCGCCTCGATCGGATTGAGCCGGGCCGCGCGATGGGCCGGGTAGAGACCGAAGAAGACACCGACAAAGGCCGAAGCGCCGATCGCGACCGCCACGATGCCCGGATTGACCGCGATTTCGAGCTCTCCGACATTGGCGTAGGCGATAGTACCACCGACACCGACCACCAGCCCGACCAGCCCGCCGGTGACGCACAGCACGATGCTCTCGATCAGGAATTGATTGCGGATATCGCTGGCACGGGCTCCGACCGCCAGGCGCAGGCCGATCTCGCGCGTGCGCTCGGTCACCGAGACCAGCATGATATTCATGATCCCGATGCCGCCGACCAGCAGCACGATGCCGGCGCCAACCGCCAGAAGCAGGCCGAGCTGGCTTTCCGTCTCATTGCGGGCCCGGATGAACTCGGCCAGGCTGGAAACGTTGAAATCATCATCGGCGCCCGGCTGAATGCCGCGCCTCACGCGCAGCAAGTCCTCAATATCGGCGATAACCCGACCGGTTGATTCGCCGGCCCCGACAGCGACAAAGATGGTTTGAACCGGATCGCGCACGGTCGGGACTTCCCCGGCGCCGAAGCGTTGGCGGACGGTGGAAAGCGGCAGGAAGACAATATCATCCTGGTCCGAACCGTAATTTGTCTGCCCTTTGGCGGCGACGGTACCGATAACGGAGAATTGCTGGCCTCCAATACGCACGGACTGGCCGACGGGACTCGCGCCGTCGAACACTTCATCGATAATGGTCTGGCCGACAACCGCGAGACGGCGTGCCGACTGTTCCTCTTCCTCCGTGAAGGCACGGCCTTCCTCGATGACCCAGTCGCGAACGTCGAAAAAAGCCGGATTGACACCGGTGATCCGCGTCGACCAGTTGACGCCGCCAAACACCACGCTCAAGCCGAAAGCGTTAACCTCGCCGGAGGCGCCGCCGACACCGCTGACCTGGTCGCGGATGGCTTCGGCATCGCCATCCGTCATCGGCGTCGCCGTGCCCTCGCCGCCGCGGCGGCCGCCGAACATGGAGGCACCGGGACGCACGATCAGAAGATTGGCGCCGAAGCTGGCAATCTGGGCCTCGACGGCCTGTTTGGTGCCTTCACTGATCGAGACCAGCACGATCACCGAAGCGACACCGATAATCACGCCGAGCATGGCGAGCGAACTGCGCAGGGCATTGATCCGCAGCGCGGTCAGGGCAACGCGTATCGAAGCGAGCAAATTCATGTACGGTCCTCCACCACCCGGCCATCTCGGAACACGATCTGGCGGCGGGCATGATCGGCGACTTCCTGTTCATGGGTCACGAGGATCACGGTGATGCCCTCACGATTGAGCTGGTCAAAGATTTCCATGATGTCGTCGGAGGTCTTGCTGTCGAGCGCGCCGGTCGGTTCGTCGGCGAGCAGGATTTTCGGGTCATTGACCAGGGCGCGCGCAATCGCGACGCGCTGCTGCTGACCGCCGGACAATTGCGAGGGCTGGTGATCGGTGCGCTTGCCAAGGCCGAGTTGTTCAAGCCGCACCAGGGCGCGGCGCCGCCGTTCGGCATGCGGCACACCACCATAGACAAGCGGCAGCGCGACATTCTCGACGGCCGAGGTTCGCGGCAACAGGTTGAATTGCTGGAACACGAAGCCGATCGTGCGATTGCGAAAGCGCGCCACGGCCTCCGGCCCCAGCGTGCCGAGATCCTCGCCAGCGACTTTCAGCAGGCCCGAAGTCGGCCGGTCGAGGGCGCCGAGCAGGTTCATGAAGGTCGATTTGCCCGAACCGGAACTGCCCATGATGGCGACATATTCGCCCGCCTCGATGGTCAGCGAGACGCCGTCGAGGGCGCGAATGGTCATGTCACCCATGCTGTAGGTCTTGACCAGGTCGCGGCATTCGATCAGCGCCGTCATGCGTCGACCTCGCGGGCGCGGGTCACGACGGCCTCGCCCTCGGAAATATCGCCGGCAGCAACTTCAGTGTTCTGGCTGTCGGAAATGCCCAGCCGCACACGACGCTCGACCAGCATACCATCTGCATCAAGCACCCAGACCGTGGCAGTGCGCGTTTCGGCGGCCTCACGGGCAATGGCGCGATAGCGCTGCATCTGGTCCGGCGTCAAAATGTCCGGCAGCCCACGATCGATTTCCGCCTGCACCGCTGCGCGATCAAAACCGCCACCGGCCTGCGCCGCGGCCTGGGCGCGCCCGAAGACGCCGCGGTACAGCGTTGAGACCTGTTCAGCCTGATCCGGGGTCAGATCAAGCTGTTCGGTCAGCCGGTCGGCCGGATTGGGCCGGCCACCGCCTGGTCCACCAGCCCCGCCGGGACGGCCGCCCGCAGCCGCGACCTCGATTGGCCGGGTGCGGTCTTCGACGGCCGGCGAGGGCCGGAAGCGCAGCGCCGCATTGGACACGCGCAACACGCCGTCACGTTCGCCGGTGATGATATCCATGTTCGCCGTCATTCCGGGCAGGAGACGCTGGCCGGGATTGGCGGCAGAAACAACGACCGTATAGGTAACGACATTGTTCAGCGCTGTCGGAGCCAGGCGGATCTGGTCGACGACACCGGTCAATTGCACATCCGGATAGGCATCAACGGTGAAATTGACCGGCTGGCCCTGGGCGATCTGACCGATATCGGCCTCGTCGACCTGGGCATCAATCTGCACCTGGCTGAGATCCTGGGCGATGGTGAACAGCACCGGCGCCGACAGGCTGGCGGCCACGGTCTGACCCTCGTCGACGGCGCGGTCGACGACAATACCATTGATCGGCGAGCGGATCGTAGTGCGCTCCAGATCGATGCGGGCGCCTTCGAGCGTGGCATCGCGCTGGGCCAGAACCGCTTCGGCATTGGCAATCTGGGCCTGGGCAACCGCGACGTCAGCCAGCGCCGAGTCGAGCGCCGCGCGGGCATTGTCGAGTGCCGCCGCCGAGGCATTGCCACGCTCGCTCAGCGTCTCGGTGCGGTCAAAATCGAGCTGGGCGGTGCGCGTATTGGCGCGAACCCGTGCCAGGGTGGCGCGTTGCAGAGCCAGGGTGGCCTGGGCCGTCGCGCGCGAGGCTTCCGCTTCGCGCACGCGCGTTTCATAGGTCTGTGGATCAAGCCGGGCGATGACCTGACCTTCCTCGACCTCATCATTGTAATCGACAAGGACTTCGGCGAGCTGCCCGGAAAGCTGGGAGCCGACCTCGACCGTCACCAGGGCCCGCACAGCACCGGAGGCTGCAACGATGCGCCGCACCTCGCCGGTCGTGACGTCCGAGGTTTCGATCTGCACCGGTCCTGCCGCGGTCGACGTGCGACCCATGAACCACCAGGCCGCGAAGGCGAGAACCACAATCCCGGCAACCACCAATATCCAACGTTTGTTCTGCAACATCTCTGCCCCTTGAGCCTCGAGGGCCCTGAATTTGCACCTACCATCTCAACGCGACTGCGGTGTGATTCCGTCGCGCGCCTTGCAGTCCAATGCGGTGTAGCCTGCACGGTCCGCGAAGGCTATCCACGGCACGCGCTCAAAGAGGATCCGCACATGGACGCGATGGACTTGCTCGATGCGCCGGGGATGGCGCCGCTGCTTCAGGCCGCCCCGCTTCTTGCCCTGGCGCTATGGGCTCTGCTGGTCGCCCTGTTGTGGCGGGACGGGTTCAACGACCTGTTCGAGCGCTTCACCCGCCCGGGCTGGACGCTGGCACAACGCCTGGCGACCGTGTTGATGATCCCCTTGCGGGGCCTCATGCTCGCTGTCGCCGCCGCACTGGGTGCCGGTCTGACCACGCTGGGCCTGTTGATCAATATCGGGGTCGTCCTCAATCTCATCCGCGCCGGCAAGGTCTTGCTGGCGGGTTGATCCGGACCGGGATGTGTTGCCGGTCAGATTGTCACGTCTGCTGCAGGGTGACATGGCGGCAGCCGGGCCTTATGTGTAGGCTTCTCAGATGATAACGACTTGCAAACGCAGGCAACCGCGACAGGACCGGATGTGACGCTCGACCAACTCGAAAAGGGCCAGATTTGCCACGTGACCGGATTTGTTCCGGACTGTGAGGATCTGGTGATCAAGCTCCGCGAGATCGGCTTTGCCGAGTCCGACGAAGTGGAATTGATGCATCGCGGTCCGCTCGGGGCCAATCCGCTGTGTTTCCGTCTGAACCGCACCCTGATCGCCCTGCGCAGCGATGAAGCGCGCGCCATTGAAGTGGAAGCGTCGCAATGAGCCGTCTGCGTATTGCCCTGGTCGGCGCGCCCAATTCGGGCAAATCCACCCTGTTCAACGGGCTGACCGGCGGTCGCGCCAAGGTCGCCAATTACTCGGGCGTCACGGTGGAGACCCGGACCGGCTCGCTGCACACGCCGGGCGGGACCGAGATCGACCTTATCGATCTGCCCGGCATTTACGGCCTCAAGGCGCGCTCGGCCGATGAACGCATCGCGATCGAGCTGTTGTGCAATGGCCGCGATGACGAGCCCGCGCCCGACGGCATTCTGGTGCTGATCGACGCGGCGCACCTGCGCACCCATCTGCACACCGTGCTGCAGATGCGCGCCATCGGCCGGCCGATGATCGTTGTGCTCAACATGATCGATCTGGCCGAACGCGACGGTCTCAAGATCGACATCGAACGCCTGCAGACCGAGCTCGGCGTCCCCGTCGTCACCTCGCGCGCCACCCGCGCTGCCGGCCGCGCCGACCTTCTGGCCTGCCTCGATGCCGAGACCGCGAACTGGCCGGCCCGCAATGCGGCGGCCGAAAACACCGTCTGCACCACGGACATTGATCTGACCGCCCTGCAGCGCGAGGCCCGCGGCATCGCCAACAAGGCGATCCTGTTCGAGCCGGCGATGAACCGGCTCACCCGCCAGGTCGACAATTTCGTTCTGCATCCTGTTGCCGGACCGATCATCCTCTCGGCCCTGCTCTTCTTCATGTTCCAGGCCGTCTATTCCTGGTCGGGGCCCTTCATGGACGGCCTTGAAGCCGGCGCGGCGGCGCTGGGCGATCTGGCCGGACACCTCCTGCCCGCCGGCTGGTTCCATGACCTGATCGTTGACGGCATCATCGCCGGGGTTGGCAGCGTCGTCGTCTTCCTGCCGCAGATCGTGATTCTCTTCCTCTTCATCCTGGCACTGGAGGCCTCGGGCTATATGGCCCGCGCCGCGGTGCTGATGGACGAGCTGATGCTGCGCGTCGGGCTCAATGGCCGGGCCTTCATTCCGCTGCTGTCGAGCTTCGCCTGCGCCATTCCCGGCATCATGTCGGCGCGCACGATCGACAATGAGCGCGACCGGCTGACTACCATCATGGTGGCGCCGCTGATGACCTGTTCGGCGCGCCTGCCGGTCTACACCCTGATCATCGGCGCCTTCATCCCGCCCGATGCGGTGGGCCCGTTCAACCTGCAGGGCATTGTCATGTTCGGCCTCTACCTCACCGGCGTTGTCAGCGCCGTGACGGTGGCCTTCGTGCTCAAGCGCACCGTGACCAAGGGATCCAACCAGGTCCTGATCATGGAATTGCCGACCTATAAACTGCCCAATCCGCGCGACTTCTTCCTCTCGCTCTGGGGCCATGTCTCGGCCTTCCTGCGGCGCGCCGGCACCATTATCCTGACGACCTCGATCATCCTGTGGTTCCTCGCCAGCTATCCCTCATCGGCGGCGGCCCTGCGCGACAGCTATGCCGGCATGATCGGCTCGGTGCTGGAGAAGATCCTCGCCCCGATCGGCTTCAATCTTGAGATCGCCATCGCGCTGGTGCCCGGCATGGCCGCGCGCGAGGTCGCCGTCGGGGCGCTGGGCACGGTCTATGCCATCCAGGGCGGCGAGGAGAATGTCGAAGGCCTGGCCGCGGCCCTGCAGGGCGCCTGGTCGCTGCCGACCGCGCTCGCCTTCCTCGCCTGGTATGTCTTCGCCCCGCAATGCTTCGCCACCCTGGCGACGACGCGGCGCGAAACCAATTCCTGGGCCTGGACCGGCTTCATGTTCACCTATCTGATGGCGCTGGCCTATATCGCTGCAGGCGCGACCTACCACATCGCCAGCTGGGCCGGGCTCTAGGGCAGCAGATGGCCCTGCAGCGTGTCGATGAAGGCGGGCAGCAGCGCCCGCTCGACATCGGGATTGCTCCAGAACGGGTTCATGAAGACGCAGCGCAGCAGCACCAGCTGATCGCTGTCATACGCCCCGCCCCATGACGCCACATGCGCCCGCATCAGCGCGTCATAGCTTTCCGCCGCCAGCACCGTACGTGACACCGAAAAGGCCGGATCGGCCTGCAGGCGCGTGAAGACCTCGCCGGTGCGCTGGTTCGATTGCGACAGGGCCTCGCCGGGCCGGGCCAGCGAGAAACAGAGGATATTGCTGTCGGCCGGCAGGAAGCGGGCGTGAGGGATCGCCGCGGCAATGGCGGATTGAAACGCCATCCGCGTCGCGATCGTGCTGCGCAGCATGTCGCCAAAGCGCTCCGGTCCGAAACCGATTGCACGCCCGGTCAGCCAGGTCGCGGCGGCACCGGAGGCGGTGCGCGAGCCTTCCAGCGTGCAGGCCCATTTGTCGTTGGTGGCGGCGCGGTCGATATAGGGCGCCTGGAAGGACGAGGCGACATAGCCTCGGACATCGCGGGTCAGGAAGGCGCCGCAGGCATAGGGGACATAGCCCAGCTTGTGCGGGTCGAGCGTCACCGAGTCGGCGCGCGCAATCGCCCCCAGCGCCCGCACCCGGCCCGGCTCCAGGCATTGCTCCGCCGCACCGCCCAGCATCGAGCAGAAAAATCCGCCATAGGCCGCATCGACATGGTGCCAGATATCAATCCCCTCGGCGCGCAGGCCATCGAGCCGGTCACACACCCCGTCGACCGGGTCGATCTCGCCGGCCTCGGTCGTCCCGGCAACCGAGACGATGGCCAATACCGGGCGCCCCTCACCGCGCGCCCGGGCGATCAGCGTATTCAGCCCGTCCAGCTCGAACCGGCCCTGGGCATCGAGCGGCGCGTTCCAGAACGCCTCCTCGCCAAGCCCGAACACATTCGCGGCCTTGCGCCAGGAGAAATGCTTGTTGCCCGGCGTGATCAGGACCGGGCCGCGCCAGGGCCGGCCGGTGGCGCGGGTCAGGCGTTCGCCATAGTCGAACGGATTGCCGAGCACACCGCTACAGCCACGCAGCTCCGCCTCGATGGCCCCGCTTGCAGCGCGCTGCGTCTCAAAGGCATCCCAACCGATATGCGCCGCCTCGAAGGCGTTGAAGCGCTCGCCGCGGGTCTCATAACCGTTGAGGGCGAGGGAAAGACAATGATCCATGCGGTAGCGCGCGCGCCAGACCGCCTCGAAATTGGCCACCGTGCCGCCGCCGGTGAAATGCCCCTGGGCCAGCGCCGGATCATAGCCGACCATCGCAGCGAGCATGGCGATGGCCTCGTCCTCGATGATGCCGCCAACCCGCGCCACTTCGCGCGAGGTATTATTGGGATTGTGCAAGAGGGTGGCGAAATGCCCGAGCAGGGCCGGCAGCGAGACCTCCGAGACCATGTGACCGACATAGCGCGGCGTAAAGGTCGGCACTTCGGCGCACAGTTTCTCGCGCAGCACCCGCACCGCCTGGCCGAGGCGCTCGCGTTCACGCAGGAATTCGGTCGACAGGCGGCGCTGCGGCGAGATCGCTTCGGGATCATCGGTGAAGAGCGAGCGGCGCCAGTCAAACCAGTGGTCAAGGATCGCCTGGAACTCACCGCGCACCCAGGCCGAATTCTCGGATTTGGGGCCGAGGAAATAGGCGTCGCTGGCAAAACGGGACTCGCGCGGATCAGACATGACAGGCTCCGGAACAGATCGCCCTATCAAGGGCCTGGCTTGATAAACATCAAGCACTGTGTCTGCGTCATACCGGCGCAGCACCAGCCACGACTTTTGCCCCTTGACGTGACACCAAACGGTTTCCTATAGGCGAAACCGAAAGGTTTCACATTATGTCCCCAGCCCTCGACCACGCCCAACCCGTTTTCCGCGCCCTCGCCGACCCGACCCGCTGCGCGATTGTGAAACTGCTCGCCGAGCAGGATCTGCGCGTCGGCGATATCGCGGCGCATTTCAAGATGACGCGGCCGGCCGTGGCCAAGCATCTCGCCGTGCTCAAATCCGCCGATGTCATCCGTGTCAGCCAGGCCGGGCGCGAGCGCATCAATTCGCTCAATCCGGCGGCGCTGAAAGCGGCGTCCGACTGGCTCAATTATTTCGACCATTTCTGGGACGACCGCCTGGCCGCCCTCAAATCTGCCGTGGAGGCCGACGCATGACCGAGCTCAAGATCACCAAGACCCTGTTTCTCAAGGCCCCCGCTGCCCATGTCTGGAAATTCCTCACCGAGGCCGACCGGCTGGCGACCTGGTTCCATCGCGGCGGTGCCGATCTGGTGGCCGATGGCGAATACAGCGTGCTGACCAATTCGCTCGGCAAGGAGGGCACCAGGATGTGCTGGGGCAAGGTGGTCGAATTCGATCCGCCGCGCCGCCTCGTCCACACCTTCACGCATGGCCGGCTCAAAGAGGTTGAAACCCTGTGCGCCTGGACGCTTGCCGATGTCGATGGCGGCACGGTGCTGACGCTGGAGCATACGGGCTGGGAAAAGCTCACCGAGGGCGGCTTTGCCACCGCCGCCAATCACGATGCCGGCTGGGACGAGCACTTCTCCCGCCTGCGCCGCGTCGTCAGCTGATCGCCGCGGCCATCTCCACCAGCTTGGCGACGGTATTCATATTGCGCGCGGTGCCGGCCTTTGCCGCCGGGATGACCAGTTTCGACTGCCCCATCCCGCCCGGATAGTGGACATGGATCTCGCGCACGCCGGGGCGGATCTCCTCATCGACCCGGTTCCTGAGCCCGTCCAGCTCGCCGGGCGCCTCGTCAAGGAAGATCGCGACGGTGCGATTGCCCGGCTGGTCAGCGAAGGGACTGGCCTCAAGCACGGCGCGCATCTCGTCGGCCGTGCGCACCATCACCGCGATCGGCTTGCCGGCCCAGGCGAGCAGCGCCGCCTCGAGACCGGCCTTCACCGCCGCCGCATCCTGGTCACTGGTGAAGACGACATTGCCCGAGGCGATCCAGGTCTTCACCTGGCCATGGCCGAGCGCCTCGCACATCGCGACGAGCTCCCCCATCGGCAATTTTCCGGTGCCGCCCACATTGACGGCGCGCAGCAGGGCGATGAAGGCGGTCATGGCTGGGTTCCTGGAACAGGGAAGTGAAACGCCACGGTCGCGCAGAAACCATTCATCCGGTGACATCACGGCAGCGCACCCGCGCACGCAGCTCCGCAAAATAGGTCGCATCGACCACGCCCATCGGCGCTGAACGAGCCCCCTCCAGCAGGAGGCCCCTCAATCGCTGAACTGCCAGATCCTTCTCGATCAGCTCGCTGACATACTCGCTCACGCCGGCATAGCCACGCTCAGCGACCTGTTGGTCGACAAACGTCTTGAGCGGGTCGGGAAGGGAGATGTTGATCGTGCGCATCGCGCCAGATTGGCGCCGGGGGCAAAATTTGGCAAGAATGAGCGAGCCGAGTGGGGACAGGCTCCGGCTTCAAGAATGCCGGACCCTGCCCCCATAAATCAGCCCGCGATGGGTCCGCCGCGCGTGGAAGCAATCCCGCCATCGCAGACCACCGTGGTGCCGACGATATAATCGCCGGCGCGCGAAGCGAGGAAGATCGCCGTGCCGGCCATGTCCTCGATCGTGCCGACGCGGCCCGAGGGCACCGCCTGCGAGACCAGGTCGGCATGGTCGCGCGCGACCTTGTTCATTTCCGAGGCGAAGGCGCCGGGCGCAATCGCCGACATGACGATATTGTCGCGCACCAGTTCCAGCGCCATGCGCTTGGTGAGGTGGATGATGCCGGCCTTTGACGCGGCATAGGAATAGGTCTCGAGCATGTTGACGGAGATGCCGTCGACCGAGCCGATATTGATCACCTTGGAGGGTTGTTCCTTGCTGCCGCCGGCCTTCAGCGCGCCAAACAGGGCCTGGGTCAGAAAGAAGGGCCCCTTCACATTGACGTCCATCACCTTGTCCCAGCCGTTTTCCGGGAATTCGGCAAAGGGTGCGCCCCAGGCGGCACCGGCATTATTGACCAGGATGTCGAGCTTGCTCTCCTGCTTGAGCAATTGCGCCGCCAGCTCGCGGCACCCTTCAACGCTGGAGACATCGCCGGGAATGGCGATGCATTCGCCATATTGCGACAGCTCCTTCGCCGCCTCGAGGCAAGGCCCCGCCTTGCGCGCCGAGATATAGACCTTGGCCCCCGCCCGCAGATAACCCTCGGCGATCATCGCCCCGATCCCGCGCGAACCACCGGTGATGAGCGCAACACGCCCCTTGAGAGAGAAGAGATTGTCCATGCTCATGATCGGTCTCGCTGATTGGGCGCGGCGCAAGGTCTGGCGGCGCGTATTGGAAGAACGGGTTTGTCGGGAATTGATTAGCGTGAAGGGCGCGGAGCGTCCAGTTGAGATGTGGGTATGGGGCGGAGTTGCTGGCGAACACCGCGTTCACCATCTGACAGCCCCTCTACAGCCGTGCGCGCAAGGTCCGCACATGTTTTCGGCCGACCGGGATTTGCCGGCCAACGGTCAGACTCACTTCATATCGGCTACCCTCATGGCTGTGGAGCGCCTCCACGGCATCGAGATTTACTGCCCAAGATCGATGCACACGCTGGAAAGTTTCGGGCAAATGATTCAAAACCTGGCTGAGGCCACGCCCGTCCAGGGTCACCGCATCATTGACTGAGTGGATCTCGGTATAATTGCCCGCTGCTTTCAGAAACAGGATCGCGTCGATCGGCAAAAAGCGCGTACGCCCGGTTTCCGTCACCGCGAGGGTTTTTGGCTTGGCGGCCTCTACAGGCAAAGGGACAAGTACAAAATCGTGTCGCAGCAGGGCGTGACCGAACAGGATGCTTGCCAGCAAATAGGCGCCCCGGTCGAGCAAATCCCCGGGTGATATCTGGCTATAGACCGCGATTGCCACCAGCGGGAGTGCGAGCAACAGGGCCAAACGGTCGGTGCGGACACCTGTCCAGACCGACCAGAGCCCGGCTGCGCCAACCAGAATGCCAATGGTATTGGAAGACCGGGCATCGTATCCGCTGGATGCCGACACCCCTATGGCGGCCAACAAGATGGCGCCCCAGAAGACAAGGTGCAGCACTTTGACCGAAGCCGACCACCGCAAAAGACCATGGCGCAACAAACCTGCGCCAAAGACAAAAAAACCTGTGAGCTGGATAGCCTGTCGTGGTTGATGCCAGTCATAGGGGTAATTGATGAGCGCGCGGGATATTTCTGCGCCACCCGCGATCAACAGCCCTGTCAATGCAATGATCAGCCATTGACCCACGGGGAATTTCCGGGCCCGCGACAGATGTGCGGCCAGCAAAATCAGGCCCGCCAATGCGCCCGCTACAAGGATGATGGGCGCATAATATCGCAAGGGGCGCCGCGCATCGTCACGATAAGGCAAAATGGACAGGGTCTGGAAGACAATGGCTGGCTGGTACCCCGCGTGATGGCTCGAATAGTGGAGCATGACCCAATTACCCTCCTCGCCTATCAGGCCGGACGGAATGGCAAACAAGCCGTCGATTTCTCCAGCCTGCTCATGGTCCGGCGTGGGCCCCGGGACACCTTTCGAACCGATCAGCACGCCGTTGAAATAGACATCGGCGGAGAATGGTCCACCCATCTGGACCGCCAATGGACGATCGCGCGGGAGGTCGCGAGCCGGCGACCACCGCAGCCAGGCGTCCGTTTGCAGATGTGGCAGATCCACAAGACCGAGTGTTTCGGCCTCGCCCCAGGCTGACTGCAGGTCGAGCGGGGCCGTCGTGCGGTACTCAACGGCCACGGCGGAATCAATGACGCGCGGTGTGACGGACTGCCCGGTCAAGGCCAGAAATGCGATGGCGACAAGCAGGACGACGCAAGCTTCAACGAATCTCACAAAGAGGTTTTTCGCAATGAGCAATTCGTCAGCCATGCGAGCAGTTCGTCATTTTTTGCTATCGCTGGCAAGGCGGTAGGGGCACTCGCGGCGCACAACAAAGCCAAAATGAGGAGTGAAGCCCATGCCGCTTGAAACAATAGGTGCCGCCGCGGATCATGTCAGAGGAAGCCCGTGGCTCGATAGGGACAGTGCCCATGCGTAACTATCTTCTGCTTGTCATCTCCGCCCCCATCGCAATTGCGGCCTGGGCTGCGCTCGTTTTTACCGGAACCATGTATGGCTGGACGCGCACCGCCATCGCCGAGCCGGGCGATGTGAGCGAATTTCTGCGAGCCGCCACCGAAATGATCGACGCCGAGCATCATGGCAATCTTGGATTTGCCCTGTTGGAGAATGGTGAGGTCGTCGGGGAATATTATGTCTCCATCGGCGCACCCATTGACCGCGACACCAGTTTTCAGGTCGCATCCCTGAGCAAATGGGTTTCGGCAGTCGGCGTGATGGCGCTTGTCGAGGATGGCACCATCGATCTGGACGCACCGGTCTCGACCTATCTGCACAGCTGGCAATTGCCGCAGGGCGAGTTCGACACTGACGGCGTCACAGTGCGCCGTCTGCTCAGCCATACGGCCGGTTTGACTGACGGTCTGGGTTATGGCGGGTTTGCGCCGGGTGAGGATATTCAGCCGCTGACCGAATCGCTCACCCAGGCTTCTGACGCCTCGCCGGGCGCCGACGGCCGGGTCCGCGCCAATCTCGAGCCCGGCGCCCAATTCGAATATTCCGGCGGTGGCTATACCCTGCTGCAATTGCTGGTCGAGGACGTCACCGGCGAGGCGTTCGAAACCTATATGCAGCGCGCTGTTTTTCAGCCGCTGGGCATGGAGAACTCGACCTATCTGGACGAGGTCAGCGATAACGGCAATCGCGCCGCCCTCTATGATATCGATGGCACCGAGGCGCTCCGCTATCGCTTCGCCGGGCTGGCCCCGACCGCACTCAACAGCTCGACCGCCGATATGGTGCGATTTCTCCAGTCAAATCTTGCAGCCGGGGCGAGTAGCGCGACCCGGCCCCACATCCTTCAACCCCGAACCATTGCCCTGATGCGCCAACCGGAGGCCTCGCAATTCGGTCTCGAAATCTGGGGCCTGGGCACGATTCTCTACGCACCAAACGGCCAGGGAGATTTCATCGCCGGGCATGACGGCAGCAATGATCCGGCGATCAATTCGGCCGTTCGCTACAATCCGGCGACCGGCGACGGTATTGTTGTCCTGGAAACCGGAGACCGCACTCTAGCCACCCGGATCGCTGGAGAATGGGTGTTCTGGCAAAGCCACCAGCTCGATGTGTTGAGCTTCACCGGTATCGCCGAAAACATGATCCTGACGGTCCTGGCCGGCGCCCTGGCTATCGTCCTCATCACGATCATTGTTGCCGCAAGCCTGGCCCGGCGCCGCTGGCGGCGACGACGCCGCGCCGCAACAGCCTGAGGGCGGGGCTGACGGGAAATTGAGCGATACCCCGCTCCAACATGGGGGAGGGGAACACCACCGTAATCGCGGCCATCTCCCCGTTTACCCTGCGCCATTGCCAAGGCGGTCTCCCGTCAACACAATGACCGGCAGCTCTGGGGGAATACGACATGCCATTGCCACTGGGTTTCATCCGACAATCCGGCGGGCGCGCAATGAGTGCCGCGCCGGCGACCGAGCGTCTGACCGGTATTGATGCGCTGCGCGGGGTCGCGGTGCTGGGCATTTTGATGATGAATGTCCAGGCCTTTGCCATGGTGCCTGGCGCCTATGATTACCCGCTGGCGCATATGGACATGTCCGGTCTGAACGCCCAGGTCTGGGCGCTCGGGCATACCGTGTTCTCGATGAAATTCATCACGATCTTCTCGGCCCTGTTCGGCGCCGGCATCATGCTGATGGTCGGCGAGAGCCAGGACACCAGCCTGCATTACCGTCGTATGTGGTGGCTGTTCGCGATCGGCATGCTGCACGCCTATCTGCTCTGGTATGGCGACATTCTCGTGCCCTATGCCCTGTTCGGCATGCTCGCGGTCAAGATGCGCTTCTGGTCGGCCGGCAAGCTGATCATCTGGGGCCTCGCCCTGATCGCCCTGAGCGGCGTCCTGGTCATCGGCCTGTTTCACGGCGTGATGGCGATGAAGGGCTTCGACCCGGCGATCCTGGGGGTATCGGAAGAGATCGTGGCCGCGTCGGTGGCGGCGAACCAGGCCGGTTATCTGGCGCAATTGCCCGACAACGCCCTCACCGCCGCGGGCGCCCAGTTCGCCAGCCTGACCATGTTTGGCGGCCGTATTTTCGGCGTGATGCTGATCGGCATGGCGCTGTTCAAGACCGGGTTTCTGTCGGCGACACTGAAATCGCGAACCTATTTCGCGATCGGCGTGCCCGGCCTTGTCTTCGGGCTCGCCCTGTCGGCCTGGAGTTCCGAGCATGCGCTGGCGACGAATTTCGCGCTGGAAACCGCCTGGCAATCCGGGCTGAGCAATTACGCCGGCAGCCTGCTGGCGGCGCTCGGCTATGCCGCCGGCATCATGCTGATCTGCAAGTCCGGCCGGGCCGGCTGGCTGGTTCAGGTGTTGGCCGCCACCGGCCGCATGGCCTTCACCAATTATCTGACCCAGACCCTGATCATGAGCTTCATCTTTGTCGGCGCACCCGGCCTGGGCCTGTACGGCACAGTGGAGCGCATCGACCAGGCCAAGCTGGTCCTGCTGGTCTGGGCGCTGCAATTGATCTGGTCACCGCTCTGGCTCAGCCGCTTCCGCTTCGGCCCCTTCGAATGGGTCTGGCGCTCGCTGAGCTATCGCCGCTTGCAGCCCCTGCTTGGAAAGGCCGAAGCTCCGGCCACTCCGGACGCCTGAGCCGGACGGCGCAAAGCAAGGCGATCGAGCCGCCGCCTTCCCCGCCCATCCGAACAGAGAAACGGCATGGCAGCTGTTCGCGCCATGCCGTTTCCTGTCATGATTGTCCGATGGGGAAGCGAAACTCGCCCCGGTCAGAAATGATCTAGCTGCCGGCCGCCGCCGTGCGGGCCCGTTTGCGCTCGAATTCCTTGAGGAAGATCTTGCGGATACGGATGGATTGCGGCGTCACTTCGACCAGCTCGTCATCATCGATGAATTCCAGCGCAAATTCGAGCGTGACGCGGATCGGCGGCGTCAGCACGATATTCTCGTCGGTTCCCGAAGCGCGCATATTGGTCAGCTTCTTGCCCTTGGTCGGATTGACGACCATGTCGTCATCGCGGGCATTCACGCCAATGATCTGGCCCTCATAGATATCCGCCGCGTGACCGAGGAAGAGCTTGCCGCGGTCCTGCAGGTTGAACAGCGAGAAGCCGGCCACCTTGCCATCGACCATCGAGACCATCGCGCCATTGTGACGCTGGCCGAACCGGCCCTCGGTGCGCGGGGCATAGTGATCGAAGCTGTGGAACAACAGGCCCGTACCTGAAGTCAGGGTCAGGAATTCAGAGCGGAAACCGATCAGGCCACGCGTCGGAATGACATAGTCCAGGCGCACCCGGCCATGGCCGTCCGGCACCATGTTTTTCAGTTCGGCGCGGCGCTGGCCGAGTTTCTCCATCACGCCGCCCTGGTGGATTTCCTCCAGGTCGATGGTCAGGCTCTCATAGGGCTCGCAGGACACGCCATCGATATCCTTGAGCACGACCCGCGGACGTCCGACGGCGAGCTCGAAGCCCTCGCGGCGCATGGTCTCGATCAGGATGGAGAGGTGAAGCTCACCCCGGCCCATGACGTTGAACTTGTCGGCATCGTCCATTTGCTCGACACGCAGCGCGACATTGTGGATCAGCTCGCGGTCGAGGCGTTCCTTGATATTGCGGCTGGTGACGAACTTGCCCTCGCGGCCGGCGAACGGGCTGTCATTGACCTGAAAGGTCATCGACAGGGTCGGCTCGTCGACAGAGAGCAGGGGCAGGCCTTCGACATGCTCCGGATCGCAGACCGTGTCGGAGATTTTCAGCTTGTCGATACCGGTGAAAGTGATGATGTCGCCAGCCTGGGCGGCATCGATCTCGACGCGCTCAAGGCCGTGAAAACCGTACAGCTGCAGGATCTTGCCCTTTTGCTGCGTGCCGTCGGCCTTGGCGACCGTGACGGGCTGGTTCTTGCGGATCGTGCCGCGGGCGATGCGGCCGATGCCGATTACGCCGGTGAAGCTGGAATAATCCAGCGCCGAGACCTGGAGCTGCAGCGGACCATCACGGTCGACCGGCGGCTCGGGCGTAAACTCGGTGATCATCTTGAAGAGCGGCTCCATATCGGTGCCGATCTCGCCGGGATTGCTCGCGGCCCAGCCCTGCAGGGCCGAGGCGTAGACGACCGGGAAGTCGAGTTGCTCTTCGGTGGCGCCGAGGCGGTCGAACAGGTCGAAGGTCTGGTCCAGCACCCAGTCAGGGCGCGCGGACGGACGGTCGGCCTTGTTGATCACGACGATCGGCTTGAGGCCGCGCGCCAGGGCTTTCTTGGTGACGAAGCTGGTCTGGGGCATCGGGCCGTCAACGGCGTCGACGAGCAGAAGCACGCAATCGACCATGGAGAGGACGCGTTCGACCTCACCGCCGAAATCGGCGTGTCCGGGGGTGTCGACGATATTGATCGACCAGTCGCCCCAGGTAACGGCCGTGTTCTTGGCCAGAATCGTGATGCCGCGTTCTTTCTCCAGATCGTTGGAGTCCATCATGCGTTCGGATGTATTGGCGCGTTCGCCCAGCGTGCCCGACTGCTTGAGCAGCTGGTCAACGAGGGTGGTCTTGCCGTGATCGACGTGCGCGACGATGGCAATATTGCGCAGCTTGTCGAGGGACGCGCTCATGAGTGTAATCCTGCTTGGTGAAAAGGCGCGCCCTCATACGCCGCCCAGCCCGGCATGGCCAGACTTTATTCCGCATCTTCTATGAGCGCCGCCCGGGCAGGGGGCGGAGCCAGCCGGCTAATTGGTGCCCGCCGCGTCTGCGGATCGGTTCCCCGGCGCTGGCTGGGCGCGAACCAGCACGGCCCGAAGGACATGAAATCCCAACGCCGCAAACAGGACCATCGCAGCCAGGCACCAGGCCCAGAAGCGCGCTGTCGCACGCGTCGCGCTCAGATCCACGACCGAGACGAAATACCAGGACGGGCCGCGGATGCGGCTGAAGGCGATCATGTTGGCACCACCGGGAACCACAAACACCCCGAATGGCCGCGGATCCGCGCGCAGCAGGGCCATGATCGCGTCCGGCTGCAGGGCCGGGTGCGGCTGTGCCGATTGCGCGACGGCACCGCGCGAGATCACATCACCATTGCGGTCGTACAACAGGTTGACGCCATGGGCCGGCGGAGTTTCCAGGGCCGAGGCAAGGGTTTCATTCATCGAGATCGAAGTGCCGAAACCGCCCAACAGAGTCTCACCCTCGCGCACCGGCTGGCGGCAGGCGCTGGCGGCGCGGTCACCGCCATCGGAATAAACAAAGCGCGACAGGCGCGTGCATTGCATTTCGCTGTCGGGGTTGAGGTGCAAATCGAACAGGGCCGCGTCCTCATCGCCGCGCAGCTCGAAATCCGCCGGCGCGTCGGCGCGATAGAAACTCAACCTGTCCTCACGACCGGGCGCAAAGATCACCATGCGCCGGTCCGGTGTGAAGAAATAGAGGCTGGTGAAGCGGCCGAGATAAGCCTCACCGACACTGCGAATGGTGTGGAAGGCGGCCAGATAGCGGCGCTTCTCGGTCTCGGTCATCTCGTCGCCGTTGGCGAGGAAGGCGCCCACCCCGAACACAATATCGCCGCCGGGAAGTGGGGTGCCGTCGAACAATTCCGGTGCACTGCGGCGCGTGCCATCGCCATACAGGGGGAAGAGCCGGTCGAATTCAGCCTCGACCGGCTGGCCCTGCAGGGATGCGAGACGGCGCTGGAAGGCCAGTTCGGCCGACTGGTTGAGCACACGGGCGTCCTCGAAAATCCGCGCCTCACGCTCTGAGCGCACCTGGATATAGGCCTGCAGATGCTCGGCCTGGGCGGTTTCAAGCGCACCGACGAGGATGCCGTAGCCGATGAAGCCGGTCAGCGCCGCCAGCAGGGCACAAAGCGCCAGATGCATGACAGGGATCAGAAATTTCCGGGTCGACAAACCAGGACTCCGTTTTGTTGTTGATCGCGACTCGTTGCGTCACAATCCCTAGGCGCAAGGCGCTAAGAATTCGTATCCACATCCATGGCGGCCTGACGGGCATTTGTCCCGTCCGGTTGATCATCGGGACCGAGCTGCAGCAGCAAGCCGGACAGGCGTTTCAGGCTGGTCTCGAACTGCTGGCGCTCGGGCGCGCCCAAGGCAGACTGGGCCTGGATCGATACGGACTCGACCCGCGGAACCAGCGACTGGTACATCGTCTCACCGCCATCGGTCAGATGCAAATGGCTGATCCGGCCATCATCCTGCGACGCCGTGCGCACCACCAGACCAGCCTCGAGCAGGGCCTTGGTCGCGCGGCTGACAATCCCCTTGTCCATCGGCGTCACCGCAACGACTTCGGCCGCAGTGCGGCCCGGTCGCTCGGCGATTGCCGCCATGACGCGCCATTGCGACAGGTTCAATCCCGCATGCCGCTTAACGATCGCCGCCGTGTGGCGTGAAATATGATCCGCCAGCACGGTCAGCTGATAGGGCCAATAGCTATCAAGCTGGAGCACACGCCGCGTGGCGGGGAAGGTCTGGTTCGGGTTCATACCGGCAAATTAGTTGTTTTCACAACTTGACGCAATAGCAACGATAATGATACTCCACCCGCAAGCTGGCCTGGGCTCCAGGCCGCCACATCATTCATTCCGGGAGATAATTCATGGCCGATCTGTTCGAAAATCCTATGGGGCTGTGCGGCTTCGAATTTGTTGAGTTCACAGCGCCGCAGAAAGGCATTCTGGAACCGGTCATGGCGTCGATGGGCTTTACCCATATCGCCAATCACCGCACCAAGGACGTCCAGCTCTGGCGCCAGGGCGGCATCAACATGATCCTGAATTACGAGCCCAATTCGCCGGCGGCCTATTATGCTGCCGAGCACGGGCCTTCGGCCTGCGGCATGGGCTTCCGCGTCCGCGATGCCGGCAAGGCCTACAAGCTGGCCGTCTCCAAGGGCGCCGAACCGATTGACATGAAGACCGGTTTCAGCGAACTGCGCCTGGCCGCGATCAAGGGCATTGGCGGCGCCTCGGTCTATCTGATCGACCGCTTCGAAGACGGGCAGTCGATCTATGATGTCGATTTCGAATATCTTGAGGGCGTCGACCGGCACCCGGCCGGTTGCGGCTTCAATGTGATCGATCACCTGACCCATAATGTTTACAAGGGCCGGATGGATTACTGGGCGAACTACTACGAAAACCTCTTCAATTTCCGCGAGATCCGCTATTTCGACATCAAGGGCGAATATACCGGTCTCGTCTCGCGTGCCCTGACCGCACCGGACGGGCTGATCCGCATTCCGCTGAACGAGGAAAAGGGCGAGAAAGTCGGCCAGATCGAGGAATATCTGCGCGAATACAAGGGCGAAGGCATCCAGCACATCGCATTTTCCTGCGATAACCTGATCGAGTGCTGGGACCGCCTGAAAGCCTCCGGCGTCAAATTCATGCCGGCCCCGCCATCGACCTATTACGACATGCTCGATGACCGCCTGCCCGGCCATGGCGAACCCGCCGACGAGCTGCGCCAGCGCGGCATCCTGCTCGACGGCACCACCGAAGGCGGCGAGCCGCGTCTGCTGCTGCAGATCTTCTCGGAAAAGGCGATCGGTCCGGTCTTCTTCGAATTCATCCAGCGCAAGCAGGATGAAGGCTTCGGCGAAGGCAATTTCGAAGCCCTGTTCAAATCCATCGAAGCTGACCAGCTCGCCCGCGGCGCCATCGACGCCGCCTAGGAGGCAATCATGACCGTCAATCTCAAGCGCATCCACCACGTCGCCTATCGCTGCAAGGACGCGAAGGAAACGATGGAATTCTACAAACGCGTCCTCGACATGGATTTCGTGCTGGCGATCGCCGAGGACCAGGTGCCATCCACCAAGGCGCCGGACCCTTACATGCACATCTTCATGGATGCCGGCATGGGCAATGTCCTCGCCTTCTTCGAACTTCCCAATTCGCCGGAAATGGGCCGCGACGAGCAGACCCCGCAATGGGTGCAGCATATCGCCTTTGAACTCGAAGACATGGACGCGCTGGAAGCCGCCAAGGCCCAGATCGAAGCCGAAGGCCTCGACGTGCTCGGCCCGGTCAATCACGGCATTTTCAAATCGATCTATTTCTTCGACCCCAATGGTCACCGCCTCGAACTGGTCGCCAACACGGCGACGCCCGAGCAGATGCAGCAACTGCACGAGGTCGCCCCGGCGATGATCGAGGAATGGAGCCGCACCAAGCGCGCCCCCAAACACGCCGCCTGGTTGCACGAGCACGACTAGGCCGGAGCCCAGCGCTTCTCCCTCCCCGCCCCGGCCCAGTCGCCGGGGCATTTTTTTGCGTCGCCCTTGAAATCCCGGGCTTTTCATTTCCCAAACGCCCGGGGCGTGCTACCTCCGGTCCAACGGGGGAATGCACGCATGAATCGCTTGATAGGCGAATTACTCAGACGCCACGTGTTGCGGGTTGCGGCGGCGTATCTGATTACCGGCTGGCTGATCATGCAGATCGTCAGCGTCATGACCCCGGCGCTCAATCTGCCCGACTGGGTCGACGGCTTCTTCGCCGTCCTGCTGATCGCCGGATTTCCGCTCGCCCTCCTGCTGGCCTGGGCCTTCGAGATGACGCCGGAGGGCGTGAAGCTGACCGCCGCCGTGCCCGATGGCGAGAGCATCGCGCCGAACACCGGCCGCAAGCTCGACTTCGCGATTGTCGCGGCACTGGCAGTGATGATCGCCTTCATCGCCTGGCAGCAATTGGCGCCGCGGGACGCCGCCCCGGCCAGTACAGCAGCGGCAAACGCCGCTGACGCCTCGGTTGCCGTCCTGCCCTTCATCGACCTCAGCGCGGCCGGCGATCAGGAATATTTCTCAGACGGGATATCGGAGGAGATTCTCAACGTATTGGTCCGCATCCCGGGACTGGGCGTCGCTGGCCGCACCTCCAGCTTTGCCTTCAAGGGCCGCAATGAAGACCTGCGCGAGATCGGCGAGGCGCTCGGGGTCAATCATGTGCTCGAAGGCAGTGTGCGCCGTTCCGGTTCGCGGCTGCGCATCACCGCCCAGCTGATCCGGTCCTCAGACGGTTTCCACATCTGGTCGGAAACCTATGACCGGGAAATCGCCGATATTTTCGACATCCAGGACGAGATCGCCGGTGCCGTCGCGGGCGAGCTCGCGATCTCGCTCGGGATTGACTGGCAGCCGCAGGCGCATGACCGCACCAGCGATATCGAGGCCTATGAGCTCTATCTGCAGGCCCGGCAGCTTTATTTCCGGCGCGGCCAGCGCAATATCGAGACGGCGGCGCTGCTGTTGCATGAAGTCGTCGCCCGCGACCCCGATTATGCACCCGGCTGGATCGCCCTGGCCGGCGTGTATTCGGTCTATGAATCCTATCAGCCCCGGGCGGCCGTCGACGACTTCCCCTATTGGCGCCGCATCGGACTGGCGGCCGCACAGCGGGCGGCAGCGCTCGATCCCCGATCGGGCGAGGCGCAGGCCTATATCGGCGTCTTCCTGACGCTGCGCCATGACTGGGTCGCCAGCTATCAAGCCTTCGACCGGGCCGTCGAACTGGAGCCGCAAAACGCCGCCGTCCTCGACATTTTTGCCCAGAATCTGATCGATACCGGGTACTTCGTGGACGCGCGAGAGCTGGCAGTCCGCGCCGTAACACTCGACCCGCTGGTGCCGATCTATCACAACACGCTGGGCTGGGCCTCGATGGAACATCCCGACTATGGCGGGGACACCGCGCTCGAGGAGTTCCGGCTGGCGCGTGCGCTCGGACCGGACCTGCCCTTCAGCTATAACAATGCCGTGAGAGCTCTGTTCAGCCGCGGGCGGCGCGAGGAGACCGGGCAGGTTTTTGAAGATATCCTGCGGCAAGGCATCTATCCCGAAGCGGCCCGTGAGCCCATAGATCGCCTCATGGAGGCATGGGCGGCCGGTGACACGGCGCTGCGCGCCCTGGCGGAGGACAGCACGTTCTGGCGTTCGGGAATTGCCGATCTGCTGGAAGACATGGAGATGGCCCTGGATATAGCCGAAGCGAACTGGTCCACCGAGCCGCGATCCAGTCTCGCTCTCTTCCTCGGCCTCGAGGCCAATTACCGCAATCATCCGCGCTGGCGCCAGCATATCCGCGATCTCGGCCTGCTCGAACTCTGGCAGGTGCGCGGCTTCCCCGAGGGCTGTCAGGCGCTCGGGACCGATGATTTTCAGTGTGAGGCCTTGCCGATCCGATGATCCTTTCCCGCATCATTCACCACCTGAAAACCCAGAACTGGACCGCTGTCGGCCTCGAATTCCTGATCGTCATTCTCGGGGTGGTGATCGGTTTTCAGGTCACCGAGTGGAACACACAGCGTCAGGCCCTCGCCCGCGCCGAACTGCTCACCACACGCCTGATCGCGGATCTGCGGGATGAACAATGGCGGGTGGAAGGCAATGCGATTTACTACGGCCAGGTGTCCGACAATGCCCAGCGCGCGATCGACGCGCTGGAGGGGCGACGGCCGGTGGATGATGAAACTCTGGTGATCGAGGCCTTCCGCGCGACCCAGATTTTCAGCTTCCCGGTGATCCGCACGACCTATGAAGAACTGGTCGCGACGGGAACCATCAATCTGATCGCCGATCAGGCCTTGATGACTGCGGCGGTGGAATATTATGAAACCGGGCCGGAAAACCTGAGCCTTCAGGATCGGGAGCGGGCCTACAGACGAGCTTTCGCCCGGCTTGCCGACCGCGCGCTTTATGACGCCCTGGCCGAAAATTGCGCCGAGCCGCGCACGCTCGGAATTGGCGATTTCACGGTCTTGCCGGAGATCCTCGACTTTCCCTGCGACATTGAAGGTCAGGACGAGGCGATCGCAGCCATGGCGGCGCGGTTGCGCAACTCCGATGCCCTCCTGCCGCTCTTGCGCCAACGCGCGATCGAAACCTCGATCGAGAGCGCCTCGCAAATCTACTGGCAAAACCTGTTCGCGGAGATTCTGCCACCGGTGGAGGGCACGCAATGATCCTCTCGCGCATCATCCACCATCTGAAAACCCGGAACTGGACCGCTTGCACGCGCTGCGCGACCATGCGGAACGCCTTTTGACCGGCATTGAGCCGCCAGGCTGACAGACGCGTTTCGGGCCAGACGCCTAGAGCCCCCGCAGCGCCTGCGCCGGGCCGGCATTGAGCTGCCAGTCGAGATCGCTCACGACATCGGGGGTCGGACCATAGGCCGCAAGGAAAGCGGCGCGTGCGGCCTCGTTCTGCCCGAAAACCCGCTGGGTCGCGGCCATTTCCGGATCGAGCCCTTCGGCAATGGCCCAGCGCCCCATCTCCCCGCCCGCATCACCCAGCTCGCGAAACTGCATGTTGAGAAGGGCGAGGCATAGCGCCGGATTGTCCGGCCGGGCATCGCCATATTCGTCAAACACGGTGATGCGCAAAGCCGGGTTTTGCGGCGCCGAAACGACCAGCACCACGCCGTCAAACCCGCCCAGTTCCGGGTCGGGCGCGTCGATGGCGATCTCGATCCCGTGCGCGGCGATGAAGGCCTTGAGCCTGCGAACGGCCTCGGGTACGGCCATCAGATCAGCCCGGTCAATTGCGGCCCGTCGCCGGGCTCGGTCAGCCATTCGCCATCGGTGCGGACATTGCCGACCGCCTTGTTGGCGGCATGGATCCACAGCGTCTCCGACGGCGCGCCCTTGAGGATGAGCTCGATATCGGCGGTATGGGGTTCGAGCCAGGGCTGGCACGCTTCCGGCCGCAACATCACCGGCATACGGTTATGGATCCGCTTCATGGCATCATTGGCCGGGATGGTCAGAATGGTGAAACTCTCGATTGCCGTCCCCTCGATCTCGGCCCGGTCCCACAGCCCGGCCATGCCGAACCAGTCACAATCCTTGAGCCCGATAAACCAGGGCTGTTTCGCCCCCTTCTCACCGGTCCATTCGTAAAACCCGACCGCCGGCACGATGCAGTGATGGCGGCGAAAGGCATGCCGGAAGCTGGGCAGGTCGGCGGCGGTCTCGGCCTTGGCGTTGAAGGTGGAATATTTCATCTCGCTCAAGGGCTTGTGCCAGAAATGCGGCACCAGCCCCCAGCGCGCCATCGCCAGCTCATTGCCGAGCTCTTCATCCGTGCGTTGCCGGATGATCGGCGCGATCTGGGTCGGGGCGACATTCCAGCGCGGCTCGAGATTGGTCGCCGCCTGCTGGAGCTTGAACGTCTCCTGCAGGATCCACCATTGCAGCTTGCCGATCGCATAACGTCCACACATGGGGGGAGGTTAGCGCGAACAGGCGATGATTGCAGCCCGGGAGATGGGCCTTTCACTCACCCCAAACAACCAACCCGTTGTCATCCCTGACGGATGCCCCGCGAATGCGGGGCGCAGATCAGGGACCCAGAACCACCATCGCGACTTCAGCTTGATGAGTCCGGCCCATCGCACAAGCGGCCACCCGTCGGGCGTCTGGGTCCCTGATCTCCGCCCGGATCGCTGACGCGTCCGGGCATCCGTCAGGGATGACAAATTGTGTTCATTGGTGGGTAAATGAGGAGGCCCCATGGGCCGGACCCCGCCCTGAAACCCATGCCGAGACCTGGCCAGAGCGGAGTTGAGCCGTCAAGGGCGCCAAAGGCGCCGCTCCGCGGGCATGCCCCTTGACGGCTCAACTCCGCTCTGGCGCCCTGCTTGGCAAGTAATTCAGGGATAGCTGTGCCCGCCAGTGGGCGACGACGCAAAAAATCGTGTCTGTCCCGGGCACTTTTATGCTTTCCAACCTCGCTCCAACCCGCCTCATCCGGCCTTCGGCCACCTTCTCCTCACGGAGAAGGAATGTGTGCGCGTCTTCCCTCTCCGTGAGGAGAGGGAAGACGCGCAGGGGCGGGTGAGGCGGGCAGCGCAACGTTGAAGAACGCGCGCGCCCCGCCCTCACCGATTCCCCGCTTGACTCTCCGCGCCTCTGAACGGAACATAAGTAGAACATTCAACAGAGGCCATGACATGCCAACTGCGATGCGCGTCCGAACAGGGCGGCCGCAGCTCGAGGAGCTGCGACGCCAGATCCAGGCGATTGAAACGTCCGCCTCCCTGCCCGCGCCTGCGGACCGGGACGCGCTGGCGCTCGGGTCGGGTCTGCATGAGATCTGTCCGGCCAGCTATCTCGACACGCCCGCGGCCCTGGCCTTCCAGATCGGCATGCTGGGCGGCGGATTGTCCGCGCAGGACAGAGGCCGGCCCGTGATCTGGGTGCGATCGGAGGGCCAGCGCGCCCATGATTTCGGTCGGCCCTACCCGCTCGCTCTGGCCCGTTGGGGGCTGGAGCCGGAACGGGTGCTGCTGGTCGAGGCGCGCGATGCCGGCGATGTGTTGTGGGCGATGGAGGAAGGGCTGAATGCCGGCGCGCTGGTGATCGGCGAGATCGGCGCCTCGGCCCGTTACGACCTCACCGCCTCGCGCCGTCTGCACCGTGCCGCCCAGGCCCGCAGCGCGCAGGTGCTGGTCTTGCGCGGGCATCACGACATCCAGCCCAGCGCGGCCCTGACCCGCTGGCGATTATCCGCCCTGCCGTCACCGGACCGGCCATGGCGCGGGGCGACAGGTCTGCCGGGATTGGGAGCACCGCGTTTTCGCGCCGTGCTCGAACGGGTCCGGGGCGGCCCGCCGAAAAGCTTTGAGATCGAGTGGAAAAATGCGGCGTTTCATGTCCTTGAGCCTGCCGAGATGGCCCGTCGAACGGCGCAGCCTGCGCCCCGATTGCGGGCCGGCTGATGATCCCGCTTCCCCCTTCGCCCTGGTTCACACCAGCACGGGTGGTGAGCGTCTCTACGCGCTCAATAATGAGGCGGCGCGGCTCGGCCTGCGGCGGGGTCAGGCGCTGGCCGATGCCAAGGCACTGGAGCCGGGCCTGCGCATTGCGCCGTTTGCGCCCGATGCCGACCGGCGTCTGCTCGGCGCCTTTGCCCGCTGGTGTGGCCGCTGGTCGCCCTGGACCGCGCCCGATCCGGGCGAGCCAGGAGAGGATGGCGTGATGGTCGATATCACTGGCTGCGCGCATCTGTTCGGCGGCGAGGACGCCCTCGTCACCGCCGCGCTCGCTGCCGTGCGCGGTCAGGGCCTGACCGCCCATGCCGCCATCGCCCCGACCATCGGTCTCGCCTGGGGTCTGGCGCGCTTTCCGGCGCGGCGGCAGGCAAGCGGCTGGCTGATTGCCGATGATATTGCGTCCAGCCTGCATGCCCTGCCGGTCGAGGGTCTGCGCATTGGCGACACCGCCGCGCGGCTGCGCCGGTTCGGGCTCAAGCGTGTCGGTGATATTGCCGGCCTGCCGCGCGCCAATCTGGCGCGGCGTTTCGGCCCCGATCTGGTGCGTCGCCTTGATCAGGCGCGCGGCCAAGAGGACGAGACCCTCAATCCGCTGCAGCCGAAAACCCCGTTTCGCGCCCGGATGCGCTTTGCCGATGCCCTGCTTTTGCTGGAAGGGATCAAACAGGCGGTGCGCGAGACAGCCGAAGCGCTGTGCGCCCATCTGGAGAGCGAGGGCCGTGGTCTGCGCCGGGTCGAGCTCAACCTGTTTCGCGTCGATGGCAAGACGCATCTCCTGATCATCGGCACCGCCGCGCCGGCCCGCGATCCGGCCCATATCGCGCGCCTGTTCAATGAAAAGCTCGACCGCGCCGAGATCGATATCGGTTTCGGTATTGATGTCGTCGAGCTCAATGCCACCGCCACCGGGCCGCTGTCCGGGCGGCAATCGGGCCTGATCGGCGAAGATCGCATCGACGCCGAGGATTTCGCCCGCCTGACCGACCGGCTCAGCGTCCGCCTCGGCGAGACACGCGTCAAACGCGCCGCCCGCCGTGACAGCCATATCCCCGAACGCGCCGCCGGCTGGAGCGCCGACACCGTACAATCCGGCGCCGCCCTGATGCTGCGCGAGGCCGGCGGACAACCGACCTTTCTCATGACGCCGGAGCGTCCCCTGCTCATCCTCGCCCGTCCGGAACCGGCCGAAGCGGTGGCGGAGATTCCCGACGGCCCACCGCGCAGCTTCGTCTGGCGCCGCACCCGCCACCAGGTGCGCCAGGCCGAAGGCCCCGAACGCCTCGCCCCGGAATGGTGGCGTCCGCCCGGCCGCGCCAGCCCGAAAACCCGCGATTATTTCAGGATCGAAACGATCGAAGGCCGCCGTTTCTGGCTCTTCCGCGACGGCCTCTACGGCCCGGAAACCCTCAACCCGCAATGGTTCGTACATGGAGCATCATGATGGATATGACCCACGCCCCCCTCACCACCACCGAGATCGCCCGCCGCCGGCGCAAGACCATGCCGCTGGCCGCCCGGATACTCTGGCAGCGCCTGCGCGCCGGCCGGATTTGCGGCCATAAATTCAGGCGTCAGCATCCGATCTCCGGCTATATCGTCGATTTCGCCTGCCTCAGGCACAAGCTGGTGATCGAGCTTGAGGCCGGCCCGCGCCTGACCGGCGACGCGCTGCAACGCGACCGCCGGCGCATGCTCGATCTGATGCATGAAGGCTGGACCGTGCTGCGACTGGCCGAGTCCGATGTTTTCAACCGGCTCGACCAGGTCATCGCCACCATCACCCGGCATCTGCCGCCGGAATCCGACCGTCAGACCGCAGCCGCGCGCGCCGGACAACACGTGTGACCCAATTCGCCGAGCTGGTCGCCGCCAGCAATTTCACCTTCCTGACCGGCGCCTCGCACGGCGATGAAATGGTTGCCCAGGCGAAGGCGCTGGGCCTGGCGGCGATCGGTCTGGCGGATCGCAATTCCTTCGCCGGCGCCGTGCGCGGCCATCTCGCGGCGAAGGAGGCGGGCATCAAATTCCTCGTCGGGGTGAGGCTGGTCACCACATGCGGTTTCGAACTGGTCGCCTATCCCAAACACCGCCACGCCTATGGTGCGCTGGCGCGCATGCTGACGGACGCCAATTTCCGCTCGAGGAAAGGCACATGCGAGCTGTGGCTGGAACAGATTGTCGAGGCCTCCAGGGACCAGATCTTCATCCTGCTGCCGCCCGATCCCCTGGATGCGGATTGGCAGGCCAGGGCAGCGGACTTCTGCGCCCGCTCGCAGGCCAGCCATCACCTCGCCCTCACCCGCCGCTTCGATGGCCGCGATGGCGAACGCCTGCATCAGCTCGCCCGGTGCGCCGCAGAGCTCGGGCTGAACTGCATCGCCACGAATGACGCGCTCTATCATGTCCCGGAGCGCAAGCCGCTGGCCGATGTCGTCGCCTGTATCCGTGAGCATGTGCGGATCAAACAGGCCGGCTTCCTCATCGCCGCCAATGCCGAACGCCATCTCAAGCCACCGGCCGAAATGGCGCGCCTGTTTCGCGGCCATGAGGCGGCTGTCGCCAATACCGTCGCGCTCGCCGACAGCATCAATTTCAGCCTCGAGGAACTGGTCTATCAATATCCCAGCGAAGTGGTTGGCGATGATGAGACCCCGGCCCAGACCCTGCGCCGGCTGACGACGGAAGGTCTGGAGCGGCGCTGGCCCGAGGGCGCACCGGACAAGATCCGCGCCGCTATTGCCCATGAGCTCGAACTGATCGAAAGCCTCGATTTCCCGGCCTATTTCCTCACCGTCCACGACATCGTCCGCTTCGCGCGCAGCCAGGGCATTCTGTGCCAGGGCCGCGGCTCGGCGGCCAATTCGGCCGTGTGTTTCGCCATCGGTATCACCGAGGTCGACCCGACCCTGATCGATCTCCTGTTCGAGCGTTTCGTCTCGACGGAGCGCGGCGAGCCGCCTGATATCGATGTCGATTTCGAGCATGAGCGGCGCGAGGAGGTGATCCAGTATGTCTATGAGAAATACGGCCGCCGCCGCGCCGCCATGACGGCAACGGTCAATTGCTACCGCCCGCGCGGCGCCATCCGCGAGGTCGGCAAGGTGTTCGGCCTGTCCGGCGATGTCATCGCGGCCCTGTCGAAAACGCTGTGGGGCTGGTCGACCGATGATCTCACCGATAACCGCATCCGCACCGAGCTCGGCCTCGATCCCGATACGCCTGATATCGCGATGACCTTGCATTATGCCCGCGAGCTGATGGGCTTCCCGCGCCATCTCTCGCAGCATCCCGGCGGTTTCGTGATGATGCAGGGCCGGCTCGACGAGATCGTGCCGCTGCACAATGCCGCCATGCCCGACCGCACGGTGCTGGAATGGGACAAGGAGGATATCGACGCGCTCGGCCTGATGAAGGTCGATGTGCTGGGCCTCGGCATGCTGAGCTGCGTCGCCCGCGCCTTCGATCTGATCGAGCGCCATTATGGCCGCGGCCTGACCATGGCCTCGATCCCGCAGGCCGATGATGCCGTCTATGACATGATCTGCAGGGCCGACACGGTCGGCGTGTTCCAGATCGAAAGCCGGGCCCAGATGACGATGCTGCCGCGCCTGCGGCCGCGCACATTCTATGATCTGGTGATCGAGGTCGCCATTGTCCGGCCCGGTCCGATCCAGGGCGATATGGTGCATCCCTATCTGCGCCGCCGCTCGGGGCTCGAACCCGTCGAATACCCGTCAAGGGCGCTTGAGGAGGTACTCGGCAAGACGCGCGGTGTGCCGCTCTTCCAGGAACAGGCGATGCGGATCGCGATTGTCGCCGCCGGTTTCACCCCGGCCGAATCCGACCAGCTGCGCCGTTCCATGGCCGCCTTCCGGCGCTCCGGCTCGATCCATGAAATGGGCGAGAAACTGATGACCGGCATGATCGCCAAGGGCTATGAACCCGATTTCGCGCAGCGCTGTTTCAAACAGCTCGAGGGCTTTGGCGAATACGGCTTCCCGGAAAGCCATGCCGCCAGTTTCGCCCTGATCGTCTATGTTTCCTGCTGGCTGAAGCATTACTATCCGGACGCCTTCGCCGCCGCGATCCTCAATGCCCAGCCGATGGGTTTTTACGCTCCGGCACAACTGGTCCGCGATGCGCGCCAGCATGGCGTCGAGGTCAGGCCGCCCGACATCAATCATTCCGACTGGGACTGCACGCTGGAGCCGGCCAGATCCGGCCCCCACTTCGCCCTGCGTCTCGGCCTGCGCCAGATCAAGGGATTGCGCGAGCCCGCCGCTGCGCGCCTGATCGCGGCGCGAAATGACGGCGGTGCCTTCACCAGCGTGCCCGATCTCGCCCGCCGTTCGCGCCTCGATCGCGGCACCATGGACCGGCTCGCCAATGCCGATGCCTTCGGCTCCATCGCCCTCGACCGCCGCCAGGCCGGCTGGACAGCACTGGCCCAGGCCGGCAAGCCTTTGCCCCTTTTCGAGCACGCCGATGAATACGGCCATGAGGCCGCCACCGCCCTGCCGCAGATGAGCGCCGGCGAGGAAGTCGCCCAGGATTACAAGACACTGCGGCTGTCGCTGAAAGCCCATCCGATGAGCTTCTTCCGCGCCGAACTGGAGGAGAGCGGCCATGTCCGCGCTGACCAGCTGGGCGAGATGCGCGATGGCCGCTGGGTCAGCCTGGCCGGCCTGGTTCTGGTACGCCAGCGCCCCGGCTCGGCCTCGGGCGTCATCTTCGCGACGCTGGAGGACGAGACCGGCGTCGCCAATATCATCGTCTGGCCGAAATGCTTCGAACGCCACCGCAAGATCGTGATGCGCTCCAAGCTGATGGCCGTCACCGGCCGGCTACAGAAGGAGGGCGAGGTCATCCACATCATCGCCAGCCGCATCACCGACCAGTCCTGGCGCCTGGCGGCGCTGGCCGATGGCGAGGAGTTTTCGGAAGCCCTCGCCCACGCCGACGAAATCGCCCGCCCGCAAGACGACCCCCGCCTGATCGCGATCTATCGCCGCGTCATGCAGGGGGAAAGGCTGGAGGATGTGCTGCCGAAGAGCCGGGATTTTCATTGAGGGGGGGGGGGGGAATGCAGCAACGATCAATAGCTCCTCCACCGCCATCAAAGAGCGTCATCCTGACGACGGTCAGGACCCAGTTTCAAACTCCGCGCAAATTCAGGATAGTGCCCACTTGCGTACCGGCGGAGCCCTATGAACTGGGCCCTGACCGTCGTCAGGGTGACGGAACATTGGGGTACTTCAGGCAGCCGGAGGCACCATGCCCGCCCCTCCGGCGCACCATTTGCAAAAGAGAGCTTAACACGCCGGACCTGTTGCGAAGCGGGTCAGTCGAATGCAGATTGGGAGCGGTCATGAGCGAGCCACAAAGCCTGAGCGAAGACGAAGCCCACGCCATGCGCCTGCTATGGGATCGTGGCGGTGCCTCGGTGAGCGAGCTGGCGCAGGCGAGCCGGCAGCCGGCCAGTGCGACGCTGTCCATCCTGCAGCGCCTGCGCCGCAAGGGTGCCGTCGAGCGCCAGCAGCGCGGCCGCGATATCCGCTATCTGCCGCGCCTCAACCGCCAGACCGCCCCGACCCATACGCTCGGCCGGCTGCTGGCCGAACCCGCCGGCGATGATCGCACCGGTCTCGGTGTCGTGGTGCTGCGCGAAGGCGATATCGACCCAAAGGACTGGGCCGATCTGCAGGCGGAAATCGCCGCGAGAGCGGCCGGAGAATCCACCCGCTGATCCGCGTTATTGCGCCAGGAAGGCCCGGACATCGGCGACGGTGCGCGCCGAATCCTCTTCATGCAGGACATGCCCGAGATCATCATAGATGACCAGTTCGGCTTGCGGCAGATCGCCGGCGATGCGGCTGGCCTGCTCGACCGGGATCATCACATCGCGTCCGCCCCACATAACCAGCGTTGGTGCCTGCACCCGCGCCAGATCGGCCGTCGGGTCGGGCAGGGTGAAGACCTCGAGCCGCTCGACCAGGGCCTGGCCGACGCCGGGCGTGTTCATCAGGGCGTGCACGCGGGCGGGCAGCGCCGGATCCATGCGGCTGACATCGCCGAACAGGCCCGCTGAAGCCGCTGCGACCATCGCTTCCGGCGCACTGGTGAGATAGAAGCTCACGCCCATTGGCACGGCGACGGGTTCTTCAGTGACGCCATTGATCGAATAGGCGCCCGGCGCGACCAGCACGAGGTGGTCGACCAGTTCGGGGCGCTCGGCGGCAAGGCGCCAGGAGACCAGACCGCCAAGGGAATTGCCCGCCAGGGTGACATGTTCGAGATCGAGCTCATCGAGCAGATTGCCGAGAAATTCGACGGTCTCGGGAACGGAATAGCGTTGCTGCGGATCGGGACCGGTCAGGCCATGACCGGGCAGATCCATACGGATGACATGATAGTCCGCGCTGAGATCGGCCGCCCAGGCGTCCCAGCTTTCCAGCGAATAGGAAAACCCGTGCACCATGACGATCACCGGCGCATCGGCCGGTCCCTCGCTGCGCACGCGCGCCATGACACCATCGACATCGACCAGGCGGTCGGCATCGCTCCAATAGGGCGAGTCGAGACGCGCCTCGCTATCGAGCGGTACTTCTTCGGCCCCGGGCCGGGTCAACATCCAGACCAGCGCGCCGATAACAACAAGGGCGGCCAGGGCGAGAAGCGCAAGCACGGAACGGGACATGGAATTTCCTTCGGTTGAAGACAAAACGGCCGACGATCCCTGATGCTCAGGAAGCGCCGGCCGGTCAAGTTCGACGTGAACGGACGGGGGAGGTTCCCGTCCGTTCTCATCCTCGTGCCTAGTAGCGGTAGGCCAGCGTCGCCGTGATGGTGCGCGGGTTACCGTAGTAGCCGACCAGGGTGCCCGACGTGCCGAGCTCTGGTGCGTAGGTCGTGTTGTTGACGAAGTCATAGCCGGAAACCCGGTATTCCTCGTCGGTCAGGTTGCGGCCGTGCAGGCCGAGCTGCCAGGCGCCGTCTTCGCTGTCCCAGACCACCGAGGCGTTCCAGAGCGAATAGGCTTCCTGGTCCAGCGCCGGGAACGGAATCTCGAACTGGCTCGAATCGCCGCGGTAGGAAACCGTGGCCGAGGCGTTCAGATCACCACCAGCGAAGGGAGCCATATAGCTCATGGTCGCGCTGAGGTTGGCTTCCGGCGTATTCTGGATCACGACGTCATTGGAGATATCGACACCAAAGGCGTTGATGAACTCGTCATAGCTGCCGTCGAGGATGCCCAGGGCCCAGGCGAAGGTCAGCTGGTCGCCGCCGGTGAAGACGTCGCTGCCGAGGTCCACATTACCTTCATATTCGATGCCCGTGATCGTCGCGGCACCGGCATTGGTCGTCACGCCCGTGAAGGTATCGTTGACGCCGTCATTATCGGTATCAATACCCACCGAACCCGGAACCTGGATGTCGGTATAGTCCATGTGGAACAGTGCGACGGCGTGGCTGTAGCTGCCGCCCTGGTATTTCCAGCCGAGTTCGAAGCTGTCGACCGTTTCAGGATCGAAGGCCATGAATTCGAAGACTTCGTCAGCCGTAACCGTGCCGCTGAGATCGAAATCCGGGGCGCCGGTGGTCTGGGCACGCGGATCGAAGCCGCCGCCTTTGAAGCCCTGGGTGTAGGTGAAGTAGAAATTGTTCGAGCTGCTTGGCTGCCAGGCGACCGAAACCGTCGGGCTGAAATCATCCCAGGAATTGGTGCCGAGGAAGTCGGAGGTGGTGGCAATCGCAAAGCCGGTGCCGCCGAAATACTCCGAGAAGCCGCCGAGATAGGTACGGCGCAGCACGCGCGAGGTCCGCTCGTCTTCAGTATAGCGACCACCCAGGGTCAGGCTGATCGTATCGGTGAGGTCATAGGTGAAGTTGGCGAAGACCGACCAGGTCGTGGTGTCGACATCACCGAAGGTCTGGGCGTTGAGGCCGGTCAGCACGGTGTCGAGCAGAACGTCGAACACGGTCGTGGCGTTGGCATCAAGGTAATAGTAACCCATCACACCGGCGAGGCGGTCACCTTCATACAGAACCTGGAATTCCTCGGAGATCTGCTCATTGGTGTAGATCGCAGGAACGTCGAGATCGCCTTCCGGAAGATTGTCGAAGTCGATCGGGGTCGTGGAATCGTCCTGACGCTGGGACAGGATATTCCGCACGGTCCAGCTGTCATTGATGTTCCACTCGGTGGTCAGGGCAAGGCCATCGCTCTCGACGCTCTGGGCGACGACATCGAGACCGGCGCGGGTGTCGAACACATTGTCCAGAACGCCGTAGAAGGCCGGGTAGCCGGCCGCACTCGGGATCAGACGGTGACCGCCACGTGCATTGGAGGTGTCCTCGACATTGTCATAGGCGAGACGGAAGAACAGATCAGGTGTCGGCTCCCACTCGGCGCTGACACGATAGCCAAGCACGTCCTTGTTATAATTTTCGTCGCCATTGTACAGGTTGGTCCCGAAACCGTCGCGCTGGAGATTGGCAACAGCTGCACCGACGCGGAAGGTGTCGCCCATCGGCAGGCTGCCGGACACGATCTGGTCGAACTGGCCGTAGGAACCGACATTGATGCGGGCCGTCAGGCTTGGCGCATCGGGGTCGAGGCGGCGGGTGACGTATTTGATCGCGCCACCGATGGTGTTGCGGCCATAGAGCGTGCCCTGCGGGCCACGCAGCACTTCGATGCGCTCGACATCGTAGATGTCGAGAACCGCAGCCTGCGGACGGTTGAGATAGACGTCATCGACATAGATGCCCACACCGGCTTCAAAACCGGCAACCGGATCCTGCTGGCCAACACCGCGGATGAAGGCGGTGAGGGTCGAGTTGGTGCCGCGCGAGGCTTCAAGCGTCACATTTGGCGTCGTTTCGGCAACGGCCAGAATGTCGACAGCGCCCATGGCTTCGAGTTGCTCGCCGGAATAGGCGGTCACGGCCAATGGCACGTCCTGCAGCGATTCCTCGCGGCGGCGGGCGGTGACGGTGATCACGTCCTGGCTGGCGGTCTCGCCGGCCTGCTGAGCCTGGACCGGTGCCGCAATCAGCACGGTTGAGGCAATAGTGCTGAGCAGAAGCGCCGCCCGCGTTAGTTTCTGGTTGGATTTCATGATTGGATTCCCTCGATATTATGGTTGTTGACCGCCGGCGCCTGGATGCGACTGGCGAATTGTGCGACCGCTCTTGCGAACTCTTCCGGTTCTTCCAGATGCGGAGCATGTCCCGATTTCGCGAAGGCGATGGTTTGCGCATCGGGCAGGGTTTCGACGAGATACCGGCTCGTCTCCGGGCCGTAGGCTTCACTGCGCGCGCCTGATGTGACGAGCGTCGGCAAGTTCATTGCGGGCAGGGCCTCGCGCAGATCCTGGCTGGCCATTGAGAGCCAGAGATCTGCCATGGCATCGCCATCGCGCCGGCTGAGCCGGAGCACGATGTCTTCAACCATTTCCGGTTCGCGGGCCGCCCGGCCACGCGCGAACATGCGCGGGGCAAAGGCAGCCGCATAAGCCGGCCAGTCGCTGCGCATCGCTTCGATGGCGCGGCTGCTGCCGGCGATATCCATTCCGGTCGCCATGCCCAGGGCCCAGCTCTCGGTGTTGAGAATGCGCGGACTCATGTCCTCGATGACCAGGCCGGCGAAGCGGGCATGGCCATAACGTACAAACATCTGCCACAGCACCGTGGCGCCCATCGACCAGCCCAGCGCGACGATGTCTTTCAGATCGAGCGTCTCGACCAGGGTCTGCAGATCACCGGCCAGCAAGTCGATATTGAGCGCGGCCTGCCCCGCCGGCGTGGCGCCGTGCGCACGCAGGTCCGGGATGACGATGCGAAATTGATGGCCGAGATGCGCGGCAAGGGAGTCGAAGAAATCGCCGGATGCGGCCCATCCGTGCACCAGCAGAAGAACAGGGCCGGTGCCGAGGTCGCGATAGTACATAACAGAACCGTCGCTCATGCAGCACGACTGCATGTCCGGCCCTTCGCCTTCGACACTATTTGACCTGACATCAAGCACTGTGCAGATCTCTCCCGGATGTATCTCTCGCCCTGGCATTTGTGCCATGTTGCGTTATCGGCAATTTTGTGAAAACTGAATCATATGTCAACTTCACTTTCTTCCACGCCTTCGAAAAGTCCCAAGACCGCACGCGGCGAACGCACGCGAAACCGACTTCTGGACGCCGCCGAGGAATCCTTCGGCGAGAACGGATTTCACTCCTCCTCGATCGGCGATATCACACGCCGCGCTTCGGTCGCGCTCGGGACATTTTACGTCTATTTTGACTCAAAAGATGAGATATTCCGGGCGCTTGTCGCACATATGGGCGATATGACGCGAAGCTGGATCGCGGAGCGCGTCAAGGGGGCGACCGACCGTCTCGATGCCGAACACAAAGGCCTGGTTGCCTACATCGAATTTGCCCGCTCCCACCCCAATCTCTACCGCATCATTGAGGAGGCACAATTCGTCGCCCCTGATGCATACAAGGCACACTATGACAGTTTCGCCGACCGCTACCGCCGCAATCTCGAAGAGGCGGCCGAGCGCGGCGAGATCAGCGATGGCGATCACGAAACCCGCGCCTGGGCCCTGATCGGGATGAGTGTTTTCCTCGGCCTGCGCTTTGGCATCTGGGGGCCGGACCGCAGCGCTGACGACATCGCCCGCGCGGCCTCTGCCCTGATCACCCGGGGCCTGGCACCATGACCGCCGCGGCCGGACCCTCCGAAGTCCTGATCGGGCGCGAGGATGACGTGTTGTCGCTGACGCTCAACCGGCCCGGCCGGGGCAACAGCCTGACGCCCGACCTGCTCGATGCGCTGGGCGCTGCCCTGAACGGGGTCGAAAATGCCCGGGCCGTGGTCATTACCGGGGCCGGCGCCAGCTTCTCCAGCGGCGGCGATGTCGCGGCGATCCGGCTCAATAGCGACAGCCCCGAACGGCTGCAGTCCTATTGCGAAGCATTGCTGTCCGGCCTCAACCGGGTTCTGCTGCAGATCCGTGCCCTGCCCTGCCCGGTGATTGCCGCAGTCAACGGCCCCGTCACCGGCGGATCGCTGGGACTGATGCTGGCCGCCGACCTGTCAGTGATGGCGCGAACGGCCTTCATCCAGCCCTATTACGCCAAGATGGGCTTCGCCCCCGATGGCGGCTGGACGGCAATGCTGCCCGACCGGATCGGCCGCGCCCGCACCGCAAGCTGGCTCGCGCTCGATACGCGCGTCAGCGCGGAACAGGCGCTGGAGATGGGTGTCACCGACCGCCTCGCCGATGCCGGCGCATTCGAAGCGGCAATCTCGGACATGCTCGCGACGCTTGAGCAACATGATGCGAGCGTGATCGCCACCAGCCGCCGCCTGCTCGACCGCCAGACCGGCCTCGCCGACCGTCTCGATGCCGAGCGCCTGGCCTTCATGACGCAAATCGCCCGCCCCGAAACACGTGAGCGCATGGACCGGTTTCTGGGTGCATCGCGCGCGGCGCAAGCCGCCGGGGGGCGCCGATGAACGCCCTCCTCGACATCACCGCCCGGCGCGCCCGGATTGCACCGGAGGCGATCGCCTTCCGGGTCGTACAGACCGGCGAAGCCATCAGCTATCGCGCCCTGGACGGCCGCAGTTCCCGCGCCGCCAGCCTGCTCGAATCCCGCGGCGTCTCTGCGGGTGACCGGGTCGCCATCCTGTGCCGCAACCGGGTCGAATTTTTCGAGATCCTGTTTGCCTGCGCCAAGGTCGGCGCGATCCTGGTGCCCCTCAACTGGCGCATGCCGGTGAGCGAACTGGTGCAGCTGATCGAGGATTGCCGGCCTGCGCTGATGATCACGGGCGCGGAAGACCGCGACAACGCCCACGCCGCGGCGCGGGCGATGCAGCTGCGAGTGCTCGATTTCGACGACGGTTATGACGCGCTGCGCGACGGCGCCGCCCTGCATCCGGGCCGTGCCGAGTGGCCGTCGCAGGAATGCTGGTATCTGATCTACACCTCCGGCACGACCGGCAAGCCGAAAGGCGTGATCCAGACCTATGGCATGGCCGTGGTCAATGCGATCAATATCGGCCAGGCCATCGGTCTGCGCGGCACCGATTCCACGCTGAACTTCCTGCCGCTCTTCCACACCGCCGGTATCAATCTGCATACGCTGCCGGTGCTGTTCAATGGCGGCACGGTCCACATCCTGCCCGGCTTCGAGGCCGGCCGGATGCTCGAACTGATCAATGCCGGCGCGCTCGATGTTTTCATCGGCGTCCCCGCCATCTATCGCGAACTGACCCTGCACCCCCACTTCGAGCGCACCGATCTGACGCGGTTGCGCCATTGGGCCTGCGGCGGTGCGCCGCTGCCCGACATCCTGGTCGAAACCTTCGCCGCGCGCGGCGCCGTGGTCTGCAATGGCTTCGGCATGACGGAGACCGGCCCGACGGCCTTCCTCGTCGATGAGGCGCATGCGCTGGAGAAGATCGGCTCGGTCGGCAAGACCCAGATCCTGGTCGAGGCGCGCATCGCCGGCCCCGATGGCCAAGTGCTGGCGGCGGGCGAAACCGGTGAGATTCAGTTTCACGGCCCCGGCCTGACGCCAGGCTATTGGGAACGTCCCCGTGAGACGGCCGAACTCTTTACCCCCGATGGCTGGCTGAAGAGCGGCGATCTCGGGCGCTTTGACGATGAGGGCTATTGCTTCGTCGCCGGGCGGATCAAGGAGATGTATATTTCCGGCGGCGAGAACGTCTATCCGGCCGAGGTCGAGAATGTGCTGGCCGATCATCCCGAGGTCCAGGACGCCTCTGTGACCGGTGTGCCCGACGAGAAATGGGGCGAGGTCGGCTGTGCCCACATCATCCTGCGCCCGGGCTCGAGTTGCGATGCAGCCGCCCTGACGATCTGGTGCCGCGAACGCCTTGCCGCCTACAAGGTGCCACGCCATGTGGTGTTTGCCCGCGACTTCCCGCGCACCGCCGCCGGAAAGGTGCAAAAACACCTCCTGCCGGATCCGGTGCGAACGCCATGAGCCAGACCGCCTCACTCAACCGGACCTTCTCCCAGGCCGATTTCAACGCCTTCGCGGCGCTGTCCGGCGACGACAATCCGATCCATGTCGATCCGGAGTTTGCCGCCCGCACCCGCTTTGGCCAGACGGTCGCCCATGGCGCCCTGCTCTGCGCCGTCCTGCGCGGCCTGATCGAGGACCTGGTGCCCGGTGGACGCCAAATCAGCCAGTCGACGCAATATCCGGCGCCCTCACCAGCCGGCGTACCGCTGCGTTTCGACGCCGAGACGATTGCGGTCGACAACGGCGTCAGCACCATCCGGCTGCAGGTGATGCGTCTGTCGGACATGGTGGTCACCTGCACCGGCCAGACCGAGGTCGCGTCATGACGACCAGCCCCGGGCCAGCTCTGACCCTCGGCATGTTCGCCGAGACCACGCGCAACTTCACGGCCGCCGACATCGACGCGCTGCACAGTGTTTCCGGCGCGCCAGCGAGCGGGACGGCCGTGCCGGAAGCCCTGGTCAACGGGCTGTTTTCCTATCTTCTCGGCGTTGAACTGCCCGGCCAGGGCACGAATTATCTCAAGCAGGAGACCGAATTCCTTGAGCCGGCCCCGATCAGTGACGCCCTGACGGCGCGCGTGGAAATCACACGGCTGCGGCCGGACAAACACCTGGTCGACCTCGCCACCACATGCCGGGCCAGCGATGGCACGCTGATCGCGCGCGGCCGCGCCCTGGTGCTGGCGCGCGATGTCGCCGGCGCCTTCCCCTGAGCCCCACAACCTTCGATTTGCATTTACCTTTGCAGTTTCCTGTGGAAACTGCCGGTCATGTCAGCTCTGCACAGATCGGCCTCCATGCCCTTCCCCGGCCAGGACATCATCATTGTCGGCGGCGGCCATAACGGGCTCGTCTGCGCCGCCTATCTCGCCAGGGCCGGGCTGAAGGTGACGGTGCTGGAACGCCGGCACGTGCTCGGCGGCGCCGCTGTCACCGAGGAATTTCACCCCGGCTTCCGCAATTCCGTCGCCGCCTACACCGTCTCCCTGCTCAACCCGAAAGTGATCGCCGACCTCGAGCTGCATCGCCACGGGCTGAGAATCATCGAGCGCAAGCTGGGCAATTTCCTGCCGCGCGAGGACGGTTATCTTCTGGCCGGCGAAGGCGTGACCAAGGCGCAGGTCGCCAAATTCTCCGCGCGCGACGCCGAGCGGCTGCAGGACTATGAGGCGCGGCTGGAAGTCATCGCCGACACGCTGCGCGCCCTGGTTCTGCAAACCCCGCCCAATCTGCGCGAAGGCGGCTGGGCCGGCGCGATGCCGGAAGTGTTCAAGGCGCTCAATCTCAGCGGCCGGCTCGGCAATCTCGATCTCACCGCCAAGCGCGATCTGCTCGATCTGTTCTCGAAATCCGCCGGCGACTGGCTCGATGGCTGGTTCGAGAGCGAGCCGGTCAAGGCGCTGTTCGGCTTCGACAGCATTGTCGGCAATTATGCCAGCCCCTACACGCCCGGCAGCGCCTATGTGCTGCTGCATCATCTGTTCGGTGATGTGAATGGCAAGAAGGGGGTGTGGGGCCACGCGATCGGCGGCATGGGCGCGATCACCCAGGCCATGGCGGCCTCATGCCGCGAACACGGCGTCACGCTGCGCACTGACGCAAGTGTGAAGGAAATTCTCACCGACGGCCAGGCCGCCCGCGGCGTGCGGCTTGAGTCCGGTGAGGTGCTTGAGGCCCGTGCCGTGGTCTCCAATCTCAACCCGAAACTCCTGTTCGGCTCGATGATCGACGCGGCCGTGCTGCCGCCCGATTTCCACGAACGCATCAGCCATTACAAATGCGGCTCGGGCACCTTCCGGATGAATGTCGCGCTGTCAGAACTGCCCAGTTTCACCTGCCTGCCCGGGCCGGGCGATCATTTGTCGGCCGGCATCATCATGGCGCCCTCGCTCGACTATATGGACCGGGCCTGGAGCGATGCCCGCCGCGATGGCTGGTCGCGCGAGCCGATCATCGAAATGCTGATCCCCTCGACCCAGGACGACACCCTCGCCCCGCCGGGCCAGCATGTGGCCAGCCTGTTCTGCCAGCACGTCGCGCCGGTGCTTTCAGGCGGACGCAGCTGGGATGACCACCGCGATGAGGTCGCCGACCTGATGATCGCGGCGGTGGATAAATGGGCGCCGGGCTTCAAGGCCTCGGTGCTCGGCCGGCAAGTGCTGTCGCCGCTCGATCTCGAGCGGATATTCGGCCTCACCGGCGGTGACATCTTCCACGGGGCACTGAGCCTGGACCAGCTGTTCTCGGCGCGGCCGGTGCTGGGCCATGCCGATCATCGCAGCCCGATCCGGGGCCTGTATCAATGCGGATCGGGCACGCATCCGGGCGGCGGGGTGACCGGCGCGCCCGGACATAATGCGGCACGTGAAATCCTGAAGGACTTCAAGCGGCACTGACCCGGAATCAGGCCTTGCCGGCTTGCTCGCGCTCGATCGCCTCGAGGATCAGTTCGCGCGCGCGGGCGGCATCGCCCCAGCCCTCGACCTTGACCCATTTGTGCGGCTCGAGATCCTTGTAGTGCTCGAAGAAGTGCGTGATGCGCATGATCAACGGCTTCTGGACATCGGTATAGTCGAGCACGTCGTCATAGAAAGGCGTCAGCTTGTGGTGCGGGGCGCAGAGGATTTTCTCGTCCAGCCCACTCTCGTCTTCCATCAGCAGAACGCCGATCGGACGGGCGCGAACCACACAGCCGGGCATCAGCGTCGTCTGGCCGAGCACCATGACATCGATCGGGTCGCCGTCTTCCGACAGGGTGTGCGGCATGAAGCCGTAATTGCACGGATAGCTCATCGGCGTGTGCAGGAAACGGTCGACGAAGACGGTGCCCGCCTGCTTGTCCATTTCATACTTCACCGGCTGGCCGCCAACCGGGACCTCGATGATGACATTGATATCTTCTGGCGGGTTCACACCCGCGGCGATCTTTTCGATCCGCATATTCGTGCTCCGGTCGGCAGGGATTTGGCGATCTCTTACGCTGATATGGGCCGCGAACCAATCCCGTGCTGCACCGCAACACGGGATTTCGCATCACGCCAGGCGCGTCGCCGGCTCATCGGTTTCCACAGGGGCTTCGCGCCGGACGACTTCCTCGCCCCGGATATGGACGAAATGCTCGCGTTCAACCGCCCAGTCGGCCAGCAGGCGCTTCGCCCGCGCCGAGCCGGTGAGCCGGGCATGCGTCTCGATCAGCTCGCGGCAACGGTCTTCGGCACTGGCCGACAGTGCCAGCGACACCACCGTATCGGTGTTGAGGCGGGCGTCGAGCCGGCGTTCCGGATCATGCACAAAGACATCGCCGCCCGTCATGCCGGCGGCGAAATTATCGCCGACCGGACCAATGATCACGGCAACACCGCCCGTCATGTATTCGCAGCCATTGGCGCCGCAGCCCTCGATCACCGTCTCGGCGCCGGAATTGCGCACGGCGAAACGCTGGCCGGCCTGCCCGGCGGCAAACAGCCGCCCGGAGGTGGCGCCATACAGACAGGTATTGCCGACAATCGCACTGCCGGTGGTCTGGTCGCGCGATCCGCCGAACGGGCGCACGATGATCGTCGCGCCCGACAGGCCCTTGCCGACATAGTCATTGGCGTCGCCATCGAGCTCGATACGCAAGCCACTGGTCGCAAAGGCGCCGAGCGACTGACCGGCCGAGCCGCGCAGTTTCAGGGTCAGATAATCCTCGGCCAGACCGGTGCCGCCGAACACGCTGATGATTTCCGAGGAGGTCCGCGTGCCGACCGCGCGATCGGTATTGCGGACCGCATAGTCGAGCTGCATCTTCTCGGCGCGGGCGAAGACCGGTGCCGCATCCTTGATGATCTGCTCGTCGAGGCTTGGCGCCACCGGATTGCGCTGCTCGCGGGTCGAGCGGGCTGGCCGTTCCGCCGCATCGGCGCGGGCCATGATGGCGCTGAGATCGAGATCATCGAGCGCTTCGGAACCGCGCGACACCTGGTCGAGCAGATCGGTGCGCCCGATCACCTCTTCCAGGTCCCTGGCGCCGAGCCCGGCGAGAATTTCGCGCACATCCTGGGCCAGGAAGGTCATCAGATTGACGACATGATCCGGGGCACCGCCAAAGCGAAGCCGCAAGTCATCGTCCTGGGTACAGATGCCGACCGGGCAGGTGTTGGAGTGGCATTGCCGCACCATCAGACAGCCCAGCGCCAGCAATGAGGCGGTGCCGATGCCGAATTCCTCGGCCCCGAGCATCGCCGCGATCACCACATCGCGGCCGGTGCGCATGCCGCCATCGGCGCGCAGGGTGATGCGTTCGCGCAGACCGTTGAGCGAGAGCATCTGGTGCGCCTCGGCAAGACCGAGCTCAAGCGGGCCACCGGCAAACTTGATCGATGACAGCGAGGCCGCACCAGTGCCGCCGACACTGCCGGAAATATTGATGATGTCGGCATTGGCCTTGGCCACACCGGCCGCGACCGCGCCAACCCCGGCAGAGGCCACCAGCTTGACCCCGACCCGGGCGCGCGGATTGATCTGCTTGAGATCATAGATCAGCTGCGCCAGGTCCTCGATCGAATAGATATCATGGTGCGGCGGCGGCGAGATCAGCGACACGCCCGGCGTCGCCAGACGCATTTTGGCGATGAAGTCGGTGACCTTGAAACCGGGCAATTGCCCGCCCTCGCCGGGCTTGGCGCCCTGGGCGACCTTGATCTCGATTTCGCGGCACTGGTTGAGATATTCCGCCGTGACGCCGAAACGGCCGGAGGCGATCTGTTTGATCGCCGAATTCATGTTGTCGCCATTGGGCATCGCCTTGTAGCGACGCGGATCCTCACCGCCTTCACCGGACACCGACTTGGCGCCGATACGGTTCATGGCGACGTTCAGCGCCCCGTGCGCCTCGGGCGACAGCGCCCCCAGCGACATGCCCGGCGTGACGAAACGGCGACGAATGCCATTGATCGACTCGACCGTGCCGACCGGGAGTTTCGGACCAAGCGGGCGGATATCGAGCAGATCGCGCAACTGGATCGCGCCCTGTCCGGCCACCGCGTCGCGATAGCGCGCCCAGGCGGCGGGATCATTGTGTTTGACGGCGCTCTGCAACTCGCTGATCGAGCTCGCCGTGACCGCGTGACGATCGCCGCTGGCGCGCTGGCGGAAGAAGCCGCCGACCGGCAGGCGGGCATCGCCGCGCCAGGCATGGCGATGCAAATCAACCGTGCGGGCTTCCAGTCCGGGCAGGCCAAGGCCGGAAATCCGGCTCACCACGCCGGGCAGATAGGCTTCGACCAGGGCTCGCGACAGGCCGAGCACTTCGAAATTGCAGCCGCCGCGATAGGAGGAGATGATCGAAATCCCCATTTTGGAGATGATCTTCAACAGGCCGCCATCGAGCGCCAGCTTGAGATGTTTGGCGCGGCTGCGGGCCTCACTGTCCTCACCGGCCCGGTCACGATTGGCGGTGACGGTCTCGAAGGCCAGATAGGGATTGACCGTCGTGGCGCCGAGCCCGATCAGCACGGCTGCGTAATGCGGATCGAAACATTCGGCCGAACGGACATTGAGCGAACAGGCATTGCGCAGCCCATCGCGCGTCAGGCGTGAATGCACCGCACCGGCGACGAGGATCATCGGCAGGGCGCAATGATTCTCGTCCGACTTGTGATCGGTCAGCACCAGATGCGCGGCGCCGTCGCGCACGGCAGCGGCCGCCTGCTCGATCACCCGGTCGATGGCTGCACCGAGGGCGTGGCCATCACCGGTCGCCTCGGCAACGGGCAGGAGGCAATCGATTTCCTTCACCGCCCCGCCCATCATCTCACGCCAGCGCCAATAGGCCCCATTGGTCAGAATCGGGCTGTCGAGCACCAGCACGCTGGCCCGGGCCTCGCCCTGGGCGAGGATATTGCCGAGATTGCGGAAGCGGGTCTTCAGACCCATCACCCGGCCTTCGCGCAGGGAATCGATCGGCGGATTGGTCACCTGGGCAAAGGTCTGGCGGAAGAAGTGGGACAGCGGACGATAGGTTTCCGAGAGCACGGCCAGCGGCGTGTCATCGCCCATCGAGCCGACCGCTTCCTTGCCATCCTCGGCCATCGCCGCGAGCACCAGTTCGATCGCCTCGAAGCTGAAGCCGGCAGCGGCCTGGCGCCGCAAACGCTCGTCATCGGTGAATTTGACCGGCTCCGGCCCGATCCCGATTGCCGGTTCGATATCCTCGACCTCGCCGAGCCAGCGCTGATAGGGGTGGGTCTCGCTGAGCGTGTCGAGAATTTCGTGCTCGCGATAGAAACGCCCCTCTTCGAGATCGAGCGCAATCAGCCGGCCCGGCGTGATGCCGCCGCGCTCGGCGACACGTTCCGGCGCAATCGGGGCCATGCCGGTTTCCGAGCCGGCGACCAGAAGACCGTCATCGGTGATGGCATAACGCATCGGACGCAGGCCATTGCGGTCGAGCCCGGCGATGGCCCAGCGGCCATCGAAGGCCGCGATCGCTGCCGGCCCGTCCCAGGGCTCCATCACCGAATTGAAATACTCATACATCGCGCTCCAGCCATCGGGCATGACGTCGGCACGCTTCGACCAAGCTTCCGGGATCAGCAAGGTCTTGGTCATCGGTGCATTGCGGCCGGCACGAACCAGGATCTCGAACACCTGGTCCAGCGCCGCCGAATCCGAGGCGCCGGGCTGGATCACCGGTTTCACATCCCGCTGCGCCTCGGCAAAGGCGGTCTCGGCGATGTGAGCCTCATGGCTCTTCATCCAGTTGGTATTGCCGCGAATGGTATTGATCTCGCCATTATGGGCGAGCATGCGGAAGGGCTGGGCCAGGCGCCATTCGGGGAAAGTATTGGTCGAATAGCGCTGGTGGAAGATCGCGAAGGGCGAGACGAAACGCTCATCCTTCAGATCGAGATAGAAGGCGTCGATATCCTCGGCGCGGAACAGGCCCTTGTAGATGATGTCATGCGGCGACAGCGAACAGATATAGAGCTCGCGCAGGTTTTCCTCGCGCGCACGCCGCTCGATACGGCGGCGGATGATGTAGAGCGTGTGCGCCACGGTGGCCGCATCACGGCCGCGGGGGTCACGAAACAGGACCTGCTCGATCTCCGGCAGGGTCGAGCGTGCCTTGGTGCCAAGCACGGCGGTATTGGTCGGGGTCTGGCGCCAGCCGTAAAAGCTGAAGCCCTGGCCGAGAATCTCGGCCTCGATAATGGCGCGGGCACGCTCGCGGGCGGCAAAATCGGTCCGCGGCAAAAACACCATGCCGACAATGACATCGCCGCGTTCCGGCTCGTGACCGGTGCGCGCGACGGCGGCCTTGAAGAAGTCCTGCGGCACACCAAGACGCAGGCCGGCGCCGTCGCCGGTGCGGCCATCGGCATCGACAGCGCCGCGGTGCCAGACGGATTTGAGCGCGTCGATCGCCAGCTCGACAATCTCGCGCCGCGGCTTGCCCTTCATGTCGGCGATCAGGCCGACACCACAGGCATCGCGTTCATCTTCGGACCGGTAGAGACCGGAGGATTCGAGCAGTTCCAGCCCCTCGCGGTGCCGGAGTTCAGACCAGTTGCTGTGTGTCATTCGGCGGCTCCGAGCACGCAAAGGCGATTGTCCAGATAGCTTTCGATCGAGCGGGCCGCATCGATGCCGTCACGAATGGCCCAGACGACCAGTGAGGCGCCCCGCTGGATATCACCGGCCACGAAGACACCATTCAGGCTGGTCATGCTGGAATCGGGATCGGACTCGACCGTGCCCCATTCGGTGAGGTTGAGTTCCGGGGCCTCGAACGCCTGGCGCAAATCTTCCGGCTGAAAGCCGAGCGCGGAAATCACCATGTCAGCCGGCAGATCAACGGTCTTGCCGGGCTCCGCCTCGGGCAGGCGCCGTCCGGATGGATCGGGATCGCCCAGCCGCATGCGCTGCACCCGCACACCTGTGACATCTTCGCCCTGGGTGAGGATGGCCAGCGGCGCCGACAGCCATTCAAACACCACGCCCTCTTCCTCGGCATGGCGCACTTCGCGGGCCGAACCGGGCATGTTGGCGCGGTCACGGCGATAGAGACAGGTCACCGAGCGCGCCTTCTGGCGGATGGCGGTGCGGACGCAGTCCATCGCCGTATCGCCGCCGCCGATCACGATGACGTCCTTGCCCTCGGCCGACAGGCGCTCATTGGCGGCCTGCGGATCGCCGAGGCCGTCGCGATTGGACCGGATCAGATAATCCAGCGCCTGGACGACATCATCCCCGGCACCCGGGCAGACCAGCTTGCGCGCGGCATAGACGCCGGTGGCGATCAGCACGGCATCATGCTGCGCCCGCAGGACATCCAGCGAAGCGTCGCGGCCGATTTCGAAATTGAGCCGGAACTGCACCCCGCCCTGGGCGAGACGGTCGAGCCGGCGCTGGACCACGCTCTTGTCGAGCTTGAAGCCGGGAATGCCATACATCAACAGGCCGCCGGCGCGATCGGCGCGCTCATAGACCGTGACTTCGCAGCCCGCTTCGCGCAGCCGTTCCGCAGCGGCCAGTCCGGCCGGTCCCGAGCCGATCACACCCACGCTTTGACCGCGCGGCGCACCGGGACGGATCGGCGGCACCCAGCCTTCTTCCCAGGCCGTATCGGTGATGTATTGCTCGACACTGCCGATCGTCACCGCGCCATGACCGGACTTCTCGACAACGCAGCTGCCTTCGCAAAGACGGTCCTGCGGACAGATGCGGCCACAGATCTCCGGCATGGTCGAAGTCGCCGCGGAAACCTCATAGGCCTCGCGCAAACGGCCGGTGCCGGCCAGCATCAGCCAGTCGGGGATATTGTTCTGCAGGGGGCAACCCGATTGGCAAAACGGAATGCCGCATTGCGAACAACGCGAAGCCTGCGCCGCGACTTCGAGAACATCAACAGGTTGATAAATCTCGAGAAAGTCGTTTCGACGTTCCGCTTCCGGACGTTTGCCCGGATAGGCCTGATCGATGTCCACAAATCGCAGCAAAGGCTTTCCTCTGTTCATTCACACTCTTTCGCAGTGCAGCACACCCGGGCCTCGCACTCAAGGGCGGGCCGGAGTCAGGCGGGGGAAGAATGTATCAAATTTTGTGACGGATGGAGATTTTTTTGCTTTTTCGTAGAAAGATTTCCTGTCAGTGCGGACAATTCAGCCAACATGCCGACCTGTTGAAATTGCTGCACCGCGTCATAGACCTCACACCGCTCGATGCCCGTCAGGCCCGGTAGAGCGACAATGACACCGGCCCGCCACGGCGCCAGACTCACGCAGCAAGCACAAGGGGAGTCGGCTTTGCCCGAAAAGACGCAGCGACATATTGACCCGATCGAGAAAATCTCCGTGGGCGACACGCTTGCCGACCGGATTCGCCAGCGCATCCTGCACAATGACATCGAGCCGGGCGCGCTGCTGCGCCAGGAGGCGCTGGCCTCGGCCTATGGCGTCAATCGCATGCCGGTGCGCGAGGCCCTGCGCCAGCTCGAGGCGGAGCCGGCAGGCGTCGAGGGCAAGGCTGAAGTCCCCGAAAAGCGTGTGGGGTGACAGGGGTGGGCACGCAGGCTAGCGTCCCGTCTGCACAGCTGTGGGGAGCAGGATCATGACGGGTTATCTGAACAGACTGGCCGCCGGCCTGACGATTGCGCTGATGGTGGCAAGCGCCCCCGCGGCCTGGTCGAGGGTCCAGACGCCGGGCTATGCGGAAACAACGGCTGACCTGTCCCGGCTCGAGGGCCTGTTCACCGTGCACGTCGATGAAGGCGATGGCCGCATCCTCGCCGAACTGACACCGCAGGACGACGGCTCGCTCGGACGCGTCATCTACACCGCCTGGCTCGCCTCGGGCCTCGGCTCAAACCCGGTCGGTCTTGATCGCGGCCTCGGCGCGGATTCGCAAATCCTGCGCTTCTTCCGCGTCAATGATCATGTCTTCGCCGAATTCGAGAACAGCCGCTACCAGGCGCTCGGCGCCGAAGCGCCGGAGCGCCAGGCGACAGAACAGTCCTTCGCCCGCTCCATCGTCTGGAGCAGCGAGATTGTCGCGGAGCAGGATGGCCACGTGCTGGTCGACCTGTCCGGATTTCTCACCCGCGACCCGATCGGCGCCGTCGGCCAGCTCGACGCGGCGGAACAGGGCAGTTTCACCATCGATGCCGATCGCAGCGCCGCCCTGACGGGCAGCGTCCGCGCCTTCCCGCTGAATGTCGAAATCGATGCCCTGCTGACCCTGGATTCGAGCGAGCCGGGTTCGGAAGTGCGTGCCGTGACGCCGGATGCCGGTTCGGTGACGCTGACCATCCACCATTCCTTCGCAGCCCTGCCCGAGGCCGGTTACCAGATCCGCGAGGCCGATGACCGTGCCGGCGCCATCGCCATGGAAATCTATGACATGGCGGCACCGCTCGATGCGCCGGTGCGGCGTTATTTCGCCATTCGTCACCGGCTGCAGCGCGTTGACCCGGCCGCGGCCTCCGGTCCGGTGGTCGAGCCGATCGTCTATTATGTCGAGCGCGGCACCCCGCCCCTGATCCGCGATGCCCTGATCGAGGGCGCCAGCTGGTGGTCGGACGCCTTTGCGGCGGCCGGGTTCGAGGATGCCTTCCGGGTCGAGCTCCTGCCGGAAGGCGCCGACCCGCTCGACTTGCGCTACAACATCATCCAGTGGGTCCACCGCCAGACGCGCGGCTGGTCCTATGGCGGTGCCGTGGTTGATCCGCGCACCGGCGAGATCCTCAAGGGCCATGTCATTCTCGGCAGCCAGCGCATCCGCCAGGACCGGACGATCTTCGAAGGCCTGCTCGGCACCGCCAATACCGGCACCGGCACCGCCGACGATCCGCTCGAACTCGCTCTCGCACGCATCCGCCAGCTCTCGGCCCACGAGGTCGGGCACACGATCGGCCTGCTGCACAATTTCGCCGCCAGCGCCAATGACCGGGCCTCGGTGATGGATTATCCGGTGCCGCGCGTCTCGCTCGATGCCGCCGGCGCGATGGATGTCAGCCAGGCCTATGCCAGCGGCATCGCCGCCTGGGATCGCGTCGCGATCAGCTGGCTCTATGCCCAATACGCCGACCCGGCCGAGGAAGCCGCCAACCAGGAAGCCATTCTCGAGCAGGCCCGCGCCGACGGCCTGCTCTACATCAGCGACCGGCATGCGCGTGGCAATAATTCCGGGCATCCGCTGGCCAATCTTTGGGATGATGGCAGCGATCCGGTTCAGGCGCTCGATGACATCATGGCGGTGCGGGCGACAGCGCTGTCGAATTTCGGGCCGCAAGCCCTGGCACATGGTCTGCCGGCGAGCGAATTGCGCGCCGTATTCTCGCCGATCTATCTGTTCCATCGCTATCAGGCCGAGGCCGCGGCCAAGACTCTGGGCGGGGTGTATTTCGAATACCAGCTCAATGCCGGCCCGCTGCGCGGCCTCACGCCGGCGCCGGCCGCGGACCAGCGGCGCGCCCTGGCATCCCTGCTGGCGACGCTCGACCCGGCGGCGCTCGACATCAGCGATGCCACCGTGTCGCAGCTGATGCCCTCGCCCTATATCGATTACGATGCGGCCGCGACGCGGGAGATTTTCGCCTCCTCGCAATATCCCGCCTTCAGCCGTGAGGATGCGGCCGCAGCCGCGGCGCGCATCACATTGCAGGCCATGCTGTCGCCGGCCCGGCTGGCGCGGATCGCCGAGCAGGGCGCGCGTGATCCCGCACAATTGTCACCGGCCGAGATGCTGGATGCGGTCGAGGGCGCCCTGTTCACCGCGCCGCGCGACGAGGCCGCGCGGCTGACGCCGCTGCGTAGTGCCATACAGGGCGAATACATCGCCCAGCTGCTGAGCGTGGCTGCGGGTGATGCCCGCACACCGGCGGCACTGGCGCGGGCCCGGCTTGAGGCCCTCGCCTCCAGCCTGCCATCGGGCCGCGCCGCCAGTGCGGGGCCGCGTGAGACCCGTCTGTGGCTGGCACGGCAGATCGAGGCCGGACTCGGACGGATGGATCGCGGCGAGGAGCTGGACGGCATCGAGACCGCCGTGCCGCCCGGCAGTCCGATCGGCGCCGCCAGCTGCTGGCATTGCGACAGTGCCGGCCTGCTGGGTCTGGGGCAGTGAAACGGGCCATCGGCGCAGGGCTCGGCCTGGTGCTCACCGCCCTGACGGCGGCCTGCCAGCCGGCAGCGCCGCCACCGGCCGTCAACGTCGAGTCGACAGCGCAGCACAGCGGCGTCGCGACCAGCCTGCGCGGGCTGACCGTTGTCGATGCGATGACCGCCTGGGTTGGCGCGCCCGATGGCGTGGTGTTGCGAACGATCGATGGCGGCCAGAGCTGGACCCGAAGCCGGATCGAGGCGGCGGCGGGACTGGATCTGCGTTCGGCGCACGGTTTTGATGCCGAGCACGCTCTCTTCTTCACCGCCGGCAGCCCGGCGCGCCTGTTCGAGACCCGCGATGGCGGCGCCTCCTTCACCCTGGTGTATGAGGACGCCGCAAGCGCGGCCTTCTTCGACGGCCTCGCCTTCTGGGACGACAGTCGCGGCATCGCGTTTTCCGATCCGGTGGACGGCGTGTTTCACATCCTGCTGAGCGAAGATGGCGGCCTGAGCTGGACCGAAGCGGACGGGCTGCCCGCCCCGCTGGAGGGCGAGGCCGGCTTTGCCGCCTCGGATTCCAGTCTGGCGGTCGGCCCTGAAGGCCGCGTCTGGATCGGGACCGGTGGCGGCGCGCGTGCGCGGGTCTTGATGAGTGATGATTACGGTGCCAGCTGGGACGTGGTGGATACGCCGCTGGCCAATGGCGAGGCCGGAGCCGGGATATTCTCGATTGCGGTGGCGGGCAATAATCTGGTCGCCGTTGGCGGCGACTATACCCGCGCCGATACGGGTGAGGGCGTGGCCGCCTATTCACTTGATCGGGGGCGGGTCTGGTTTGAACCCGCGAATGCGCCGACCGGCTATCGCTCGGGTGTGGCCGCCATTCCCGGCCAGCCCGGACATTTCCTGGCGGTCGGACCGAATGGCGCGGATCTCAGCCGCGATGGAGGCCGGACCTGGGAAACTGTTGCGCTGTCAGGCTTGAACGCCATTGCCTTTGCGCCGAGTTCGGCGGACGGCTGGGCCGTTGGCGCCGGGGGCCAGATCCAGCGCATCCGCGTCGATCAGGCCATGGAATAAGACAGGCTGGCCCGGTGGGGGAGAACACCGGGCCAGCCTGCTCGCTCAACTAGCCGCCGAACGATTGCGAGATGGAGAAGACGAAGCTGTCATCGCCGTCATCGGACAGTTTGTGATAGCGCACATCCCAGCCGATATTCTCGAACACCGTGCCGGAGAGACCGAGCTGATAGTCCTCGTAATCGGCACCGGAAAGGTCGTCGAATGTGCTGGAACCGATGCGGGCATCGACCGTCACGCCGGCCGGGAATTCATAGGCCAGGCCGGTTTCCAGATAGGTGGCCGGGCCACTCTCAAGGTAGAAGTCAGGCGAATAAGACACTTTGGCATCCCAGGCGAGCGGCCCGAGCGCATGCCCGACAGCGCCGTAGAATTCCCAGAAATTCTGATCGCCGCCAGCACTCGGGCTGTCAGGATAGCCGTAATAGATGGCGCCAAAATCGAGATCCCAGGTCCCGGCGGTGAAGGCGTAGCCGCCATAGAGGTCGAGTTCCATGGTGGTGTCGTCGCCGAAGTCGACGCTCGAGCCCCAGACACCGGCATAAAGGCCGCTCTCGTCAGAGAAATCGAACCCGCCGGAGATGGCCGGGCCGTTGTCGGTCTGGGTCACACCGCGGAAGATGTAGTTGCTGGTCAGGGCAACATTGCCCTCGATATCCTGGGCCGAAGCGGTGGCTGCGGCGGTGCTGCCGAGCAGAGCGGCGAGGGCCAGGCTGGCGAGTTTTGGTGTCACTGTTTTCATAACGCGTACTCCTCAAAGGTTTTTACTGGTGTCTCGAGACTGCCGCCGGGGCGGTCGCGATCGGGGTATCTCCGGTGCGCGCAGTGCCACCGGCGAGGATTTCAGACTTTGGCGAACGGTCGGTCCGGACCGTCGCGCCGGTACGGGTCGGCATGGGGGTGGATCGGCCTGAGCGGTCCCGGGCTCGCGAGCCGCGGCCGGCACCGCAGAGGTGCCGGACACGCTCGCCAACCCCGTTATTGAGCCGGGACCGAATCCTTTCCCTCCGGAGCGCTGAAGATGCTGCCTGCAGCGTGTCCGAGCTCGGACAGGTCGCCACCGACAATCTCTTCATCGGGTGAGAGGCGGATGCCGACAGTGATCTTCAGGATCAGCCAGACAACGAAGCTGGCGGTGAAGACGAAGGCACCGATGGCGCCGACACCGACGGCCTGGCCGTAGAAGCTGGCATCGCTATTGGTCAGCGGCACGGCCATCGTGCCCCAGATACCGGCGAACAGGTGGACCGGGATGGCACCGACGACGTCGTCGATCCGGATCAGTTCGAGCAGTTTGGCACCGAAGGTGGCGATGACGGCACCGACCGCACCGATCAGGATCGCATCCATGATGGTCGGGGTGAGCGGCTCGGCTGTGATCGAGACCAGGCCGGCCAGGGCACCATTGAGGCAGTAGGCGAGATTGGCCTTGCCGCGTCCGAGGATCAGGGAGAGGACGTAGGCCGTCACCACACCGCCGGCTGCTGCCATATTGGTATTGGCGAAGACCTGGGAGATGGCGACCGCATCAGCCGCCGAACCGAGCGCCAGCTGGGAAGCCCCGTTAAAGCCGAACCAGCCGAACCAGAGCAGGAATGTGCCCAGGGTTGCCAGCGGCAGCGACGAGGGCTGCATCGGGCTGGCATTGGGGCCGAAGCGGCCCGAACGGGCACCCAGCAGGATGGCGCCGGCCAGGGCGGCCCAGCCACCGGTGGAGTGAACCAGCGTCGAACCGGCAAAGTCGGAGAAGCCGAACTGGGCATCGAGCCAGCCACCGCCCCATTCCCAGGAACCCTGGATCGGGTAGATCGCGGCCGTCAGCACGACGACGAACAGGAAGAAGGGCCCGATCTTGACGCGCTCGGCGACGGCGCCGGACACGATCGACGCGGTGGTGGCGACGAACACCATCTGGAAGAACCAGTCGGAGGCCGAGGCATAACCGGTCGAGAGATCGATTTCCGCATCACCGGTCAGTTCGGACGGCGACCAGATGGCCGGAAAGCCGAAATAGGCGGTCTCGCCGCCATACATGACCTGGTAGCCGGCGAGGTAGAACATCACCCCGGCAATGGCGTAGAGCGCGATATTCTTGAGGCAGATCGCGGCGGCGTGCTTGGTGCGGACAAAACCGACCTCAAGCATGGCGAAACCGGCCGCCATCAGCATCACAAGGAAGCCGCCAATCAGGAATAACAGGGTGTTGAAGACAAAGGCGGTCTCTTCACTGACCTCCGCTGCGGCCGGGCCCGTGATGGCCAGGCTCGCGCCAAGCGCCGCGCAGCCGATGGCGGCCATCGCTCCATATTTCAGTTTCTTGCCACGCATGGCGATCCCCTTTTCAGGTGTGAAATTCCCGATCAGGCGTGACGGATTCACGCCGGTGACCGGCCTGCCCCATGGCAGAACGAAAATTTCTCTTGGATCCCGGGTGGTCCTGGGCCCTTGCCGGCCCGGGCCCGGCATGTGCCGGGCAGCTACCCATGATCCGCATCGCCGCTCGGCGATGACGGATCCCATATGTGCGATCTGTGGTCGGACGCGTTGGTGCGCCTCTTGATATTTGAAGGCTAGATCGGGAAATGCTGCGACGCAACAAATTTATCCGTATTCACGAAATATCGAAATTTTTCCCACTTGTTGCTCAGATAGACTCCTGTGACGCAATTTTCTGCTGCGAAAGAAAGCGCTGGCGTCGGCCGCCGCCAGCGAGTCAATCCACAGAGTCGCGACAACAGGAATGCCGCCCGGAAATTGCTGCAGCTGCTCAAAAGAAGGTCAACCCGATTCACCGCATTCGCTGAGACTGGCGCACCAGCGCCCGGAATCGGGCAGGCATGCCTGCTTTTGCAGCAGCCCGGGCCAGGCTCAGGCCACAATCAAGCCACTATAGGTGTGTCGTTCCGGGCAAATTATTGCGACATTTAACGCCGGCCAGAGCCGGAACGCACATTTAGTGCACATTTTTGCTTGCCATCGCCGCAAGGCCACGTCACCTTGCACTGCAACACAAGTGAGAAAGCCACCGCGTCATGCGTAACCGCGTCACCCAAGAGCCGATTATCTCGGCCGCCGTCCTGCCGGACGTGCGGGTGCTGTCCAGCGGCCTCCTCCTTCTTGTACTTATTCTCACCTCCATAACGGGAGCGGTCTCCGCGCCTGCCATCTAGCGAACGCAACTTGGCAGACACGAAAAACCCCGCTTCCGGAACCTGGAGCGGGGTTTTTCGTGTCTGCGACACGGGAAATTCTGATGTCGACTGAAAAACCGAAGACTTCCGATACCATCACGCTCGGCGCCGCACGCGCGCCGGCACGCGCCATGCTGCGCGCGACGGGCATGTCGGATGCGGACTTCGACAAACCGATGATCGCGGTGGTCAATACCTGGACCACGGTGACGCCGTGCAACATGCACCTGGCCGATCTGGCCGCTCCGGTCCGCGACGCGATCCGTGAGGCGGGCGGTGTGCCGGTCGACTTCAACACCATCGTCGTCTCCGATGGCATCTCGATGGGCACGCAGGGCATGCGCGCCTCGCTGATTTCGCGTGAGGTCATCGCCGATTCGATCGAGCTGGCCGTGCGGGGCCATTCGCTGGACGGGCTGATCGTGCTGGTCGGTTGCGACAAGACCATCCCGGCCGCCGCCATGGCGCTGGCGCGGATGGATATCCCCGGCTGTGTCCTCTATGGCGGCACCATCATGCCGGGCCGCCAGGGCGACAAGGATTTGTCGATCCAGGATGTGTTCGAGGCCGTCGGCGCCCATGCATGCGGCACGCTGGATGATGCCGGCCTGGCCGAGGTCGAGAAGGCCGCCTGCCCCGGTGCCGGCGCCTGTGGCGGCCAGTTCACCGCCAACACAATGGCGATGATCCTGTCGATGATGGGCCTGTCGCCGATGGGCGCCAATGACATCCCGGCACCGCATCCCGACAAGGCGGAGGCAGCGGCGCGCTGCGGCCGGCTGGTGGTCGATCTGGTCAAGTCGGGAACCCGCCCGCGCAGCTTCATCACAGAGGCCTCGCTGCGCAATGGTGCCATCGCCGCCTCGGCCAGTGGCGGCTCGACCAATGCCGTCCTGCACCTGGCGGCCATCGCGGCGGAAGCCGGCGTGCCCTTTTCGATCGATATCTTCGACGAGGTCTCCGCCACCGCACCGGTGATCACCGATCTCAAGCCGGGCGGACGCTTCTTCGCCCACCACCTCTTCCTGGCCGGCGGCACACGCCTGTTCGGCCAACGCCTGATGCAGGCGGGCTGTCTGGCCGATACCCCGACCGTGACCGGCAAGTCCCTGTTCGAGGAATTCGCCAGCGCCGTTGAATCGCCCGGCCAGCGCGTCGTGCGCACCGTCGCCGATCCGGTCAAACCCGATGGCGGTTTCCGCATCCTCTATGGCGATCTGGCCACCGATGGCGCCGTGCTGAAACTGTCCGGCCATTCCCACACCCATTTCGAGGGCCCGGCCCGCGTGTTCGAGCGCGAGGAAGACGCCTTCGCCGCCGTCGAGGACAACCGCATCCGGCGCGGCGATGTCATCATCATCCGCAATGAGGGGCCGCGCGGCGGTCCCGGCATGCGCGAAATGCTCGGCATCACCGGCGCCCTGGTCGGCCAGGGTCTGAGCGAGCATGTCGCCCTGATCACCGACGGCCGTTTCTCCGGTGCCTCCAAGGGCTTCGTGATCGGCCATGTCTGCCCGGAAAGCGTCGCGGGCGGTGCCATCGGCCTGATCCATGAAGGCGACACCATCCGCATTGATGTCGCCGCGCGCCGGATCGATTGCGATGCCGACCTCAATGCCCGCCGCAAGGGCTGGACCCCGCCTCTGCCCAATCCGATGGGCGGCGTCTTCACCAAATATTCCCGCCTCGTTGCACCGGCCTCGCAAGGCGCCGTGACAATCGAACTCAACACCACCCCGAGCTCACAATCATCCGAGACCACCCAGGAGACTTCCGCATGACCACGCCACAAACCCCTGCCACGCCCCGCCGCATGGCCTTCGAGATCGACACCGCCGCCTTCAAGGCCAAGCCTGTCGCCGTCATCGGCTATGGCAGCCAGGGCCGGGCCCATGCGCTGAACATGAAGGAAAGCGGTTGCGACGTGATCGTCGGCGTCCGTCCCGGCGGCAAGGGCGACCAGCGCGCCAAGGCTGATGGCCTGCGCACGGCGCCAATCCCGGATGCGGCGCGCGAAGCCTCGCTGATCGCCATCCTGACCCCGGACATGTCGCACGAGGATATTTTCCGCGACCAGATTGCCCCCAATCTGAACCCGGGTGATGCGGTGCTGTTCGCCCATGGCTTCACCGTCCATTACGGCCGCATCGTCGCGCCCGATGATGTCGACATCATCCTCGTTGCCCCGAAAGGTCCGGGCGATCTGGTGCGGCGTGAATTCGAGCGTGGCCGCGGCGTGCCCTGCCTGTTTGCCGTCCACCAGGACGCCACCGGCACCGCGCGCGACCGGGCGCTGAGCTATACGGCCTGCATTGGCGGCTCCACAGCCGGCGTCATCGAGACCACTTTCGCCGAAGAAACCGAGACCGATCTGTTCGGTGAACAGGCCGTTCTGTGTGGCGGCGCGACCGAGCTGGTCCTGGCCGGCTACGAGACCCTGACCGAGGCGGGCTACCAGCCGGAGGTCGCCTATTTCGAATGCATGCATGAGCTCAAGCTGATCGTTGACCTGCTCTATGAGGGCGGGCTCGCCAAAATGCATGAATTCATCTCCGAGACCGCGATCTATGGCGATCTGCGCTCGGGTCCGCGCGTCATCAATTCGGAGACCAAGGCGCGGATGAAAGAAGTCCTGACCGATATCCAGGACGGCACATTCGCCCGTGACTGGATCCTCGAGAACAAGGCCGGCAAGCCGCAATACAGTGCCCTGCTGCGCCAGGATCTCGAACACCCGATCGAAAAGACCGGTGCTGCGCTGCGGGCTGAAATGCCGTGGCTGCAAGCCGGTTCCAACACCTGAACGCGCTGACTTGGACCTGATCATGACCCTGTTGTCGACCCAGCCCGAGACCCAAGCCCCGCCCGAAACACGCGCCCGCAATACGGGCGCGCACATGGTGGTGCGCACACTGGAAGATCTCGGCGTCACCCGGATATTCGGCTATCCGGGCGGTGCGATCATGCCGGTTTATGACGCCCTGACCGGGTCAAGCCTGCAACACGTCCTGGTGCGTCATGAACAGGCGGCCGCCTTTGCCGCCGACGCCCAGGCGCGCGTCACCGGCAAGGCCGGTGTCTGCCTGGCCACCTCGGGACCGGGTGCCACCAATCTGCTGACCGGAATCGCCAATGCCTACATGGACTCCGTGCCGATGATCATCCTGACGGGACAGGTCCCGTCCGGTCTGATGGGTACAGATGCCTTTCAGGAAGTCGATGTTTTCGGTATGACCATGCCGGTCGTGAAGCATTCGATCATCATTCGGGACCCCGACCGGATCCCGGAGATGATTGCCGAAGCCTTCCGGATCGCGGAAGAGGGCCGTCCCGGCCCGGTTCTGATCGATCTGCCCAAGGACGTGTTACAGGCCGAGGCATCACCGCCCCCCCCAGGCGCGCCTCGTCCTGCGGCAGCGCCGTTGCTCGCCTCTCCCCCCCTTTTAGAGGCAGCAACGGCCCTGCTATCCAGGGCCAAACGCCCCGTGCTGTATATCGGCGGCGGCGTCGGGCTGGGGAATGCGGTCGAGCATCTGCGCGACTTCATGGCCCGCACCGGCATTCCCGCTGTTGCGACCCTGAAAGGCCTGGGCACGCCGCATCCCGACGCCCTGAACTTCCTCGGCATGCTGGGCATGCACGGCACCCGAACGGCCAATCTGGCGGTCCAGGAAAGCGATCTGCTGCTGTGCGTCGGGGCGCGATTCGATGATCGTGCGACCGGCAAGCCCGACACATTCGCGCCGGACGCCCGCATCATTCACATCGATGGCGATCCGGCGGAACTCGGCAAGCTGCGCTGGGCCGACGTCGCGATCAGTTGCGACATCGCCGATGCGCTGACCCGCTTCGATCCCGGTTATCTGGATATCGAAGACTGGCGCCAGACCTGTGCCGAACGGCTGAAAGCCTTCGCTTTCGACTACAACGCACCCGGTTCGGGCATTTTTGCCCCGGCGCTGCTGAAGCAATTGTCCGAGGCTGCCGGCGATGATTTCATCGCCGCCTGCGATGTCGGCCAGCACCAGATGTGGGTGGCGCAGCACTGCCGCTTCGCCCGCCCGTCCTCGCACCTGACCAGCGCCGGTCTGGGCGCGATGGGCTATGGCCTGCCGGCCGGTATCGGTGCGGCGATGGAACGGCCCGACGCCAAGGTGATCACCATCACCGGCGATGGCTCGATCATGATGAATATCCAGGAACTGGCGACGGCGCGCCGCTATGGCGTGCCGATCAAAATCCTGCTGCTCGACAATGGCACGCTGGGCCTGGTGCGCCAGTGGCAGGAATATTTCTTCGAGCAGAACTTCTCCGAGATCGACCTCTACGACAATCCCGATTTCGCCGAAGTCGCCCGAGCCTTCGGCATCGAGTCCTTCACCGTGCATGCGCGCGACGAGGTTCCCGGTGCCATTGACCGCCTGTTGCGGTCACGCGGACCGATCCTGGCGCATGTGCTGATCGATCCGCGCGAAAACGTCTGGCCGCTCGTGCCGCCCGGCGCATCCAATGCTGACATGATGGAGAATTGACCATGAGCAACACCCTGCACGTCGAAATATTCGAGACTGAAGGTGCACTTGTGCGGCTCGTCGGTCTGATCGAGCGCCGCGGCTTCACCATTGCCAGCATGGCGATGTCGGCGCCCAGCAATGGCAGCGCCCGCGTCACGCTCGACCTGACCGCCCGCAATGGCGGCCGCCAGATCGATATCCTGGCCCGTCAGATCGAGCGCCTGTTCGACGTCCACGCGGTCACTCGTCCCGGCACGGCCGCGGCGATGCCCGATACCGCCGCGATTGCACCGGCAACCACCGGCGAATGGAGGGACGGATGTCCACACCCACAGTAGACAACACGCCGGCCGGCGATGACCGGCTGTATATTTTCGACACCACGCTGCGCGATGGCGAGCAGGCGCCCGGCTTCTCGATGTCGCCGGCCGACAAGCTGGCCGTGGCCCGGATGCTCGAACAGGTGAAGGTCGACACGATCGAGGCCGGTTTTGCCGCCGCCTCCCAGGGTGATGCCGATGCGATCAGCCTGATCGCCTCGGAGATCGCCGGTCCGACCATCTGCTCGCTGGCCCGCGCCAATGAGGCCGATGTCGATGCCGCCGCCCGGGCGCTGGAGCCGGCGCAGCGCAAACGCCTGCACGTTTTCCTCGCCACCAGCCCGATCCACCGCGAAGCCAAGCTGAAAATGTCACGGCTGGAAGTCCTGCGGGCGATCGAGAAAGCCCTGCTGCATGCGCGCGGCCGCTTCGACGAGATCGAGTTTTCCGCCGAGGATGCCCTGCGCACCGAGCCGGATTTCCTGGTCGAGGCAATGAGTTGCGCCGCCAGCTTCGGCGCCGATGTCCTCAATGTGCCCGACACGGTCGGTGTCAGTGAGCCCGGCGAGATCCGCGAGCTGTTCGCCATGCTGTCGGCAAAGGTCGAGCGGCCCGAACATGTGATCTTCTCGACCCATTGCCATAATGATCTCGGCCTGGCCGTCGCCAACAGCCTCGCCGCCGTCCAGGGCGGTGCGCGCCAGATCGAGTGCTCGATCAACGGGATCGGCGAACGCGCCGGCAATTGCTCGCTCGAGGAAGTGGTGATGGCCCTGCGGGTCCGCGCCGACATTTTCGGTGTGGCCACCCATCTCGACACTACCGGCCTGTGGCCGGCGAGCCAGAAACTGACACGCGTCACCGGTGCGGCGCTGTCGCCGAACAAGGCGATTGTCGGCAAGAATGCCTTCTCGCATGAGGCCGGCATTCACCAGCACGGCATGCTGTCGGACCGGCGCACCTATGAGATCATGACACCGGAGAGCGTCGGCTCGCCGGGCAGCGCCCTGGTGCTGGGCAAGCATTCGGGCAAACACGCCCTGACCCAGCGCCTGGCGCAGCTGGGATATCAGCCCGATGCCGACACGCTCAGTGCCGCCTTCAAGGCGTTCAAGGCCTATGCCGATGAATACGGCGAAGCCACCGATGCCGATCTGGTCGCGCTGATGGAGCATCGCTCGCAAAGCGGGTCGAAATGGACGGTGTTGCGCACCGAATTGCGCACCACGACCGGCCCGAAACCGCAACAATTCGCGCGCGTCGAGCTGGAACATCCCGAACGCGGGCGCATCTCCGATATCGCCTCGGGTGACGGTCCCATGGCCTCGGCCTTCGCCGCGGTGCAACGGATCACCGGAACCACCGCCGAAGTGATCGGCCTGGAAACCCGGCTGGTGAATTCACCGGCAGGCCGGGATTTCGTGGCCGAGATCCGGCTCAATCTCGATGGAAACCAGGTCAGTGGCCGCGCGCGCGGCCCGGATGTGGTAACCGCAGCGATCGACGCCTTCTTGTTTACCCTCGACCGCGGTCAGGCCTTTGACCAGACCGGTGCCGCCCATCCTCCAACGGCGATCGCCGTCTAATCAGGAACACGACAATGGCAATTCAGGAAACCGACTTCATCTGGCGCAATGGCGAACTGATCGACTGGCAGGACGCCCAGACGCATGTTCTCAGCCACGCCCTGCATTACGGCACCTCGGTGTTCGAAGGCATTCGCTGCTATGACACGCCCAATGGCCCGCAGATCTTCCGGCTCAAGGAACATGTCCGCCGCCTGTTCGATTCGGCGCGCGTCTATCACATGCCGCTGCCCTATACCGAGGCCGAGCTCGAGGAGGCCTGCAAACAGGTCATCCGCTCCAACCGGCTCAAGGACGCCTATATCCGCCCGATCGCCTTCTTCGGCTATGGCGGCATCGGCGTGCTGCCCGGCAAGGACACCAGGATCGAAGTCTGCATCGCCGCCTTCCCCTGGGGCGCCTATCTCGGCGAGGACGCGCTGAGCCAGGGCGTCAATTGCTGCATCTCGAGCTGGAACCGACCGGCGCCGAACACGATTCCGACCGGCGCCAAGGCCGGCGGCAATTATCTCTCCTCGGTGCTGATCAGCCATGAAGCGCATTCACGCGGCTTCGATGAAGGCATTGGCCTCGACGTCAATGGACTGGTCTCCGAAGGCGCCGGCGAGAATATCTTCGTCGTTTCCGACGGCGTCATCCGCACACCGCCGACCTCGGCCTCGATCCTGTCCGGCCTGACCCGCGATGCGGTGATCAAGCTGGCCGAGGCCGAAGGCTATGATGTGCGCGAACAGACCCTGTCGCGCGAAAGCCTCTATGTCGCCGACGAGATCTTCTTCACCGGCACCGCTGCGGAGATCACCCCGGTGCGTTCCGTCGACGGCCATGTCGTGCGCTGCGAAGGCCGCGGTCCGGTTGCCGAGCTGATGCAGAAACGCTTCTTCGGCCTGTTCAGCGGGGAAACGCCTGATCGTCATGGCTGGCTGCACCCGGCCCATGGCAATGGCATGGAGGTACAGCATGTCGCCTGACGACGGCGCGCCGCGTTCCCTGTTCGACAAGGTCTGGGACAGCCACCAGGTCACGGCCGAAACCGCCGAGACACCGGGCGTGCTCTATATCGATCTGCATCTGATCCATGAAGTCACCTCGCCCCAGGCCTTCTCGGCCCTGGCGGCGCGGGGCCTCAAGGTGCGCCGTCCCGACCGCACCCTTGCGACGATCGACCATTCAACGCCGACGCTGGACTTCAAGCCCGGCGATCAACCGCCCTATGCCACCAAGGCGGCGCAGCTGCAGGTCGAGATGCTCGAGGCCAATGCCGCCGCCCATGCCATTCCGCTGCATGGCTGGGGTAGTGATCATCGCGGCGTCGTACATGTGATGGGCCCGGAACTGGGCGCGACCCAGCCGGGCATGACGGTGGTGTGCGGTGACAGCCACACCGCCACCCATGGCGCGTTCGGCGCCCTCGCCTTCGGCATCGGCACCACGGAAGTGGGCCATGTGCTCGCCAGCCAGTGCCTGTTGCAACGCAAGCCGAAATCCCTGCGCGTTACCGTCAATGGCCGCACCGGCCCGGGCGTGTCGGCCAAGGACATCGTGCTGGCGATCATCGCCCGGCTCGGGATTGATGGCGGCACCGGCAGCGTCATCGAATACGCCGGCGAGGCGATCGAGGCGCTCGACATGGAAGGCCGGATGACGGTCTGCAACATGTCGATCGAGGCCGGTGCCCGCGCCGGCATGATCGCGCCAGACGCCACGACCTTTGCCTGGCTGAAAGGCCGCAAGCTGGTGCCCCAAGGCGCCGCCTGGGACGAAGCCGTTGAGCGCTGGTCGCAGCTCGCCAGCGATCCGGGCGCCCACTTCGATCGCGAGATCGAGCTCGACGCCGCCGACATCACCCCGATGGTCACCTGGGGTACCGCTCCGGATACCGGCATCGCCGTCGGCGCCGCCGTGCCCGAGGCGCGCTCGGCCTCGCACCAGAAATCGCTCGACTATATGCAGCTCAAGGCCGGCCAGCCGATTGCCGGCACTGCGGTCAACCAGGTCTTCATCGGCTCGTGCACCAATTCGCGCATCACCGATCTGCGCGACGCCGCCGAAATCATGCGCGGCCGCCAGGTCGCGCCGGGTGTGCGGGCGCTGATCGTGCCCGGCTCGGTACAGGTACGCCGCCAGGCCGAGGCCGAGGGGCTGGACCAGGTCTTCATCGCCGCCGGCGCGCAATGGCGCCAGCCGGGCTGTTCGATGTGTATCGCCATGAATGGTGATCGCGGCGAGGCCGGCGAGCTGGTGGTCTCCACCTCCAACCGCAATTTCGAAGGCCGCCAGGGCCCCGGGGCCCGCACCGTGCTCGCCAGCCCGGCGACGGCCGCCGCGGCCGCCGTGACCGGACGCATCACCGATCCACGCAGCCTGATGGAGAGCGCCCATGTCTGATAATCCCGACGGTCTGGCGCATCTGCACAGCCGCACCTTCTCGCTGCCGCAGGAAGACATCGATACCGACCAGATCATCCCCGCCCGCTTCCTGACCACAACGACGCAGGACGGTCTCGGCAAGCTCGCCTTCCATGACTGGCGCTATGACAAGGATGGCCAGGAGCGCGAGGATTGCGCCCTCAACACGCTCGATACCGGCGAATTCGCGGTGCTGGTCGCCGGGCGCAATTTCGGCTGCGGCTCCTCGCGCGAGCATGCGCCCTGGGCGCTGCATGAGTTCGGCGTCCGGGCCGTGATCTCCAGCGAGATCGCCGACATTTTCCGCTCCAATGCGGCGAAGAACAATATCCTGCCCATCGTCGCGCCGCCGGACTCCCACGCCTGGCTACTGGCGCATGAGGGGGTGGAAGTGAAAATCGATCTGGAGCGGCAATATGTTGATCTCGGTAATGGCCCCGGCTTTCATTTCGAGATCGAATCCTTCGCCAAACACTGCCTGATCGAGGGCACCGACCCGCTCGGTTTCCTGCTCTCGCACGGCGATGACATCACAGCTTACGAGGCCCGCAGCGCATGAAAACCTATTCAATCGTCCTCCTGCCCGGTGACGGGATCGGCCCGGAAGTCACCGCCGTCGCCCGCGCCGCGATCGAAAGCGTTGCGGCCCTGTCGGGCTTTGGCGTCAAATTCTCCGAACACGCCTTTGGCGGCGCCTCGATCGACCGGTATGGCGAGCCGCTGACGGCGGAAACGCTGAAAGCCTGCCAGGCCAGCGATGCCATCTTCCTCGGTGCTGTCGGCGGGCCGAAATGGGACCAGGCGCCGTCGCGGCCGGAAGCCGGCCTGCTCGGCCTGCGCAAGGCACTGCAGGTCTATGCCAATCTTCGCCCTGTCAGCGTGCATCCGGCGCTGGCCGGCAAGTCGCCCCTGCGCGCCGAGCTGGTCGCCGGTGTCGACATGCTGATCGTGCGCGAACTGACCGGCGGCATCTATTTCGGCGCCCGCCAGAAGCGCCAGGACTATGCCAGCGACGAGTGCGCCTATAGCCGCGCCGAGATCGAGCGCGTCGCCGATATCGCCTTCAAACAGGCGCGCCTGCGCCGCGGCAAGCTGATGTCGGTCGACAAGGCCAATGTGCTCGAGACCAGCCGGCTTTGGCGCCAGGTGGTCAGCGAGATGGGCGCCAATACCTATCCCGATATCGAGCTCGACCACATGTATGTCGACGCCGCCGCCATGCACATGCTGCGCGATCCGGCCTCATTCGACGTCGTGCTGACCGAGAACATGTTCGGCGACATCCTCTCCGACGAGGCCTCGATGCTGCCCGGCTCGATCGGCCTGCTCGGCTCGGCCTCGCTCGGCGACAAGCGCCCCGGCGTGTTCGAACCGATCCACGGCTCGGCGCCCGACATTGCCGGCCAGGACAAGGCCAACCCGTTCGGCGCCATTGAGAGCGTGGCGCAATTGCTGGAGGCCGGTCTCGGCGAGGTCAAGGCCGCGGCGCGCCTGCGCAGCGCTGTCAGCGCCATGCACGAGGCCGGCGAATGGACCGGCGATCTCGGCGGCACGCTGACCTGCTCGAAAGCCGGCATCCGCCTGATCAAACATCTCGAACGCCAGCCGGCGATGGCGGCAGGTTAGGGGCAGCCCCCTACAGCGCCAGCCAGACCAGCAGCCCGACCCCCAGCGCCACGCGGTAGATCACGAAGGGCAGGAAGCCGACGCGGTCGACCAGGCGCATCAGCACGGCGATCGCGGCGAGGGCCGAGATGAAGGACAGGCCGGCGACGATGAGGCCGTCATGAAGCTGGGTGGTGGCTTCGGTCTCGCTCATCAGTCGAATGACCGAGATGATGGCGAAGGCGACGATCACCGGGATCGACATCAGCATCGAGAAGCGCGCGCTCTCGCTGCGGCCGAGACCGAGTGCGCGGCCGGCGGTCATGGTCGTGCCCGAGCGCGAGGCGCCGGGGATCAGGGCCAGGGCCTGGGCGATGCCGATCAGGACCGCGTCCTTGAAGGTCATGGTCTCGATCGACTTGACGCTGGGTGCGTATTTGTCGGCCAGCCAGAGCGGGACCGCAAACACCAGGGTTGAGATCGCGATCACCAGCGGCGAGCGCAATTGCTCGACCAGATCGAGCGCGAACAGGGCACCGCCGAAGATCAGCACCGGTGGCAGCGAGGCAGCAACCAGCAGCGCCAGGCGTCCACCCGGCGTGATACGGCCACCGAGCAGGGCAAATTTTCCGATCACGACATCGCGGATATCGCGCCAGAAATACACCAGCACCGCCATCAGCGTGCCGGCATGGGCCATGACGTCGATCAACGGGCCCTGATCGGCCTCACCGAGAAAGGTCGGGGTCAGGATCAGGTGCGCAGAAGAGCTGATCGGGAGAAATTCGGTGATACCCTGAATCAGGGCCAGGACGACGAGGTGGATCAGGGTCATGATTGCCGTTTTGTTTGGTTTGGCGGCATCTTCGAACAGTTGCATTCGCTTGGCCAGCACCTTGTCAGCTGTAGCCGCGGCCGCGTGACGGAGACGCCATGAAAGCCTGGATCGATACGGATGGCGGCGTCGACGATGCGCTGGCGCTCGCTTGCGCCTGTGCCGATCCCGCGATCGAGCTGGCTGGCATCACGACCGTGTTCGGCAATGTCGCGCCGCGCAAGGCGGCACGCAATGCAGCGCTGGTCCAATCCTTCTTCGAGCCGCCGCATGTCAGCATAAGCGTCGGCGCGGTCGCACCGCTGATCGGCAATTGGCGCGATGCGCGCATCATCCATGGCGAGGACGGGCTGGGCGGCGCGAGTTCGGATCATGTGCTGGGCTATGAGGCCGGTCTTGTGCAGGAGGACGGTCCGGAACGCAGTGCCGCACGCCTGGCCGGTTTTGCCCGCGAGGCAGGCGCCGGCGGCACGATTATCTGTATCGGCCCTGTGACCAATCTGGCGATCGCCCTTCGCGACCATCCCGGGGCCTTCGTCGCGCTGGGACAGGTGATCTGCATGGGCGGCGCCTTCTCCATCCCGGTGTCGCGGCGCCACACGGCAGGCGAGTTCAATTTTGGCTCCGACCTGGCGGCCTTGCGCGGCCTGCTGACGGTGGCCCCCAACCTCACCATCGTGCCGCTCGATACCTGCCGCAAGGTCGTGCTGCGCCGGGCCCGGCTGGCGCGCATCGCCGAGGCGAGCGAAACACCGCTCGCGCGCTTCCTGCAACGGGCCCACAATCATTATATGGATGCCTACCGGGCCAGCGACGGCATTGATGGCTGTTTTCCCCATGACGCCCTGGCAATCGCGGCGCTGTCCCGGCCGGAAATATTCCGCTTCGAGACCCGGCAGCTCGAGCACGATCCTTCCGGCGGATTTGCCGGGCTGCTGCGCCGCAGTGATGACGGGCGTCCGGTGCGGGTGGCGGTGGATATCGACCAGCGCGCCGCCCTCAACTGGATCGAGGCGTGCATTTGCCGCCCCGCCCCGCATTGACGCGCCTCGCGAGTGCGCCATAAAGCTGGCAGAGAGGTTTTCGACCATGCCCCACGACCATCATCATGACGCCGGCGGCCCGGGCCGTCTCGCACCGGCCGAGGCGCGCCGCGTCACCGGGATCGCGACATCCGCCTCGGTTGCCGTCGCGGTGATCCTGGTCGTGACCAAGGCGATCGTCTGGTATCTGTCGGGCTCGGTCGCCCTGCTGGCCTCACTGGCCGACAGCGCGCTCGATCTGACCGCCTCGCTGACCGTCCTGTTCGCCGTGCGCTATGCGGCTGAACCGGCCGATGCCGAACACCGTTTCGGACATGGCAAGGCGGAGGCCTTTGCCGGGGTGATGCAGGCGATTTTCGTCGCCGCCTCGGCGGCCCTGCTGCTGCGCGAAGGTGTGCAGCACCTGATCGAACCGGTCGCGATCCGCGCTTCCGGCTGGGCGCTGGCGGTGATGGTGTTGTCGCTGGTGCTGACCATCGGCCTGGTCATCATCCAGACCCGCGCCGTCGACCAGACCGGCTCGATCGCGGTTGAGGGCGACCGGGCGCATTATTTCTCCGATCTTGGTGCCAACCTGGCCGTGATGGCGGGCATTGCCGGTTCGGTCTGGCTCGGCTGGCTCTGGCTGGACGCCGCCGTTGCGCTCGCCGTCGCGGTCTGGCTGGGCATCACCGCCTGGGGTGTCGCCAAGGGGGCGCTGGACCAGCTGATGGACCGCGAACTGCCCGATGAGGAGCGCGAGCGCATCCGGCATCTCGCCCTCGGCGATGACCCGCGCATTGTCGACGTGCATCAATTGCGCACCCGCGCCTCCGGCCCGCTGGTGCATATCCAGTTCCATCTGGGCCTGCCGGCCGATCTCAGCCTGCGCGAGGCGCACGAGATCGAAGTCGGTTGCGAGCGGCGCCTGATGGCGGTCTACCCGGCCGCCGACATCATGATCCATGCCGACCCGCACGGCGCTGCGGAGGCGCACGGCACGGCCTTCTTCCGCGCTGGCGTTGCGCCCAATCATGAACATTAGTCGTTAAGCGAAACCGGATTAATCTGACGCCATGCGCGTTCTCCATTTCTGGCCCCTCGATCCCTTCTCGCGCCAGGTCCGTGTGGCCCTCGACGAGAAATCCCTGAAGCACCAGCTTCAGCTCGAGACGCCGTGGGAGCAGGCCGACCATCTGCAATCGCTCAATCCGGCCGGCACGACGCCTGTGCTGGTGGACGAATCCGGTGGCGGCCGCCGCGTTATCATCGAGTGCCGCGCCATCCTGGAATATCTTGAGGAGACCTCGCCCAGCCCCTGCCTCCTGCCCGGCGGACCCGCCGACCGCGCCGAGGCCCGGCGGCTGATGGACTGGTTCGACCGCAAGTTCGACGGCGAGGTCAATGCCTACCTCCTGCACGAAAAGCTGGAGAAACGGGTCCAGGGCCTCGGCTCGCCCGACCCGGCCGCGATCCGCCAGGGGCGCGAGCATCTGCGCTGGCATCTCGATCATATGGCCTGGCTGCTGGAGAGCCGCGATGGCCTCGCCGGCCCTCGATACACGCTGGCCGATATCGCGGCGGCGGCGCATCTGTCCTGCGTCGACTATCTCGGCGATGTCCCCTGGGACGAGTTCGAACCGGTCAAGCAATGGTATCTGCGGGTCAAATGCCGCCCCGCCTTCCGCGGCCTCCTCGCCGACAAGCTTCCCGGAACCCAGCCTTCAGCGCATTATGCGGACCTGGATTTCTGAGGGGGAAGGGGCGGCTAACGGTGTCCCGGCAGATGTGCTAATGTGGGTTTGTGGGAAATGACGGAGTTTGTCACATGAGCCGCCTGACCATCGACATGACCGACCAGCAGCACCAGAGCCTGAAGGCGCTGGCTGCCCTGCAGGGCAAGACGATCAAGCAGTATGCGCTCGAACGGCTATTCCCCGGCGATACGGATGCCGAGCGGGCATGGCAGGAGCTGAAGACCCTGCTGGAAACGCGCATCGAAGAGGCTCAGGCGGGGAAGGTGTCCGCCCGGAGCATCGGCGAGATTCTCGATGAAGAACTGGCGGCAGACCGCCGCGCATGACCCGGCACAATTATGTTCTGACGGATGCGGCGGAAGCCGATATACGCGGAATCATCCACTACACACGCCAGCAATGGGGCGACGCGCAGCTGCGCCGATATATGGCCGGGCTGGAGAGCGGCATTGCCCGACTGGCGGCGGGCCAGGGGAGTTTCAAGGACATGAGCGCGCTCTACCCGGCGCTGCGCATGGCGCGCTGCGAGCATCATTTCGTCTTCTGCCTACCGCGGGAGACTGCTCCTGCGCTGATCGTCGCGATCTTCCACGAACGCATGGACCTGATGACGCGCCTGGCCGACCGGCTGGCGCCGCGATAGCCCTGCATTCAGTCCCACCCCATGCCCTGCCAGCTATCACCCCCGGCCTCTTCCCGCTAATATTCACCCCATGCACACCGCCGCGCTGAAAGCCGAAGCCCTCGCCGCCGGCTTCACCACCGTCCGCATCTGCCGGGCCGATGAGGCGTGGGAGGCCGGCGAGCGTCTGGCGGAATTTGTGGCTGGCGGTCAGCACGGCTCGATGGCCTGGATGGCGGATACGCTGGCGCGGCGCCAGCATCCCACGGCGATGTGGCCCGACGCGAAATCGGCCGTGGTGGTCGGGCTCAATTACGGGCCGGATATCGATCCGCTCGCAGCGCTGGAACGCACGTCCGAGGGCGTGATCTCGGTCTATGCGCAGAACACCGATTATCACGACCTGATGAAGAAGCGGCTGAAGCATTTCGCCCGCGCCTTTGTCGACAGGACCGGCGCCGAGGTGAAGGTGTTTGTCGATACCGCGCCGCTGATGGAAAAACCGCTGGCGGCAAAGTCCGGGATGGGCTGGCAGGGCAAGCACACCAATCTGGTCAGCCGCGAACACGGCTCCTGGCTGTTTCTCGGCGTGATGCTGACGGCGGCCGAACTGGAGCCCGATGCGCCGGAAACCGATCATTGCGGCTCGTGCACATCCTGTCTCGATATCTGCCCGACCAAGGCCTTTCCCGGTCCCTATAAGCTCGATGCCCGGCGTTGCATTTCCTACCTCACCATTGAGCACAAGGGCCCGATCCCGGTCGAATTCCGCGCCGCGATGGGCAATCGCATCTATGGCTGTGATGACTGTCTGGCGGTGTGCCCCTGGAACAAGTTCGCCGCGGTGACCGCGGAAATGGCCTTCCACCCGCGTCCGGAGCTCAAGGGACCGCTGCTCAGCGAACTGGCGGCGCTCGATGACGCAAGCTTCCGCCAGGTCTTCACCGCCTCGCCCGTGAAGCGAATCGGGCGCGGCAAGTTCGTCCGCAACGTGATGATCGCCATCGGAAATTCACGGGATTTGTCGCTGCTACCTGTGGTCTTTGGTCGCATCCGCGATTCCGATGCCCTGGTGCGTGGCGCCGCAATCTGGGCCCTGTCACAGCTGTCCCCGGATGAGGCCAAGGCGCACGCCCGCGCGGGTCTGGAAGCGGAAACAGATCCTGAAGTGATGATCGAATGGCAGCGAATTTTCGATTCGGCACGGACAGGTTGAGACGCTGTTATCCTTTCTCCCCTATACGGGGCGCGCCGGAATAAAAATCATGGCAGACCACGCTGGGGAGGGCGGTCAATGTTGACAGAAATGATGGGTGGCGACGTCTGATGAGGGAAGTCGACATCATGATCGAAGCGCCCGGCCCCGGAGACCAGATCTCCGTGATGATCTGTGAGAGCAGCCAGGTGCAGCTTCGAATCCTGAGCAAGGCCGTCGAGGAGGCGGGCTACCGCGTCCAGACCGCGCGCAGCGCCGAGGCCGTGCTCGAGCAGATGCAGGCCATGCCGGCCGATATCCTTCTGACCGGAATTGAAGTCGGGGCAATGACCGGGCTGGAAGCCTGCTGGGCCCTGAAGGCCAATCCCCGGACTGAATCCGTGCACACCATCGTCATCACGGCCTCGGGCCAGGAAAGCCGGCTGGAGGAATCCCTTGATGCCGGTGCCTATGATTTCATCCGCAAGCCGGTCAATATGACCGAGCTGCGCGCGCGCCTGCGCGCCGCCTCGCGCCTGGTCCGGATGCAGAAACAATTCCGCCAGCTGGCCGAAACCGATTCCCTCACCGGCGTCGCCAATCGCCGGGCCCTGATGCAGTGCCTGGAAGCGGAAACCGCACAGGCCCGCAGCCTTGGCACTCGGGTCGCGGTCGTGATGCTCGATCTCGATCACTTCAAACGCGTCAATGACACCCATGGCCATGCCATCGGCGACCGGGTCCTGGTGGAGACGGTGAAGGCCGTACAGGCCTGCCTGTCAGGACGCGAGCGGCTGGGCCGGCTGGGGGGTGAGGAATTCATCATTGTGCTGCCCGATGTGGCACCGGAATACGCGGCGCTGATGGCCGAGCGCGTCCGCCAGGCTGTCGAAGCGCTGCAGATCGTCAACGATCCGGGTGAGTTGATCCCGATCACCGCCAGTATCGGTGTGTCCATCTCGGCGCCCGAAGGCCATCACGACAGCCCGGATTCCCTGCTGCTCGCAGCCGATGATGCGCTGTACGAAGCCAAGGAAACCGGCCGGAATCGCGTGATTTTCGCTGGCACCATCATGCCCGCAGCACGCCGCGCGGCAGGCTAGTTCTCCAGCGCCGCCAGACGACGGGCCTCATTGATCCGGCCACGCAGCACCAGCAAATCGATATTGGCCGGCTCGATCTCCCGCCCGGTTTCCATATCCTGCCAGGCCGCATCGAGCGCGCCATTTTCCAGCCGCGCCTGCGCACGCAGGCGCCAGCCGTCCACGAGACCGGGCGTCTGATCAATGACAGCCGTCGCCGCAGCCTCCGCCGCATCCCAATCGCCCAGCGCCACACTCGCCCCGGCCCGGCCCAACAGCGCGGCGCCGTCGAGCGCGTCAAGTTCCAGTGCGGCGGCGAAACTGGCCTGCGCCGCGTCCGCCTCCTCCAGGCCCAGCCAGGTCTGACCGGCTTCCACCAGCATGGTGATGCGGGCCGGCTGGTCCTGGTCGGACACCTCGGACATCGCCAGCTCGTCGAGCAGGGCCGCGCCGCGGGCGCGATCACCCAGCGCGATAATCGCCCGGGCCTCGCAATGCGCCGCCGGCCAGCCGCCGCCTTCCATCCGCCAGGCCAGGGCATCCTCGAACGCGGCATCCTGATCGCTCTCGACCCGCTCCAGACAGGCAAAATAGCGGTCAGTTTCGGCCAAGATCGCCGAGCCCTGGGCATGGGCGGTGGCGCCCGCAATGGCCAGCAAACCGGCCGGAAGGAGATGGGCAAGGGGGAGAAAACGCATCAGGGCATCCGGGACAAGACGTTGAAGGGCTGGCGGTCAGGTTAGTCAGCGGCCGCAGCTCGGTCCATCGCCGCATCAGCCGGGGCGCTGGATGCGGACTGGCGATAGATATCGGGACGCGCCACCTCCATCGCCCGCTCGGGGGATTTCAGCGGCGTATAGCCGACCCCGGCATAGAGGGGCTGGGCATCGGCGGTCATCAGCATCAAACGCCGGCAGGCCCGGATTTCCGGCAGGTCATGCAGACATGCGACCATCCATTTGCCGAGACCGTGGCCGCGATGGGCCGGATCGATGATGACATCGGCAAGATAGGCGAAAGTGGCCCGATCGGTGATGAAGCGCGCCATGCCGGCGAATTGGCCATCGGGCGCCAACAGGCAGAAGGTCCAGGAATTGGCAGCCGCCCGGATAACCGTCTCCGCCGGGATTCCCGGCGACCAGTAGGACGTGCTGAGCAGGCGATGGGCCTGGACGGGGTCAAAGGCCTCGCGCCGGTCGGTGAGGCGATAGCCATTCCGCTCGAATTCATTCTCCTGCATATCCGCACCTCCTGCCGGCATTCGAAGGCAAAGCGGTAGCATCAGGGGGCGCAGCGTCCATTCAAGTTTTCCGTCACAGTGTGACCCGCTGCGGCGGGGGCGATACTGCGGATTCGTTTGTCACAGGGCGCCGCTTGTGAAAAAACCGCGCCTGAACCCTGCTTTGCCAACCCGGTGCGCTGTCACGCCATGAATGTTCTCCAGGTCATTCCCCAGCTTGATGCTGGCGGTGCCGAACGCACCACGCTCGAAGTCGCCGAGGCGGTCGTGGCGGCGGGCGGCCGGGCGCTGGTCGTGAGCGAGGGCGGACGGCTCGAGGCGGAGCTGGAAGCGGTGGGCGGCGAACTGGTGCGCCTGCCGGTCGCGAGCAAGAACCCCTGGACTGTCTGGCGCAATGCCCGGCGCATCGCGGCGATCGGCAAGGCCGATGCAATCGAGATCATCCATGCCCGCTCGCGCGCACCCGCCTGGAGCGCCAGATGGGCTGCCGGCCAGAGTGGCGCGCATTTCATCACCACCTATCACGGCACCTATAATGGCAAGACCGGGCTGAAACGCTGGTATAATGCCGTCATGGCACGCGGTGAGCTGGTGATCGCCAATTCGCAATTCATCGCCGACCATATCCGCACCCGGCACCCGTTCGCCGCCGGGCGGATCCGGGTGATCCCCCGCGGTGTCGATCTCGACAGCTTCGACCCGCAGCAGGTCGAACCGCAACGCGTCGCCGCACTGGCGGCCGGCTGGGGGCTGGACTGGCCAACGGATCGCATGATCGCGCTCTACCCGGCCCGGCTGACCGGCTGGAAGGGGCAGCGCGAGACCCTGACCGCGCTCGGACAGCTCAAGGCAGAGGGGCTGGAAGTGCCGCTGACCCTGATGGCCGGCGATGCCCAAGGCCGTGAGACCTATCTGGCCGAGCTCAACGCGCTGATTGCCCGGCACGGGCTGGATGCCGATGTGCGCATTGTCGGCCATTGCAGCGACATGCCGGCCGCCTTCGCCATGGCCGATCTCGCCCTCACCCCCTCGGTGGAGCCGGAGGCGTTTGGCCGCACGGCGGCCGAGGCCGGCGCCATGCACATCCCGGTGATCGCGGCCGATCATGGCGGCGCGCGCGAGGTTGTGGTGCCGGGCGAAACCGGCTGGCGGGTCGAGCCGGGCAACCCCGCCGCCCTCGCCGCCGCGATCCGCGAGGCGATGACAATGACACCGGCCCGGCGCAGCGAAATGGGCGAGCGCGCGGCGCAGCATGTCAGGACACAGTTCTCGACACGCGCCCTGCAAGCTGCGACTTTGCGCGTCTACGAAGAGGTTTTAAGCTCGCAGCCATGATCGAACCGGAACGCGATACCGTCTACGTCCTGCATTGGGGGGATCTGACATCGACCGTACGCATGCTCGCCTCGGCGAAAACGCTGCGCCAGGTGCACAAGCGTGACCGGATCGTATTGCTGACGACGCCGGAGTTTGAGTCCTTCCTCAAGCACAGCCCGTTTTTCAACGCGATCGAGATCGATGCGCGGCCCGACGGCCGGCCACAAACGGTGGCGCGCGACAAGCGCCTGAAGGCAGCACATCCGACCCGGGTCTATGATCTGGTCGGGGACAATGCCTCACGCAAACTCAAGGGCCTGTTCCGCTTTTCCAAATGCGACTGGCTGGAAATCCTGCCCTCGCGCAAATCCGGCGAGCACCCGGTTGACGAAATCGCCGGCCGGCTCAATGCCACCATCGGCCTGGGCCCCGCGCACTTTCCGCTCGGCGGCGCACCCTCGCCGGACGCGAGCTGGGTCGATTTCCTCGCCCGCAAGTCGCGCATGCTCGATCCGGAATATTTCGGGCTCAACGGGCCCTTCGCCCTGCTCGCCCCGGCCGGCGATGACGTCAAACCGGCCCTGCGCTGGCCCAAGGAAAAATGGGCCAATCTGGCGCACGAATTATTGCAGGCCGGAATCACACCGGCCCTGGTCGGCGGACCGGATACCCGCGAGATCGGCCGCTATGTCTCGCAGGTCGCCCCGGGCGCGCGTGACATCACCGGCAAGGCGAAACTGCCGCAACTTGCCGGACTGGCACGGCGAACCCGCTTCGTGTTCGGCGAGGACACTCCGCTGCTGCACCTGCTGGTCGCGGCCGGCGCTCCGGCGCTGGCGCTCTATGCCGGCGTCGAGGACCCGGCACTCAATGCGCCGCGCGGCGATGCGCCGGTGATTTTGATGCACGCACCCGTCCTGGCGCAGGTCGCACCGTCCGAAGCCATGGCCGCGATGCGCTTTGCCGGCGGCTTCTCCGACAGCACGGCTGCGGCGTGAACCGCGCGGCAGGCTTGCTTAATGTGATCATTTCACCATAGTGCGCGGCTCTCCGGCAGGGTTGCGGCCTATTCAGGCCAATTTGGGCTTGATCCAGCTGCGCCGCCGGACGATTACTAAGTATTGCTCGCAGGCCACAAGGGAGAAGCGGCCATAGCCCGTAGACCACAATCTGCGCAACCGCCGAAAAAAGACGGACCGCGTATGAATTTAGACATCCGCGTACCGCGGGTGCTTCTTATCGACGAAAATGGAGAGAAGCAGGGGATTGTGCCGACCGAGGCCGCTCTCGAGGCTGCCGCTCAAGCCGGACTCGACCTTGTCGAAGTCTCCCCCAACGCCGATCCGCCCGTTTGCAAAATCATTGATTATGGCAAGCTGAAATACCAGGAACAGAAGAAAAAAGCCGAAGCTCGCAAGAAGCAGAAGACGGTCGAGATCAAAGAGATCAAGATGCGTCCGAACATCGACATCCATGACTACCAGGTGAAAACCAAGGCCATGACGCGCTTCTTTGAAGCCGGCGACAAGGTGAAGATCACCCTGCGTTTCCGTGGCCGTGAAATGGCTCACCAGGACCGCGGCATGGACATCATGCGCCGCGTCAAGGAAGACTTCGGCGAGATCGCCAAGGTCGAGTTCGAGCCCAAGCTCGAAGGCCGGCTGATGGTGATGGTGATGGCGCCGCGCTAGACGCGCCTGCCCGCGATTTCCGGATTGTGACTGAATGCGGCCGCATTGAAGGCGGCGGCGTTCAGTCGCGGTTCAGCCCGTTTGTTTTCAGATGAAATTCTCTGCAAAGCATGCTCAATTGTGGGCGCCTGGCCGGGTCTTGATCCGGCTGGCTGGGGTTTCGGGGAATTGAATGCTCAGGCTGACCGCTTTCACCATCGCGCTCATCACCGGCTGCGGCACGGCTGCGGCCCAGAACGCCTCGGCCCTGCCGAGCTCCGGCGATGTCTCGCTCTCGGCCGGTTTCACACCCGATCCCTATCGCCTGCGCCTTGCGACCGGCGGCTCGATCGATGCCAGCCAGTCACGCGGGGCGGAGTGCAGCGGCTTTATCGCCGATGCGCCTGACCTGGCGCTTTTCTACAATGCCGGCGCCTCGCCACTGATTATCTCGGTGGACGCGGCCGTCGATACCACGCTCGTCATCCAGGCGCCCGATGGGGGGTGGCACTGCGATGATGACAGCGGCGAGGGTCTCAATCCGTCGATCCGCTTCACCGGCCCGCAATCGGGCCTCTACGACATCTGGATCGGCACCTATGCGGACGCCTCCCGCGAGGAGGCGACCGTGTCGATTTCGGAACTTTTCAGCGAGTAACATCGCGCACCAGGGGAGAATGACCATGATCTACAGATTGGCGACGAGCGCAGCGGCAGTGGTACTGCTGGCAGCCTCGGCACAGGCACAGGACGCGAATGCGGCCCCGGCCTATGGATCGAGTTCGCTGAATGCCGGCTTCGCGCCGGATCCGGTTTCGGTCGGTATCCAGGCTGGCGGCGCCATTTTTGGCGGCAATGTCGACGACCGCTGCTATGGTTATATTTCCTACCAGCCATCCTATAATCTGCAGTACAATGCAGGCGGTTATCCTCTCTACATCTCCGCCGCCTCGGATGCCGACACGACGCTGATGGTCAATGCACCGGACGGCAGCTGGCACTGCAATGATGATGCGCCGGGCCAGGGCCTCAACCCCGGCATCTCCTTCGACACGCCGCAATCGGGCGTCTATAATATCTGGGTCGGCACGCTCTCGGCCGGCAATGGCTATGAGCCATCCATGCTGCATATCTCCGAGGTCGGTTTTTCCAGCGACAATGCCTATTCGCGAGCACCCAATCCGGCGCTGCAGCCCAATTCGGGCACGCTCAACCTGCGTGCCGGCTTCTCCGATGACCCGCGCCGTGTTGCCGTGCGCGCCGGCGGCGATCTCGATGGCAGCCGCGGCACCGGCGATTATTGCTGGGGCCAGATCAGCGAGGCACCCGATGTCTGGCTGAACTATTCCGCCAATGACCAGCACGATCTCTATCTGTCGATGGAGTCCGATGCCGACACCACCCTGATCGTCCAGGGCCCGGACGGAAACTGGATTTGCGATGATGATTCCGCCGAGGAGCTCAATCCGGGCATCCGCCTCACCGACCCGGCCGCTGGCCGCTATGCGATCTGGGCTGGCCGTTACTCCGGGGGAGCCATTGCCGACGCAACGCTGTTTGTGTCCGAAACCGGCTTCCGTGGCGAAATTGACGTGCCGGCGGTGCTCGATTACGCCCTGCCATCGAATTACGGCTCGGTGTCCCTGAACGCCGGCTTCATCCCGGATCCGTACAATGTCTCGCTGCAGGCCGGCGGCGATGTCGACGTCTTCGAAGCGGTCGGGCAGAATTGCCGCGGCTTCGCGACCACCGCGCCTGACTTCAACCTCAACTACACGGCCGGCAGCCTCGACCTCTACCTTTCGGCGACCTCGTCGGGCGATACGACCCTGGTCGTGAACGCACCGGATGGCAGCTGGGTCTGCGATGATGACAGCGCGGGCAGCCTCAATCCGGGCATCCGCTTCGACGAGCCCCAGTCGGGCCGCTATGATATCTGGGTCGGCACCTATTCCGACTTCCAGCCGGAAGACGCGGTCCTGCACATTTCCGAACTGGCCTTCGGCGATGAGTATCAGGGCAGCGGCGAATTCGACTACATGCTGGACGCCAATTCCGGCTCGGCCTCCCTCACCGGCGGTTTCTCACCCGATCCCTATGTGGTCGAGGTGATGGCCGGCGGCCCGATCGCCGCGGAATCGGCAGCCGGCTCCATGTGCCGCGGTTATGCGACCGCAGCACCGGATTTCGAGCTGACCTTCACGCCCGGCGCGCTCGATCTGTTCATCTCGGTGATGTCGGACGCGGACACGACCCTCATCATCAATGATCCGGACGGCAACTGGGTCTGCAATGATGACAATAACGGCCTGAACCCCGGCATCCATTTCGAGGGGCCGCAGAGCGGCACCTATGATATCTGGGTCGGCACCTATCGTGAGGGCATGGACGCGCCGGCACGACTGGAAATCTCCGAACTTGGCTTTGCCGACTGACGGGCGGGGCTGCGGCCCCCAGTCTGACACATGCAGGCGGGCGGCTCTCCAGGGGGCCACCCGTTTTCATGTGCCCGTTTTCATGTGTCCGTCTTCAGGATCGAGGCAGGACTGCGAATAGACCGTCACGGCCCTTCCATCGCGCCGAATGTTATACTATATCATTTGGACGAAGACGGACGAAACAACCATGCGCTGGATGCCCCGGATCAATCTGCACAACGGAACGCTCGACCTCACAGGCGTCAGCCTGTCGGCTGTCTGTGTCGCCCACTGCCTGCTGTTTCCGGTCGCGGCCGCCGCCGCACCGATGCTGGCTCCGGGTCTTGGCGAAGTGTTCGGTGCCAGCCATGCCTGGCATCTGGGCCTGCTGGCCATCGCCGCGCCAATCTCGCTGCTGGCCCTGGGCTGGAGCGTTCGCGCCAGCCATGCGCGCTGGCCGGTTCTGGCCATCGGCCTGCTGGGCCTCGCCCTGATGACCGTCGGCGCCCTGCACCTGTCCAGCCCGCTGGTCGAAACCGCCCTGACGCTGACCGGCGTCAGCGTCCTGGCCGCCGCCCATCTGGTCAACTGGCGCAGCCAGGCCCGCGCCGGCCATGACCACATCAAGGATTGCGGCCTGTGTGAGCATGAGCACGCGGCCTGATTCAGACTCCCTCGCGCTGTTGCAATCCCCTGCCAGACGCGTATAAACCCCGCTCTCTTATCACCAGTCTACCGGGCCAAATCGACATGCCCGCTGACTGTTCACACCCTCGGACCGGTTCGCCGGTCCAGCAAAGGAGATGGAAATGTCGAAGATGAAGACCAAGAGCGGCGCCAAAAAGCGCTTCAAGCTCACTGCCACGGGCAAGATCAAAGCCGGTCAGACCGGCAAGCGTCACGGCATGATCAAGCGTACCCCCAAGCAGATCCGCGACAAGCGGGGACAGGTCGTCCTGTCCGCTCAGGATACGAAGATCATCAAGAAATATCTCCCGTACGGCCTTTAAGCCCCCGGCATTGAGTAGGAGCATACCATGTCACGAGTGACATCCGGCCCGGCTACGGCCATCCGCCACAAAAAAGTTATCAAGAAAGCGAAAGGCTATTACGGCCGTCGCAAGAACACCTTCCGCGCTGCCGTCCAGGCTGTGGAGAAGGCCGGCCAGTACGCCTATCGCGACCGCCGTGCCAAGAAGCGCACCTTCCGCGCCCTCTGGATCCAGCGCATCAATGCCGGCGCCCGACTGCACGGCATGACCTATTCGACGATGATGAACGGCCTGAACAAGGCCGGCATCGAAGTCGACCGCAAGGTCCTCTCCGACATCGCCATCCATGAGCCGGACGCCTTCAAGGCCCTGGTTGACCAGGCGCAAGCTGCGCTGGCCTAGGCTGGACGACTGAAGTTACGGAAAAGCCCGCTGGCGCGATGCCGGCGGGCTTTTTTCGTTTTTGGGGGTGCCATCCAAGTCGGGGATCATATCCTGCTGTTGTGTGAGTGCCAGACGCCTCGGCGCCAGGCCCACCACAAACCTCATGCCGAGACTTCGACGGATTGCGAATCATTTGCTGGCGAGACCGCTGCCGGCTTCACTTGTCGGAGAGGGGGTCAGCGCCTTCGCTGAGGATAGCGAGATAGCGCGAGTAGCTGAATACGCGACCACGCTTGCGACCTGTGACTTCTTCAGCCACGCCGAGACGCACCAGATCGGCCAACGCCGCATTCACCGTTGGTGCCGTAAGGCCGGTTTTCTCCACGAGCAACTTGGCCGTCAGATATGGGTTCTGCTGAAACAAGTCATGGACCCGAAGCGCCGAGCCTGCGCGATCGCTTTCCACCGTGATACGGTCCCGATCTTCCTTGAACAATTCGACGATCCGGCTGCCGGCATCGAAAGCCTGATTGGCGGTGTCCGCGACACCAATCAGGAAGAACTCAAGCCAGGCTTCCCACGCGCCATGTTCACGCACGTCCTGAAGCAGCCGGTAATATTCGGAGCGATGCGTTTTGAGGTAGAGGCTCAGATAGAGCAGCGGATTGCGCAATACTCCATTGGCACAAAGATAGAGTGTCACCAGCAAGCGGCCGATCCGGCCATTGCCATCGAGAAACGGGTGGATGGTCTCGAACTGAACGTGGAGCAGGCCGGCTTTGATCAAGGCAGGTAGCCGCGACTCGTCCTCGTGTATGAATCGCTCCAGGGCATCAAGGCAACCGTCCAGTTCCTCGACTGGGGGCGGCACGAAGAGCGCGTCGCCAGGGCGTGTACCACCAATCCAGTTTTGCGAACGCCGGAACTCGCCAGGATTTTTTTTGCCCCCTCGTCCGCTCTGTAGCAGTCGGGCATGCATTTCGCGGATCAGACGCAAGGAAAGTGGCAGATCTTCCAGACGTTCTAGACCGTACATCATGGCATCGACATAGTTCGAGACTTCGCGGACGTCGTCGATAGGTTGACCGGCTTGCGCTTCCGCTTCGAAGCGCAGCAGGTCGGAAAGCGTCGATTGCGTGCCTTCGATCTGCGAGGAAAGAACGGCTTCCTTCCGCACATACATGTAGAGGAAGAGTTCCTGACGGGGGAGCAACATGGTGATACCGTCCAGCCGCCCGAGGGCCCGCTCCGCCCGGCTCAGTGACTCCAGCAGCGTCAGCACGTCGATCGGCGGCACGGGTGGTAGCGATGGCGGCACGAAGGCGCGCACCGGCTCGCCCGCGACGGAGGTTTCGATGAAGCGGCCCAGCCGCAGATTGACGTCGAAATCGCCCATGCGCCGAATATGGAGCGGCACCCTTATTTAAGCAATAGGCGTTTTGCTTAAATAAGAGGAGTGCTAATGTAAGTCCCCTTAATCAGGCGACACCAAGACGCTCCGCCGGGGCCGCGTATCATACGCCCATCCCCCACCCGGCATCCCCCTCCACCGACAAGCCCTGTCGACACCTGAAATGCCAGGCGCTAAACCCGTGCACGACTGGCCAGGGACGAAGACATGACCGATACCGCTGCTCTCGACGCACTCGAAGCCGATGTGCTCGCACAGATCGCCGCCGCGACCGATGCGGCGGCCCTTGATGCCGTGCGCGTCGGGGCGTTGGGCAAGAAGGGGTCTGTCTCGCTGATGATGCGGGGCCTTGGCAAAATGACCCCGGAAGAGCGCCAGGTGATGGGCCCGGCGCTGAATGGTCTCAAGGACCGGCTCGGCGCGGCGGTCGATGCACGCAAGGCGATGCTGGAAGCAGCCGCCCTCGATGCGGCGCTGGCCTCGGAAACCATCGATGTCACCCTGCCGGTGCGGCCGGAACCGCAAGGCTCGATCCATCCGATCACCCAGGTGATGGAAGAGCTCGCCGTGATCTTCGCCGATATGGGTTTTGCCGTCGCCGAAGGCTCGGACGTGGAGGATGACTTCCACAATTTCACCGCCCTCAATTTCCCCGAGGGTCATCCTGCGCGCGATACCCAGGACACCTTCTTCATGCAGCCGGACGCGGAAGGCCAGCGCAAGGTCTTGCGCACCCATACCTCGCCGGTCCAGATCCGCACCATGATGAGCCAGACGCCGCCGATCCGCATCATTGCGCCGGGCCGGGTCTATCGCTGTGACTGGGACCAGACCCATACGCCGATGTTCCACCAGGTCGAAGGCCTGGTGATCGACAGGGAGACCCATATGGGTCACCTCAAGGGCGTGCTGGAGGATTTCCTCGCCGCCTTCTTCGAGACCGACCAGGTGGAAACCCGTTTCCGCCCGCATCACTTCCCCTTCACCGAGCCGTCGGCGGAGATGGATGTGCGCTATGAGCGTGTCGGCCAAGCGGTGAAGGTGGGCTCCGGCGAGCAATGGATGGAGATCCTCGGCTGCGGCATGGTGCATCCGAATGTGATCCGCAATTGCGGCCTCGATCCGGACGAATACCAGGGCTTCGCCTTCGGCATGGGCGTTGATCGCCTCGCCATGCTCAAATACGGCGCCCCGGATCTGCGCGATTTCTTCAATTCCGACCAGCGCTGGCTCGGCCATTACGGCTTCTCGCCGCTGCTGCAGGCGAATATGGCGACAGGGCTGAGCTAGTCATGTGGCGCTGGTTCACCCATAACCACCAGACCCTGACCGGGATCGGCGCCATGCTTGTGGGCATCGCGGCGCTGTTTGTCGCCTGGGACCAGGGCCGGGTGATGCGGGCGCAGCAGCATGGCGCGGTCTATCCCGTGCTCCAGGTCGATGGCTTTGTCTCGACCATGCCGACCGAAGCCAGTATGGGAATTACCGTCGCGAATAATGGCGTCGGACCGGCGCTGATCCGCCGCGTTTCGCTGTATCGCGATGGCGAGTTGCAGTCCGGGCTTGAGGGCTATCGCGCCCAGTTGCCCGATGGCTATAACCTGTCATGGGCCGGGCTGACCGGCCGTGCCCTGGCCCCCAATGAAAGCGTGACCCCGATCAATATCCGGTGGTCGCGCGCGGATATCACCCCGTCCGAGCTCAACGCTGCCGCGTCGAGCTGGAACGCCTGGGAAGTGCGCGTTTGCTATTGCTCTGTGTTCGACCGCTGCTGGGAGACTGTGCCCGCCGGCGGTGCGCTCGCCCGGCGCGTGAACCAGTGCGAAGTCGGCGCCGACGACGCGTTTGAACAATTGGGCGCCGCCAACCCGGCCCCGACATCACCTGAAACGGCCCTATCCCGGCCGGAGGACGAGCAATGAAATTCCCGCTTTCCTGGCTGAAATACCATCTCGAGACCGACGCCTCGCTCGACGAGATTGCCGAAGCCATGACCATGGCCGGGCTCGAGATCGAAGAGATCGACAATCCGGCCGAGAAATTCGGCGCCTTCACGGTCGCCTATGTCCAGGAGGCCGTCGCCCACCCCGATGCCGACAAGCTGCGCGTCTGCACCGTCGAGACGATTGACGGCATCAAACAGATCGTCTGCGGCGCCCCCAATGCCCGGACCGGCATGCGCGCTGTCTATGCACCGCTTGGTGCCTATATTCCGGGCCTGGATTTCGCCCTCGACAAGAAGCCGCGCAAGATCCGCGGCGTCGAAAGCTCGGGCATGATGTGTTCGGCCAAGGAGCTGGAACTCGGCGAGGATCATGACGGGATTATCGATCTCGACGGCGACTGGGCGGTCGGTACGCCGGCTGTCGTGGCGCTCGGCCAGGACGATATCGTCATCGATTTCGAGGTCACCCCCAACCGGCCCGACTGGCTCGGCGTGCGCGGCATCGCCCGCGATCTCGCCGCCACCGGCATCGGCACGCTCAAGGATGTCCCGATCGAGCCGGTTCCGGGCACATTCCCTTGTCCCATCAAGGTCGAGCTCGACTGGCCGGAAGCCTGTCCGGTGTTTGCCGGCCGGCTGATCCGCGGCGTCAGGAATGTCGCCTCGCCGGACTGGATCCAGACCCTGCTCAAATCGATCGGCCTGCGCCCGATCAATGCGCTCGCCGACATCACCAATCTGATCTCCTATGATCGCTGCCGCCCGCTGCACGTCTACGACGCGGCCAAGCTGAGCGGCAATCTGCATGCGCGCCGCGGTGCCGGCGAGCGCGATACCTTCGAAGCGCTCGACAAGAAGAGCTATGCGCCGACCGAGACGATGTGCGTCATCGCCGATGAAGCGCATTGCCTTGGTCTTGGCGGCATCATGGGCGGCACCTATTCGGGCTGCACTGAGGCCACCACCGATGTCTTCATCGAGAGCGCCTGGTTTGATCCGCTGATCACCCGCGCCACCGCCAAGGCGACCGGCATCGACAGCGACGCCAAATACCGCTTCGAGCGCGGCGTCGATCCGCAATCGGTGCGTGACGGCATCGAATACGCGACGCGGCTCATCCTCGACATCTGTGGCGGCGAAGCCTCCGAGACGGTCGTCTTCGGCGAAACGCCTGCGGCGCCGGCCGATATCGAATTCCCGATCACAGAGGTCAAGCGCCTGACCGGGCTCGACCTGCCGCGCGCCGAAATCCTGCGCATCCTGACCACGCTCGGCTTCAAGCCGACCGGTGCCGGCGATGTGCTGACCGTCGGTGTGCCGAGCTGGCGGATGGATTGTGCCTTGAAGGCCGATCTGGTCGAGGAAATCGCCCGCATTCACGGCTTCGACAAGCTGGTCGCGACTTCGCTGGAACGTCCCTCGGTGCGCCGCCAGGCCCCGGCGACGGTGATGCAATTGCGGGCCCGCCATGCCCGCCGCGCCCTGGCCGTGCGGGGCTATCAGGAGGCCGTGACCTGGTCCTTCTGCGAGACCTCGCAGGCAGCGCTGTTTGGCGGTCACGGGACTGGTCTGGCGCTGGAAAACCCGATCTCCTCGGAACTCGACGTGATGCGCCCGACGGCGCTGATCCATCTTCTGACGGCCTTGCAGGCCAATGCCGATCGCGGCCTTGCCGATGCGCGCCTGTTCGAAGTTGGCCCGGTCTATCTCACCGACCAGCCCGACGGCCAATTGCTGGTCGCGACCGGCGTGCGCCGCATCACCTCCGGCCGTCACTGGACCGGCAGCCGGGCGCCGGATGTGTTCGACGTCAAGGCTGATGCCATGGCGGCGCTGGATGCCGCCGGTGCGCCGGCGGGCTCGCTGCAGGTGGCGCCGGAAGCGCGCGACTGGTGGCATCCGGGCCGTTCCGGCGTGCTGCGCCTGGGGCCAAAGAATGTGATGGCCGAGTTTGGCGAGATCCATCCGCGCGTGCTCAAGGCACTGGGGATTGATGGCCGCGTGCTGGCGTTCGAGATTGTGCTCGACGCCATCCCGCAGCCGCGCAAGGCCAACAGCCTCAAGGCCCGCACCCAGCTCGACCGCGCCGATCTGACGCCGGTGAAGCGCGATTTCGCTTTCCTGGTCGACAAGAGCGTCGCCGCCGATGCCCTGATCCGCGCCGCCAAGGGCGCCGACAAGGCGCTGATCAGCGATGTCACCGTGTTCGACGTCTATGACGGCAAGGGTGTGCCCGAGGGCCGGACCTCGCTGGCGATCGAGGTTGTGCTGCAGCCGCGCGACAAGACGCTGACCGATGAGGATATCGACGCCGTCGCCGCCAAGGTGATCGCCAAGGTCACCGGCGCCACTGGCGGTACGCTGCGCAGCTGATGCCGGACCCGCGCCGCCTCGCCAATGCTTCGGCTGACGAACAGCAGGCCTTTCTGGTCGCGGCGGTGCAGGCCAATCCGGTGGCGATGACGGTGCTGCAACGCGCGGCCGCGATGGGTCTGCCCGATCACGGCCTGATGGCCGGCGCCGTCTACCAGGCGGTGTGGAATGCCCTGACCGGGCGCGACCCGGCCCATGGCGTCAATGATTATGATCTCGGCTATTTCGACGCCTCTGATCTGGGTGAAGCGGCCGAGGATGTCGTCATCAAGGCCGGCGATGCCGTGTTTGGCGATCTCGACGCCATCGTCGAAATCCGCAACCAGGCCCGGGTCCATCTCTGGTTTGGCGCCAAGCACGGCGTCACCCGCGCGCCCCTGACCAGCACGACCGATGCCGTCTCGCATTTCGCCTCGCACACCCATGCCGTCGCCGTCCGGCTCGAGACGGCGGGCAAGATGGAGGTGCTGGCGCCCTACGGCCTCGGCGAGCTGTTCTCGCTGCATGTCCGTCCGGTTGAGGCGCTGGCTGACCCGGTCGGCTGGAACGCCAAATGCGAGCGCCAGCAGGCGCTATGGCCGGAAATCACCTTCGAGCGCACCGCACTCGCCTGACAGGTGTTTGTTGCATCCAACATTCAACCTGTTGGAGAAAAAGCAACATTCCCCGGCAGATTGCGAAAATTTATCAACAAACTCGCCTCAGGCGTATGGCGCTGGACAGCACCCACAGCTAGTATGGTTAATAGCGGTTAACCAATGACGGCACCGCGGATGACATCGACGGGGGGTGTCTGGATGATGGATCGGGTTACAGCCCTGCTGACACAGGTCGCGGCGACCATTCTGGTCGTCATCGGGCTTGTGGCCATCCTCGGCTATACCCATTCGCGTGCCTATCGCGCCGGCTATTGTGCCAGCGAATACTGCCCCGAGGACAGCACACGCCCCTGGTGGCGTTTCGGGCGAGCCAGCCCGCCGGGGCCGGCGGATCCAGCCACCGGCTCGACGGACTATCCATCGCGCTATGATCCCGATTTCGGCTATTACAGCCCGGACAGTTACGACAGCCCCGCGACCGGCGACAACGGCAGCCCCTATTCCGGCTCGGTGCTCTATGGCGACGCCGCCGCGAACCGGCCGGGTGACCGCACCGTCAGCGGCAGCAGCGGCCTCTCCTTCAATACCGGGCCGGTGCGCGACCGCGATTCGCGCGGTTTCTCGCTCTTCCCCAACACCCGGTCCCGCTATTTCGAAACCCCGGGCCAGCGCATCTGCGCCGCCGGCCAGGACGGTCCCGACGCGCCGCGCCTGGCGCGCTGCTGGCTCAATGTCGGCGATGCCTACCAGGCGGTCGGCCGCACCGATGAGGCCCGTGATGCCTGGGACCAGTCCCTGATCGCCGGTTCCTATGGCGGCGGCGCCCAGGCCGCGCTGATCGCGCAGCAGCGCCTGCAGACCGCCGTGCTGCAACTCTCCTGTCCGACTTCGACGCAAAGCCTTGCCCGCATCGCCTATGGCGCCAGCGAGCGCGAGGATTCCGGCGACATCATCCAGCTGATTTCGCGCCAGCGGGCCATGGCGGCCCTGGGCTTTTATTCGGGGCCGGTCGATGGTTCCTACGGTCCGGTGACACGGCGCTCGGTGCGCGATTTCCAGCGTGAGATGGGCTTTGACCAGACCGGCGCCCTGAATTCGCAGGAGACGGTGACGCTGATCTGCCATGCCGCTCTCAATGCCCGCGACGCTGATTCCCAGAATCTGCTCGGCATCATGTTCGCGACCGGGCTCGGCGTGGAACAGAATATCGACTCGGCTCTGGAATGGCTCGACACCGCCGCCGATCGCGGCAATGGCAGCGCCAATTTCAATCTCGCCCTGATCTATGGCACCGGCACGATCCAGGGCAGCTACCGCCTCTGCGGCCTGATCGAGAGCCCGGAGCGCGCCGACAGCTATCTGCGCCGCGCCGCCGATCTCGGACATGAGCGCGCCCGCCGCCTGCGCCAGGAATTCACCGGTGGCGACAGCCCGGCGGATCGCTGGGCCGGCATTTCGCGGGCATTGCTGGCGGAAGCCGAGCGCACGGGTGACCGTTTTTATCTGGCCTGGCAGCAGCGCGTCGACGAGGCGCGCCGCGAGAACGGGCAGGAACTCAACCTGCCCGGCTGTTACCAGGCCGCCATGGACGGGGGGCATTCCGCTGCGGCCGAGAACGGCCAGGCGGATTGACGGGGATACTGGAAGGACTTGCACCGATGAAAAAACTGACGCTATGCCTGCTTGCGGCGACCATGATGTCGGCCTGCGCCACCAGCACGCCTCCGGGCGGCCGCGCGGTGCCGCCACATTCGCATCCGGCTCCGCCGCAACCGCGCCCGGCCGACACCGTCGGCCCCGCCACCGCCATGTGCCATGTCGCCGGGCTGGCCGAACAGCGCCTCGCCATGCTCGAGGAGATCCACCGCTATCGTGAAGCCATCCGGGTCGATTCCGGGCGTTCGGCCAGTGTCGCCAACACGCAGACCCAGGAATTGATCGCCGCCTTCGAGACCGATCTCGACGGCTCCTACCGTTTCGCCACCGCCTCCTGCCGCACCTATAATCGCTGCCTGGAGGAGAACCGCTTCGACGAGGCGCGCTGCCAGGACACGGCGCGGCTGTGGCATGAGGGCCAGGACCGCTTTCACGATCTGTCGCTGCAGCTGGCCGCGGTGCGCGAGCGCATCGCCTCGGGCTGCACCAGCTGTTCACCGCGCGACGTCGCGCCTGCCGACCGGCCCTACCGCCATCGTCACAACACGCCGCCGGCCGATGATCTGCTCGGCTCGGTCTTCTCGACCGGCGAGCATCACTGACGCCGGATCTCTCGCGCTCAGGCCGGATTGTGGGCGCGCTCGTGCCGGGCCTGGGCCAGGATCTGGAAAGCGGAGCTGAGGAAAAGCCCGGCCATGCCGACCGCGACGATGATGTCGGGCCAATGGCTATGGGTGAGCCAGACAATACCGGCCGAGACGAAAACGGCGATATTGCCGATCGCATCATTGCGCGAGCACAGCCAGACCGAACGCACATTGGCGTCGCCATCGCGCCAGCGCATCAGGATCAGCACGCTGATCACATTCGCCGCCAGTGCCAGCAGCGCGATCCCGCCCATCAGTTCCGCCACCGGCTGGGCGACAAAGACCGCCCGGTAAAGCGCCAGTGCGAGAATTGAGGCGCCCATCACGAACAGGCTGCCGGCCTTGATCAGGGCGGCATTGGCGCGCCAGCGGGGCGGCTTGCCGATCACCCAGAGCGAGAGCCCGTAGGTCGCGGCATCGGCGATGAAATCGAGGGCATCGGCCTTGAGCGCCTGGGACTGGGCCGCGGCCCCGGCGAGCATTTCGACCACGAACATGCCGGCATTGATAATGATGACCGCGATCAGGGCGCGCCGGAAACCGGGGCTCATCCCGTCAAACTGCTTGGCCTCGCAACAACTTCCCGACATCACATCCGCTCCTTGCCATTGGCTTCAGGAACACCCTAATCTCTCTAGTCACTAGAGGTTCAAGAAGAAATGTCAGACCTGTCGATTGGAAAGCTGTCGCGGGCGAGCGGGGTGAAGGTCCCGACTATCCGCTATTACGAAAATATCGGACTGCTGGCCGCACCGCCGCGATCTGAAGGCGGTCAGCGGCGCTATGACAAGGCCGATATCGAACGCCTGCGCTTCATCCGCCATGGCCGGGCGCTCGGCTTTGGTCTCGATGACCTGCGCGCGCTGCAGGAACTCTCAGACCGGCCGAGCCAGTCCTGCGAGCGCGCCGACGCCATCGCCAGCCGGCAGCTGGCCGAGGTCGAGCGCCGCATTGCCGGGCTGGAGGCGGTGCGCGCCGAGCTGGCGCGCATGCTCGAGCATTGCGCCCATGGCGAGGTCGATCAGTGCCGGGTGATCGAGACGCTGTCGGATCACGCCCTGTGTGAGCACGATCACCCCGGGATCGACTGACGTCCGGTATCAGAAACTGCCGCCGATGCGGTTTTTCCAATAGCCGACATCCTCGGCATATTTGCCGACGATCTCGCCGAGCACATTCTCCAGCAACAGGCTGTCGAAACCGATCCATTCGTCCTGGTTGATCTCGTCGATACTGGCCATCGAACGGCGCAGGAAGACGGCATAGATGCTGACCAGCACCACGAAGAGGATCAGGAAGATCACCCCGAGATCGGCCAGCCGCGCGCCGGCATCGAAACCGGTCCATTCGCTCAGGCCGAGATTGAGCCCGGCCAGGACGACGGTGAAGAGCAGCGGCACGAAGACCAGATAATAGCCGGAATTTCGCAGCATCTGGAACATGATGTTTCGCACGAAGGTCTCGATGAAAAAGATCCGCTGCGCGATCCAGAGCACATTGGTGTGCCACATGCGCGCCGAGTGCGAGAATTTCGCCGCATCCTTTTCCTGGCCCACAGTGACCGATTTGGCCTGGCCTTCGGCGGTGCGGAAATGGTCGTTGAGACGAGCGAGATAGCGGGTGACGAAATTGGATAATTCGCGGAAATTATTGCGCTGATACGGCACGTATTCCATGAAATAGATGATCCACATCGCAAACGCACCGCCGATTGTCGATAACGCCGCGAACATCGCCTGGCTGAGATCGGTGGCGCTCATGGTGACCGGGCCGAAGGACATCGGGCCGGCGAGCTCGATCAGGCTGCCATCATTGTAGAGCAGGTTGATGATCAGCACGGTGGCGATGATGGCCGAGAAGACCACGGTCAGCTTGCGGACATTGGAATTGATCGTCTTGCGCATCTCGTTGAGCAGATACAGCGCGCCGCAATCGACCGGGAAATACTCCGCGATCACCGCGCCTTCCTCGTCCTCATACAGGTTTTGCGGATTGGCCGAAATCTTGACGCGCCCATTGAGGAAGGCCGAGCCCTGGCGGTAATAATCCTCGGCGACCTCCAGCGTCAGCTCGCCGGGCGTGCGGATATAGCCGACGGTGACACCGGTCCAGTGAAACAGGAATCCATGCCGTTTCAGGTGCGAATCCTCGTGCGCGAAGTCGGCGCCGAGGGCTTTCTCGGTCTCGGTGCGGGAGCGGGCAGCGCGTGACAGCGCGGCCCAGGCGCTCGGCCCCATATGCGCGGGGCGCACCGAACCGGGTCCGGCGCGGGTGACGGCTTTCAGGCCGAGCAGCTTGCCGATCGGGCGGAAAATCGGGGCGGTGATGCGGCCAAGGATCTGGAAGGGGATTTGCCGCGCCAGCATCAGGACGAACAGAACCCCGATGCCGACCAGCAGGACCAGGCCGCTGATAGTACTGCCTTCACTCATGACACTCTCCCCTCGGCTGTTTTCAGCCCCTCTGCCCGCTACACTATCGCGCAATAAAGCGCGGCGGTAGTGCGGGATAGCCTCACTTTCAATCCCGCTTGCACGCTCGCGCCCTGTCAGGTCTGAGTGGCGGTATTGTTTGATTTGACGAGGGTTTACAATGTCAGGACTACGCGCGGGCCTGTGTTTGATCGTGCTGGCGGCGACGCCGGCCTGGGGGCAGGGGAAGGCCGGGCCAGTGGCGGCGCCCGATCTCGATGCCCGCTTCGCCGAACTCGACCGGCAGGTCTTCGAGCTGGGATATAATGGCTGCGATCTGGACCTGTTGGCGCAGCTGACCAGCGAGGGCCTTGAATTCTACCATGATGTCGGCGGCGTCACGCTTGGCCGCGCCGCCTTCATCGACAGCATCGACAACAATATCTGCCGCGACGATTTTCATGTGACCCGGACCCTGGTCCCCGGCTCGCTGGTGCTGCACCCGCTCTATGACAATGGCGTGCTCTATGGCGCCGTGCAGAGCGGCGAGCATTTGTTCAGCATTGTCCGTCCCGGTGAGGCGCCGGAACTGACCGGCCGCGCCGGCTTCACCACGTTGTGGCGGCTGGAGGGTGATGACTGGCGGATGTCACGCGTGCTCAGCTATGACCACCAGCCGATCTCCGAGGCTGACGGGCACTAGCGCTCAGACGATATCGAAGGCCGGGTGATATTCGATCCGCGTGCCGCGCGGCAGATTGGGCGCGCCATTGAGCGCCATGACCTGGAAGGCATTGCCGGTCTTGTCTTCCGGGTCGCCCGTCCAGTGCAGGTCGAGCGACGGCGCCGGCTCGAAGCCGAAGCGGCTGTAATAGTCCGGATCGCCCAGCACGATGCAATAGGTCGGCCCCAGCGTGCGGATGAAGTCGAGTCCGGCCTCGATCAGCGCCGCGCCGATGCCGCGATTCTGGTAGTCCGGCAGCACAGCCACCGGCCCGAGGGCGAGACCGGGAATTTCCGCACCGGCACCGGTTTTCGCGGTCGCCGGGGAAAACATGACGACGCCGGCGATCACGCCATCGAGCTCGGCAATGAGTTCGAGCGTATCGGCATCGGCGGCGCGCAGCGCGACCGTCAGCTGCGCCTCGCCCGGCTCGGGAAAAGCGGCCCGCAACAAGGCATCAACCCCGGCATGATCCTCTGACTCGCAGGGGCGTATCTGCACTAGAAGGGGAACCAGGCACGGCGGCGGCTATAGGCGAGATAGCCGACATTGGCGCCGGCGCGCAGGCCAACGCCGGAGCGGATCGGCGCCAGGGTAATGTTGTCGGCGCGCTGATAGTTCACGCCCATGCCGGCAACGAGATAGGCCGTGCCCTCAACGCCGGGGAAGCGCTGGAACAAGAGCGCCGGATCCTCGAGATTATAGACCAGCACGAAGACGCGGCTGGCATTGCCGCCGGCATCCCAGCCGACCGAAGGGCCGCGCCAGTAAACCTTCTCGCGCACACCGTTCTTCATGGTGAGATAGCCTTCGCCATAGCGCAGGCCGACCCCGACCGCGCCGGAGACTTCCTCGCCGGCGACATAGCCGACCGGGCGTCCGAGATCGGAAAAGACACGCTCGAGCGTGCTGGCGGCGGCTTCGGCGGTGACGCCGAAGAAATCGCTGACGGCATCGGTCAGCTCGTCCTGGGAATAGGTGTCAACGGGATCGGAATACTGGCTCGGCTGCCCGTAATCCGGATCCTGCGCGAAGGCAGGGCCCGCGAGGCAGACGGTCAGGGCGGCGATGGTGGCGGCAAGGATGCGCATGGGAAACCTCCGGTCGCTAAAATCAGGTACCGGCTTATCAGCCGGGATTACGGCGACAGCGCGGCGAAACGGTTATCGTCAGGTTAACAGGCAGAAAATCCCGGCCTCGCTCGGCGCGGTTCCGGTGTGCTAGCGTGCCGCTCCCGGGGAGCAAGTCATGACTTCAGCACACTTGAGCGACGTTATCATCATCGGGGCCGGTCTGTCCGGCCTGCGAGCAGCGGACCTGCTCGGGGACCGCCATGACATCGTCCTGCTCGAGGCGCGTGATCGCGTCGGCGGCCGGGCGCTGGCGCACACTTTCGCCAATGGCGACACCGCCGATCTCGGCGGACAATGGGTCGGGCCAGGCCAGGACCGGCTCTATGCCCTGATCGAACGCCTCGGCATGACGACCTATCCGCTCTGGGACAGCGGCGACCGGCTGATCCTCAACCGCGAAAAGCTCGGCCGCTATACCGGCACCATCCCGAAACTGCCGCCGCACGTCCTGCTCAATGTGCATCTGATGATGACCCGTTTCGACGCCATGGCCGCCGAGCTCGACCCCGCCAGCCCGTGGACGCACCCGAAGGCCACCGAATGGGATCAGCAGACGGTCGGCCAGTGGATGCACAAACACGCCTTCACCCGCCAGGCCTTCGATATCTTTGCCGTCGGGATCGGCGCTGTCTTCACCGCCGAGCCGCATGAAATCTCATTGCTGCATGCGCTCTTCTATGCCCGCGCCGGCACCTCGCTCGACAATCTCCTCGCCACCACCGGCGGGGCGCAGCAGGACCGGGTGCATGGTGATATGGCCGGGGTGGCGCAGCGTCTGGCGGCGGGGCTGGGTGACCGGGTGAGACTGAACCATCCGGTCGAGCGGATCGCGTGGGGTGATGACGGTGTCACGGTGACCGCCGCCGGCACACGCTTCAGCGCCCGCCGCGCCATCCTCGCCCTGCCGCCAACCCAGGCCGTGCGCCTGCGCTATGACCCGGTCCTGCCCTCGCGCCGCGCCGCCCTGTGGCAACGCATGCCGCCAGGGGCCTGTATCAAGTGCATCGCCCAGTATGAGACGCCCTTCTGGCGCGAGAACGGGCTGGCGGGCCAGGCGGTCGGGCCCGATCTCGAGGTCCGTGTCACCTTCGACAATAGCGAGGCGGGCAAGACGGCGGGCCTGTTGCTCGGCTTCATCGAGGGCGATCATGCCCGCCACTGGTCCGGCCGCGACCCGGACGAGCGCAAGGCGGCGGTGCTGGCCGCCTTCGCCCGCCTGTTTGGCGATCAGGCGCTCAATCCGATCGATTATGTCGACCAGGACTGGATCGCCGAAGAGTATACCCGCGGCTGCTATGCCGCGCTGATGGGACCGGGCGTGTGGACCTCACTCGGCATGGAATTGCGCCAGCCGGTCGGCCCGATCCATGTCGCCGGCACCGAGACCGCCACGCGCTATTACGGCTATTTCGAAGGCGCGCTGCAGGCGGCCGAACGCGCAGTCGAGGAGGTGGAGGCGGCGCTCGCGGCGGGCTGAGCCCCGCGCCTCACTCGCCGGCCGGGCCCAGCGGCAGCAGGGTCAGCGCCGCACCATCGAGACCGTCGCTGACAAACAGCGCCTCCCCGGCAATGGCGATATTGCTGCCGTCGGAGCCCATGTCCCAGAGCTGGCCGCGTAGATAGGCCGTCATGCCAAACTCCGCCCCGCCCGAGGCCAGCCGCCCGGCCAGGGCATGGCGCTGCCAGGCCTCACCCTCGGTGAGACGGCCGGCATCGGTGCGGTCGACATCATCGGGCCAGCCGGTGGTATAGCCGCCCCAGGGCTGGTCCCAGACATTGGCGGGTTGCAGGAAGGCGGGCACGGCGATGATATCGGCATCAAGCGCCCGGACGCTGGCATAGAGATCGGGATGCCAGCTATCGGCGCAGATCAGCACCGCCAGACGCCCCGGCGGGGTCTCGAACACCGGCAGGTTTTCTGCGGGCCAGGCGGCGGTGAAGGGCGTCTCGCTCGGGATCGGGTGGGATTTGCGCACCAGTTGCGGATCGATCGAGCCGTCGGGGTGGAACAGGGCGGCAGTGTTGTAGAGCGGGCCATCGCCGGCGATCAGCACGCCGTTCTCGACGCGCGGTTCGCTCAGCACGATCGAGCCGGCGGCAATGGTGACGCGGTACTCGGCCGCCAGGGCAGAGAAGACGGCCTGGTAGTCGCGCGCCATCGCATCGGCGCGCATGCGGAAGATCGCCGCCGCCATGCGGTCCGCCTCGTCCGAGCCGAGCCAGGCTGCGGCAAAGCGTAGCGGATTGGCGGCGACCAGCGTGCCCATCGCGGCCGCTGTGGTGTCAGCGGTGAAGGCCGGGCGCGGCGCGCCGGCGGCGACCAGCCAGGTGCCGACATGCTCGGGAAACACGATGATCGAGCCCGGTTCGGCATCAATTTCATCACGGATTTCATCAAGATAGCCCGCCAGCCGTTCATGCAGCGCTGCGGCGCTGTGATAATGGCCCGGCTCGAGCCAGGGCTGGACCCCGACCAGGTAGGGCCCCTCACCCGCCGCGGCCCGTTCGATGGCGCGCAGCTGCAGGTCCGGATCGGGTGTCAGGCTTGCGGGCTGGCGCCACATGCCCCACATCAACAACAGAGTGATCGTTGCAATCAGTGTGATGGCGATGATCCGCACAGATTTGTCTCCGGTCCGGTGAAGGCCGGCGGGAGCATCGTCTGCACCGCCCGCCCGATCAAGCGGCGGCGGCGGACAAGATGGTGAATTCTTAATTTTCCAGCCATGCGCGGAAGAGATAGGTTCGCCGCAACGAATTGACCCGAGAGGACCTGTCATGCGTCATCTGATGATGATTTCCGTCAGCACCGCCGCCCTGTTTGCCGCGGCCTGCACCCCTGCCGACCAGACCACCGCAACCGCGCCTGCCAATACATCAACCACCACCGAAACCACGGAGACCGTCATGTCCTCAAACCCGCTGCTCGCGGAATGGACCGGCCCGTTCGGCGGTGTTCCGGACTTCGACAATGCCAGCCTTGACGATCTCGAGCCGGCGCTGGAAGAGGGCATGGCGCTCAATCTCGCCGAGATCGAGGCCATCGCCGGCAATCCCGAACCGGCCACGTTCGAGAACACCATCGTGGCGATGGAACGCGCCGGCAAGCCGCTCAGCAATGTCTTCCGCTATTGGGGCATCTGGTCGTCCAACATGTCGACGCCGGAATTCCGCGCCATCCAGGCCGAAATGGCCCCGCGCCTGTCGGCCTTCTCCTCGCAGATCACCCAGAATGCCGCGCTCTTCGCCCGCGTCCGCGCCGTCTATGAAGGCGAGGAAATGGCGACCCTGCGCCCCGACCAGCAGCGCCTGGTGCAGCTGACCTATGACGGTTTCGCCCGCAATGGCGCGACACTGGAAGGCGCAGCCGCCGAGCGCTATGCCGCGATCGACCAGCGTCTGTCCGAGCTCTACACCGCCTTCTCGTCCAACCTGCTGCATGACGAGGAAAACTACGTCCATTACCTCAGCGCCGACCAGCTTTCCGGCCTGCCGGACGGCTTCGTCCAGGCTTCGGCCTCGGCCGCGACCGCGCGCGGTCATGAGGGCGAATACGCCATCACCAATACCCGCTCCTCGATGGATCCCTTCCTGACCTTCTCCGACGAGCGCGATCTGCGCGAAATCGTCTGGCGGGATTACTATAATCGCGGCGATAATGGCGACGAGTACGACAATAACGCCCTGATCATGGAAATCCTCGCCCTGCGCGACGAACGCGTCGAACTGCTGGGCTATGAGAATTACGCCCAGTGGCGTCTGGAAAACCGCATGGCCGGCACGCCGGAACGCGCGATGGAATTGATGGAAGGCGTCTGGACCGCCGCCGTCGCCCGCATCCATGAGGAAGTCGCCGACATGCAGGCGCTGGCCGACAGCGAAGGCGCCGATATCACCATCGCGCCCTGGGATTATCGCTATTACGCCGAGAAAGTGCGCGCCGAGCGCTATGATCTCGATAGCGAGGAAGTCAGCCAGTATCTCCAGCTCGACAATCTGCGCGAGGGCATGTTCTACGTCGCCGGCGAATTGTTCGGCTTCAACTTCACCGAACTGCCCGAAGGCACCGTCTCGGTCTGGCACCCGACCGTGCGCGTCTGGGAAGTCACCGATCGCGACACCGGCGCCAATGTCGGCCTGTGGTATCTCGACCCCTATGCCCGCACCGGCAAGTCCTCGGGCGCCTGGGCCAACAGCTTCCGCGGTCACACCACGTTTGACGGCGAGACCAATGTGCTGGCGACGAATAATTCCAACTTCGTCGAGCCGGCACCGGGCCAGCCCGTCCTGGTTTCCTGGGATGATGCGACCACCTTCTTCCACGAATTCGGCCACGCCCTGCACGGCCTGTCCTCGAATGTCGCCTATCCGACCCTCAATGGCGGCGTGCGCGACTTCACCGAATTCCAGTCGCAATTGCTCGAGCGCTGGCTTTTGACCGACCCGGTGGTCAACAACTATCTGGTCAATGTCGATGGCGAGCCGATGCCGCAGGAATTGATCGCCCGCATCCGTGCGGCGGCCAATTTCAACCAGGGTTTCTCGACCGGCGAATATCTCGCCTCCGCCCTGATGGACATGGCCTATCACATGACCCCGCCCGAAGAGATCGGCGATCCCGACACCTTCGAGCGCGAGACCCTGGAACGCCTCGGCATGCCCGATGAAATCGTCATGCGTCACCGCAGCCCGCAATTCGGGCATGTGTTCGAGGGCGAAGGCTATGCCACCGGTTATTACGGCTATATGTGGGCCGATGTCCTGACCGCCGATGCCGCCGAAGCCTTTGAAGAGGCCGGCAGCTATTACGATCCGGAGACCTCGCACCGCCTGGTCGAAACCCTGTTCGCCCCGCGCAACTCGGTCGACCCGGGCGAAGCCTACCGCGCCTTCCGCGGCCGCGACGCCGACCCGCAAGCCCTGATGCGCGACCGCGGCTTCCCGGTCACCGAATAGCGCTTTCGGGCCTCACGACATGCAACGGCCGGCGGAGCGATCCGCCGGCCGTTTGCGTTTGGGGATGGGGGGGGGACAATCACCCGCCTCTTCCTTGATGGAAGAGGTGCGCCGGACGCAGTCCGGGGCGGAGCTGGTGAAGATGACAATCTCCCCCCCCGTGACCCCCATCACACGCCCGGCGCGCCGCCCCGTGCCAGCCTGCCACCATGACCCGCCCGATGGTCAAACTCGCGCGCACCCTCAGAAAGCGCATGACCCCGCATGAAGTCCGGCTCTGGGCCCGGCTGAAAACCTGGCGGGCCGAGGGCTTTGTGTTCCGGCGCCAGGTCCCGCTCGGCCGCTATATCGTCGACTTCGCCTGTTTCACGCCCAAGCTCGTCATCGAAGTCGATGGCGGCCAGCACAGCGAGGACGACCACCGCGCAGCCGACGCCATCCGCGATGCCTGGCTCGAGGCCGAGGGCTTTCGCGTCGTGCGCGTCTGGAACATGGATGTGTACAACAATATGGACGGCGTCCTCACCGCCATCCGCGACGCCCTCGAAGCCGGCCTGCGCGATATGCGCCAGCCCTGAGATGGCAGCCAGGAGATGGGCGCGCGAGGCCGTCACCAGCTCCGACGCCTTCGGCGCCACCTCTTCCATCAAGGAAGAGGAGGGGGATTATCGCGAACCGCCAGCCTGACCCCTCCTCTTCCTTGATGGAAGAGGTGCGCCGGACGCAGTCCGGGGCGGAGCTGGTGGCGATGACGGGCGCTACGCCTGCGCCTTCGCCCGCTCCTGGTTCAGCGCAAACAGCCTTGCCAGCACCTCGTCATCGCTGAGCCCGTCCGGCCAGCCATAGGCGGCAGCGACGGCGCTATCGAGGGCCTTGTGGGCGTGGTCGAGCCAGGCCGGGCGGGCATTGTAGAGATTGGTCAGGGTGCGCTTTTTCAGCTCTTTGGCGGCGGCCTCGTCGACCGGCAATATCCGGTCGGGATAGCCCGGCACCATCTGCTGGATCGACGAGCGCCAGAGTGTCGGCACGTCTCAGAAATGGGGCCAAAGGCCTTCGGTGTCCGTCCTCTAAAGTTTCGAAACTCGATCATCTATTCGGGGCTAATCCCCATTGTTCATCGATTCAAAAAGGCGGCGCTGCGAATGAATCTCCAAACGAGCGTCGTGAGGAAACTCGACACCAAATAAGCTGCCCAGGTCACGTACGACACGCACGAAATGATGCGCCATGTTCCACCGACGCCATGTTGTGGCGTTGCCAACCGAGGAATATCCGTTTGCGGCTCGGACCAATTCGCGGTCCGCAACAGAATACGTCTCACCAGCGAATTCGGGATGTCTCACTAAACGCTTAAGCACTTGTCGCATCACCGGCGAATACTCACCCTCACTCGCGCCCCGTATCACCACGGTGTCCGTGGCGGTCGTATATCTGACATGGGGTATAGGTCTCCCGCCGCTTGGCTTCTTCGGGAAACTAATGGCGCCACTGTCAGCTCCAAAATCACTGAAACCAATTCGGGCCGTCGGGATGCCACTAGTGAGGGCCATCCCCGAAAAGATCGACCACTCGTGACGCGGTATCGAGCATTCTCCCCCAGCATCGGCGGGATTCTTCGACGGGAAGCTCGAAGCCTGAAAAATGATGCACCCCCACGGCGCCAACTCCGACAACCCTGCGATAATTCCAGCGACCGATTCTGTCGCCAAGTCTGGTCTCAGTTCCGCGCCGGTAAAGTCTACGAATAGCTCGCAATCTTTTGCTGCCACTCCCAAAGATTTAAGGCCTTCAATCAGCAATTCATCATCTAGGTCTTCATGTGAGATGTGGATTGCAGCGCGCGGATACGTTTCTCGGATAAGTGATTTCCAAACCGGACTCCCCACCTCGCCAATTGGGACGACGGGGATAAGCTGAGAATTTCTCTGTGCAGCCTGTCGGTGAAGCTTTTGTAGACCGACATCGTCCAAGTCGTTCAAGACATGCTGAACATCGATATATGCCGGAAGGATTGGCCAGTGCCGTCCAATCCGATCGCCGACTACGTAAGCGATCTCGTCAGCGTTTAACGACCGCCCCTTCTCTGGGTCCCGCTCTCGCAACGGTGGAACGACGAAATACGGAATTATCTGGGCGCGGATATCAGCTCGAAGGCTCGACAACGCGGTGTACTCGCCTTCTTTAAAACGAAGGGCTGGACGATATATGACCATCACTTACACATTCTCCACGTTGAGGAGCTGGGACCTCACAGCACCTCGTCCAATATAACTTGAAAACAACGAATAATCATTTCGTTCTCGTCGAATTCGACCAAAAGCGATGGCGGGGTTGATCCCGATTTCCATTGCAAGCTTTTCAACAACACGGGGCGCTCTAGCGATTCTAGCGTTCGATTTTCGCCATATTTCACTTGGTATTAGCAATTCAGAGGCAAACGAATCAGCTTCGCGCTCTTGTTCATCATCGGAGGGTATCTCTAGTTGGTCAAAGAAGCCGCCGGCCAGCCCTGTTTTTCTATGCAAGACGATATGTCCAACTTCGTGCATCAAACTGAACCAGAAGTTGCTTAGATCGTCTTGCCTCAGCGTTAGACCAATGATCGGCGTTTCGTCATCCATAAACGCCGCGCCGTCGATTGTTAGGCCTGGAATCTGGGGCTCAGCGATGAGTATGACGCCCTGCTCCAGAAGTAGCGTACGCGCCCTCGATGGGCCGTCCGAAAGTACGCTCAACTTTGGAAGCTCTGCGATCCAGCCAATCTGGGTCGGATCGTACCGAGAAATCCCGGCAGCAATAATTTCCCTTGCTCGCGAGGACACACGCGCGCGCCATGCGTGGAGCAAGACATCTTCGCTATGATCGACAACGTTTAGGCCCGTCCGCAACAAGGTGGGGCTTCCAAAATCAACTCGGTTCTCGGCAATGAACTGGCGAAGCTTGTCCTCACTCATCTCCGTCGTGAACCAGCCGCTTTTGCGCCCGTGTTTTAGAATTTTCCGAATGTCATCTCGGGAGACATCATCAATAACTTTGTCTAGCCCCCGGAACTGCAGCTGTGGCTCTACCGTTGCATTCAGCCTCACCCCTAAGAGTGCTGCAATTCGAGTGTAGTTCTTTAGGCTAATTGTTCGGTAACGGTCAGCTTCATATCGTTGAATTTGTTGTTCTTTGACACCCATACGCCACGCCAAGTCGCGTTGCGTGTAACCCTTTGCTATCCGACCGACGATTAATACCAAGCCAGGATCTTTTCCCGCGCGCCTTTCCAGCGCCTCAGCCGAACCCGTCTCCTTGGCAGCGCGATAGGATTCAATTGCATCGCACAAGTCATCGTGTTCAGCCCGAAGCGCCGCGTCGATCTTCTCCAGAACTTCGGATGGCAGCCCCTCGGTTAGTCGCGTGAACACATTACTCTGTTCCATGACCTTCCCGAATTCGGCAAGCCGGGACTGGGCGTCTCGAAGGCCCGTTTCGTTGAGGATCAGTTTCGTGCTCATGCGCATCTGATACACAACGTTAATGTTGTGGTCAAGGGGCAACAACAATAATGTTGTGCGCGTGAGGGGCCTGTAAATCAGCAACAGCCGGCCAGACCCATCACCCGCCTCTTCCTTGATGGAAGAGGTGCCCGCAAAGCGGGCGGAGCTGGTGAAGATGACGGGCGCGGCGGCGCTCGATTTGCCCGCTTATCCCCCACCGCCGACAATTATCTCACGTCATCCCGGCGCAGGCCGGGACCTCGATATAGCAGGCTCGGAGCCCGGTCGTTCGAGGTCCTGACTTGCCTCAGGATGACGAATTTTTGGTGATGTTATCCCCACCCCCTCCAGCTGCGCTTATGCTTGCAGCGTTCCGGTCGCACGGGAGGCGTGAGCTCAGTCAATCGCGGCGGTCGGGAGCGTGCAGCCTGTCCGGGCAGAGGGGTGACATCCCGAGCGCTGGCAGGGCGTCCAGAAGGGTCTGACGGCACTAAACGACCGACCTGAGTACCTTTTTGGATTGGAACCGGGGTGGAGACAGCCCGAGAAAACTGCACGTGCGGGACGTCACGAATGTCACGCTAATAAAACTACCGGTTACCGGCATTCGCCGGCGTCCCGCACCCTCCCACTCCGGGAGGCACCACCCAAACCTCCAGCGGCGAGCCGCGTGGAGATTTTCGTGCAGGATCAGACCGCGCGTTCGTGGAACTGGCCGTGACGCTGATAGGGGATGAGATAATCGGGGACGATGGCTTCAATGGTTTCGCCGTCAATGCCGAGATCGGCCAGGGTCTTGGCGCCGTCGGCCACGACATTGTCGATCGCCAGCTGGGTCAGCTGGTCGCGCGTGATCACGGGCTGGACGAAGGGCAGGATCGCGGCCAGTTCCGACAGGAAGGCGATCGGGGTCGCCAGCGCGAAGGGCAGCGGCAGCAGGAAGCGCCGGCGGTCGATGGCCTCGAGCGTGAAGCGCATCAGATCCTTGAAGGTGTAAACGCCCGGTCCGCCCAGCTCATAGGTCTCGCCGCGTGCGGCCTCGCTGGTCAGTGCGGTGAGCACGGCCTGGGCGACATCGCCGGCATAGACCGGCTGGAAACGGGTCTTGCCGCCACCGAACAGCGGCAGGACCGGCAGGAATTGCGCCATGCCGGCGAAACGATTGAAGAAGCCGTCGCCATGGCCGAAAATGATCGAGGGCCGCAGGATCGTCGCGGTCGGCAGCGCCGCCTTCACGAAGGCCTCGCCCTCGGCCTTGGAGCGCGCATAACGCGAGGGGCTGTCGGCATCGGCACCGATCGCCGAGACATGCACCAGCGCCGGGATGCCGGCTGCGGCGGCGGCTTCGGAAATGGTCCTGGCGCCCTGGGCATGCAGGCGGGTGAAGGTCTGGCGGCCGCTCTCATTGAGCACCCCGACCAGATTGACCACGCCGCTGGCGCCCTCGACGGCGCGCTCGACCGAAGCGGGAACGCGCACATTCGCCTGCACCAACTGCACCTGACCGACCACACCGGTGACACGCAGGTCCTGGGCCAGGTGCGGCCGGCGCGTCGCGACGCGGACCCGGTAGCCGGCCTTGGACAGGGCGCGAACCACATGACGGCCGACAAAGCCGGAGCCGCCGAATACGGTGATGATTTCGTCACGAAGCATGGTTTCATCCTTGCGCAAGCTGAGCCTGGTCCGGGTAGACCAAAAATCGCGCATTCTGTCCATGAGGCAATGCGCCTGCAGCGCCGCACCGCGCCACGCCGCCCGCCGTGTGCAGTCCACTGAGCACCCGGCGTTGACAGAAAGCCGGGCCTTCTTTACCTACCCGCTTCCACACCTGCCCAGGTGGCGGAATTGGTAGACGCGCTAGCTTCAGGTGCTAGTTTCCGAAAGGAAGTGGAAGTTCGAGTCTTCTCCTGGGCACCACTGGACCTCCTGCATGACGGACAACTGTGACCTGCCTCGCACCGGGGCCGGCGTTTTGCCGTGTCCGGGGCGGGTTCAACGCAGGCGTTTTTCGAGTCCGTCAAGGTCGAGCAGGGCGGCGGTTTTCTGGTCGATGCGGGAGCCGAACAGATTGACCGTCAGCATCGCCTCTTCCTCCGGCGGCGGCTGGCAGACCTGGTAGAGCGGCTCGGGCATCTGCATCGAGACATTCAACCCCATGGCGATGGCTTCCTGCGGCATGATCGGCGCCTGGTGATTGCGGCCGCTGCCGATCAGCTCATTGGTCAGGGCGCAGCTCTCATTACCGCCATTATGAGCCGGATTGACATAGTCGCAGGCGAATTCCTTGGCTTCCTTGACCGCCTGTTTCGCCATTTTGGCGATCACCAGCATCTGGTCATTGATGCGGTCATTGCTCTTGTCATCGAGCAGTTCGGCCAGCAGCGGCGCCGGCAGGCCGCCGAGCTGCGGGTCGATCGGGCCGATCACGGCGCTGGAGCCGAGCACGATCTCGTCACAGGCCAGCGCGATCATCGTGCCGGCCGACCAGGCACTGTAGGGGATGAAGGCGGTCTTGCGGCCGCGATGATGCTTGAGGGCGTGCAGGATCTGCTGCGCCGCGTGCAACAGCCCGCCCGGCGTATGCAGGATGATGTCGACCGGCGCATCGGGACCGGCGGCGCGCAGGGCGTCAATGGCCTCGATGGCGGTGTGCTCGTCGACATATTCATAGGGCAGATGATGCACCACCCGCAGCACGACACTGCCGCGCGCCCGCTGGAAGGCCTCGATCCCGGCCTGGATCCGGGCACGATGCGCATCGGCCGGGCTCATGCCGGGCGGCAGGCCCTCGCCGCCATCGCCCTGCCGCGCCGTCACGCGAGGCGCGGACATCGTCTTCGCTGCCGTCTCTCCCGCACGCCGTTTCGGCCGGCCACGAAGGCCGAACGCGCCCAGCACCACCGCACTGACCGATGCCAGGCCCAGCCATTCGGCCAGACCCAGTGCGCCCATGATTTCCAGCATTTCGCATCCCCCCGTTTGCGCGGCCGGCGACCGGTCGAAACCGTTGCAGCCGGGCCTTGCCTGTCCGGCAGTATTGCCGCCCCGGCCGCAAGCTTACAGCCGGCTCCCCGCAGACGCGAACTGAAAACCGGATTTTGCACGCATGAGTGGTGTCATTTGCGCGGACAGGTTATCCAAAACCCGATTGACGCCGCCGCCACCGGACGGTTTAGCTCGACGGCATGGCGCTGATCCCGCGCCGAATTCCAGCGACGGTGCCGGCATGAGCCTCCTGCCCTTCATCACCATCCCGACCCTGACGACCGAGCGTCTCGTCCTGCGCGGCCATCGGGCGGCCGATTTTGAGGGCAGCCTGGCGCTGTGGACGGATCCGGCGGTGATCCGTTTCATCGGCGGCCGTGCCTCGAGCGAGCAGGAAGTCTGGCAGCGCCTGCTGCGCTATGCCGGGATGTGGGGCCTGCTCGGCTACGGCTATTGGGCGATCACCGACCGCGCCGATGGCGCCTTTCTCGGCGAGGCCGGGCTGGCGGACCTGAAACGCGAAATCGAGCCACCGCTGGGCGGTGTCCCGGAGAGCGGCTGGGCCCTGCGCCCGTCGGCGCACGGTCGCGGGCTCGCCGGCGAGGCGATGCGGGCGGTGCTCGACTGGGCCGATACCTCGCTCGAGCAGCCCGAAACATGCTGCATCATCGACCCGGCCAACACCGCCTCGACCCGGCTGGCCGGCAAGCTGGACTACCAGGCGCGGCACACGGCCAAGCTGGCGGACAACGCGGTGACGGTGTTCTACCGCGATCGCCACACCACCGCGCCCTGACGAAGCCCCGCTCCAGGCGCGTGCAGCCTCGCCTTGCCGTGGCCGGTGCGCACCGCTAGCGTCGCGGCGAACGGGGGACGGGCGCCAAATTCCTGATTTGTCCCTGCGCTTGCCCAAGGCTGATCGCATGAAGCACTACGCCCGAACATTTTTGCTCACCCTGTTCGCCATCCTGCTGGGCTTTGCCGGCTTCAACGCGCTGATCGACCCGTTCGCGGTCACCGGAGCGCCGGACATTCCCGGCCTGACGGTGCGCGATACACGCCTGTACGGCGATGGCGGCCGGGTCCATGTCGGCGACCGGCTGGCGCGCGGCGGGGATACGGCGATCCTGTTGGGCTCCTCACGCACGGTTGACGGCTTCCCGCACGATCCCGCCGGCTGGCCGGGCGGCCTCTACAATGCCGGCATGCGCGGCACCAATATCTTCGAACTGTCGCAGGCCATGGTTCTGGCGGCGCGCAATCCGCAATTGCGCTGTGTCGTGATCGGTCTTGATCTCGATGAGTTCGGCACCCATTCCAAGGCCAAGGCGACTTATTGGCTCTCGACCCTGAATGACGGCAATCGGCCGCTCTCGCTGGCGCGGGTGTCGCTGTCGCCGAACACATTCGGCGCCGCGCTACAGCTGATCGCCGACAATCTCGGCGGCGGCGCGCCGCGTGTGCCCTGGGCCGACACCTATCCGGCCGGCGCCCAGCGTGAGCGTTATGAAAGCGGCGTGCGCGGAATATACGGCTTCTATCTCGGCTATAGTTTCGATCCGGGCCGCGTCGCCCTGTTCGAGCAGGCTCTTGATGCCCTGACATCGAATGGCATCCAGGTCATCGGCTTCATCCACCCGCTGCATGTCTGGCGCGAGGAAGCCCTGTTCCGCGCCGGTCGCGGCGACACCTATTTCGAGATGCGCCGCACGCTGAGCGATCTGTTCGAGCGCCATGCCTCGGCCCCGGCAGCCAATGCCTGTATCGAGGGCGACGCGGCCATGCTGTGGGATTTTTCCGGCTTTCGCGATTTCGCCACCCTGCCGGCCCCCGGCCCCGAACAGAGCCGGGCGCATCCGGCCTTCTATGAACCCTCCCACTACCTGCCCCATATCGGCCAGGCGATGCTGGACACGATGCGCGGCGAAACCGGCGGGGTTGACGGGCTGACGGGCCTGCGCCTGACGACGGACAATCTCGAGGCCAGCGCCGAAGCGATCCGGGAGCGGCGGCAGCGCTGGCTGGAAACGGCGGACGGACAGGCCGTCAGCGGGCTGTTCGATGCGCTCGAAGCCGCCGGCCCCGCGGCGGAAGTCGAAACGGCGCAATACCTGAGCCGTGACGACCGGATCAGCCTTGAGAACAAGATCAGCCGCATTGCGCCGGACCGCGCAGAGCGTTAGGACCCGTCCCGGATACGACGGCCCGGAAACGAAGGATTGACCGATGACTGTGCATTACCACCGCGGCGACTTGCCCGCCGATCTCGACCTGGGCCCGCTGGTGGCCATCGACACCGAAACCCTGGGCCTGTCGCTGACGCGTGACGCGCTGTGCGTCGTGCAGCTTTCATCCGGTGATGGCGATGCGCATGTCGTGCAGCTGATCCGCCCGGACTATGACTGTCCCAACCTGAAAGCCCTGCTGGGCGATCCGGCGGTCGAGAAAATTCTCCACTTCGCGCGCTTTGACGTCGCGATGGTCGAGCGGAGCCTCGGTGTCACCATGGCGCCGGTTTTCTGCACCAAGATCGCCTCCAAGCTGTGCCGCACCTATACCGACCGGCACGGCCTGAAGGATGTGACGCGCGAACTGGTCGGCGTCGACATGAACAAGCAACAGCAGAGCTCCGACTGGGGTGCCGATGAATTGTCGAAGGCCCAGCTGGAATACGCCGCCTCCGACGTGCTCTACCTGCACCAGTTGCGCGAGCGGCTGACGATGATGCTCGAGCGCGAAGGCCGGATGGAGATGGCGAAAGCCTGCTTCGATTTCCTGCCGATGCGGGCGAAACTCGATCTCGCAGGCTGGCCCGATACCGATATTTTCGCCCACGCCTGAGCGGGTATGCCTTGAAAAGGCCAGCAAAGGCTGGTCTTTGTTGCGCGGTCAGGCTGTGCCTGCCGTTTGCGAGATGATGATCTGTCGATGAGTACGACCGCAACCCCCGGCCTCGAGCTGCTCCAGCCCACAATGCACGGCAATTGGGAACCACGCCGCGCATTGACGCTGAGCGCCGCCCGGCGCCGGACCGCTTTTGTCCGCATGCTGCGCTTCGTTTTCATCGCCGCGATCATCGCCCTGGTCGCGCTGCTCGCCGCGCAATTATACATCGGATCGTCCGGGGCACCGACCGTGCCGGCCGAGGCTGTGAGCACCGATGTGCGCATGGTCAATCCGCGCATCACCGGCCGCGACGAGAATCTGACGCCCTACGCGCTCACCGCCGATGTCGCAGTGCGCCGCCGTGACAACGCCACCGGGCTGACCGAGCTGGAACGGCCCCGGCTCGACTATGACTTCCTCAACACCAGCGCGAATGCATCGGAGGTCCTGGCCCAGACAGGCACGTTCGATCCCGCCAACCGGATTCTCGACCTGTATTCCGACGTCAATCTGAATACCGATAACGGCTATAGCTTCGCCTCGGAACACGCGCGGATCTTCCTGCGCGAGGAGCGCGTGACCGGCGAACTGCCGGTGACCGGATCAGGTCCGGTCGGCACGATCACCGCTGACCGCTATGAAATTCACGAAGGTGGTAATCGCGTCATTTTTGAAGGCAATGTACATGCGCGTATTGTACAGGCCCGTACCGCCCCCAGCGAAGGAGAGGATCAATGATCCGCCTGCTTGTCCGACTGACCGCCCTGTCCTGCCTCCTGCTGGCGCCGCTGGCGGGTGCCCACGCCCAGATCGGGGATTCCTCACAACCGCTCGACACCATCGCCGACCGGATCGAAAATCTCGACAGCGAGGGCCGCACCATCCTGACCGGCCATGTCGATATCACCCAGGGCGACCGCCGGATCATGGCGGACCGGGTCGAGCTGGTCTGGACCCAGCCGGAAGATGGCAGCCGCGGCGATATCGAACGCGTCGTGGCGACCGGCCATGTGCGCTATTTCTCTCCGATGCAGAACGCCACCGGCGATCTTGGCGTTTACGAAATGGGCCAGGACACCATCACCCTCACGGGCGATGTCGTCATCACCCAGGGCGAGAATGTCATCACCACCACCCGTTTTGTCTCCAACCTGACCTCCGGAAATTCCAATTTCGGTGAGGAGGGCAATGGCGCCCCGGTCCGGGCCGTGATCTATCCGCGCGGCAGTGAGCCGGCCCCCGCCGACGGCAATGGCGACGGCACCGGCGGCCTCTAGAATTCCGATCGAGAGCAAGTTGAGCATGACAATGACCGAAGACGCCGCCGCGGCCCCGTCCGCGCTGAGCACGGGACTGGTGGTCGAGGCCATCGGCAAGACCTATCGCAAGCGTCCGGTCGTGAAGGGCGTGTCGCTGTCGCTGCAACGCGGTGAAGTCGCCGGCCTGCTCGGGCCGAACGGTGCCGGCAAGACGACCTGTTTCTACATGATCACCGGTCTCGTCGAGGTTGATTACGGCCGCATCCTGCTCGATGGCGAGGATATCACCCGCCTGCCCATGTATCAGCGCGCCCGGCTGGGCATTGGTTATCTGCCGCAGGAGAAGTCGATCTTCCAGGGCATGACCGTGCGCGAAAACGTCCTCGCCGTCGCCGAAGTGGTGGAGAAGGACCGCAAGCAACGCCACGAGCTGGTCGATCAATTGCTCGAGGAATTGCGCATTTCCCATCTGGCCAATGCACCGGCCCCCTCGCTGTCGGGCGGCGAGCGCCGCCGGGTCGAGATCGCCCGTGCGCTGGCGACCCGGCCCTCATTCATGCTGCTCGACGAGCCCTTCGCCGGGATCGACCCGCTGGCAATCGCCGATATTCGCGATCTGATCCGCTTCCTGAAAGACCGCGGTATCGGCATCCTGATTACCGACCACAATGTTCGCGAAACCCTTGAAATCACGGACCGCGCGACGATCATCCATGAGGGTGAAGTGCTGTTCGAGGGCGCGCCGGACGCCATCCGCGCCGATCCCGATGTGCGCCGCGTTTATCTCGGGGAAAGCTTTGCCTGATTAACTTCTGCCGTAAACCACCACGCAGAGGCGTTCATGGCCGGACTGATGCAAAAGCTGGAGATGCGCCAGGGTCAATCCCTGGTGATGACGCCCCAGCTACAACAAGCCATCAAGCTGTTGCAGCTCTCGAATATCGAGCTTGCCGAGTTCGTGGAACGCGAGCTTGAACAAAACCCCCTGCTCGAGCGTGACGACCGCAGTGAAAGCGCCGAATCAACGCGCCAGGAAAGCGACAACGAGCCGCGCGAACTCGAATTCACGGCCGCCAACGGCGACGCCGCCGACGCCATCGATGCCGATTCGGACATGCTGCATGGCGAAGACTCCAAGTCCGACCTGTCCGGCGTTGAAACGGCGCAGGCCGGTGATTCGGTCGGTATGGGCGCCAGCACCTGGTCGTCCACCGGCAGCGCCGGCGGCTCCTTCAATGGCGAGGAATACGACGCGATCGCCAATTCATCGCGCGACATCTCCCTGGCCGAACACCTGCACGAACAACTCTCGACCGCGACCTCGGATCCGATCGACCGGCTGATCGGGGCGCATCTGATCGACCTGGCCGACGAAGACGGCTATCTGCGCACGGATCTCGATGAAATCGCCCTCCGCCTCGGCCTCGACCGCGCCCGTATCGAATCGGTGCTCAGCCTGACACAGACTTTCGAGCCCGCCGGGGTGATGGCCCGCGACCTGGCCGAATGCCTGGCGCTGCAGCTGAAAGAGATGGACCGGCTCGACCCGGCCATGGCGACCCTGCTCGACAATCTCGAGCGCCTGGCCAAGCATGACTATACCGCACTGAAAGCACTGTGCGGCGTCGATGGCGAGGACCTCGACGACATGATCTCCGAAATCAAGGCACTGACGCCCAAGCCCGGCCTCGCTTTTGGAACGGAATCGACGCGCTCGGTGGAGCCGGATGTCTATATCCGCCAGGCTCCCGATGGCGGCTGGCATGTGGAACTGAATTCGGAAACCCTGCCGCGGGTTCTGGTGAACAACCGATATTACAATGAAATCAACGCGGCGGCCCGCAATGAGTCCGAGCGCAGCTTCATCACCGAATGCAGCCAGAACGCCAGCTGGCTGGTGAAGAGCCTCGACCAGCGCGCCCGCACCATCCTCAAGGTTTCCAGCGAAATCGTGCGCCAGCAGGACCTGTTCCTCGTCCATGGTGTCGCATATTTGCGACCCCTGAATCTGAAGACTGTCGCCGATGCGATCGGGATGCACGAATCAACCGTCAGCCGGGTAACGTCCAACAAATACGTCTCGACACCGCGCGGCATGTTCGAGCTGAAATACTTTTTCACCTCATCCATCCCCTCGGCCGGCGGTGGCGAATCCCATTCGGCAGAGGCCGTGCGGCACAAGATCAAACTCCTCATCCAGCAGGAAACCGCTGACGATGTCCTGTCCGATGACAAGCTTGTCGAGCTTTTGCACGATGAGGGGATTGAAATCGCCCGCCGGACTGTGGCCAAATACCGTGAGGCGTTGAATATCCCCTCATCGGTTCAACGCCGCCGCATGTTGAAACGTGCCAGCTGACGTCGGGCCGAATCTCGCATGACAGTGCTACTTGTGCCACTTATGATGTGGTCGCGGTGCAACCAGCGACGGCGATTGACTCCCGACACAGCCCGCGACTAGGTTCCGCCCGCAATCCGGGGGGAGGCGGAATGGTTTAATGGACGCCTCACAAGCTGGTGTATGGCCAGCGGGAAGGAGCGCATGCACATTCAAGTTGTCAGCAAAGGCATCGACGTCAGCGATAGTCTGAGGGCCCAGATCCTTGGACGCGTGGAAGACGGCGTTGCGAAATATTTCAATCGTCCCGCAGAAGCCCATATCGCGATTTCACGCGAGGGAATCGGGTTTCGCGTTGACTGCTCGCTGCACCTGCCATCAGGCATGATGCTGCAGGCCCATGACAGCGCCGAGGATGCCTACAAGGCCGCCGACGGCACGATGGACAAGCTTGAGAAGCGGCTGCGCCGCTACAAGCGCAAACTCAAGAATCACCGCCACGATCACAAGGCCGATCTGCCGGCCGAGACGCTGCCGATCGTCGTCCTCAAGAGTATGCGCGATGCCTATTCCGAGGAAGACGAGGATCATGTCGATGAGGTCCAGGCCGACGCGCCCGAACCGATTGTCATCGCCGAGCATGCCGGCGAGTTTCGCACCCTGACAGTTGGCATGGCCTCGCTGGAGCTCGATGCGGCAGATTCGCCTTTCCTGATGTTCCGCAATGCCGCAAATGGCGGACTGAACATCGTGTATCGGCGCCCGGACGGCCATATTGGCTGGCTGGACCCTGCCCGCGTGACCTCGGCCTGACAGACCAAAAACAGAGTTGTTTTATCATGGCATTAGCAGATCTGATACCCGATGGCGGCGCCAGCGTTGATTTTGGTGCGTCCAGCCGCAAGCAGGCCCTGCAGGCCATGTCGGAAACGGCCGCGCTGGCGACAGGGCTGAATGCGCGCACCATTTTCGAGGCCGTACTGCAGCGTGAACGCCTTGGTTCGACCGGTGTCGGCCAGGGCGTCGCGATCCCGCACGCCCGGCTACCGGGGATTGATCAGGTGATCGGCTTTTTCATGCGGTTGCGCGCGCCGGTCGATTTCGAATCGATCGACGGCCAGCCCGCCGACCTGATCTTCCTGCTGCTGGCCCCGGAAGATGCCGGTGCCGAACACCTCAAGGCCCTGGCCCGCGTCTCGCGCATGCTGCGCCGGGAAGATGTGCGCCAGCGCCTGCGGGCCGCCCCCGACGCCGAGGCCGTCTATGCCGTGCTGGCCGGTGAGCCCGCCACCGACGCCGCCTGAGACCGACAGTCGTGTCCCGGACCTGATCGCCGCCGCCTGCGGCAAATCGCGTCAGCCGGTCGCTGACGGGATTTATGTGTATGCTTGGCTCCAGGAACCAACTGGCGCCGGAGCCCGTCATGCGCACCCAGATCAATGAGTTGCTGGCAAGAATCCAGACGCTGGAGGCCGAACTCGAGGAACAGCTGGCCGAGAAGCGGCGCAGCTATGGCTACAAGCTCGAGCAGGGCCGCCTCTTCATCACGCGCGAGGCCCGCGAGCGCCAGACCGCGCTGAAGCTGGGACTGCGGCGCTATCTGCTCGACAGCGGCATCCTGACCATCCTCACGGCGCCCTTCATCTATGCCGTCGCGATCCCGATCTTCCTGCTCGATGTCGTGGCGAGCCTGTATCAGGCCATCTGCTTTCGGGTTTACGGCATCAAGCAGGTCAGGCGGCGGGACTATGTGGTCTATGATCGCCACCGGCTGCCCTATCTCAACCTGATCCAGAAGGTGAACTGCTTCTACTGCGCCTACGCCAATGGCGTCATCGCCTATGTCCACGAGATTGGTTCACGCACCGAACAATACTGGTGCCCGATCAAGCATGCCGCGCGCGTCCGCGGCACGCACCGGCGCTATGACGAGTTTCTCGAATATGGTGATGTCTCGGACTATCCCGACAGCCTGGAGAGCCAGCGCGACGACCTGCGCCGGGAAGAGGACGACCCGCCGGCCCCGTAAGACCCGAACAGCAAAAGCCCCGCCGGAAGACCCGCGGGGCATTTTGTTGTGCAGCTTCGCCTGGAGGATGTTGAGCCAGGGATGACCGGAGTGTCCGCCTTCGCCGAGAAGGCTGCGGCGGGTCATCCTTCGCTCGAATTGAGCGTTGGGCCAGCCCGGAGGTAGCTCGCGCAGCGGGCGCCAAATGATGTTGAGCATGCGGAGAGTGGGCGTCCGCCTTCGCCTTCGGCTATGGCGGGACATCCTTCGCTCGAATTGAGCGTTGGGCCTGCCCGGCCGTAGCTCGCGCAGCGAGCGCCAAATGATGTTGAGGCCGGACTGACCGGGGTGTCCGCCTTCGCCTCCGGCTATGGCGGGACATCCTTCGCTCGAATTGAGCGTTGGGCCTGCCCGGCCGTAGCTCGCGCAGCGAGCGAAGGATGGTGGAGCCAGACGGAATCGAACCGACGACCTCTTGCATGCCATGCAAGCGCTCTCCCAACTGAGCTATGGCCCCATTATCCTGTCCGCCGCGATGGGGTGCGGCGAGAGGCGCGGAAACTAGTCCCGCTTTTCATACGGATCAAGCCTTCACGCAGCGCCATGTGCAGCGCCATGACGGCGGCGTCAACTGTCCTCGTCATCACCCGTGGAGAATTCGGCGAAATCATCGTCCTCATCATCGTTGAGCAGGACCGTATTGTCATCCTCATCGACGGGATCTTCGCCGTCATCTTCCTCGAATCCATCGGGAATATCGTCGCTGAGGCCCGAACCCTCATCGTCGTCATCCTCGTCGACCACGATTTCATCGCCGCCTTCGCCGACTTCCGGCGTGTCATCAACCTCATCCTCGAAACCGTCGGCCTCGGCGGGCGCGGCCTTGACCGGCGCCTCGTCATCCTCGACGGACTCCGCGACAGGCTTCAGCGACAGCGACACCAGTTCGGGATCGAACTCATTGCCGCATTTCGGACAACGCGCCGGGCGGCGGCCCAGATCGTAGAATTTGGCGGCGCACTTCGGGCATGTGCGCTTGGAACCCAGTTCATGCTTGGCCATGACATCCCTTCACAACCGGTTTTTGTTTTTCGGCGCGACCCGTTGCCACGATCACCGCGCTCTGTCAAAACCTGATCGCCGTCTTCCCACCCCAATCGTTGAATTTTCGTTGATGACCCAGCTTGCCCCCCCATTGCAAGGCCCGTTTCTCGCTCGCCAGAGCGGTCCGCTGAGCGGCACCCTTGCCGCGCCTGCCGACAAGTCGGTCTCGCATCGCGCCCTGATTTTCGCTGCACTGGCCCATGGCGAGAGCCGCATTGAGGGCCTGCTCGAAAGCGAGGATGTGCTCAATACCGCCAGGGCGGTCGCAGCACTCGGCGCCGGGGTCGAGCGCCTCGGGCCCGGCAGCTGGCGCGTCAGCGGCACTGGCGGCCGCTTCACGACGCCTGAGGCCCCACTCGACTTCGGCAATTCCGGTACCGGCGTGCGTTTGATGATGGGGGCGATTGCCGGCAGCGGCGCCGGCGCCGTCTTCACCGGCGATGCCAGCCTGTCGAGCCGGCCGATGCGCCGCGTCACCGATCCGCTTGAATTGATGGGTGCCCGTTTCGCGAGCACCGATGGACGCCTGCCGGCGACGCTGACGCCATCAACCCTGCACGGCATTGCCTATGCGCCGCCGATCGCCTCGGCGCAGGTGAAATCGGCCGTGTTGCTGGCCGGGCTCGGCGCCGAGGGCGAGACCATCATCACCGAACACCATGCGACGCGGGACCATACCGAGACGATGTTGCGGGCCTTCGGCGTCAGCCTCGACATCACCCGCACCGAGGCAGGGATCCGCATCAGCCTGCCCGGACCACAATCGCTGCAGGCGCGCGATGTGAGTGTGCCGGGGGATCCGTCCTCGATCGGATTTGCGCTGGTGGCGGCCCTCATCATCCCCGGCTCGAATATCCGCATCACCGGCGTGATGGACAATCCGGCCCGTACCGGCCTGATCGAGACCCTCAGGGAGATGGGCGCCGACCTGGACATTACGCCCGGACCGGACATGGCCGGCGAGCGCACGATGAATATCATTGCCCGGGCCTCGCAGCTGCAGGGCGTCAATGTGCCGGCTGAACGCGCGCCGTCGATGATCGACGAATATCCGGTGCTCGGCGTCGCCGCCGCCTTCGCCACCGGCACCACGCACATGGCCGGCCTTGCCGAGTTGCGCGCCAAGGAAAGCGACCGTCTCGCCGGCACCGCCGATCTGCTCGGCCGCAATGGCGTCGAGGTCGAGGCCGGCGAGGACAGCCTGACGGTTCACGGCAAGGGCCCCGGCCAGGTCGCCGGCGGCGGCATGGTGGCAACCCATCACGACCATCGCCTGGCGATGAGTGCGCTCGTGCTCGGGCTTGCGGCACAGAAGGCGGTGAGCATTGACGATGCGGCGATGATCGCGACCAGCTATCCCGGTTTCGCCGATGACATGAAGGCGCTCGGCGCCATACTGGAGCCTGCGTGACATGATTATCGCCGTTGATGGACCGCTCGCTTCGGGCAAGGGCACGATCGCCAAGGCGCTGGCGCGCCATTTCGCCCTGCCCCATCTCGATACCGGATCGCTTTACCGCGCCACGGCGGTTGCCGTCCTCGATGCCGGGATTGATCCGGCCGATGAAGCGGCGGCAGCCGCGGCAGCTCGCGCCCTCGATATCGCCGGCATTGACGAGGCCCGGATCCGCACCGCACAGGCCGGCGCAATGGCCTCACGCGTGGCTGCCCTGCCGGCCGTGCGGGCCGCGCTCTATGAATTGCAGCGCGATTTCGCCTCACAGACGGGCGGCGCCATCCTGGACGGGCGTGATATCGGCACGGTGATCTGCCCGGATGCCGATGTGAAACTCTATGTGACGGCCAATGCCGAAACCCGGGCCGAGCGGCGCTGGCGCGAACTGGCGGCCAAGGGCGATCCGATCAGCTATGAAACCGTGCTCGCCCAGACGCGCGAACGCGATGCACGCGACACCGAGCGCGCCGATGCACCGATGCGGCCCGCCGATGACGCAACCTTGCTTGATACCTCGTCCTTGAGTATAGACGCGGCGATCGCCGCTGCCATACAGATTGTGGAAAACGCCAACAAGGCGTGATCCGCGAAGGCTTTGGCGGTCACAAACCGGGCTTACCGACTTCAAATCGCGCGCGATTTCACCATCGCTGCGAGCGTTGACGCCGGTGCCCATGGAAAAACCCCTTGCCGGGCCATCTTGGCCCAGCGGTGCGAATTACCCCGCTTTTGCGGCTCGCATCGCATTCTGGAGCAACCTCTTACATGTCTACCGAAACCCTTTCCCCGACGACCGACGATTTTGCCGCCATGCTGGAAGCCAGCCTGGCTGGCCGTGACCTTGCCGAAGGCCAGGTCATCAAGGGCATCGTCACCGCAATTGAAAATGATGCCGTCGTCGTCGACGTAGGTCTCAAGACCGAAGGCCGCATTCCGGTCCGTGAATTCACCGGCCCCGGTTCGAAAGCCCCGGTCGTGGGTGATGAAGTCGAAGTCTTCCTCGAGCGCATCGAAAACGCCCTCGGTGAAGCCATGCTGTCGCGCGACAAGGCTCGCCGCGAAGAAAGCTGGGATCGCCTCGAGCAGTCCTTCGAAAAAAAAGAACCTGTCAACGGTGCCATCGTCGGCCGCGTCAAGGGTGGTTTCACGGTCGATCTGGGCGGCGCCAGCGCCTTCCTGCCGGGCTCGCAAGTCGATATCCGCCCTGTGCGCGATGTCGGCCCGCTGATGAACCAGGAACAGCCTTTCGCCGTTCTCAAAATGGACCGTCCGCGCGGCAATATCGTCGTCTCGCGCCGGGCCGTTCTCGAAGAATCGCGTGCCGAGCAGCGTGCGGAACTCGTCGGTCAGCTGGCGGAGGGTGAAGCCCGTGACGGTATCGTCAAGAACATCACCGATTACGGCGCATTCGTCGATCTCGGCGGTATTGACGGCCTGCTGCACGTCACCGACATGTCCTGGAGCCGCGTGGGTCATCCGTCCGAAGTGGTCGAAGTTGGTCAAAACGTCAAAGTTCAGATCATCAAGATCAACAAGGAGACCCAGCGTATCTCCCTCGGCATGAAACAGCTGATGTCCGATCCGTGGGAAGGCGTTGCCGCCAAATACCCTGTCGGCGCCACCTTCACCGGCCGCGTGACCAATATCGCCGAATACGGTGCCTTCGTTGAACTCGAAGAAGGCGTTGAAGGCCTGGTCCACGTCTCCGAAATGAGCTGGACCAAGAAGAATATCCACCCAGGCAAGATCCTTTCGACCTCCCAGGAAGTCGAAGTCATGGTTCTCGATGTCGACGCCGACAAGCGCCGCATCTCGCTCGGCGTCAAACAGACCCAGCGCAATCCATGGGAAGTCTTCGCGGAAAACTATCCGGCGGGCTCGCAGATCCAGGGCGAAGTCAAGAACATCACCGAATTCGGTCTGTTCGTTGGCCTGGAAGGCGAAATCGACGGCATGGTTCACCTCTCCGACATCTCCTGGGATCAGTCGGGCGAGCAAGCCATCGAAGCCTTCAAGAAGGGCGACCTGGTCGACGCGAAAGTGCTCGACGTTGATATCGACAAGGAACGCGTTTCCCTCGGCATCAAGCAACTGGCTGGCGATCCGATGGATTCCTCCGGTGCCAATCGCGGTGACACCGTGACCTGTACGGTCACTGAAATCACCTCCGGCGGTATCGAAGTCACCTTCGGCGACGACGCCGCGGTCAAGGCCTTCATCCGCAAGTCCGACCTGTCGCGCGATCGCGCTGAACAGCGTCCGGAGCGTTTTGCGGTCGGCGACAAGGTTGATGCCCGCATCACCAATGTCGACAAGGCCTCGCGCCGGGTTTCGCTTTCGGTCAAGGCGCTGGAAATCGCTGACGAACGCGACGCTGTCGAACAGTACGGCTCGTCTGATGCCGGTGCCTCGCTTGGCGATATTCTCGGTGCAGCAATGCGCGAGAAAGATGCCGACAAGGGCGAATAAAATCTGTTGACCCCCAGGGGTTGATCGAGAAGGGCGGTCAGGGCTTGTTGTCCTGGCCGCCTTTTTTGAATCTGACGCATTGACGCGGGCGGTCGCAAAGGTCAGGTTTGAACTTTCAGGCGTGGAGTTGTCGCATGATCAAATCCGAGCTGATCGACAAATTGGCGGAAGCCAATCCTCATCTTTACCACCGGGATGTCGAGCGGGTGGTCAACACCATTCTCGATGGCATCACCGAATCCCTGGCGCGCGGCGAGCGCGTTGAATTGCGCGGATTCGGAGCCTTTTCCGTTCGTCACCGCCCCGCCCGCGTCGGTCGCAATCCGCGCACGGGTGAGAGTGTGGCCGTCAAGGAAAAGCACGTCCCCTTCTTCAAGACCGGCAAGGAGTTGCGCGAACGCGTCGACGCCTCACGGGCCTCGAAACTGACGCCGGCCTGATCGGCCTTGATCCGGGCCGGCATGGCTGGGTTCTGCCAGCCCTGACGCGCGCGCCATATCCATGAAGCTGACAATCCGCCTTCAGGCGGACAATCTATGCGGCACCGCCCATATCAGCCTCAGTGACTGTGACAGTGCCCGTTCCCGTTCCCAGCCCCGCATTCGGTAGTTGTCGCGTGCGGCGGGCGAACCGGAAGCGATGCCTGGACCTCTTGGGCCCGGGCACGCTCCGTTTCGCTGACTCTCACCCCGACCAATCCGGTCAGGGCATGCAGAGTCATTCAAGGCGGTCCCTTTCGGGTCGGTCACAGTCCAACCTCGAACCGCCGCCTGCGCGGCGCTGCCCATCGGCATCAGGCAGCGCCATGCCCCGGTTTCACCGCCTAGACCTTGCGGTGATAGTCAGCGTTGTCGCCGAGTTTGGCGAGCAGGCGCTCCAACCATCCAACCCAGCCGCCACCGAGTTTCCAGCGCAGGGCCTTGGCATCGAGCGCTTTGGGTGGCTGGGTTTCATGCATCAATTCATAGAATGTCATCTCGCTCTCCATCAGAAGCATGAGCTTGCTATAGCGCTCCAAATGCGGCATTGACCAACGGGTATTCAATGGTCTGCCATAAGCTGAATTTATGCCTGCCCCATTCCGCCTGCCGCCGATCAATGCCATACGCGTCTTCGAGACCGCGGCGCGGCTCGGCAATTTCACGCGCACGGGTGATGCCCTGGGCATGACCCAGGCCGCGGTGAGCTATCAGATCAAGCTGCTGGAGGACCGGCTCGGCTTTGCCCTGTTCGAGCGCAAGGCGCGCCATGTCGAACTGACCGCGCGCGGGGCGCAGCTCGCCAAGGGCACCACCGAAGCTTTCCGCCTGCTGGAACGGACTTTCCGCGATGTCCGTGAGGCGCGCGACAGCGTGCTGACCATCACCGCTCTGCCAACGTTTTGTTCCAACTGGCTGGTGCCACGCATCGGCTCCTTCCAGATGGACAATCCCGAGCTCGCCGTGCGCATCGACAGCCGTCCCGACCTGGTCGATATCCGTGCCGGTGATGCCGATATCGGCATCCGTCTCGGCGATGGAAGCTGGCCGGGCCTGGAAGCCCGCCGCCTGTTCGACGATACCGCGACCGCCCTGATCCCGGCCCGCACCGCCGGGCGGCACGGCCCCTTCACCACGCCGGATGATTTGTTGCGCCTGCGCCTGATCGGTCCGATGAATTGGTGGTGCGACTGGATGAGCGGCGCCGGGGGCGACGCATCGCGCCTGCCGGAGCGCCCGCATCTGGAGCTGGAAACACAGACAATGGAGGTCGCCGCTGCCATTGCCGCGGGAGACGCGGCCGTGATGGTCTCGCCGCTATATTTCGCTGAACAGATCGCGGCCGGCAGCCTGATCCAGCCTTTCACGCACGAAACCGGGCATGGCGAGGGCCACTGGCTGGTATTCGACAAGGCGCGCGCCAAAGAGCCGAAGATCGCAGCCTTCGTGCAATGGATGCTGTTCCAGCCGATGGCCTTCTGTCTCAATCGGCCACAACCGGCTTTCCCTCAGGACGGGGAAGGGCTAACTCCACAGCCATGACCGAGATCAAATTCTGTGGCCTGAAAACCGGGCGCGATGTCGCCGCCGCCGTCGAGGCCGGTGCGCGCTGGACCGGCTTTGTGGTGTTTGCCCGCAGCCCGCGCCACGTCTCGCCCAGCCTGGCCGGTGAACTGGCGCATCTGGCAAGCGGCACCGAGACCGTCGCCGTGACGGTCAATCCCGATGACGATCTGCTGGCCCAGATCCGCGACGCCATGCGGCCGGACTGGATCCAGCTGCACGGCAGCGAAAGCCCAGAGCGTATCGTTCAGGCCCGCGCCTATGCCCGCCAGGGGATTATCAAGGCGATCCCGGTCGCCAGCGCCGTCGATCTCGAGGCCGCGCGCGTCTATGACCGCGTCGCCGACAGGCTGTTGTTCGACGCCAAACCGCCCAAGGGCGCCGACCGGCCCGGTGGCTGGGGCGAGGGCTATGATTATGCCCTGCTGAAAAATCTGGATGTTTCTGTGCCCTGGCTCTTGTCCGGCGGGCTTGATGCCAGCAATGTCGCGGCAGCTATTGCGGCCTCCGGCGCCAGGGCTGTCGACGTGTCCTCGGGCATTGAATCAGCGCCCGGCATCAAGGATGCGGCACGGATACAAGCCTTTGCCGATGCGCTTGCCCCCCGGCGCACGGCCTGATCTGGAAGGACACGCGCCATGAGCGAGACTGCGCCCGTCGACACCCGACCCAATTCGCTCTCCGCCTGGCCGGACAAGGCCGGCCGTTTCGGCGATTTCGGTGGCCGTTTTGTCGCCGAAACCCTGATGCCGCTGATCCTCGAGCTGGAAACCGCCTATGAGGCGGCCAAGACCGATCCGGCCTTCACCGACAAGATGGATGAATTCCTGCGCGATTATGTCGGCAAGCCGAGCCCGATGTATTTTGCCGAGCGCCTGACCGAGGAATTCGGCGGCGCCCAGGTCTGGCTCAAGCGCGACGAGCTCAATCATACCGGCAGCCACAAGATCAATAACTGCCTCGGCCAGGTCCTGCTTGCCCTGCGTATGGGCAAGACCCGCATCATCGCCGAGACCGGCGCCGGCCAGCATGGTGTCGCCACCGCCACGGTCGCGGCCCGTTTCGGCCTGCCCTGCACCGTCTTCATGGGCGCCACCGATGTCGCGCGGCAATCACCCAATGTCTTCCGCATGAAACTGCTCGGCGCCGAAGTCGTTCCCGTCACCTCCGGCACCGGCACGCTGAAGGATGCGATGAATGAGGCGCTTCGCGACTGGGTCACCAATGTGCATGACACCTTCTACGTCATCGGCACCGTCGCCGGCCCGCACCCCTATCCGGCCATGGTGCGCGATTTCCAGTCGATCATCGGCCGCGAGGCGCGCGAGCAGATCCTGGAACGCACCGGACGCCTGCCCGATGCCTGCGTCGCCTGTATCGGCGGCGGCTCCAATGCGATGGGCCTGTTTCACCCCTTCATCGATGACGAGGATGTCCGCCTGATCGGGGTCGAAGCCGCCGGCCTGGGTCTGGATACCGACAAGCACGCCGCCAGCCTCAAGGGCGGGCGGCCCGGCATCCTGCACGGCAACCGCACCTATCTCCTGCAGGATGATGACGGCCAGATCATCGACGCCCACTCGATCTCCGCCGGACTGGATTATCCCGGCATCGGACCCGAACACGCCTTCTTGCACGACATGAAGCGTGCCGAATATGTCTCGGCCACCGATACAGAAGCGCTGGAAATGTTCCAGATCTGCTCCAAACTCGAAGGCATCATCCCGGCGCTGGAGCCGGCCCACGCCCTCGCCCGCGTCCGCGACCTGGCCAAGGAGCTGGGCCCGGACGGCATGATCCTGATGAATATGTGCGGCCGCGGCGACAAGGACGTGCCGCAGGTGGCGGAGATGCTGGGAGTTAAGCTGTGATTTTCGAGCTCGCCTCACTCACCGCTGCCCTCCTGGCGCCAGCTTCGGCAGAGACTCGCGTTTTTCCAGATTCTGTCGCGATGCCAGTCCCCGAAGGCGCCCGCCTGCAAACCGAGTGTGAGCTCTGGCCACCAGAGCGTGCCTCCTACAGCAACGCGCTGGGGTTTCGCTGCATCGAGATATTGTCCGACGAGGTTGCCGATCTCTCCGTCTTCACGGAACATCTGGACACGAGCGATTGGCGGGACACCTACACGCTTGGAAATTGGTATATCTGGGAACGCTCGCTTGCGGACGACGATAATTGTGAACGAGTCGGTTTCTCAGTCGCTGACCGCAGCGATCCAACTGTTATAGGCGCCGACGCTGTCCCACCCCCAGCCGTCATTATCATTGCCTATACGGCAGTCACCGAATGCGAAGCGCCATAATTCTAGATTACCAATGCCAACCGCTAGCTTGATTGTAACGACATTTGTAGTTACAATGCACCATGTTCGAATGGGATGAGGCGAAGAACGCGGCCAATATCGCCAAGCACCGGCTGAGTTTCCAGGAGGCCGTGCAGGCCTTTGATGGCCCGGTTTTCACCATTGTCGACGACAGGGTGGATTATGGCGAATTGCGCGAAATATCGATCGGTCAAATCGAGGACCGCGCCATCATTGCCATCGTTCACACCGACAGGCAGGGCCGCACGCGCCTCATCTCGGCGCGGCGGGCCAATAAGAAGGAAAGGGCGCTCTATCATGGCCATTATTCGCAAGAAACTCAGTGATCTCCACGTCTCCGAAGAGCGTGTCGCCGAGATCGCGAACATGCCTGACGAGGATATCGATTATTCCGATATCCCCGAGCTCGACGAGGCCTGGTTCGCCAAGGCAGAGCTGCGCATGCCGGTGACCAAGGAGCAAGTCACGCTCCGCCTTGACGTCGACATTCTCCGCTTCTTCAAGGCGCAGGGCAAAGGCTATCAGACCCGCATCAATTCGGTGCTGCGCGCCTATGTCGATGCGATGAAGAAGGGGGAGGCATGAAGCTTCAAGATATGAGACGTTGTCGCCCAACGCCCGCAGGAGCAGACCTCTGACATGAAGAACCGCCTCACCACCCGTTTCTCCGAGCTGGAAGCCTGGGGCCGCCCCGGCTTCGTCGCCTATATCATGGCCGGCGATGGCGACAGCGCCGGCCTGCTCGCGGCACTGCCCGATGCCGGTGCGGATGTGATCGAGCTCGGCATGCCGTTTACCGATCCGATGGCCGATGGCGCCTCGATCCAGGCCGCCGCCCTGCGCTCACTTGATGCCGGCATGACGCTGAAAGGCACCCTCGAGCAAGTCAGGGGCTTTCGAAAGCATAACCACACGACACCGATCGTCCTGATGGGTTATGCCAATCCGATCCATTCCATGGGCTGGGAAAAATTCGCCAAGGCCGCGGCGAAGGCCGGCGTCGACGGGCTGATCTGCGTTGACCTGCCGCCGGAGGAAGATGCTGTGCTGCGGCCGCATCTGGCCAGGCAGGGCATCTCGATGATCCGCCTCGCCACCCCGACGACGGACGACAAGCGGCTGGCAACAGTGGTCGAAAACACCTCGGGCTTCGTTTATTACGTCTCCACCACGGGCGTGACCGGCTCCGGCTCCGGCGCCGTCACCGAGGTTGGCGATGCGGTCGCGCGCGTGAAAGCGGCAAGCGGCCTGCCGGTCGTGGTCGGCTTTGGCGTTCGCACGCCGGAACAGGCCAAGGCGATCGCGCAATGCGCCGATGCGGTCGTGGTTGGCTCGGCCATCGTCGATGCGATGCATGATGGCGGTGTTGCGGGCGCGGTGAAATTGGTGAAAACCTTGTCGAGCGCCACACACGGCGTCAAACGATGAGATACGGGCAATGAGGGATCGGGACTCGGAAATGAACTGGCTGTCCAAGATCACCCCTCCGGGGATGTCGAAAATATTCTCCAAGCGGGATACGCCCGACAATCTCTGGGTCAAATGCCCGGTCTCCGGCGAGATGGTGTTCCAGAAGGACCTGGAAGCCGGTCAATTCGTCACGCCGGCCGGTCATCACATGCGGATCGGGCCGGCCTGGCGCTTCCAGTTCACCTTTGACGACACCTATGAAGAGCTCGACACGCCGGAAGTCCCCAAGGACCCGCTGAAATTCCGCGACGAGAAAACCTATGTCTCCAAGATCGCGACAGCCCGCAAGAAGACCGGGCGCGACGATGCGATGGCGATTGCCGTTGGCCGTATTGGCGGCGTTGAATCCGTCGTGCTGGTGCAGAATTTCGCCTTCATGGGCGGCTCGCTCGGCATGGCCGCTGGCGAGAGCTTCATCAAGGCAGCCGAAACCGCAGTCGCCAAGCGCGCGCCGCTGATCGTCTTCACCGCCGCCGGTGGCGCCCGTATGCAGGAAGGCGCCCTGTCGCTAATGCAGATGCCGCGCACCACGATTGCCGTCGAGATGATGCGCGATGCCGGCCTGCCCTATATCGTCGTGCTGACCGATCCCACGACGGGCGGCGTCACCGCCTCCTATGCCATGCTCGGCGATGTCCAGATTGCCGAACCGGGCGCGCTGATCGGCTTCGCCGGCCCGCGCGTGATCGAGCAGACCATCCGCGAGAAACTGCCCGAGGGCTTCCAGCGTGCCGAATATCTGCTGGAAAAGGGCATGATCGACCAGGTCGTGCATCGCCATGAAATCCCGGCCACCCTGGCGCGCATGCTGCGCGTTCTGATGAAGCGGCCCAGCGCTTCCAGCCCCGGCCGCCTGGCACCGCCCTCGCCCGATCATGTGGCGGCGGACGGAGGAGCGCATGAGCGCCCGACGCCAGGCCGTTGACGACGCGCTGACGCGGCTTTCCCGGCTGCATCCCAGAAAGATCGACCTGTCGCTGGGCCGGCTGCAGCGCCTGCTCGCAGCGCTGGGTAATCCCCAGAACCAGCTGCCGCCGACGATCCATGTCGCCGGCACCAATGGCAAAGGCTCGACCTGTGCTTTCCTGGCCCATATGGCGCGGTCCAACGGCCAGAAAGTGCATGTCTACACCTCGCCGCATCTGGTCGATTTCAATGAGCGCATCCAGATCGACAGCCAGCCGGTCGGCGACCAGACGCTGATCGAGGCCTTCGCGCGCTGCGAGGCGGCGAATTTCGGCGAGCCGATCACCTTCTTTGAAATCACCACGGCGGCGGCCTTCCTGCTGTTCAGCGAACACCCGGCCGATCTGCTGATCCTCGAAGTGGGGCTGGGCGGCCGCTTCGACGCCACCAATGTGATCGCAAACCCCATCCTGTGCGTCATCACTGCCATCGGTCTGGATCACCAGGAATTCCTCGGCGACACGATCGAGATGATCGCCCACGAAAAGGCCGGCATCTGCAAATTCGGCGTCCCGACCATTATCGGCCGTCAACAGAGCCCGGAGGCCGAGGCTGCCCTGCTCAAGGAAGCCCACCGCGTCGGCGCCCTGACCTATGTCTGGGGCCAGGATTACCGGGCCTATCAGCAACATGGCCGCCTGACCTATGAAGATGAGAGCCGCGTCTGGGATCTGCCCAGCCCGGGCCTGATCGGGCCGCATCAGATCGACAATGCCGGCGCCGCTGCCGCCTGTGCCGCGGTGCTGCAATGGCCGGAAAAATGTGTCGCTGACGGTATCGCCCACGCCACCTGGCCGGCGCGGCTGCAAAACATCACCCGCGGCCCGCTCGGCGAGATCGCCCGCGACCATAAGGCCGAACTCTGGCTCGATGGCGGCCACAACCCGGCCGCAGCCGCCGCGCTGTCACACGCGCTCGCCGATATGGATGAGCGCGAAGACCGCCCGCTGGTGATCATTGCCGGCTTCTCGCCCAACAAGGATGTCGAGGGCTGGTGCTCGCAATTTGCCGGCCTCGCGCGGCGGCTGATTGCGGTCGAATTCAGTTCCGGGCGTGGCGGGTCGCAAACAGCCGAAGCCGTTGCTGCCGCCTCCAATACCGCCGGCCTCAGGGCGGAGACCGCCACCGGATTGCTGCAGGCGGTGAAGAATGCCGCGAAGGAATTGCCGGCACCGCGCATCCTGATCGGAGGCTCGCTCTATCTTGCCGGCGAGGCACTGGCGCTCGGCGGTTCACCGCCGCACCAGACACCGGGCTGACCGTTCACGCGAGCGTGAAGACCTGGCCTGCATCCAACCTGTCCTGCCGGAACATCATGGGATCACAGACAACCCGTTCATCGACAGGAATCCACAATGCGCAATACCCTCCATCTGGCCACATCGATCTTCGCCCTTGCCCTGCTCGCGCCGGCCAGCAGCCTCGCCCAGGAGGCATCGGCCCATACCGACTTCACCGAGCTGGCTGACGCCATCAACGCAACCATGCTCGCTCATCACTACAACCCGGCAGAGCTCGAAGGACCGGCTTATGCTGCCGTCGAGCAAGCTGTTTCCGCCCTCGCCTTGACCGCCACATCCGACCAGGAATTCCTCTCGGGCTTCCGGACCATCTGGCGCTCGGGGCCCTTCTCCCACGTCGTGCTGCGGCAGAGCAATCAGACCGCCGCCGAGATGGGCGCCGGTTTCGACAGCATGCGCATTGGCGGCGGCGGTGCCGTGCTGAGCTGGGACGACGAGATCGCCGTGCTGACGGTCAATACGATGATGGGCGAGGACACGATCGAGGAGATCGATGCGGCCTTTGACGAGATCGCCCGCCATGATACCGCCGCCCTGATTGTCGACCTGCGAGAAAATGGCGGCGGGGCCTTTGCCGTGCGACCGCTGGTGGCCCACATCATCGACACGCCGCTCGATGCCGGAGCCTTCATCTCCCAGCCGTGGAATGCGACCATGGATCACGCGCCCGGCCCCGATGACATCGCCGGCCTTGAGCCCTGGGAGGGCTGGTCGGTCCTCTCCTTCTGGGCCGACGTCCAGGCAAACCTGGTCACGCGGATCACCTTCCAGCCGGTCGAGCCCGGCTTTGACGGTCCGGTCTATGTGCTGACCAGCCATGAGACCGCCAGCGCGGCCGAGATGGCGTCCGATGCGCTCAAGGCCTCAGGCCGGGCGACACTGATCGGGGAGACGACGGCCGGTGAGATGCTGTCGCAGACATTGTACGACCTGCCGGGCGGCTATCAGCTCGCCCTGCCGATTGCCGATTACTACTCGATGACCAATGGCCGCATTGAAGGCCATGGCGTGGTGCCGGATATCGCCATCGAGGCGGCTGCGGCAATGGACACCGCGCTGACGCTCGCGCGCCAGTAGGCATCCCGCACAAGCCAGCGCAGAAAAAAGCGGGCCGCCCTGACAAGGGCAGCCCGCTTTTCACATTTCGTCAGGCAGAACGGATCAGGCCGAAAGTGTCTCGCGGACCCATTCGGTGATCTTGCCCTTGGCCATCGCGCCAATCTTGGTCGAGGCCACCTGGCCACCCTTGAAAATCATCAGGGTCGGGATGCCGCGGACGCCGTACTTGCCGGGCGTCATCGGGTGATCGTCGATATTCACCTTGGCGACGGTGAGTTCGCCGGCCATTTCCTCGGCCAATTCTTCAAGTGCGGGTGCAATCTGCTTGCACGGACCGCACCACTCGGCCCAGAAATCGACAAGCACGGGACGATCCGCATTGAGGACATCAGACTCGAAGGAATCATCGCTGACCGCTTTCGTCGCCATGGGCTACTCCTTTGTTCGGGACGAGTCCGGTTGTTCCGAACTCATTGGATGAGGCGTGAGGTAAGCAGCGCCGGGTCAATCGTCAAGAGTTTGCACCTGACAGGGCCTCATCCATCAACTCTGGCGGCAGCTCCATCAGCCGCGCTGCATCCGTCCACAACAGGGCGCAACGCACCGACTTGCCCGGATGCAGGCTGCGCAGCAGCGCCCGGTAGGCGGCCATCTGGCCGAGATAGACCCGCGCAACGCCGCTGACATCAGCGGGCGGGGGCCGGTTGGTCTTGTAGTCGACAATCAGGACTTCCTGGTCGGTCACCACCAGCCGGTCGACCTGGCCACGCACCTTGGTGCCGGGCGGCAGGCCCGGCGCGGTGCCCGTCAGCGCCACCTCGGCGCGGCTGCCCGGACCGAACAGGTCGGCAAAATCGGGATGGGCGAGAATGCCGAGGGTTTCCTCGACAATGATGCGGCGCGCGTCAGCGTCGAGATCAGGCTGGGCCGCCACAAAGCGCGTCGCCGCATCGCGACGGCGACCGGGCTCGAGATCGGGCAGGGTCTCGAGCAGTTTGTGGATCACCTCGCCGCGGCGGAACCGGTGCCCGCCCGGATCCAGCAGGGGCGAGACCACGGCTTCGGCCGTTTCATCGCCGGCCAGCAGGCGTGACGGCGCGATGGCACGCAGCGCGCCCGCCTCGGCCACCGCCGGTTCGATCGCCCAGCCCGGCACGGCTGCGGCGCCACCGGCGCCACGATCATGGGGGCCAAGCGCCAGCGGCGCCTCGCCCAGCCGCAAGCCGGGCCCGATATCCTCAACACGGGCCGTCAGCGGCGTGTCAAACTCCGCCCAGTCCGCACCCGACCACTGCGCCGCCAGCTGCGTGTACCAGCTGTCCTTGGCGACGCTGCCGGACGGGCCATTGCCCTGGCGCCAGCCACAAACGATCAGCCGGTCACGCGCCCGCGTCAGCGCGACATAAAGCAGACGGCCATGCTCGGCCTGGACCTTGGCGGCCGCGTGCTCGCGAATCTCGGCGACCACTGGCGGGTCCTCGGCCTTGCGCTGCGACCAGATCAGGCCCGCCTCGGGATGGCTGAAGATAGGTTCGCCCTTGCCCGTGGCCGGCGAACGCGTCGTGTCGGGCAGGATGATGACCGGCCGCTCAAGCCCCTTGGAGGCGTGAACCGTCATCACCTGGACCTCGTCGCGGTCGGCGCTCATCTCGCGCTTGAGCTGGGTCTCCTCGCCCTGCAGTGACGCGATGAAGCTCGCCATGGCGCCGCCCTGCTCGCGCTCATGCTCGAGCGCCCGGCCGAGGAAGACTTCCGCCGGATCGCGCGCCTCCTCGCCCAGCCGCGCCAGAACCCGCGCCCAGCGGCTTTCACCGGTCGGGGTGCGCTCATTGAGGAAGCCGGAATAGACGTCGTACAACCCCTCGCTATCGGCCTTGTTCCGCCAGCGCGTCAGCGCCGCCTTCGCTTCGGCAAAGCGCGGATCGGTCGAGGTGAAGAGCGCATTCCACAAGGCGCCGCGATTGCTGTTGCGTCGGCTGGCAGCGAGATCGAACAGGGCGGCATCGTCAATCGGCGGCACGGTGCTGCTTGCCGGATCGAAAAAGGGCGATTTGAGCAATTCGGCCAGCGCGAGATCATCGCCCGGCGTGATCGCCAGCCGCCCCAGCGCCAGCAGATCCTTCACCACAGTCTGCTCGCGCAGCACCATGCGGTCAGCGCCGGCGACGGGAACCCCGGCCAGTTTGAGCTGACGGATCACTTCCTCGAAAAACCCGCCGGTACGGCGCCAGACCAGGATGGCGATATCCTTCGGCTGCACCGGGCGCCGCTCGAAACCTCCGTCCGTCTCCTGCCATACCGCATCGCCGCGATCGAGCATGGCGCGGATCTCTGTGGCAATCGTCTGGGCTAGGATATCGCGCGCCGAGCCACGGCCGGGCGCATCGACCGGATCGAAGATCGAGGTCTCTTCGACCGCCTCCGGCTTGGGCACCGCCGGCCAGAACTCGACACAGCCCGGCGTGCCCGAGCGCGCCGCCTTGTGATTGTGGTAGAAAGCGAAGGGCCGGGCCGGATCGGTATTGACGAATTTGGTCTCCGGCGCGCTGGCCGCAATCGGTGCGAAGGCGAGATCCACTGCGTGCAGGATTTCCGGTGCCGAGCGGAAGCTGACATCCAGCCCCGGCCGTTCAAATTTCAGGTCCACCGCTTCAGCCCGCTCACCCAGCGCATCACCCTCGGCGATAAAGCGGGCCGGCTCGGCGCCCTGGAAGGAATAGATCGACTGTTTTTCGTCGCCGACCACGAACAGGGTGCGCCTGTCCTCATTGGCGCCCTTGCCGGCGAAGAATTCGGCCGTCAGCGAGGCGATCATGTCCCATTGCCGCGGCGCCGTGTCCTGGGCCTCATCGACCAGCGCATGCGCCAGCCGGCCGTCGAGCTTGTAGCCGACCCAGCCGGAAAAGGCGTTGGCAGGGCTCAGGAGCTGACCCGAAAGCACCACCAGATCATCGAAATCGAGCGCCCGCTGGCGCAGCATCTCAGCGTCATAGGCCTCGAGGAAGAGGGTTGCGACGCGTAAGCCTGCCGCGCTGGCCTCGGCGACCCGGGCCGCGCGGACGCGGTCACGGGCCAGCTCGAACCGCTCCGCTTCGGCCTCAAGCATGGGCTTGAGGCTCGGTGCTGCCTTGTCGCAATCCTTGGTGATCAGCGATTTGGCCCGGCTGCCTTCGCCATTGGTGATGAAATAGGCCGGCAGACAGGCATCGAAGGCGAGATCGGGCGAGGGCGCGTTCAGCGCAGCCTCGAGCGCGGCCGCCCGGGTGTGATCGGTCTTGCTGCCATAATTGCGCAGCGCGATCACCGCCTCGGCGAGATGCGCATGCGGGGCCTCGGCCCAGGTCTGCGCCTTGAGCGCCGCCGATTTGGCGCCCGCCGGCAGATCGAACAGATCATACAGCCGGTTCACAAGCTGAGCGGCGTCACCGGCCAGGACCAGGGCGTCGCCGAGCTTGTGACGGTTGAAACGGGTCCAGCGCAGGATATTGCCCAGCGCGTCGGGGCCACCGGCCTGCAGCAGCGTATCGACCGTGTCCCGGTCCAGTCGCTGCAGCGTGCGCCGCCGTGCCGCTTCAACCACCTTCGCGGCCTCGGCATCGTCCAGCGTCTTGAAGCCCGGCGGTGCGCCGGCCTCGAGCGGGAAGCGCCGCAGCAGGTTTTCGCAAAAGGCGTGGATCGTCTGGATCTTGAGCCCGCCCGGCGTTTCCAGTGCCAGGGCAAACAGCTTGCGCGCCGTCGCGAGGAAACCGGGATCGCGCCGGTCATGGCCAAGCTTGGCCAGCTCATCGCCGAGCTTTGCGTCCGGCAGCACCGACCACTGACCGAGCCGTTCGAACAGGCGTCCCTTCATCTCGGCAGCGGCCGCCTTGGTATAGGTCACGCACAGGATGCGGTCCGGCCGGGTCTCGTCGAGCAGGAGATTGATCACGCGATTGACGAGAACGCGGGTCTTGCCCGAGCCGGCGTTGGCCTCAACGAAAACGCTGGCGGCAGGATCGGCCGCGCGGTCCTGTTCGGCGGTGGCACTCTTGATGATGACTGGATCGAAGCCGGGCTCGCTCATGTCTCGCCGCCCCCCTCATCGCTGCCACCGGGCGCACTGGCCCATTCGCCGCGCCGGGCGAGGTGATCGTAATCGCCATAATCATTGACGTATTTCGCGCGCGGCTGCGAGAGATAGGGTTCCGTTTCGGTATCGAAACGAGTGATCCACTCGCGCAATTCGGCGATGGCCTGGTCAGCCATCTCGGCCGCGGACGGGGTCGCCTTGGTGCTGTCGATACGGGTTTCCACGCCGCCCACGGCATTGCCGGGAAGGCGCACATAATACAGCCCGGCCGGGTCTCCGGCGAAGTCCGGGAACACGCCGGCCTCGCGCGCCATCGCGGCGGTGAGCGGCAATTGCGGATCGAAACCGGCCGCCACTTCCTTCGCTGAAGCCGCATTTCCGGTCTTGTAATCGATGATGTCGATGCGACCGTCGGCCTGGCGATCAAACCGATCGGAACGGCCCGTCAGCACCCAGTCACCACCGGGCACATCCAGCGTCATATGGCCCTTGATCTCCAGCTCGGCGATGGTGATGCCGGCAGCCCGGCGCTCCCGCTCCCAGCCCACCAGCCAGCGCGCGGCGCGGGCGAAGCGTGGCAGCTCGACCACCAGCTCCTCAGGTGCAAAACCGGCCATCACCAGGTGCCGCCGCGAAACCTCGATCAATTGCGTTTCCGCGTCCTCGGGCAGCACGTCCTTCCAGGCCATGAAGGCCTCATGCAGCGCATTGTGGAGCGCCGTGCCGCGTTCACGCGCGCCGATCGGCATATCGGCCGGGTCGAGCCGGTCAATGCCGAGAATGCGGCGGGCATAGATCGAATAGGGATCGCGCACCCAGGTGCGGATTTCGGTGATCGACAGGCCGCGTGGCCGCGCCGAGACCGGTGGACGTGGCGCCGGTTTCGGCGCCGGTTTCGGCGCGCAGCCCTGCGCGTTGAGGTCACGGGCGATGGCGGAATAATCAACAGACGGGCGCAGCGCCGCACTGGCGGCCTCGCGTCCCATCGCCCCTTCCACCAGGGTTTTCAGGCGCCAGACCCAGCGCGAGGCCACGGTCGGCGCGCCATCGGCCTTGGTCGCACGGGTCAAGAACACCTCGGCCCCGGCTGCCAGCTGGGCGAAATCATGCGCCGCCAGACCATGCCGGCGTTCCGGTGCGCCCAGTTTCAGGGCCTTGCGCATGCCGGCCGAGAGCCAGGGATCAACCCCGAGGCCCGCAGGCCAGACGCCTTCATTGAGGCCAGCCAGCACAATCCGGTCGGCCCCGATCAAGCGCGCCTCGAGCGGGCCGAGCACCTGCAGGCGCGGATGCACGCCGAGACGCGGCGGTACCCGGCGCGCCCGTACCAGCTCGCGAAAGGCGCCGGCATAATCAAACAGGCGCATCGGCGGCAGGCTCTCGGTCTCGCCGAGCAATTCGCGCAACACCCCAGCCGCCGCCTCACCGCCCTCGCCGGACCAGAGCCGCACAGCGCCGTCGCGGTCGGATGTGGCGGCCAGCGCCTCGGCGGCGCGGGCATGGCGCTCGGCCCAGACAGCGGCGGGCAGAACCTCCTCGCCTCCGAGCGGCGGCATCGCCGCGTCCATCTGCGTCAGGATCGTTTCAATCGCGGCGCGGTCGTCATCAAACAGCTGCACGTATTTGCCATCGAGGCGCGCGCGTACCGAGGCCAGGTCCCGTCCCGGCCGCACACCGCGCAGGGCCTCGGCCTCGAATTTCCCCAGCACGCCATGCACCAGGCCGCGTTCCAGCCCCGCGGCAAACAGCGGCGAGCCCCACAAGGCCGACAGCGCCACGACACTGCCCGGGTCCTCGGCGACATCGAGCAGTCGCAGCAGGAAGGCCCCGGCATGGGTTTCCGACAGCGCCGCACCACCGGAATCGTCCAGCCGGACCCCGAACTTCTCCATCTCGGCCGCAACCCGGCGCGCCAGACCACGATCCGGGGTGACCAGGATGGCGGTCTTGTCCGGGGTCTCGAGCGTCTCGCGCAGCAGCAGGGCGCAGATGCGCGCCTCGGCCAGCAGATCGGGCGCCTCGACCAGGGAGAGGCCATCAAGGCCGCGGGCGAAGAAATCCGCGCCAAACTCCTCGGCCAGACGCTCGACCCGGCCCAGCCAGCCATCGGTGACTTCCGCCGGGCGCAGCGATTCCGCGATCACGCGCCGCCGCGCCCGCGCCGGCGCTTTCTCGGCGGAACCGGGCCATTGTTGCACCTCGCGCCGCTCAACGCCCAGCGTGTCGACAAAGTCGCGCATCGCCCATTGCGGGTGGGCGTCATCGATCTTGTCCCAGGCGGCATCATCGGCATCCCAGTCGAAGCCGGGCAACACAACCGCGCCCTGTTCTAGCATCGCAACGCAGCGCATCACGTCACGCGCCGCCGGGATCGAGCCGGTCGAGCCGACCACCAGAACCGGATGCGCCGGCGGCTGCGTCTGCCAGCGTTCGACCAGGGCGCCAAGCACGATGGAGCGGCGCGCGGCACTGTCGACCAGGCCGAGCTCCTCCAGCCGCATCGGCCAGATCGTGCCAACGATATTGAGGAATTCCACCGCCTCGCGCCGGTCGGCCGGCAAATGTTCCTGCAGCGCCTCATCAAGGACGGAGAAATCCTTCACGTCCTCGGTCGCCAGATCATCAAGCAGGGCCCCGAGCGGTTCGGCCAGGGCAAGGGCGCCGCCAATGCCGATCTCGCGACCCAGCGCCTCTTCTTTGGCCAGGATCAATCGCGCCAGCTCGAAACGGCGGCGTGAGGCGGACACGGCTGGCGGAGCGATACCGGCCAGCTCGCCCGGCTCGAAGGGCGGGTCGTCGACATCGATATCGCCGAGCGGCCGGATCATCGGCAAGAGCGCGACACCATTGCCGGCCTCTGCGGAGAAGGCATCGCCCAGCGCCTTGGCGGCACGCCGCGTCGGGGTCAGGATCAGCACCCGCGTCAGTGCGTCGGGATGGGTATCAACATTGAATTGCAGCCGCAGGCGGCGGGCAATGGAGCGCAGGAAGTCCGCCTGGGGCGGCAGGGTGAAGAGGCGCGGGGCCGGCGTATCGAACAGGCTCTCGCTCAACGCGCCAGCCGCGCCTCGGCGGCTTTTACCGCCTGCGGATCGCCAACATGCATCCAGAAACTCTGCATCGGCAGACCATAAACGCGGCCCTTCGGCACCAGATCGCGCCAGACCTCGGTCATCGAGAAACGTGCCGCCGGCCGGCCGGCCATGATGGACGGCTTCATGATCTGCACCCCGGCATAGGCGAAGGGCGCACGCGCCGCCTCGCCGCGCCAGGCGATGCGGCCATCCTCACCCAGGAAGAAGTCGCCGGCACCGTCAAAGCCCAGTGTCGCCGCCATCGGCGCGAGCAACAGTAAAACGTCCATGCGGTCACCATCCCAGGCCGCGCGCATGCGATCGAGCTCGGCCTCGGCGCCATCGACCCAGATGGCATCGATATTGGAGATGAAGACCGGGTCCTCGCCCAGCAGGGGCAGGGCCTTGACCACACCGCCGCCGGTTTCCAGCACCTCGGCGCGTTCATCGGACACCGTCAGCGCCGTAGCGCGCGGATGCGCCTCGATATGCGCCTGCATCGCGTCGGCGAAGTGATGCACATTGATGATGGTCCGCGTGACTCCGGCGGCCTGGAAACGGTCGAGGGCCCAGTCGAGCAGGGCCTTGCCACCAACCTCGACCAATGCCTTGGGACGGTCATTGGTGAGCGGGCGCATCCGGGTGCCAAGCCCGGCCGCAAGCGCCATGCCGGTGTCGATCCGGATCATTTGTGCGCTTCCGCGAAAACGCACGGCGTATGGGTCTTGGTCCACATCAACAGCGGCAGCAGGGCCGGATGCTGCAGGTTGCCGACATAATGCCGGGCAACGCGTGGCAGGAGATCGAGATAGCGCTGCTTGCCATCGCGCAGGGCGAGACGGACGAAAATGCCGAGGATCTTGGCATTGCGCTGGGCGCCGAGCACGGCGTAGGCGGCATCGAATCCGGCGGCGTCGCCAAGCCCGGCCTTCTCGACAAAACGCGCCTTCAGGGGCACCGCCAGATTACGGTCAACGCTGCGCCGGGCGTCCTCGATCAGGGAGACCAGATCATAGGCCGGATGCCCCATCAGGGCGTCCTGGAAATCAAGCAGGCCAACGCGGGCAGGCCCTTCGCGCCCGGGCAAATAGATCAGGTTCTCGGCGTGAAAGTCGCGCAGCACCAGGCCAGGCGCGCAAGAGTCGAGCCGTTGAAAGGCGCGGCTCCAGATCGACGACCATTCGGCGCGGGCGGCAGCATCGATTTCCAGCCCGGCATGGCGGGCCACATACCAGTCCAGAAACAGCTCGATCTCGGCACCCAGCGCGACCTCGTCATAGGACAGGATTGGCCAGCTCTGATTGTCGAACCCGACCCGGTCGGGGAAGGAGGCGCGATAGAGCGCCGCGAGGGCATCGACCGCCTCGGCATAGAGCCGTCCCTCATGCATCTGTCCCGGCACGAGGCGGGCAAACAGGGCATCCCCGAGGTCCTCGAGCAGGAGGAAACCCTGACCGGTATCGCTCGCCAGAATGCGCGGCGCGGAGAAGCCGCGCTCGACCAGCGCCGTGGCCAGTCCCGCGAAGGCGATCGGATTGGAGCCGGCCAACCGGGCCTGGGCATTATAGCCGAGCGCCGCCCGCTCCTGCGCCGTCGCGTTTTCCGGACAGGTCGGGGCCTCGGCCCGCAGGGGCGCGTCCATCAGCATCGCCTGCTGATCCGGACCTGACAGGCGGAAATAGCGCCGCGTCGAGGCGTCGCCCGGCAAGGCCATGACTTCGGCATCGCCCCATCCGGCCTTGTCCAGAAAGCGTGCTCGCGCAGCGTCGCGATCAGATTGCGTCAACTCGGCTCTCCCAGTTTCCGAACCCTGTTATCCGGGCTTCGCGGACAGTCTCCACGCCTGTGCCCGCCATGGCTATGGAAATTTCCAGCCGGTCAGCGGGCATGGCGGCGCCCAGGCGCTCCGGCCATTCAATCAGCGTGATGGCCTCGTCGAAGGCATCCTCAAGCCCGAGCTGTTCCAGCTCGCCGGGCTCATCGATTCGGTAGAGATCGACATGCCAGAGCGGAACCGAATCCGCCGTCTCGTACACCTGCACGATGGTGTAGGTGGGGCTGGGCGCATCATCAATGCCGCACAGATCGGCGATGACCTGGCGCGCCAGGGTGGTCTTGCCCGCACCCAGATCACCAGCCAGGCACACGACATCGCCCGCCCGCAAGGCCGCCGCGAGGCGATGTCCCAGCGCCGCGGTCGCGGCGATATCGGACAGGATGAGTGGTGGCGATTGGCTCATGCTTCGCGCATAACGAAGCCGGGCGGCGACGGCAAGCGGTGAGGCGCAATCTTGACATCGCGGTGAACGCTGTTCATTTCCAAGGCACAGAACCGGAGCGTCGCATGGCCAAGATTACCTATATTGAACACAATGGAACCGAGCACAGCATCGAGGTCGCACCCGGCCTGACGGTGATGGAAGGGGCCATTCGTAACACCATTCCCGGCATTGATGCCGATTGTGGCGGTGCCTGTGCCTGCGCAACCTGTCATGTTTACGTCGATCCCGCCTGGTTCGAAAAGACCGGTTCGCGCGAGGCGATGGAAGAGTCGATGCTCGATTTCGCCGACGGCGTCACCGAGACCTCGCGGCTCTCCTGCCAGATCAAGGTTACCGAAGATCTCGATGGACTGATCGTGCGGATGCCCGAACACCAGGGCTGAGACACCGGCACCGGAACAGGCGTCGCAGCTAGCTGTCGGTCACCATCCGGGAATCGTCCTGCGTCACGCCCTTGAGGTCGAGTTCCTTTGGCGTCGCCCGGCTGCGCGCCTCGGCCGGCAGATGGCAGGCCACCAGCGTGCCCTCGCCGGGTTCTGACTTGAGCTCGACCCAGCCGCCATGCAGCTGGGCGATATCCTTCACCAGCGCCAGACCGAGACCGGCACCGCCGCGTTCGCCGCGGGCGAAGCGGTCAAACACGCTGGCCTGCTTCTCGGGCGCGATCCCCTCACCATTGTCATTGACCCAAAGCGTCAACTGATCGCCCTCACGGCGCGCGCCAATCGTGATGCTTCCGCCGGCCTGCACATGGCGCAGCGCGTTGGACAGCAGGTTCATCGCGACCTGTTTGAGACGGTTGCGGTCGGCACGCAGCAGGCCGACATCGCCATCAACGCGCACATCCAGCTTGATCGCATTATGATCGGCCCGGGCCGCGACCAGCTCGGCGGCCTCGCGGACCACCTCCTCCAGATCGACATCACCGAGGTCGAGTTCGAACTGGCCGGCATCGATCGCGGCAATATCGAGAATATCATCGATCAGCTTGGCCAGATGCGATGATGCCGACTGGATTGCCGCCATCGGCTCCTTCTGCCGATCGGTCAGCTCGCCGGCAAAGCCCTGAGCCAGCAGGTCGGCATAGCCGCCAATCGTCGTCAGTGGCGTGCGCAATTGATAGCTCACATGTTCGACGAATTCCGTCTTGATCCGCTCCGATGTCTCCAGCGCCTCGGCGCGCTCGCGCAGCGCTTCCTCGATGCGGCGGCTGTCGGTGACATCATCCCAACAGATCAGGGTCGCACCATCGGGCAATGGCCGCGTCAGATAGGTCAGCACGCGTTCGTCGGAGCGGTGCATCTCGCCGGTGACCTGTTTGCGCGCCTGCGGGCTCGGATCGGTGACGCGGGCACGGATATCGTTCCAGACACGGTCATCGGCAAACAGGGTGGCGCAGGTTTCGGCCACGGCCTCGAAATCCGGTTGGCCGTCGAGCTCGTCAGGGTCGAAGCCCCATAATTGCTCGAAAGCATTGTTGTTGAGTTGAAGCCGGCCATTGGCGCCGAACACCGCGACGGCCTCGTGCAGCTTGTCGAGCGTGGCGCGCTGGACATTGATCAGTGTGTTGTAGCGGGCCCGCAGCGCCAGCTCGTCGGTCTTGTCCTCGAAGATCAGCATCAAGCCGCCAAGCGGGTGGCGCTGGCGCGCGACGCGCAGCGTCCGCCCATCGGGGACCGGCCATAATTCGTCCGGGGTCTCATCGCCCGGCGCCGCCTCATAGCGCGCCAGCTCCTGGGCCTTCCACGCCGAGAAATCGGCCTGTTCCGGCAGGAGGCGTTTTTCACGCATGCGATCGAGCAGCTGGCCGTGACCGGGCCGGTCATTGAGCCAGGCCTCGTCGAGCTTGAACAATTTGGAGAACGCCGTGTTGTGAAAGGCTGTGCGCTTGGAACGGTCGAACACGACCACCGCCTCGGCCATGTGATTGAGGGTCTCGTCATGGGCGCGGCGAAACCGCGACAGATCGGCCTTGGCCTCCTCGCCCTCGGTGACGTCCAGCGCGAAACCGGCAGCACCACCGGAGACCGGGAAAACAAGAAACTGCATGGACCGCCGCCGGCCGCCGACCACCACCACCCGGGTATCGCCGACAACATCGGCCTTGGCGGTTGCCCGCGCGGCCTGTTCGGCCATGCCGGCATCCAGCGTTGTCTGCTTTTGCAGCACCTGGTCGACATGCTCGGCATCGACGGCGTTCACATAGGCCTGGTTGGCCCATTCCAGCCGGCCGGTCGCATTCATGCGCCAGGCGGGGAAGGGCGCACGACCGAGCATGTCGAGGAAGGCGAGCGGGTCCTTGCTGACCAGGCGCTGCGCCTCCTCCACCCGGCCCCGGGCGCCGGATTCCTCGAGACCGCGAATGGTGGAGTCCGATAGCCAGACCACGAGCTGGGTGCCGGCGGCGCGGCCATCAACTTCGAGAAACCGGCCGCCAGGCCCTAAAATCGTCAGCGAAAACGGGCTTCCCTGCCGCATCAATTCCTGAAAGCGCAAACGCAGGGTCGTCTCGTCCCCGCCGGCCGACCGAGCCTCGTAATCGGCGAGCCCTTCCATCAGCGTGCTGGCCGGATCAGGACCATCGCTGGCCTCGGCAAAGCGCAGGAGTGAAGCCAGTGCGACCGGCGATCCGAAAATGCGTGGATGGCCCCAGCCCGATTCGGCTTCATCAAAAGGCGGCTCGTCCCAGACCAGAACCAGGCCCGGATGCGCGCCAAACACACTGTCGGCGCGGGCAATCTTGTCTTCCAGTTCCGAGGTCCGCCGGCGCCATAAAGTCTGGGCTGCACGCGCGCCCGCTGTCAGCCGGTAGGCCCACATCCCGGTCGCGAAGGCAAAGGCCACAGCGCCGAGTGTGACGATCAGGGTCACGATCTGGAAGGTCTGTCCGGTCATCAATCTCGCCCTGTGGCAGGCATCTACCCCATGTTTCGAGGCCTGCACGAATCACCATGATAACGGTGCGGGGACTCGCGGGCGATGCCCGGCGCCGCAAAACTCTTAATAACTTATCAGGCGCGCGCAAAACCGCGAATAATATCCGTGCACAATGCGGAAATTGCCGGGGATAGCCGGCGCGGCCGACTGCGTGTCCCGATCAGCGGATTTGCACTTCACCAGCGCGAAATTCGAACATCACGACGCAGTTTTGCAGGATATCGACCCCGTCGAGTGGCCTGAAACGCCAGCTTGAAACCGCCCTCAATGCAGCCCGGCTGAAGGCACCGCCCGGCACGGCGCGGGCAATCCGGGCGCGGTGAACGCTGCCGTCCGAATAGACGTGAAAGCGCACCACGACCCAGCCCTGACGCCCGTTGGCATATTGCCCGGCGGGATAGACAGGTGTCGGCGCCGAGACCGCAGCCAGGGTCGAGCCCCGGCAATCTTCGGGACCGATCAGCCGGTCGACATTGGGCGGTGTCGGATAGACATCGACGGGCCGGAACGGCGCGCGTTGCGGCGCTGACGGCAACAGCCCGCCGGGCAGGCCGGCGCAACCGGCGAGAGACAGGCAAATCAGGACGAGCAGAGAACGGATCATGGCCGACAAGCTAGCGCGCAGCAGGCCCGAAGCAAATCGCACGCGCAGCAAGGTCGCCCACGGAAGCCGGGGCAGCGCGCACCACTTTTCACACCCAATATAAACTTCATCATTTCGATGGTTCTAATTCCGGCACCGAACTTGTAGGATTAATCGAAAGTTACCATTGACTGGCCCGGATTGGTACAAAACCCTGTCCGCCAGGCGTTTTACAAGGTGCGTTGCGTTATGTCGTTGTTGCCCACTGCTCATGCCGGACAGTCATTCGGTTCACGCCGGATCGATTTCATCACCGTTTCCGGAGAAGTCTCCAACTCCGATGCCGGCACAGGCCGCGTGACCGATGGTGACGGCGTTGTCCACGACATCCGCCTGATCGAACGTACCAGCGCCCTCGCCGCCGGCGATACCGCGACCGTCTTGCGGGTCCAGTCCGGTCCCAGCCGGCGCTCGCGCCCGGTCGCCATCATCAATCATTCGCGCAATGTCTGGATGCGGGCCGCACCGGATGCGACATCGATCCTGGCCCGTTCCGGCGTGACACGAACGCTGAACTGGTGGCTGTCGGTCCTGGCGCTGGCGCTGGTCGCAGTGGCCGCCGCCTGGCCGGCCCTGCACAGCTTCCTCACCGAGGTGAACGGCGCGATGATGACGGGCGTGCCGGCCTTTGACCTCTATGCCGAACTGGGTGCACGCATGCCGGGCCTCGCCAGCTGGCGGCTGGAAACGGCACTGCCATCGGGCCTGTTCGACGGTATTGCCGCCCTTGGCGTGGTGCCCATGAACCAGCTGACCGAGTGGGGCCTGGTTACCGGCGTCGCGATTCTCGCACTGGTCACGTTTTTCGCGCGTTCCTGGCGCCTGCTCTATGTGCCGGCCCTGGCACTGCTGTGCGTCGTGTCCGGCGCCATTCTCTCCAGCCCGGTCGCAACACTGCTGATGATCGGCGGCTCCGTATTGTTGTTCGTCATTGGCGGCTTCATCAACCGGGTCCGCGATGGCGGCCGCTTCAATGCCCGCGTCGAGCGCCTGGCTGAGTATGTTCTGAGCCACCCGCCCGAGGAGGGCGTCCGCAGCTCCGAAACGGCCCGCGCGGCGAGCATCGCACCGGAACCGCTGGCTGCCGCTGTCGCCGCGACCGCGATCGCGACGGCCTCAGCTGTTGCCGAAGGCGATGAGCCTGCCGCTGAAGCCGGGGATGATGCCGAGCCCGAGGCCGTGGCCGCAGATGAGATCGACCCTGCGGACGCCGAGGCTACCGATACCGATACCGCCGGGAGCGCCGCGAATGGCGAAGTTGCCGCTGATGAAAACGGCGATGACGAAACCGCCGCATCGGCCGAAATTGAAACTGCAACCGACGCCGAGACCTCATCGGATGTCGAGGCCGAGGTCGAGCCGGTTGCGGCCGTGAGCGCGGAGCCTGCAGCAGAAGAATCGGACGAGGCCCTGGACGACGCTGAGCCCGCCGCCGATGCCGCCCCTGAAGCGGAGGCGGAAGCTGGAACGGACGCCGACGCCGAGGCGGGCGATCAATCAGCTGACGCGGCCGACAGCGACATCGAATCCGAAGATGACCTGCCGAGCCTGGAAGCGGTGGCTGCCGCCGCCGCGATCAGTGATAGCGAGCGCGCGGGGCTGAGTGCCGAAGCCGATGCAGGCACAGCCAGCCTGCTGGACGACGACCGCACGATGGCGGTGGCCGCTCCACCACCGATGCCGGCACCGCCTGCCGAGACCGAAGCCCCTGCCAGCGCAGATCCGGAGCCGGCCACGCCGGAGCTGATGGCCGCAACACCGGCTGCCGAAGCCCTGGCCCCGATGCCGGCCGGCGAAATGGGTGACACGCCTGCAGACGAGCCTGCCGGGATCATCAACGCCAGCCCGGCTCCGCAGGATGTCGCCGCAGAAGCAGAGCCCGGTGAAGTCTCAGCGGAAGCCGCTGACGATGCCGAAGCGTCCGTCACCGCGGCCGCGATCGAGGATCCGATGATTGATGATGATCATGATCCGATGATGGAAAGCGCCAGCGGCGATTTCGCACCCGGCGCGCCTGAAGTTGAAGTTGATCCGGACAAGGCAGGCTAGCGGCGAACCCTCGCCGCACCGGATCAGTCGTCCTCGTGGAAGCCGGCCTCAACCAGGGCCGCCAGTGCGTCGGCGACCTCGTCGGCCTGGCTGCCGGAGGCCTCGATCCCGATTTCGGAGCCCTTGCCCGCGGCCAGCATCAACAATTCCATGATGGAATCGGCGTTCACGGTCTCGCCATCGCGCGAGACGTGGATCACCGCGTCATAGCCCTGGGCCAGCTCGACGAATTTCGCCGCCGCACGGGCGTGCAGGCCGCGATTATTGCAGATCGTCACGCGGCGCTCGGCAACACTCACTTGCCGGAGCCTTCCAGGACATTCGATGCAATGGCGATATAGCGCTTGCCGGCATCCTCGCCCATCCGGGCCAGACTATCGAGATCGGCGCGCGAGCGGGCCTCGGCCAACTTGATCAGCATCGGCAGATTGACGCCGGCAATGATCTCGACCTTGCCGGCCTCGAGCAGGGAAATCGCCAGATTTGACGGTGTGCCGCCAAACATGTCGGTCAGGACCAGCACGCCCTCACCCCGATCGGCATCGGCAATCGCCTGCCGGATATCATTCCGGCGCTTTTCCATATCGTCGTCGGGACCAATGCAGACAGCCAGAAACGCATCCATCGGACCGACCACATGCTCTGTGGCGGCCACGAATTCATCGGCCAAACGGCCATGACTGACGACGACAACTCCTATCATGCGATGCATCTAATCGCGGCTTGGCTCATCGGGGAAGCGTCTTTTTGCAACACAAGCAGCTTCATTGTCAGTGTTGCGGCGCCGCGGGCAGTTCGACGGTGAAGCGCGCACCGAGACAGGCGCCTGTCGCATCAAGCCTGTTGCTGGCGGTGATACGGCCGCCATGGGCCTTGATGATCTGCCGGGAAATTGCCAGGCCGAGGCCGGAATGGGTCCCGAAAGCCGCACCGGTCGGGCGCTCGGTATAGAAGCGCTCGAATACCGCTTCGAGATTCTCCGCCGGGATGCCCGGCCCGTCATCATCGACCGTGATGACCAGGGTGGGCTTCGACTCACGCTGGCCGCGCGTCGCCGTCACATAAACCTTGCCACCGGCCGGGCTGAAGGTGATGGCATTGTCGATCAGGTTGCGGAAGACCTGCCCCAACGGCCCTTCGCGCCCGAGCACATGACTGTCCCGAACCTGGCGCTCGAACAGGACCGGCACCGTGCTCGCAGGTGTGTCATTATAGGCTTCGGTGAGGCTCTCGAGCAGCCCGCCAAGATCAAACGGCGCCACATCCTCGCGCGCCAGCTCGGCATCGACCCGAGACGCACGGGAAATATCGGTGATCAACCGGTCCAGCCGGGCGACATCGGCGGTGATGACAGCCAGCAGGCGGTCGCGGCGGACATCATCCCGGGCCTTGGGCAGGGTCTCGGCGGCGGAACGGATGGAAGTGAGCGGGTTTTTCAGCTCGTGAGCCACATCGGCGGCGAAGCTTTCGATGGCGTCGAGGCGGTCATACAGGGCATCGGTCATTTCCGAGAGCGCGACGCCGAGCTCCCCGATCTCATCCTTGCGCGCCCTCAGATCCGGCATCTTGACCCGCCGGCCACCAGCGCGCCGGGCCTCGTGCGCGGCGCGCGCCAGCCGCCGGATCGGCCGGGCAATGAAGACGGTCAGCGCCAGCGACGACATGCCGGTCACCAGCGCGGCGATCAGGATGAAGGGCAAGAGGGCGCGGCGATCGGCTTCGATCAGCCGGTCGAGGTCATAGGATTCGATCGTCACCACCCCGACAACCGCCCGGACCGGCTGGATCGGGATCGAGACCGAGACGACGCGGCGACCATCGGGCTCACGCCGCACGCCGGCGATAATCCCGCCGGCGATCGCCTGGCGAACCTCGTCGCGCAGATCCCGGTTCAGCGCGGCGCGTTCTTCGGGAGAGCGCAGGATATCGGCAAAACCGTCGAGCAGACGTCCGGGCAGATTGCCTGCGGTCTCGTCATCGCCGGCGGGGGCGGTGCCGGCGGGCGGCAATTCGGAGGTTTCAAACACATCGGCCAGAAGATGGCTGTCGGCCACAAGGGTCGCGCCCTTGTCGAAGACAAGGACACGTGCTTCGGCCGGCACATAGAGTTGCCGCAGCAGGGCGCGGGCGTCATCATTGCGCAGAGCAGGCGCCGGAAACCCGTCCGACGCCCCCTCGGCCAGCACATTGGCGATTAATTCGCCCTGGCTACGCAGTGAATCGAGCTTGGCATTGACCAGGCCCCGTCGCGTTTCAGTCAGCGCCAGCATGCCGACGACCAGCACACCCAGGGCGACAAAATTGGCCACCAGGATGAGCTGTGCCAGACGCGACGACGCCCGGGGCGTCAGCCCACGCAGGATGGCGCGTGTTCGCCGGACGGTCTCGCGCATATCGGCGACGTCAATCTTCCTTATACCGGTAGCCCACGCCATAGAGAGTCTCGATGGAATCGAATTCCTTGTCGACTTCGCGGAACTTCTTGCGGATCCGTTTGATGTGGCTGTCGATGGTACGGTCATCGACATAGACCTGGTCGTCGTAGGCGGCGTCCATCAGATTGTCGCGGCTCTTCACATAGCCCGGCCGTGTCGCCAGCGCCTGCAGAATCAGGAATTCCGTCACGGTCAGCCGGACCGGCTCGCCGACCCAGGAACAGGCATGGCGATTGGAATCGAGCAAGAGCTTGCCCCGGTCCAGCGGCTTGCTGTCGCCCGGCTCGCCACTGGTCAGCGTCAGGGGCTCCGACGCCAGACGGGCGCGGCGCAGTACCGCCTTGACGCGCTCGCCGAGCAAGCGCTGCGAGAAGGGTTTCGCGATATAGTCATCGGCACCGAGATTGAGCCCGAGTGCCTCGTCGAACTCGTCATCTTTCGATGTCAGGAAGATGACCGGCAGGTTCGAGGATTGCCGCAGGCGGCGCAAAAGCTCGAGGCCGTCCATGCGTGGCATCTTGATGTCGAAGATTCCCAGGTCCGGCGGATCCTCGGTCAGCGCAACCAGCGCAGAGGCACCGTCATTATAGGTCCGGACATTATAGCCCTCGCCCTCAAGAAAGATCGAGACCGAGGTAATGATGTTCTCGTCGTCATCGACGAGCGCTATTGTAGCCATGCCATCTCCGCCCATTGCACCGCGAACCGGAAGCTGAATATTTCCGTTCGAGCGGCAGAATAGACGCGGCATGGCCCGCACGCCAAGCAGGAACCGCCTGAATGCGCCGGGTTCATATGCTTTTAAGCCTATTGGGCCAGTCTCGACCGCTATTCACCGGGGGTGATTATGGCTGCCGATACACATTTCGAAGTCTTCCTGAAGAAAAACCGCAAGGCCCCGTGGACCCTGTTTGAAGCGCAGGACGACCGCGAGGCGGCGATCCGGCTGGCCCACGGTGTCTTCGCCAAGAACAAGACCGGCTCGGTTCGCGTCACCAAGGAAGTCTATGACGAGGACGCGCGCACCTTCCGCTCGGTCCCGATCTGCGAGCTTGGCGCCGAGAAGTTCGCTGCCGACGAGGAAAAGGACGGGACCGCCAGCCTGCCCTGCCTCTCGCCGGAAGACCTGTCGAAACCGCACGCGCGTGACACGATCCGTCGCGTGCTCACGGCCTGGTTCGAGCGCTTGCAGGCGCTGCCGATGGAATTGCTGCACCGGCCGGATCTGGTCGAGAAGCTGGAAGCCTCCGGCACCGATCTGCAGGGCGCCGTCCAGAAAGTCGCCATCGCCAGCGCCCGCGACAGCGATGCCGATGTGCACGGCTATGTGAAACAGCTCAACGAGCTGGTCCAGATGGCCCTGACGCGCATCTACCAGGATGCCCGCGCCCAGCGCCTGCCGGACTATCCGGATTCCAAGCCGTTCAAGGACATTGCCAGCGAGATCCATGCCGGCGACCAGCGCGCCTATCTCTTGCGCGCAGCCATGGCGAACCGCCTGAAGTCCGCCAGGAAATATGGCGACAAGCTCGACGCCCTGATGGACATGGCCGACAAGCTCGGCGCCGAGGGTCCGGTTCGCGACTTCGCCCTGGCGGAAATCGACAATTATGCGGCCGAAGTCATCAGCTTCGATGCCGGCATGACCGCGCTGCTCGGACAATGCCGGGATTCGGGTGAAATGCTCGAGCGGCTGACCTGTCTGTTCGACGGTGATCCGGGGGCCGAAGCCATCAACTACGCGCCGGGTGTGTGCAAGCGCATGGCGCGTTATATCGGCAAGAGCGAAGTGGACGCCTGCCGCAGTGTCATTGCCAAAGCCCTGCTGGCAGAACTGGAGCGCCCGAAACGCCTGCGCCCGAGCAGCCTCTCCGAAGAACTCCGCCTGGCGCGGGAACTGGCGCAGAAACTGGTCATGAGCCCCGACTCCCTTCTGCCGACCGACGCCCTGATCAAGGCCTTCGCGGCACGATCCGCGCGCCTGCTGCACCCGGAAACGATCGATGAATTACTGAAACACGCGCGCGACCCGGACGAGGAAGTCGAGCGTTTGCTCGCGCTCGAGGAGAATATTGTCGGCGAGACGAACAAGCAGAAACTCGCCGGCTTTGTTCAGGGCCTGCTCGGTTCACAGACAGTTCTCGGATGGTATCTGCGCGGCCCGGGCAAGCCGCTGGAACGGCTCGCCTCGCTGACAGCGCATCAACGCCGCGTGCTCAAGGGCCACTATCCCGCTCGTGAGAAAGCGGAATTGGCGAGCGCGATCGACGCGCTGGGCATGAAAATCATTGATGAGAGCAAGATTCTCAACGCCGTTGAAGCCGGTGATCGCCCGGCACTCGACAAGGCCACAGGACTGCTTCGTCTGGCCACTGCCGGTGCCTTGCCGGCCGGCCAGTGCGCGCAGGATGCGCAGGCCCGCGCGCTGCGGCACCTGAAATCCGCAGCCGGCGCCAGCGAGGCTGCGACCGCCGAGGGCAAGGCCAAGCTGAAGCAGATCCAGACCATGCTGGTCCAGCTGGCGCCCCGTGCGAAAGCCGCCTGATGTCTGACCATACCCGCGCGCGGGGTCTCAGGCTTTTCAAGCCGCTGCACCGCCCCTAGTCTCACCGCATGTGGATCAGAACCGGATTGGCGACTCTGGCAGGACTGGCGGGCGGCAGCGCGCTGGCCTTGCTGCTCGTTTTCGGTCCGCTTGAAATTGGCGGTGCCCAGGCGGGACCCTGGCGCACCAATCTCCTGATCGGGGCGCCTGATGCCTCACCGGTCCTGCGCGCCGTCATCGCCCGGCGCGGCCTGCTGGCACTGAGCCGGTCTGAAACGGTCTATTTCAACGCCACCACCGACGATGCCGGCCGTAGGCTGCGTGAGGATTGCTCCTATCGCGTCAGCCTTGAACGCCGGCCCGATACGCGCTGGTGGAGTCTGACCCTCTATGCCGCAGATGACTATCTCGCCGTCAATGGCGACCAGGCCGCCTCGATCACGGCAGAACAGGCCGCGCCCGGCGCCGGGGATGCGATGACCATCATGATTGCCGCGACCCGGCCTGACAGTGCGCCCCACTGGATCAGTTCGCGCAATGGCGGCCAGTTCGCCCTCACGCTGCGCCTGTATCAACCCGCCGATGCGATCCGTGAGGATCCGACCCTCGCTGCCCTGCCGGTGATCGAGCGCCTGTCCTGCGGGGGCATGGGTTGATGCGCTGGTTGCTTCCCCTCGCCGCCGCACTGCTGGCCGGCATGCTCGGCTTCTGGATGACCCTGGACCGGGTGCCGGACTTCATCATGGCACGGGCCATGGACCGCATCCTGGCCGGCGGCGCTGCTCTCAACGCTGTGACCCACGCCCCGCCGGTGACCGAAACGAGCCGCGGGGTGGTCCGGCCCAGCCCGGACATCCTGTATTCGATCTGCCCCTTCGACCTGTCCACCGGCCCGCTGCTGGTCCAGGCACAATGGCCTCAGGATGGCAGTTATGCCTCCATCAGCCTGTATGATGCGCGCACCAACAATATCTTCACGCTGAGTGACCGCGACCGGGCCGCGAGCCAGGGTCGGTCGGCAGCCATCTGGCTTGACCGGCCCGGCAGCATGGCCGAACCGGATGGCGCCATCCCGGTCCGGAGCCCGAGCGATACCGGCCTGGTGCTTTACCGCCGGATCGTCGAGGACCCGTCCCGGCTTGCCGAGGCCGATGCCGGTCGCCGCAGCTTCCTGTGCGAGATCCAGCCACGCTGACCGCACATCGCCAACGAAAAACCCCGGAGCCAGGCTCCGGGGTCTCGCGTCAAACAGGCAGGGCCGAACTATTCCGGCGATGCTGCGGCATCGCTTGCCGGATCGTCCGGATCCACCAGTTTCTGGGTCAGGAAGGTGTAGAACAGGGCATCCCGCAGGGCATTCTCGGCCAGGTTGGCCGCGCCGGCATGACCGCCGGCCGTATTCTCGTAATAGAGATAGGAATGCCCGACCTCGGAGAGCAAGTGCGCCATCTTGCGCGCATGGCCCGGATGAACCCGGTCATCCAGGGTCGAGGTGTAGAGGAAGATTTCCGGGTATTCCCCGTTGGCATCGACATTGTGATAGGGCGAGATCGAGCGCAGGAAGGCGCCTTCGTCCGGATCGGCCGGATCGCCATATTCACCCATCCAGGAATTGCCGGCCAGCAGCTGATTGTAGCGCAGCATGTCGAGCAGCGGCACGCCAGACACGACCGCATTCCACAGGTCAGGGCGTTGGGTATACATCACACCGGTCAACAGGCCGCCATTTGAACGGCCATAGACTGCGAGGTGACGCGGCGATGTCAGGCCGGTCTCGGCGAGGTTCTCCGCCACCGCGATCAGATCATCATAGATGATCTGCCGCTTCATCTTCAGGCCCGCCTGGTGCCAGGCCGGCCCGAACTCACCGCCGCCGCGGATATTGGCGACGACATAGGCACCGCCATTCTCCAGCCACAGGCGGCCGTCGACGCCGGAATAGCCCGGCCGGATCGAGACCTGGAAACCGCCATAGGCGTAGAGCAGGGTTGGGGTCGTGCCATCCATCACGGTGTCTTCGCGGCGGACGACGAAATACGGGATCATCACACCGTCGGTTGACGCGGCTTCACGCTGTTCGACGATCAGGCCCTCGGCATCGAAACGTGCCGGCATGGATTTGATCGGCTCGACCGTCATTTCGGCGGAGTTGACCAGCGACAGCGTATCCGGGGTCAGGAAGCCTTCCGCGCTGATGAAGGCGAGGTCTTCATGGCTGTTGGTGCTGCCGAGCCCGATCGTCAGATTGGCCGGAACCGGGATCGTCTCGGAGGTCCAGGCGCTATTGTCAAAATGGAAGGCCTCCAGCCCGCCAACGACATTCTCGTCGATCTCGACGAGGAAGGCCGTCCGCGTCGCCCCCATGCCGCCAAGCGATTGCCGCCCCCGCGGAACATAGACGGTGTGCACGGTGGGCAATTCTCCACTCGCGGCAAATTCCGCCATGTCGAATGATAGCAGCGAGCCCTGGGTGAAGCTTTCGCCGCCCTCGACCGGCGTCCAGTCTTCCTCGATGGTGAAGACCAGCTGGCCATGGAAAATATCCTGGAGCGAGGACTTCGCCGGCAATGGCAGCTGCACCGGCGCAGCCTCATCGGGCAAATACCACCAAGTGGTATCGTAAAAAGTGACCGCCTGGGAGGCCATCATATAGACGGTGCCGTCGAAATCCTCGACGCGGAAGCTGAACAGGCCGACATCGGACCGGTCGCCGCGCACCACCTCGGTCGCGTCCGCCAGCTCTGTACCGCGCTGCCAGCGATAGGCGACGGACGGGTAGCCGGACTCGGTGGTATCGGCCTCGCTCGTCGCCAGACCGACCAGCAGCGTGTCGGCATCGACCCAGCTGACGCCGCCCTTGGCTTCCGGCGTCTCGAAGCCGCCAGCGACAAAATCACGGGCCGGGATCGAGAATTCCCGCCGCACGGCGGCATCGGTGCCGCCATCGGACAGGGTGAGCATACAGCGCTCGTAATCCGGCCCGAGGCAATTGGCGCCGCGCCAGATCCAGTTCCGGCCCTCCGCTTCCGACAGGACGTCGAGATCGAGAATAATGTCCCATTCCGGCGTCTCGGTGACGTAGCTTTCCATCGTCGTGCGACGCCACAGTCCATGGGAATGGGTCGCATCCCGCCAGAAATTCCAGACATAGCCGCCGTAGAAGGCACCGTGCGGGATGCGGTCCTCGCTCTGATAGATCGCCAGCGCCTCGTCAAACATGCCCTGATAGCGCGGATCGCCCTGCAACCGGTCGAAGGTCCGCTCATTCTGTTCCTCGACCCAGGCGAGGGCTGGCTCGCCCTCGACCTCCTCCAGCCAGAGGCGTGGATCGTTTTCCGGATCGATCTGGACGATCTGCCGGCCGGTTCCGGCGGCGGGGGTCTCAGGGGTCACGCTGTCTCCATTGTCCACGGCCGGCTGGGTGCACGCTGCCAGCAGCAATGCTCCTGCCGCCGCCATCAACTTGCTCGTCATTGAACGCATCGCTGAATTCCTTCTGCCGATTTGCGGCGCAGTAAAGCCCGGTCTGATGCTGGACGTAAAGCCGTCTCGGCGCTATCGCAACAGGATGAAAGCACGATTGATCAATGGCGCCGGTAATGCCTTCATCCTTGCCGATGCGCGTGACAGGCCATCGCCGACCCGCATTGATGCCGCCCGGATTCGCGCATGGGCGCAGCGCTGGGCCTTTGACCAGCTCCTGGTGCTGGAGAAGTCGGGCCGCGCCGATGCCTTCATGCGTATCTGGAATTCCGATGGCGACGAGGTCGGCGCCTGCGGCAATGGGACACGCGCTGCCGCATGGCGGATGATGGAAAACGGTGCCGGCGACCGGATCGCCCTCGACACGGCCGCGGGCGTGCTGCTGGCCAGCCGCACGCCGGGCCATGAGGTCAGCGTCGATATGGGCCCGCCCCGGCTCGACTGGCGCGACATTCCGCTGGCGCGCGAGATGGATACGGTCAGCCTCGACTTTTGCACCGAGGTCGATGGCGTCCGGATCGAGAATCCCGGAGCGGTGAATATGGGCAATCCCCATGCCGTCTTCTTCGTGCGCGATGTCGAAAGCCTGCCGGTTGAAAGGCTCGGGCGGGAGGTGGAGTACGATCCGGTCTTCCCGGAACGCGTCAATGCCGGCTTCGCCCAGATTCTCGACCCCGAGCATATCCGCCTGCGCGTCTGGGAGCGCGGGGCCGGGCTGACGCCGGCCTGCGGCACCGGGGCCTGCGCCGCGCTGGTTGCGGCCCACCGCCGCGGTCTCGCCGGACGGCGCGCATCCATCACCGCCGATGGCGGCGAGTTGTTTGTCGAATGGCGCGAAAGCGACGGCCATGTCATTCTCACCGGTCCGGTCGAGGACCAGGGCGAGATCGAACTCGATCTCTGAACACCGGCTGTTGTCGCAAATGTAACTTTCGGGCCAGACTTATCCTTATATTATCCAGTTACTTCGCCGCCTCTCTCGCGCGGCGGCACAGACCAGAAGGCGTGTTCATGGGCAAGTTTATCTCCATCCGGAATTTCCTGGCAGCGACAGGGCTGGCGGCGCTGGTCACCCTGCCCGCCCTCGCCCAGACCAGTGCGGATGCCGGACCTGCCACGCCAACGCCCCAGAGCATCGCGATGGAATTGTTTGCCGGCGCCAACACTGCCTTGCGCAGCGATGATTACGAGAGCGCACGGCGCATGCTCGAGTCGGCTCTTGATCTCAAGCCGGGCCACCCCGCCATCCTGCGCGGACTTTACCGGGTGGCCGAGCAAGCCGAACGGCCGGAGGATGCGCTCGACGTGCTGGAACGCATCGCCGCGGCCGGACTTTACTATGACACAACTGGCGAGGCCGACTGGCTTGCGAGCGCCGACAGCGAACGCTTCGCCGCTATCACCCGGCAACTGGATGCCAATCTGGCTCCGGCCGGCCAGGCCGAGCGGGCCGCCCGGATCGAGCGGCCCGACGCGCTGATCGAAGGCGTCGCGGTCGATATCGAGACCGACCGGATCTTCCTGTCCTCGGTCGCCGGGCGCGAAATCCTGATGCTCGAACCTTTCGCGCCGAACACGCCGGAAGTGTTTGCCGACCGCGAGGACGGGCTGTGGTCGGTATTCGGGATCGCCGTCGATGACCGCAGCCGCATGGTCTGGGCGACGTCCGGTGTCGTGCCACAAACGCCGATGGCGGCCGACGAGGACAGCGGCACCGCCCTGTTCGCCTTCGACATGACCACGGGCGACCTCTATCGCCGTTATGAAATCGAGGGGGCCGAACGTCTTGGCGATTTCGTCGTGCGGGACGGCATTGTCTACGTTTCCGACAGTGCCGCGCCGCGCATCTATGTGCTCGACTCGCTCTCCGGACAGCTCGAATTGCTGGTCGAGGATCCGCGCTTCGTCAGCCTGCAGGGCCTCGCGCTGGCTCACGGTGCGCTTTATGTCGCCGACTATGCCATGGGGATCTGGCGGATCGATCTGGGCGATCACAGCGCCTCGCTGGTTCGGCCCGGCGATGAGAGCCTGATCGGGATTGATGGCTTCCTCAACACACGGGACGGGCGGCTGATCGCCGTGCGCAATGGCGTCTCGCCGCATCAGGTCATGGCCATAGATCTCGATGCCACGGGACGCGCTGTCGCCAATGTCGATGTCATCCTGCGTGGCCATCGCGACATGGCGGGCGATACGGAGCCGACCCTGATCGACCTGGCTGATGGCCGCGGCTGGCTGGTCGCCAATGCCGCCTGGCCGCTATTTCCAGAGGATGGGTCTGTTCCCGACGATCCGCGCCCGGCGACGGTTATCCTGCAATTCCAGCTGCCCTGACGGATCAGGCACGGGCGCGGGCGTTTGCGGGCCTAATTGTCTGCAGCGGGCTCGAAGATGGAGGCGCCACAGGTTTGCTGGATGACGACTTCGGCCGTGTGGAGCCGGTCTATGATACTGGCGACTTCGCTCTCGGGCATGCCGGCCCGGCGCATGCGATCACCGGCTTCGAGGAGCCTCTCGCCGGCTTCCAGCGCGTCAGCAATGTGTTCGAGCTGATCAAGGCCAAAGCGCGATCCCGCTTCGCGGGACAGGCACTGGCAGGCCTCATCGGGATGTCCGCGTGCGGCGCAGACGGTCGTGAGCCGGCCTGCGGCTTCACCCGGACGCTCTGCCGAAACCATGGCCGGGCCGCCGAGCACCAGGACAAGCGCAACCGTCGCCTGTTTGAACATCGCTCTGGTGCAGAGTCCCGACATGGTGCGACATAAACTCCCTCGCCTTGAAACAGGCCCGCCCGATACCGATTTCGATTCGGCCCTTACAAACTGGCCAAGACGAGTCATAATTGATGAATCCCGATCGGGAAACTGACCAAGGACAAGCTCATGAAACGCCTCCTCATCGCCCTCGCCGGACTTTCCATCCTCACAGCCTGCGCCACCCCGACGCCCTACCAGGCGGCTGCGGGTGATCAGTGGGGGTTCCAGGAAAGCCAGATCGAGTCCAACCGGTTCCGGGTGTCATTCAGTGGCAATTCACTGACCGACCGGGAAACTGTCGAGACCTATTTCCTCTACCGCGCCGCCGAGCTGACGCTGGAGCGCGGCTTCGATCATTTCATCGTCGCGCAACGCGTCACCGACGCCGAAACGCGGATTGTCGGCTCCGGCCGGGACCCGTTCTACCGGCCCGGTTTCGGCCTCCACTACCGGTATTACCATCCGCGGGCCGGCTGGTACGGGGGTGGCGATCCGTTCTGGAACGACATCAATTACCGCGAAATCACCCGCTATGAGGCCAGTGCCGAAATCGTGCTCGGCCATGGCAGCAAGCCCGATGACGCCAATGCCTTCGACGCACGCGAGGTGATGACCAATCTGGGGCCGCAGATCGTCAGGCCGGAAGCGGGCTGATGCCCGCCTCAGAAGCTGGCTGAGAGGCCGACAAGAACGGCGCGCGGTGCGCCAGGCCGCAGACCGGCCGGCTGCCGCGCGACCGCATAGGTCTCATCGGTCAGATTGCGGACCGAAAGGCGCGCCCGCACCTGGTCGGTGAAGGCATACCAGGCCGAGAAATCGGCCACGGTATGGCTTTCGATGCGCTCATCCGCCGGGATGGCGCCCTGTCCGGCCTGGGTCCGCACTTCGTCGACCCAGGACAGAGCCAGCTCACCGCCAAACCTTTCGGTCTCGATCCCGATGGCAGCGAAGACCTGTTGTTCCGGAATGTAGGGCACCAGATCGCCGGCCAGCACCATGCTCCAGGGCTCATAGCCCGAGTTGAACGCGGTCTGGAACTCGGCCTCGGTCCAGGTGTAGGCGGCGCGTAAGGGCACGGAGAATCCGAACCCGAACGCCGGGCCGAGATCGACATCGCCGGTCAGCTCCAGCCCGCGCACATCGACCTTGCCACCGTCAAACTGGTCACCGACCGTGCAGCCGCCGCCGGTTGAATTGGTGCAGCTGCCGATCAGGTTTTCATAACCGTTGAAGAAGCCAATCGCCTCGACCTGCCAGTTCTCGCGACCGTAGCGGGCGCCGACTTCCCAATTGGTCGCGTCTTCCGCTTCCTGCGTCGTCGAGCCAGGTGCCGGCGGTGCGAAGCCGCGGTGGACACCGGCAAACACCGAGAGGTGGGCATCAATGTCATGGCGCAGCCCGATGCCGGGGATCAGGGCTTCAACCGTATTGGTCCGGATGGCTAGATTGGCGCCGGTCCGGTCCGGGTCCAGCTTGCCGAAATCCTCCCGCCGCAACTCGACGCGCTCATAGCGCAGGCCCGGAGTCAGCATCCAGTTGCCGAAACTGATCTCGTCCTGGACGAAGACAGCAAGGGCTTCAGCGCTCTCGATCCGGTTCGAATCCGAGCCCGGGACATCGACGCTGGTCTGGACCATCTCGCCGTCATCCATCCGGAAGCGTTCAACCCATTGATAGCGATCCATTTCGTCCCGGTGCGCACGGACACCGATCCGCCAGGCATGGTCGGCCCGGGCCATGGTCATGTCACCGGCGAGCTCGAACTGGACGCCCTGTGCCGCGTAGTCGCGATTATTGTGTTTGACCCGCAGTGCATCATCAGCGGAGACGAAGCCACTGGCGCCGAGCACGGTCTCGAAGGCGTCGGCATGGGTGGTGGGGTCGTCGAGCAGGGCCGCGATGGAAACCGAACCGGCGGCGCCGGCACCATCGGGGTCAACGCTGTCGAGCTTGAACCAGTCGCGTGAGAATTCGGTCGAATAGGCGACGGCTGAAAAGACCAGCCCGTTCTCCAGCTCGCCGCGATAGCGCAGCGAGAGTTCCGAATGCTGCGCGTCCATCGCGTCCATCTGGCTGCCGGCATAGCGGCGGAACGGATCGGCGGCGAAATCGGCTTCGGTGAGGCCGAGATAGGTTTCGTTGGACAGCTCGTCTGAATACTGGCCCTTCAGTTCGAACATGTGGGCGATACCGCCCGCGTCGAATTCGAAGCGCAACTTGCCGACATAGTCCTCGATTTCATAGCCGGTCGAGGCGTCCTCGAAGCCATCAATCGTCTTGAAGCCGTCGGCGCTGTCGAGATAGGCTTCCAGCAGGCCGCCAACGCGAAGACCGGTGCCGGCCTGGCTCATGCCGCCGGCAAAGCCATGCCCGCGCAGGATACCTTCATCGCCGGCCCATACACCGATCTGGCCCGAAAACTCATCCGGGACTGGTGTCGAGAGCAGGTTCAGCGAACCGCCCTGGGTGCGCGGTCCATAGCGCACGCCTGCCGCACCCTTGATCACCTCGACCCCCGCCATACGGCCGGCATGGGGGAAATAATAAGCCGCCGGGGCAGCATAGGGAGCCGGCGAAATCAGGACGCCATCCTCCATCAGGGTGATCTTTTCGGAGCGGTCGAGGCCCGTGCCGCGCATGCCGATATTCGGGCGCAGGCCGTAGCCATCCTCTTCCTGGATATTCACGCCGGCGACGGTGCGCAGCAGACGGGTGATGTCGGGATAGTCGTGGACCGCGAGATCGTCGGCATCAAGAAGTGCCGCCGAGCCTGGCACCGAATTCGGGTCGCCGCCAAGACCGATCACCGCGATGACATCGGCGTGGCTGGCCGCCTGCGCCGCTTCCTGCGCCCAGACGGGCATGGAAATCGCGACCAGAGCGGTCGCAGAGAGAAGCGTACGGCGCATGGAAACCCCCGGATCATGCATTGCGAATGAGCCGCAATTACAGAGCGGCCCCGGAAAAGTCCAGCATTATTGCGAGTGAGTTGCACACTCTGTCGCAGCTCTGCGCAACAAAAAGGGCCGGGGGATCATCCCGGCCCTTGCTGGCAACGTCGGGTGCGCTGGCTATTTCGGGGGCATGCGCGCGCCGGCATCGAGGCGGACGCATTCGGCATTGATATAGTCATTGGTGACCATGAAGGCGACGAGATCGGCGTATTCGGCCGGGGTGCCAAAGCGCTGCGGGAATTGCAGGTGAGAGGCGAGGCTGACTTTCACTTCCGGCGGCATTTGCTGATAGATCGGCGTCTCGAAGAAGCCCGGCAGAATGGTGTTGACGCGAATGCCCTCACGCGCCAGATCGCGCGCCATCGGCAGGGTCATGCCATAAATGCCGCCCTTGGAGGCTGAATAGGCCACCTGGCCGATCTGACCGTCCTGGGCTGCGACGGATGCGGTATTGATGATCACGCCGCGGCCGGAACCGCCATTGGGGTCGATCGCCATCATGCCGGCCGCCGATTTGGCAGCACAGATGAAGGACCCGATCAGATTGATCGAGATCACCTTCGAGAAACCGGCAAAGCTGTGCGCGGAAACCTCGCCGGTCGAGGAGGAGCGGCGCGCCGTCTTCTCGGCCCAGCCAATGCCGGCACAATTGACGAAAATGCGTTCCTGGCCATGAGCGGCGCGCGCCTTGGCGAAACCGGCATCAACGCTGGCTTCGTCGGCGACATTGACCTGGCAAAACACGCCGCCGATTTCCTTCGCGACCATTTCGCCACGTTCGGCATTCATGTCGAAAATGGCGACCTTGGCACCATCAGCAGCCAGACGGCGGGCCGAGCCTTCACCAAGACCGGAAGCGCCGCCGGTGACAATGGCAGCAATAGACGCGTCAATTTTCATCGGTTCAATCCTTCGCATGGACGGGCACATCGCCCGTCAAACTCTGTGTTGTGGCGTAACGAAAAGGCGCTGCCTTCGCAAGCGGGGCAGCGCCGAGTTTCAGGGGAATATAACCAGAGCAGGCAGTTTAGCGGATCTGGACCTTCGTCGCCTTGGCGAGGCCGGGCGAGCGCGGGACGGTGATTTCCAGGACGCCATTGTTGTATTTGGCATCGACCTTGGAATCCGCCGCATCGGCGGGCAGTGAGAAAGCGCGCTGGAATTGGCCATAGCGGCGCTCGCTATGGCGGATATTGTCGCGCGTCTCGTCGAGCTCACTGCGCTTTTCGCCCGATACGACCAGCATGCCGTCCTGGACGGAAACGTCGATATCGTCCTTGTCCATGCCGGGCAATTCGGCCGTGAAGGTGTAGGCGCTGTCGGATTCGCTGAAATCCATGGCCGGGGCTGCCCAGCCATTCGCACCGATGCGGGGCCATTCAAGGCCCGCGATCGGCGCGCCGCGCCAGACCCGCTGCATCAGATTATCCATGTCCTCCCGCAAGCTCGCCAGAGGATCTGTGCGGCGCACGGCCACCGCTTTTTCCCCGCTCTTCGGGGCAGTCTGCACATCTGTCATGACACTCACTCCCTACTGGTTGAACACGGCGCTCGATATACACACAAATTCTGTATGGTTGAATGCGGCAATTGTGCGCAGCCCATCGTCTTGCCGCCTTCACCTCCGTTCCGGCAGGTGATAGAGCGGACCTCAGATTCGCCCGCTTGCCTGGAGACACGCCACATGTCCGGTGCCTATGCCCTTCTTCTTCATGGCGGTGCCGGTGTGCTCGCCGACCACGGCTATCCCGACCAGATCGTCCACATGCGCAAGCTGGCCGAACTCGGCAAGGCCATGCTCGAATCCGGCGAAAGCGCACTCGATACCGTCACGGAAATCGTCCGCCAGCTGGAGGCCTCGGGCCTCTATGTGGCGGGCAAGGGGGCCTCACCCAACAAGGCCGGCCGCTATGAGCTCGATGCCGCCATCATGACCGGCATTGACCGCAAGGCTGGCGCTGTGGCGGCACTCACCGGCTTCGTCAGCCCGGTCCATGCAGCGCGCGCCGTCATGGAAACCACCCCGCATGTCATGCTGGCCGGCCGCGGTGCCGATGCCTTCGCGATGCAGCAGGGTCTCGAATGCGTCGACAGCGTCAATGATTACTACACCCCCGCCGCCGCGCCCGATGACCGGGCCATGGCGACCGGGACGGTTGGCTGTGTCGCGCTCGACCGCGCCGGGCACCTGGTCGCCGCAACCTCGACCGGCGGCACGCTGAACAAGATGGAAGGCCGCATTGGCGATTGCCCGGTGATCGGATCGGGAACCTGGGCCGATGACCGCGTCGCGGTCTCCTGCACCGGCCAGGGCGAATATTTCCTGCGCACCGCCACAGCCAAGGATGTGGCCGCGCGCATGGCCTATGGCGGCGCCGATCTGGCGACGGCCTGCCAGGCAGCGATTGATGATGTCGGGGCGCTGGGCGGCGAGGGCGGGCTGATCGCCGTCGACCGGCATGGCCATATCGCCCAGCCCTTCAACTCGCCGGGCATGAAGCGCGCCGTGGTGCATGCAGACGGACAGATCACCGTCGATATCAACTAGCGCCTGCAGGCGTTCTCCCGGTTAAATTTGCGGTCATGCCGCAAATCTTAGCGCGGGCTTAACCCTCGCCATCATACCGCCATCTGCATGCGCTTTTTATCGTGTGGTCTTTTGTGAGGTGTATTGCCGTGACGTTCCGACTTTGTCTGACTGCTCTCGTTTTCGCCCTCGGGCTGGCTGCGCCTGCGATGGCGCAGGGCGAGCCCGAATTTCGTGGCGAGTATGGCGACTGGCGCGTTTTCACACGCAATGGTGATGACGGGCTGGTCTGCTACACGCTGAGCCGGCCCCGCGATGCAACCCCGCTCGCCCATGCCCATGGCAATGTCTATTTCCTCGTCTCCTCCTGGCAGTCCGGCGCGGTCGAGGAGCAGCCCAGCCTGCTGGTCGGCTATGATTTGCGCCCCAACAGCCCGCCGCAAATCCGGGTCGGGTCCAGCCGCTTTGACCTGTTCGCAGACGGCCAGGAAGGCTTTCTCGACAATCTGGATGATGAGCCCTCGCTGATCCGGGAAATGCGCCGCGGCGCGACCATGCGTGTCACCGGCACTACGGTCGACGGCATTGCCACCGCCTATGAATTCTCGCTCAGCGGCGTCACGGCTGCCCTGCAACGGGTCTCCAGCCTCTGCGGCTAGACCTCGCGGCATCAGACGCGATTAGGCCGGGCCGCGCTTTTGTGATATTGCGCGCCGCTCCCGCCCCCTTGGACGACCGTTTCGATCATGAGCCATGCGCTGAACATCGCTGCTTCCCAGACCAATGCCCCGCGCATCGACGACACCACGCCGCGTGCCCTGCCCTCGCTGGCGGGCATGGGCCGGGCGCAATTGCGCGAAGCCGCGATCGCCTGTGGCGTCGAGGAGCGCAAGGCCAAGATGCGCGCCAACCAGTTGTTCGGCTGGATCTATCACTATGGCAGCACGTCCTTCGACGAGATGACGAATATCGACAAGGAGACGCGGGCACGCCTTGCGGCGCATTACACGCTCGACCGGCCACGCATCCTGGAACGCCTCGTCTCCACCGACGGCACGCGCAAATACCTGATCGAGCTGTCGCCCGGCGTCGAGTGCGAAACCGTCTTCATCCCCGATGTCGCCCGCTCCGGGGCGCTGTGCGTCTCCAGCCAGGTCGGCTGCACCCTCAATTGCACCTTCTGCCATACCGGCACCCAGGCGCTGGTGCGCAATCTGACCGCTGCAGAAATCGTCGCCCAGGTGATGATCGCGCGTGATGACCTCGCCGAATGGCCGAGCTCCAACGCCGACCGCAAAGTGACCAATATCGTCTTCATGGGCATGGGCGAGCCCTTGTATAATCTCGACAATGTCTCGGATTCGATCGACACGATCTCCGATCCCGAAGGCATGGCGATCGGCCGTCGCCGCATCACAGTCTCGACCTCCGGCGTGGTGCCGAAAATCTCCGAACTCGGCACCCGCACCAACACCATGCTGGCGATCTCGCTGCACGCCACCAATGACGCCCTGCGCGACGAGCTGGTGCCGCTGAACAAGAAATATCCGCTCAAAATGCTGATGGACGCGATCCGCGCCTATCCGGGGCTGAACAATTCACGCCGCATCACCTTCGAATACGTGATGCTGAAGGGCGTCAATGACAGCCTCGCCGAGGCGCGCGCCCTGGTGAAACTGCTCAAGGGCGTGCCGGCCAAGATCAATCTCATCCCCTTCAATCCCTGGCCCGACAGCCCCTATGAATGCTCGGACCCGGCCCAGATCACCGCCTTCGCCGACCTGGTCAACAAGGCCGGTTATGCCTCGCCGATCCGTACCCCGCGCGGCCGCGATATCTTCGCCGCCTGCGGGCAATTGCGCTCGGAAAGCAAGAAGGTGAAGGCGAGCGTATTGAAGAAACAGCGGCTGGAAGCCCAAGCGGCCGCAGGCGAATGACCGCCGCCATCCTCTATCACTGGCGTCTCAAGCCCGGCCGCGAGGCGGAGTTCCGCGCTGCCTGGGCCGAGGGCACGCGCCTGATCCATCAGCGCTGCAACTCCTATGGCGCCCGCCTGCACGAGGGCGAAAACGGCGAGTTCTGGTCCTATGCGCTGTGGCCGTCAGAAGCGATGCGCCAAGCCTGTTTTGCCGATCATGACTGGTTTTCCCGGGACTGCTTCAAGACCATGCAGGCCTGTATCGAAGAGCGTTTCGACGAGATCCGCCTCACCCTCACCGATGATGCCCTGACGATACCCTATCCACGCCTCGAGCCCGTGCTGTTGACCACGGAGCGCCTGTTATTGCGCCCCATGACGTTTGAGGATTGCGAGGCCTTCCTGCCGGCGCTGACCGATCCGGAGACGATGAAATACTGGTCACGCGGTCCGCTGGCCGGCATCGAGGCGGTACGCGATTATCTCGGCTGGAATATCCGCGGCGACGGCGTGGAGACCTTCGTGATCACGCTGAAGGACGCCCCCGAGGATGCGCTCGGCTGGGTCGTGTTGATGGATCGCAAGAACAATGCGGCCGAGACCGGTTATATGATGCGCCCCGACCGGCACGGTCATGGCTATGCCCGCGAGGCGACGGCGGCGGTGGTCGAGCACGGCTTCGCGACGCGCGGCCTGCGCCGTATCTATGCCGACACCGATCCGGACAATACCGCCTCGATCAAACTGCTCGAGGCGATCGGCTTCCAGCTTGAGGGCCATTTGCGCGCCGCCTGGGAAACCCATATCGGCGTGCGCGACAGCCTGATCTTCAGTCGCATCAGCCTCTAGGGCCGGATCAGCCTTCAGCAGGGTGTGCGCAACGGCCACAAGGCTTCCTTAACCACAATCATGGTCTGAAGGTTCATCTGGTATGGATCCGAAACCGTGCGCACACACTTTACTGCCCTTCGCCGCTACCTGCCCGCCATCGCCGTCAGCCTGGCCGTGATCGGCGCGCCGCTCCTGTCCGCGTTTGAACCTGTGCGCGGCGATGAGGCTGCGGCCATCTTCCCGCCGGGCTGGACGCATGCCGATGTCATGCTCGCCACCGCGGAGGCAGACCTGTCCTTCGTCCGCTTCGGCGCCTTCGCAAATATCGGCATTGTGCAGATTGTCGACGACACCTCCCTGACGGCGCTGCGCCACGCCGGTGCCCTGCTCCTGCTACCGCCCGGCGCACTGGGCGGTTGCCTGTTGCCACGCGACGCCTCCGACCCCTTTGCCTCCCCCTCGACCAGCATCGGAATTCCGACATGAACCGTCTTGATCAACTCAGGGCCCAGGCCCAGTCAGCGCTGACCCTCGTCATCTGTGCCGGTGCCCTGCTCTACCCACTCGCGGCCTTCTTCCTGGCCACCGACCGGCTGATCCCCGGCACAATCCTGCTGGCGGCCGTTGCCGGCGCCGCAGTCTTCGCCTGGAAGACCGATCCGAACTCGACGGCCTCACGCATCACCACCGGCGCAGCCCTGATCGCCTTCCCGGCGACGCTCGTCTACATGATGAGCGGCTCGGCCTGGCAGATCGACATGCACATGATGTTCTTTGCCTGCCTCGCCGCCACCGCCGTCCTGCTCGACTGGCGCGTGATCGTCGCGGCCGCAGGCGTGACCGCTGTCCACCACCTTTCGCTCAACTTCATCCTGCCCTGGGCGATCTTCCCGGATGGCTCGAGCTTCCTGCGCGTCCTGTTTCACGCCATCATCGTGATCGGCCAGAGCGGCACCCTGATCTGGATGACGGCACAGGCCGCCAAGGCCCTGACCGATGCCGAGACCAGCACCCGCGAGGCCAATCTGGCCCAGCAATCGGCTGCCGAAAGCGCCGCCGCAGAACAATCGGCCAAAACGGATACCGAAACCCGCCGCGCCTCGATTTCCAGCCTCGCAGCCGATTTCCAGAACGCCCTGCGCACGGTCGCCAGTGGCGTTTCCGGTGCGGCCGGCCAGGTGGATTCCCTGGCCCGCCAGCTGCAGACCGATGCCGGCGCCACCCGTGACGGTGCCCGCAGTGCCACCGAACGGGCCGGCCTGACCAATTCGAATGTCCAGTCTGTCGCCGCGGCAGCGCAGGAATTGTCCGCCTCGATCTCGGAAGTTTCCCGCATCCTGGAAAACTCCGACAATGTCTCCGAACGCGCCGCCGCGGAAGCCGTCGGGGCCGGGCGCTCGATCGATGACCTGCAGGCCGCCGCCAAGGAAATCGAGGACATCATGCAACTGGTCGCGGCCGTTGCCGAACAGACCAATCTGCTCGCCCTCAACGCCACCATCGAAGCGGCGCGCGCCGGTGAGGCCGGCAAGGGCTTCGCCGTCGTCGCCTCGGAAGTGAAGGCACTGGCCGAACAGACCTCGCGCGCCTCCAGCGACATTGCCGGACGGATCGAGGCGATGCGCGGCGCCTCGGGCGGAGCCGCCAGTTCGCTGGGCAAGATTGCCGAGACGATTGAAGAGCTGCGCGCCTCGTCAAACAGCGTTCGCGGCGCCTTCACCGAGCAAAGCAGCGCCACGCGGGAAATCGCCGAGCTGGCCGAACGCGCCGCCAGCGAGACCTCCGAAGTCACGCGGGAAATGGACAATGTGAACGGCGCCGCCGGCCGCACCAGCACCGCCGCCGAGGAATTCATGGTGGCGTCCTCGGAACTCAACCAGTCGGCGACCCAGCTCGACGCCGAACTCAACGCCTTCAAGGCCGCGCTCGACGCCGCCTGATCGCCAATCGCGATTGTCTCAATAAAACGGGCGGTGCCGATCTGGCGCCGCCCGTTATTGATTCAGCTGCCGCAGCGCCTCAGGACGGCTTGCGGAAACGGTAGACGAAGCGATCCGTGTGCCGCCGGATATCCGGCGCGAAGACGCTGCCGGTGCGGTCATCGGCCGGATTGGCCAGCATGTCGCTGTCACCATCGAGCTCGAAACCGGCCGCCGTCACCTCATCGCGCACCAGCTCGGCGTCAATGCGGTGGGTATCGTTGACGAAGGTCACGCCCGACCCGGCCGGCGCATGATGATCGATCACGATATAGACGCCGCCCGGGCGCAGCGCGTTGAAGATCGCCTGGTTCATCGCCGCACGATCCGTGCCCGAATACGCGGTGTCATGATAGAAAAGCACCATGAAAACCGCATCCAGTGGCGCGTCGATCGCCGCGTCGAAACCTTCCAGCGGTCCGACCACATGGCTCATATTGCTGCGGGAATCCGCCAGCTCACCCAGCGCCGCATTGGCGTCGGCAAATTGCTCGGCCAACCAGCCCGGATTGAAGGCATGGACATGGCCCTCATCGCCGACAGCGGTCGACAGCACGCGGGCATAATAGCCGCCGCCGGGAACAATATCGGCGACCTGCCAGCCATGCTCGAGACCGGCAAAGGCCAGCACTTCGGCCGGGTGCCGCGCGACATCGAGCAAGCGGTCTTCCTCGGGGCGCGAGGCATCGGCGAGCGCCGCCTCGATCGCCGCCGGCATCGGGTCAGCCGCGCGGGCCGCAGCAGGCTCAACCGGAGCGGCCCCGGCCATGGCGTCGGCGGCGGCCGCGGCCATGGCGTCGGCGGCGGCCGCGGTGTCTGTTTCACTCGCCGGCGTACAGGCTGCCAGCGCAAGCGCTGCAGCGGAAAGGCACAAGAGAAGGCGCATGATGATGTCCCCGACAATAATCCCCGTATCATGGGCAATCATCATCTGCATGCGGCGGCGCAAGGCCAATCAATTCGCTGTGAGACCCTGATCGACCCTCAAAGATTCAAGCCTTTACAGTTGAGAAGGGTTTTTCTGGCATTGAATGGCGCGTGTCCGGAGCCTGATTCCTTCCGTGACCTTGGGGAGATTGAATCATGCACTTCATGCTCGCGATCGCGACAATCATGGCCGTTGGCGCCGCGCTCATTTACCGGGCAGAAAGCCGCCGCGAAGACTGATCCGGCCGCACTGCTTGCAGCCACTTGCACTTCGCGTCCGGGGCCGTTTATCTCGGCAATCCAATCCCGCCGCGAAGGGCCTTGCCATGCTGCTCCATCACGCCACCTGGCCTGAAGTCGAAACCTATCTGAAGCGCTGCAAGGGCATCGTGATTCCGATCGGCTCGACCGAACAGCACGGCCCCAACGGCCTGGTGGGCACGGATTCGATCTGCCCGGAAGTGATCGCCACCGAAGCGGGCGCCGAGGCCGGCTTTCTGGTCGGGCCGACCTTCAATGTCGGCATCGCCCAGCACCATCTCGGCTTTCCCGGCTCGATGACATTGCGCCCCTCGACCATGATCGCCGTCATCAATGACTGGACCGAGAGCCTGTTGCGCCACGGTTTCAAGCGGATCTATTTCTTCAATGGCCATGGCGGCAATATCACCACGATCAGCGCCGCCTTCGCCGAATTCTACGCGCAATGGTCGCTCGACGCCGAACCCTGCCCGGCGCGGCTGATGCAGCGCAACTGGTGGGAATTGCCCGGCGTGATGGAGACCTGCAAACAGCTGTTTCCGGTCGGCGAGGGCTCGCACGCCACCGCTTCGGAAGTCTCGGTGACGCAATACGCCCTGCCGCAGGCGATCAAATCCGTTGAGATGAGCCCGAAAATCGCACCCTCGGGCAATTTTGCCGACGCCGCCGATTATCGCGCCAAATTCCCCGATGGCCGTATCGGCTCGGATCCCTCGCAGGCGACACCGGAAAAGGGCGCGCAGATCGTCGCCGTGGCCAAGCAGGCCCTGATCGCCGATGTCGAGGCCTTCTTCAACCTCAAGACCGCCGCCGCGGCCGCCCCATAGGCAGCCAACGGCGGCGCGTTGAAATCAGCGGCCCTATTCGGCCAGGGCGGCGATGAATTGCGCCTCGATCTTGTCGGTCGATTGATTCACGACATCGCGTTCGCGCTCGATCAGATGCTTCTTCAGCGCGTCGGAATAATAGGGCCGGGCCTCGCCGAGCACATGCGCCGGGGCCAGCAGCACCAGCCGGTCAAACGCGCCCTTCTCGGCGGCCTGGTTGAGGCGGGCAATCGCTGACTGCACGAAATTATGCTTGGCCTGGCTGTGCCCGTCAGTGTGTTCCACCGCGGCGTGGGCGCCGCTGGCCTTGATCACCCGGCCGGGGCGGTCGGAACTGTGATCATGGGCAGGCGGATTGTCGAGTTCGTCCTGATCCACGAGTTTCAGATTGGGCTGGTCGTCAAAGCCCTCATTGCGCCAGATCAGCGCCTTGCCGCCATCCAGCGCCGCGACCCAGGTAACCGCATCGATCGGTGTGCTCACAGGAAGTCTCCCTCAGTTGCTTTAACTGACAGACTGGGCACGAAGCGGGCCGGGGTGCAAGCGCGGGCCCCGATGCATATTGTCGCGACCGGGGCCGCAACGCGCCGCCCGTCCCGACACAAAACATTCATTTCACGGACCTTGCCCGCCTCCGCTATAGCGGCGTTGAAACCTCGCCCCCGGAGTGCCCCGAAATGAAAGTCCTGCTCGCGATCCCCGCCCTGATCCTGCTCGCTGCCTGTTCGCAGCCGGAGGCGGCGCCGGTCTATGATGCCGACCATCTCGCCAGTTCGGACGCCTGTTTCGCAGACGACCGCGCCGCCCTGCTCGAGCCGGGCCAGACCCTGATCGAACGCGGCCCCGACGGCGCCGTGCGCATCGCCCACGCCCTCGGCGGCGAACGCGCCAGCTATGAGTTCTTCGTCAGCCAGATGACGGACGCACCGCGCCAGGCCCTCGATGCCGCCGCCGCCGACTTCTACCGCGCCGCCGGCCAGCAACACGATGTCACCACCGACGCCGTGATCTATCACCGCGCCACCGACGGCACCTTCTGCGCCGTGGTCCGGGATGAGGCCACCGGCCGCGCGCTGGTCGATGCAGCCGCGGCGATTCCGGCCGGCGAGTAGCGGCGCGAGGCCCCCGCGCTCCGCGTCATCCGCCACTCTTTGATTTCCCCCGGAGGAGCGCAGCGAAGGCCGGAGGAATATGGGATTGTGAGCTTTGAGCAACCTGGCCCCGCCGGGCCACAGCCCGCCCTGAAAACCATGCCTGCATCCGGCCAGAGAGGAGTTGAGCGGTCAAGTGGGAACCCGCGAAGCGGCGCGACGCGCCCTTGACCGCTCAACTCCTCTCTGGCGCCCTGCTTGGCAAGGGTTTCAGGGATCGCTCTGCCCGGCGCGGGCACACCGTCACACTCAATCAAACAAACCCAACTCGTGCCATCCCTGCCGGATGCCCGGACGCGTCAGCGATCCGGGCGCAGAGCCGGGATGACAACAAAAATGGATTGAAGTTGAATGATTTAGGGCCACACGGCCGCCACCACTAAACCACCCTTACCTCGCCCCCGACCACCTCAACCCCAACCCCCGTCAGGCCATAGCCCGCAGCCGGTCCACCGACACAAACACCATCGCTGGCGCCAAAACTCGCCCCGTGCACCGGACAGACGATGAATTGGCCCTCGTGCAGCATCACCTTGCCGCCGGGCAGGTTGAGGGGGCGCTGGGCGTGGGGGCAGGTGTTGAGGAAGGCGGTGACGGTGTCGCCGCGGCGGACCAGGATGACGGCGCCGTCATTCCAGCTCGAGGCACGGGCGCCGGGGTCGGGCAGGTCGCCCAGGCGGCCGAGGACGGTGCCGGGTTTCGGCAAACCGCTCATGGAGCGAGATCGGCCGGCGGGTTGAACACCCATTTATAGGGCGCGGCCTCAACCGATTGGAACAGGCCGGCGATGGCATAGGGATCGGTGGCCAGCCAGGCATCGAGCGCGGTGCGATCCGCCATCTCGACGATCAGGAGCGAGCCGGCCGGCTTGTCGTCACTGCCGAGCCAGGGACCGGCGGCCTTGATGGCGGCGCCGGCGGCGGTCAGCCAGTCGAGGTGGGCCGGGCGGTTGGCGAGGCGGATATCGAGCGCGCCGGGTTTGTCGGTAGCGTGGACCATGAAGAGCATCAGGCGGATTCCAGCGTGAAGGGACGGGCGAGCAGGGTTTCGATGGCGTTTTCGACGCTGGTGCGGCCGGCGAGAATATCGTCAACGGCCTCGCAGATCGGCATCTCGACGCCCTCTCGTTTCGCCAGCGCAACGACTGCCGGCGCACTGGCCACACCTTCGGTGACCGAGCGGCGGCTGCCGAGAATATCGTCCAGATGCACGCCGCGCCCCAGCGCCAGGCCGCAGGACATATTGCGCGATTGCGGCGAGGAACAGGTCAACACCAGATCGCCCAGCCCGCACAGTCCGGCGAGGGTTTCCCGTTTCGCGCCCAGCGCCAGCGCCAGCCGCGTCATCTCGGCAAAGCCGCGCGAGATCAGCGCCGCATGCGCCGACTTGCCCAGCCCGCGTCCTTCGACAATGCCGCAACCGATCGCCAGCACATTCTTCACCGCGCCGCCGATTTCCGCGCCGATGAGGTCGGTCGCGAGATAGGGGCGGAACCGCGTCGTGCCGAGCGCCTCGATCAGGGCCGCGCCGGTTGTCTCGTCCTTGCAGGCCAGGGTCACAGCCGTCGGCAGGCCCTGGGCGGTATCGATGGCAAAGCTCGGACCCGACAGGACGGCGGGGATGGCGGAGGGAATGGTCTCGGCCAGCACCTGGGTCATCATCGACAGGCTCGATTGCTCAATCCCCTTGGCGCACAGGATGATCGGCAGGCCGCGCTTGGCGAAGGGGGCGAATTTTTCCAGCGTCGCGCGCAAATGCTGCGCCGGTGCCACGGCCAGAACCGCGTCGCAGACATCGAGATCGGCCATCGCGGTGACGGCAGCGATATTCGGCTCCAGCGCCACGCCGGGCAGAAAGATCCTGTTCTCGTGCTGGTTATTGATCACATCGGCGACGTCCTGTTCGAAGGACCAGAGCAAGACATCGCGGCCGGCCTTGGCCGCCGTCTGTGCCAGCGCCGTGCCCCAGGCACCGGCCCCGATTACGCCAATCGTCTGAAAATCCGTCACGCCTTTGGTCCTTTTCGTCCCGAGCCGATCACAGGGTCCAATCTGGCCGAGAGTGCGTCCAAAGGCCAGCGCGCCCGTGCGGGCGCATCGAGTCCGTCGATTTCACCGCGCGCGAGATGCTCCAGACCGGCCAGGGCGATCATCGCGGCATTGTCGGTGCACCAGCGCATCGGCGGTGCGACCAGACGGAAACCTTCCTCGCGCGCCGCGCTCTCCAGCAGACGGCGCACGGTCTGATTCGCAGCGACACCCCCGGCGACAATGAAGGGTAGCGGGCGTGCAAGGGAAGGATGATCAGAGGCAAATTCGCGCATCGCCCGGCGCGAGCGTGTCGCCAGGGTCTGCGCGATCGCCGTCTGCACCGAGGCGGCAAGGTCGGCGCGGTCCTGATCGTTCGGATTGTCGAACCCGTCCCAGATCTGACGTGCCGCCGTCTTGAGGCCGGCAAAGGAAAAATCGCAGCCGGGACGGCCCTTAAGCGGGTTGGGCAGGTCGAAGCGTTTGGCATTACCATTGGCCGCACAGCGCTCCAGCGCCGGCCCGCCGGGAAAGCCCAGCCCCATCACTTTGGCGGTCTTGTCGAACGCCTCACCGGCGGCATCGTCCAGCGTCGATCCCATCCGCCGGTAGACGCCGAAATCTTCCACACAGATCAATTGCGTATGCCCGCCGGAGACGAGCAGGAGCAAATACGGGAAGTCCAGAGTCTCGCTCAGGCGCGGCGACAGCGCATGACCTTCAAGATGATTGACCGCGATCAGGGGTTTGCCCGAGCCGAGCGCCAGCCCCTTGGCCGTCATCAGCGCCGCCATCACGCCGCCGATCAGCCCCGGCCCCGACGTCGCCGCGATGCCGTCAATTTGCGCCAGGGTCAGCCCGGCCTGCTGCAGGGCCTGCTCGGCCAGCCCCGACATCGCCTCGGCATGGGCGCGCGCCGCAATCTCGGGCACGACGCCGCCATAGGGGGCGTGGGCCTCGGTCTGGCCGAGGATGAGATCGGACAGGACCTCGATCTCGCCTGTGGCTGATCGGCGCAGCACGGCCGCTGCGGTCTCGTCACAGCTCGATTCAAGCCCGAGCACGGTCAGCGTGCCGTCTTGCGCTAAGGGGGATGGCGAGGCTAAGTCCATGGCTGTTCGATAACCTTACCGCCGGGATCCCGCAACGTGCCGCTACCGTCCAAACCCATGCCCATCGCCACCCGGCGCTCTCCGCTCGCCCTTGTCCAGGCCCGCGACGTCCAGGCCAGGCTGGCGCGCCTGCACGGCGTCGAGGATGGCCAGCGCGATATCGTGTTCCCGATCCTCGGCCTGGTCAGCACCGGCGACCAGATCCAGGACCGCGCCCTGATCGAGGCGGGCGGCAAGGGCCTGTTCACCAAGGAGATCGACGAGGCCCTGTTCGAGCGCCGCGCCGCCTTTGCCGTACATTCGATGAAGGATGTGCAGACCGAATTGCCCGACGGGCTTGAGCTCGGTGCCATCCTGGAACGCGAGGACCCGCGCGACATGCTGCTGGCGCGCGGCGGCGAAACGCGGCTGGCCGATCTGCCAGAAGGCGTGGTGATCGGCACCGCCAGCCTGCGGCGCCAGGCCCAGGCGCTATACCAGCGGCCCGATCTGAAAGTCGTGGTGCTGCGCGGCAATGTCGATACCCGTCTCGGACGTCTCGCCTCCGGTGAGGTCTACGCCACTTTCCTCGCCCGCGCCGGCCTCAACCGGCTCGGCCGCGACGAAGCCAAAGCCGAACCGCTGGCGCTGTCGGAAATGCTCCCCGCCGCGGCCCAGGGCGCGGTCGGCGTGGCGATTCGCGATGATGACGAGCGCGCCCGCGAACTGTTGATGGCACTCAACCACCGCGCAACCGAGCTCGCCATCCTGGCCGAACGCGCCTTCCTGGCAAGGCTTGACGGCTCTTGCCGCACCCCGATCGCGGCCCATGTGAATATCGAATCAATGGACTTCAGCGGCGAAGTTTTGACTCCTGATGGCCAGCTCCGTTGGCGGGAACAGATGCGATTCGACATGAAGACAGCCACCAGAACCAGCGCCATAGCCGCAGGCCAGCAAATGGGCCAGACGGTCAGGGATGCGGCCGGCGATCAGCTCGCGGCCGTGCTTGCCGGCGCATGACAGTTCTGGTCACACGTGGCTGGCCCGGCGCCGAACGCACCGCAAAGGGGCTGCGCGAGCGCGGCATCGACCCGATCATCGCGCCGGTGCTCGACATCAATTTCCGCGCCCGCATCGATGTTGACCTCACAGATGTCCAGGCCCTCGTCTTCACCAGCGGCAATGGCGTTCGCGCCTGGGGGCCGCGGCGACCCGAGCGCGACCTGCCGGTCTTCGCCGTCGGCGGCAATACGGCCTCGGACGCCCGTCAGGCCGGTTTTCGCAAGGTCCATTCAGCCGATGGCGATGTGAAGGATCTGGCCAGTCTCATCAAGCGCAAACTGAAACCGGAAAACGGCGCCATCCTGCATGTGCGCGGCATCCAGATTGCCGGCAATCTGTCCGGTGAGCTCAAGGCGGCGGGGTTCAAGGTACGCGAGGCGATCGGCTATGGCGCCGTTGCGGTCGACGCCCTGCGCGAAGACGCCATCGCCGCCATTCTCTGCGGTGCTCCGGTGGCGGTCCTGATTCATTCGGGGCGCGGTGCGAAGACCTTTCTCGAACTGGCGCGAAAATTCGGACTGCAGCCCTGGCTGAAATCGGTGACGGCCTATGGCATCAGCGCCAATGCCTTGAAGCCACTGGAAAACGCAGGCCTTGCCGCGCTGGTCCCGGCGCCGCAACCCAATGAGGATGCACTGCTCGACCTGCTGGTTCATCCCATGGAACTGGCGCCGCTGGGCAACGCATCATAAGGTGCGGCAAACCTAGCTGAATCGCGTGCAGAGATGGCCGATCCCAACCCAGATACAGACCCCGAACCGGTTGATGCCGAGTTTGAACCCGCCAGCGATTTGCCGGAAGCGGACAGCCCGCGCGCCGGCCGCAAGGGCGTTGGCGGCGCGACAGTGGCGATCCTGTTCCTGATTGCGACGCTCGCCGGGGGCGGCCTCGGCTTTGCCGGCGCCCGCTATCTTCCAGCCGAAAACACGGTCGATACCGGCGCGGCCAATGAGCGCGCAGCCCTGGTTGAGGCCATCACCACACTGGAGACCCGCCTGGCATCGCTGGAGGGCGAAGCGCCTGCATTGACGGTTGAGGCCGCGCTGGCCGAACCTGTTGCCGCAATCACGGCCCGCCTTGATGCGCTCGAGGCCGCGACGCCCGCACCGGGCCCCGCACCGGACCTGACCGCAGTTGAAGCCCGCATTGCGGCGCTGGAGACCGCTGCACCAACCGAGAATACCGCCGCCGCCGAAGCATGGACGACCCGGCTCGACGCGATCGAAGCGGAACTCGCCACCATCGCGACACTCGCCCGCGAGGCCGGCGACACGGCAGCCCAGGGCGCGCAGGCCGCGACAGACCCCATGCTGCTGCAAAACCTGTCTGAACGGATCGCCGCCCTGGAGACGGCACAGGATCTCGGCGCAACGCCGGGCGAGCCGGTCGCCGATCCCCGGATAGATGATCTCGCCAGGCGGATCGACCAGCTCGAAACCGCGCTCGCCGAGACCCGCGCCCTGGCCGAAGCCGCTGCGACCACTGCAGCAAGCCCCGCACCGGACACCGGCCAGGCTTCGCGCCAGCTCGCCGCCCGCGCCCTGGCGCTGAGCGCGCTTCGCGACATCGCCGGCACCCATGAAGGTTTCGAGGCCGAACGCGCCGCCCTGGCGCAGCTCTGGCGCGGCAATGCCGATCTGGCGGCGATGGCCAGCTATGCCCGCGCCGGCGTGCCGACCCTGGAAGACCTCACTGCCGATTATCCCGGCGACGCAATCCGCGACGCGGCGGGACCGGGCCGGATATTCTTCGGCCTGATCGAAGTGCGCCAGGCCGATCCGGGCACCAGCGAGACCGGCGCCATGGCGATCTCGGCCCTGGCGGAAAACCGCCTCGCCCAGCGCGATCTTGAAGGCGCTGTTGCCCTGACCGAACGGCTGGACGAGACGGCGCTGCCCGCCGCGCGCGACTGGCTGATCGGCGCCCAGGCGCGGCTCGATCTCGACCGGCGTCTGGTCTCCCTGCGTCAGGCCCTGACCGACGCGGCCGCTGCCCAGGGGGAGGATCCGTCATGATTCGCCTGATTATTGCCGTTGCCGTCGCGCTGCTGACGGCGGCGCTGGGGGCCTTCCTCGCGCTCAATCCCGGTCATGCCAGTTTCGAGTTTCTCGGCACCCAGATGGAGATGCCCTTCGTCGTCGCCGCCGGCGCGATCATCTTCTTCTCCTTCGTGATGCTGGTGCTGTGGTGGGGCATCTACATGTTGTGGACCTCGCCGGACAAGGTGAAGACCTTCCTGTCGCGCCGCCGCCGCGAGCAAGGCTATGATGCACTCGAACGCGCGCTGATCGCTTCGGCCGCCGGCGATGGCGAGGCCGCTGTGCGCCAGGCCGCGCGTGCCGATGCCCTGCTCGACAGGCCGGCCCTGTCGCGCCTGCTCGCCGCGCGTGCCGCCGAAGCGGCCGGCAATCCGGAACGCGCCGAAACCCAGTATGAAGCCCTGCTGGAAGACCCGCGCACCCGCGTCGTCGCCCGCCGCGGCCTGACCCAGCTGGCGCATGATCGCGGCGATCTGGAAGCCACCGCCGAACACGCCGCCGACGCTTTTGACAAGGCCAAGGGCGCGCGCTGGGCCTTCGATGCGCTGTTCGAGGCGCAAGTCGCCCAGGGTCGCTGGGACGCGGCACTGGAAACGCTCGGCGAGGGCGACCGGCGCAAGCACATCGCGCCCAATATCTCCAAGCGCCGGCGCGCCGTCTTGCTGACAGCCTCCGCGCTCGGCTGCGAAGCGAGTGATGCCGACCGTGCCCGCGATCTCGCCGAAGCGGCCTGCCGTGCGGCACCCGGCTTTGCCCCCGCCGCCAATCTCGCCTCGCGCCTGCTGACCTCGGCGCGCCGGTACAAGAAGGCGTCCGACGTGCTGGAGGCCTGCTGGACGCTGGCGCCTCACCCCGCCATTGCCCGCGCCTATCGGGAGCTGCGCAAGTCCGATACCCGGGCCAAACGGCTGGAGCGCCTCAAGGGGCTGGCAGCGCTGCAGCCGGAGCATCGCGAAAGCAAGCTGGTGCTGATCGATGTCGCGCTGGAAGACAATGACGCCGCCACCGCACGCACCCTGATCGCGCCCCTGATCGACGACGGCACGCCGAGCTCGCGTCTGTGTGCGCTGGCCGCCCGGCTGGCCCGGCTCGAGGGCGAGGACGAGCAGGCCCGCCGCTGGATGGCGCGCGCGGCCCACGCCTCGACCGAGGCCGACTGGTCAGACATGGACCCGGACGGCAACGCCTTCCCCTATACCGGCGATGACTGGAAGCGGATGGTCTATATCTATGGGGATGAAGGCCGGCTGATCCATCCCCGCTATGAGCGCTATGAGCGCAATGCCGAGGCCGTGCCGGAGACGGCGCTGCTGGTGGAAGCCCCGCACCGGCGCGGCGCAACGGGCGGACCGAAGGCCGCGCCGGCCTATTTCGAAGCTCCGCGCCCGCCGGACGACCCGGGCGTGGATGATGATGGCGAGGATTCGGGGCGGGCCGCGTGACGCAGACGCCCTTCCTCCTGGCCGTTGTCGGCGGCTCGGCCTCGGGCAAGACCCGCCTCGCCCAAGCCCTGGCGGATCATTTCGCCGCGCATGACGCCTATGTCATCCCCGAGGATGATTACTATGTCGACGCCGGCAACCAGCCCGGTTTTTCGGCGTCAGAGTTCAATTTCGACGAGCCAGCCGCCAAGGACCATGACCTCTTGGCCGACCATCTCGCCGCCCTGCGTCAGGGCCGGATGGTCGAGGCACCGCAATACGATTTCACCACCCATTGCCGCTGCGGTGCCACGGTCGCCCGCGCCCCGGCCGCCGTCATGATCGTCGAGGGCCTGCATCTTCTGGCCAGCCCGCAACTGGCGGCGCAATTTGACCTCACGATTTTCGTCGATGCCTGCGACACCACCCGCCTGACCCGGCGCATCCAGCGCGATGTCGCCGAGCGCGGCCGCACCGAGGCCTTCGCCCGACAGCAATTCGAGCAGATTGTGCGGCCGATGCACGATCTGTATGTCGAGCCCCAGCGCGAGGCGGCCGATCTGGTCGTCGAGAATATGGGCGCACCCGATTTCGACGCCCTGGCGCGGCCGGTGGTGGAACGCGTCGCCCTGGCGCCGCAGCCGCTGCTGAAGCGCTGATCCGGCTCAATCCGGCCATGCGCAGGCCGCGCTGACGAAGGGCTTGCCCGCTTGCCCGTTCAAAGCTAGTTTCCGCCGCCTCCTGCCAGACAACCGGCCGGACGCCACAAGGTAAGCCGCATTAGCTCAGCTGGTAGAGCAACGCATTCGTAATGCGTAGGTCGGGTGTTCGAGTCACCCATGCGGCACCATTTCCTTTCGTCACAGAGTCCCAGAAGACTTCCTGCCGATCCACAACCCACTGAAAAAATGATTTTTTTCTGGGATTCCGCTTGAAGTTTGTCCCACGACGCTCCATGTCGCATCGCACAATCCCACATTTTTGTTGGTATTGGTGTTGGTGTTTTGAGACCGGAGACGGCATGCTGCTGAACGATTTAAAGATCAAGAACCTGTCCTCAACAGGGTTTGCCAAAAAACATCGCGATGGCGGCGGCCTGTACCTGCTCGTTACAAAGGCCGGCGGCAAACTCTGGCAGAAGGCCTATCGATATCATGGCAAGCAAAGGACGATCTCGTTCGGTCCATATCCGACCGTCAGCCTGAAAGAGGCTCGCGAACTTCGCGAGGAAGTGAAAAGGGAACTAGCGAACGGCGATGACCCGGCGGCGCTGAAGCGTGAACGCAAGCGGCAGGCAGAAGAGACACAGCATTCCTCGTTCGAGGTTGTCGCGAATGAGTTCATTGACAAACGCATCCTCGATGGCCGGAAGCCACCGACTGTTTCAAAATACCGCTGGACGCTCGAGGCGACCGGCGCCGAATTTCGGAAGACGCCAGTTGCCAAGATAACCGCCCGAAGCGCCCACTTGGCCGTCGAAGTCCACACCCGCAAGCAGACTTTCGACAAGGCGCGGCGGACTGCCCGGTTCATTATTGACGTATTGAACTACGCTGTCGCGACCGGCAGGGTCGAAAATAATGTCGCGGTAGAGATTCCGAAGGCCATTCCGACGAATGGTCCAGAACACCACCCGGGGATCACCGCACCAGATGAGGTCGGTCAATTGATCTTCGACTGTAGGCGATACTCGGGACAGGCCGTGACACGCTACGGACTTGAAATGTGCGCTTTGACATTTCTGCGGCCCGGGGAATTGCGATTTGCAAGATGGGAAGAGATCGACCTTCAGAATGCCCGGTGGGCGCTTCCCGCGGACCGTATGAAGAAGAAGCGACCCCACGTGGTCCCACTCTCGCGACAGGCATTGATATTGATTGAAAAGCTCAAGCTGCTGAACCCTGAATCACCATGGGTGTTCCGATCAGCCTTCAAGGAAGTGCCGCTCTGCGAGAACACGCTAAACCAAGCCCTTTGGAGACTTGGCTATAAGGACCGCCATACATCACACGGATTCAGAACAACGGCATCCACCATACTCAACAACGCCCATTTCGCACCAGATTGGATTGAAGCCCAGTTGGCACACGTCGAAGGCAACTCAGTCCGAGCCGCCTACAATGCGGCCGATTACCTTCGGGATCGAACCGAGATGATGCAGTGGTACGCCGACAAGCTGGATGCCCTGCATGATGAATACTGCACTAAGCAGTCCGCGCCCGAAGTCGCCGGACATCAGGCATAGGCCACCTGACTAAGCGGCGACGGGACGCAATTTCGATTCAATATACCCGTTGACATCAACTAGGCGGTACCGGACGGACCGGACCCCATATTCAACACATTGTGGAAAATCGGCGTCGCTGGCCCGGAGGCGGTAGAACGTGCTGCGGGAGATTCGGCAGGTTTCACAGAATTCGGCGGTCGTGATTAGTATTCGTTCGGTCATGGGCGTTGTCTCAGGGAATTGATGGTATGCAGTCATCATAGGACAAACCGCCCTCATTTCGCTGCAAGTCGCCGAAATTGCTTCGGCACCACGAATTTTGATTGCAATGATCAAGCTTATCAGCGGCTTGCGATTTTCGAAGCAACTGCATTTTCTTACGATTTATTTGCGAAAACCGTGAAGATGCGTCATCTGTAGCCATAAGTAGTTCTGTAACCACGGAGAACTACTATGTTACTTTCTATAAATGACGTCGCTTGCACTACTACGCTGAGCAAGTCCTCTATTCGCCGTTCTGTGCGTAATGGAACTTTCCCGGCCCCAGTTCGACTGCTTGAGAAGCGGTTGGCGTGGCACGACCACGAGGTCGAGGACTGGATACTCGCCCGCCCGCCTGAATCTGCCCGACATTGCGGCGCTGGGGTGCCGGCATGACCCATATTCTCAACACGAATGCGTCAACGGTCCAATCCGGCATCCTCCAGTCCAACTGCGGAGCATGGCTTCCCACGCAGTCGGATCAGCTGCCCTACAACCGGGACCTCTTCCAAAGCTGTCATTGGACGAGTGAACACTTTGCCGAAATGGGTTGGCCAGACCATGGGATCATGGTCACGCTAGGGCTCGCACCTGCCGGCGGCATCGAAAGAGTTTCGCGCTTCAACGCATTTGCGGGACACGCCATCGGAAAGACCTGTCGTCTCGTGAAGCATATCTACAACGAGACTGTGCATTCCAAGCACGCATACAAACGTGGCGAGCAATCAACCCCTTGCCTTATTGTTCCCGAAAAGCGCTCCAAATCCACTGGACGTGAGATTCCAATGCATATCCATGCCATCTTCTCGACTGATGACTCGGATGAAATCCTTCGATTTCAGGCAAACGAAGGCCGGTTCCGTAGCAAGCTTGCGAATGCATTGTCCAACCGGTCTGGCGCTCAGGCCACCCACCGGCATCTGGCTATAGACATCCAGACGGTCCGCCCTGCCGAGGTCTCCAACACGGTTCGGTATTGCACGAAGTTTGCGTTCGAAATGCTTGGCGAAACCTGCGGGACACTGCCGGACGGCACGGCCCTGACCTAGACACACCCCGGTCGGGACGACGTTGGTCCGACCTGCAGTCAACTTGCTTGCTGAATGTACGTAACGACATGCACAACTCGTTGAACTAAGTATTTGGTAAAATCAATGCACACAATCAACTTATGTGCAAATAGTATTCTATTAATTTGTTATAGCATTACTTCTTCTATTGATGTAACAAATTAACACTGACGCCGCCAAAATCATGTAAAGTAATATTGTTTCAAACATCTAATATAATACGGTGATAGTGGACGACAATAATAGTGTTGATATTGATGAAAAGATGCCGATGTATTTGTTTAATTTTTTGATGACATTGTACGTTCACTGGTAATATTCAACGCCATCAGTGGCCATCTATTCATCGTTTCGAACAAGAATATCGACGAAATTGTCCACACATTTCCAATCAATAATCTGAAAAATAGTCGCCGATAACGAGGGCGATTTAGCAGCCAGGTTACCTGCGATATTGATTGGTCGGTCCAAAAATTTCGCAAGAAATTGAGCGATCCAGTCATGAGCGTTTCACTCATCAAATTGCTTCAATCCTGAAGGGGCCCCGTGACGAGCCCAGTTTTCGGTTCGAGTAAGCTTCATCTGCGGCGCAAGTTCTCGCCCGCTGTCGGGGCGGATCGAAGATGGTTGTGGCGGATCGAGGCAAGCCCTTGCCAAGCTAGACACGGCAGGCTTCCCCAACCCAGCCCTGGTCGCCGCAGGCCTCTACCAATACCAGTGTGGCGTCGGGAATATGATGGACCGGAACGCAATTCGAACGCCGCACCGGCTGGGGGCGAAACGGTCTGACAGGTAGGGCCAAGCCCGGCGGCATCATGATCGGCGCCGCGCTTGCTTCGCACCACGGGACAATGTAACTGCGGATATGGTCTATCTTCGGGCAATCATAGCGGCACTCTTTCTCGTGGCATTCGCGAGTGAAGCGGGTGTGGCCGCGACGCCAAATCTGGACCACCATGAAATCGTTTCCCTCGACAGGGACGATGAGCCGCAATCCGACCATGGTCAGCATGCCCTCCATGCCTGCGGCGCCTGCCACCATGCTGTTGATCTTCGCCTTGGAGCGATTACGCCTCCAGCCGAACGTCACTTGGGTGCCCATCCGGCCTATTCTGACCGTGCGCCGCGATCCGCGACCGAACCGCCCTACCAGCCACCGATTTGAATTTCAGTCTGAACAACCCGTCCAGCTGAAACCAACAATCGGAATCCAATTTTATGAATACAATCAGTGACGTCTGGCCAATTTGGCTGGGTCGGAGCACCGTGGCTGCGATTATGCTTGCCGCGATCTCCATTGAATCTGCTGGAGCGCAAGACGCTGCAGCAACGCATATCAACCTGTCCCAAACGCTGCGACTTGCGTTAGACAACAACCCGATAATCGAAGCCGCGAACGCCGAACTCCGGGCGATTGAAGCTGAAGCCCGACAGGTCGGCCTGTGGGATAATCCGACACTTAGTGCTGACTTTGAAGATTTCGGTGGTGATCGACGGGCAATCGGTGATGCCGACACGACGCTTTCGGTCAGGCAAACTATCCCGATGGGCGGAGATCGAGCGCGAGCCCGCGACGTAACCACAGCCTGGGCTCACGCGGCCCGAGCCGATCTGGCCCAGACACGTAGCGATCTTCTGGCAAGTACCGCACAGGCATATATTGCGACGTTTGCCGCTTCAGAGACCTACACTGTTCGCCTGGAATTATTGGAACTCGCCAATAGTTCATCAGCTGCCATTCTCGCCCGAGTTGAGGCAGGGCGGGCCTCGCCAATCGAGCGCAGTCGAGCGGAGATACTGGTAGGCTTGGCGACCATTGCCGCTCGGGACGCGGAGAATGCCCAACGACAGGCGCGCAACCGGCTCTACGCAATCTGGTCTGGTATCCCGGTCGACGTCGCTCTTGAATCGCCCTTGCAATCGCTCGATGTGATCAATTATCGCACGGCAGCGCCGGCTGACTGGATTTCCAATAATCCGGAGCTTGTGAGCTTGCGAGCGGTGACCCTCGCTCGAAGCCAGGAAATTCGACGAGAACGGGCCGAAGCAATTCCCGATCTAACCGTTGGCGCCGGCTGGCGTCGCTATGGTGGCACCGACGAATCGGCATTCATCGCGACGTTGGAAATGCCGATCCCGCTGCTCAATCGCAATCAGGGCGGCGTTGCCGCGGCGGCATCGCGTGAGAACGGTGCCCGTTTTGACGAAGACGCTTCTCGCCGCACGCTGATGGCCCGGTTCGCCGCTGCAGCGGGGCGACTGGAACGGGCACGAACCACATTCTCCCTGCTCGACGAGAACATCCTGCCCGCCACCCAAACAGCCCTGGAGGGCGCTCAATTTGCCTACCGGGAAGGGGCGCTTGATGTACTCAATTTGCTCGATATCCAGCGATCCTATTTTGACGCACGCATCAATCTGATTTCCGCACGCGCCGAACTCGCGAGTGCCGCCATCGAACTGGATGCGCTCGCCGGAACGCCGCAACTCAACCAATTGGCCGCGCCAAACTCCACGGAGGCAGCACAATGACACTGTTCAAAACCAATCTTCTAGCGGTAACGGTCAGCATGCTTGCTTTGGCCGCGTGCTCACCGGGCAATCAAGACAGAGATCAGCACTCAACCGGTGCCGCGCCACACTCAGACACTGATGGCGCCCAACATGAGGGCAACCTTGAAGACAACCATGCGGAGCCGGGCGGCCGTGGCGCAAACCCTGAGGTCCATCTCAGCGAAGATCAATTCAGTGCCCTGGGCATTACGGTTGAAGCGGTCACAACTGGTGCCGTCGATGGCGTTTTGGAACTACCCGGTGAAGTCGGGTTCGACCAAAACCATCTTGCCCACGTATCGCCTCGGGTTTCCGGTGTGGTTCAAAGCGTCAGTGTTGCGGAGGGCGACCGCGTCGAAGCCGGCGACATTCTCGCGATTCTGAACAGTCGCCCGCTCGCCGACGCGAAAGCCGCCTACCTGTCAGCACGGGCAAGATTGGACCTCGCTGAGAGTTCCTATCAACGTGAGGAACGCCTGTGGGAACGGCAAATCTCCGCAGAGCAGGATTTTCTCAACGCCCGGCAAGCGCTGGAAGAGGCGCGCATCGTTGTCAGAAGCGCAGGCCAACAGCTTGATGCCCTTGGGGTGGACGCGAGCACTCTGCCCCGGGTGAATGCTACGACGAACCTCTCTTTGACACGATACGAACTGGCGGCCCCAATCGCTGGAACAATCATTGAGCGGCACGCCGTGCTCGGGGAAGTGCTGGAAGAAGGCGGGCAACCGCCTGCCTTCATCATCGCGAATACCAGCTCAGTCTGGGTTGATGCAGCGATCTACGGTGGGGATTTGGGGCGGTTACGGGCCGGTGCTGCGGTTTCCATTGATCCAGGTGATGGCGTGGCCCCGATTGAATCCACCATCGATTTCGTAAGCCCGCAAATTGGTGAGCGAACGCGAACCGGCAGAGCCCGCGTCGTAATCGCTAACGCTGGCGACCGGCTTCGCCCAGGCATGTTCGTGACCGTGTTCGCAGTGGCTTCCGACGCGGTTTCGGTGGTCCGAGTGCCAGTTTCGGCCTTGCAGACCATTGACGGTCGATCCGTGGTTTTTGTCCGCAGCGATGACGGCTTTGAGGTCAGAAGCGTTCAACTTGGCCGCCGCTCTGAACAGTTCGCCGAAATCCTGTCGGGTGTTTCGCCCAGCGAATTGATCGCCATCACGGGGACATTTTCGTTGAAAGCAGAATTGCAGAAAGGGGAGTTCGACGATGGACACGCACACTAAAGAAACCCAACCGGCCAGCGGCTTGACGACCCTTCTGCACCGCATTGCGGGCGGACGGCTTCTTGCGGCGCTCACTTTTGCACTCGTCCTGATCGGCGGCATCATTACCTTTCGGTCGATGCCCGTCGATGCCTTTCCCGATGTGACGCCGACGCTCGTTCAAGTGTTTACCGAAACCGAGGGGCTCGCGCCTGAAGAGGTCGAGCGATACGTCACCTTTCCCATCGAAACATCAATGAACGGCCTGCCTCGTCTACGTGAAGTTCGCTCGACGTCGAATTTCGGATTGTCGGTGGTCAATATCTATTTTGAAGACGGGGCCGATATCTACTGGGCACGCCAGCTCGTCGGAGAGCGCCTGCAACAAGCGCGTGAAGAGATACCGCAAGGCTTCGGCGATCCAGGCATGGGTCCGATTACGACCGGGCTTGGTCAAATTCTCTTCTATTTCCTGGAAACCGACGATGAGACGCTTGACGGCATACAGCTGAGAACCCTGCAAGACTGGCAGATCAAGCTCAACCTTCAGACGGTCCGCGGCGTGACCGAAGTTTTGTCCCTTGGCGGCTTCGAGCAGCAATATCAGATCAATGTCAGGCCGGAGGCCCTGTTGAGATACGGGCTTGCGATTGAAGAGATCGTCACTGCCGTCGAAAACAATAATGCCAATGCAGGCGCTCAGTTTCTCGTTGAGAATGGCGAGCAATACACCGTCCGGGCGGTGGGCCTGGCCCAGGGCATTCATGATTTGTCCGAGATCATCGTCAAGGTTGAAGATGGCGTTCCGGTCCGGGTGAGTGACATCGCATCCATTGAACTTGGTGGAGCTCCCCGGCAGGGCATGGCAACGATGAATGGGCAAGGCGAAGTGGTCGCCGGGCTCGTGCTCAAACTACTCGGGGCAAACACCAATGAGGTGATCGCGAGCGTGCATGAACGGCTGGAGCGGATCAATGAATCGCTGCCGCCCGGTGTCACGGCCGTGCCTTACTACGACCAGTCGGAACTCGTCGAGGCTGCGGTTGGGACTGTGACCACGGCGCTGTGGCAAGGCGCACTGCTCGTCGCGGCGATCTTGTTCTTCTTCCTTCGGGGATGGCGACCAAGTCTCATCGTCGTGGCTTCCATCCCATTCTCTGTCGGTTTTGCACTTCTGGCCATGCAGGCCTTCGGTGTCTCTGCCAACCTTATGTCGCTGGGTGGAATCGCAATCGCCATCGGGATGATGGTGGATGGTGCCGTTGTCATCGTGGAAAACGTCAACCGTATCTTGAGTTCAACGGATGACAAGGCCGACAAACGAACACTCATCGCCAAGGCGTGTGCTGAAGTTCTTCAGCCGCTTATCTTTGCAATCCTGATCGTCGTGATCGTGTTTGTGCCAATTTTGACGCTGCAAGGCGTGGAAGGAAAAACCTTCAGGCCGCTGGCCTTCGCGGTGGTCTTTGCGATGGCGGGCTCGCTTGTTTTTGCGGTTCTTCTGGCCCCGGCTGCCTCGATGGCCGGGCTCAAATTGGGTCGAAGCTCGGCAAACTCAGACGGGCCTGATTTCTACGAACGCTATTTTGCACCATTGATCCGATTTTTCGTTCACAAGCGATGGGCTGCGCTCACGCTGGCGGGTGTCATGCTGCTCGTGGGCGGGGCGATCTTCCCTCGATTGGGTTCAGAGTTCACACCGCGAATGAATGAGGGCGACCTGCTGGTGCGCCTCACCATGGCGCCGTCGATCTCGTTGCCGGAGGCACGAGACACGGTCACGCGGTTCGAACAACAATTGCTCTCCAGCTTTCCGGAGGTAGAGCGAATTGTCACCCGAATTGGCCGCGGCGAGGTTGGTGCTCATGCCGACCCTGTCAATAGCGCTGAAGCCTTCGTGGCGCTGGCGCCTCGCGACCAATGGGTTTCGGCACGATCCCAGGATGAATTGCTCGCGATGATGAGTGAGAGTTTTGAGGCGTTCCCTGCTGCCCGGTTCAATTTCACGCAACCGATTGCTGCGGCAACCGATGAGTTGTTGACGGGCACGAAGGCAGACCTCGCGATCAAATTGTTCGGTGAGGATATGGCTGTCCTGGAGCAGTATGCGGCACAGATTGCGAATGTGATCCGCGATGTCCCGGGCGCGGCTGACGTCCAAACCGACCAGGTCACCGGCGCCCCGCAATTGCGGATTTCGGTAGACCGCGACGCAATCAGCCGATTTGGCCTGAATGTTGAGGATGTGCTGGCTGTCGTGCGAACCGCGATTGGTGGCTCGCAGGCCGGCCAGGTGTTCGAAGGCGTGCGGCGTTTCGACATCATCGTGCGATATCGCGAAGAAGATCGATTGAGCGCAGAGCGGATCAGCCGGATCGTCCTCAATGGCCCCGGCGATGTGACAATTCCGCTCGGCCGGGTCGCGTTAGTGGAGCGGATCGAGGGGCCGCGTCAGATCACCCGTGAAAACGGCCAGCGCTACATCACCACCCAAACCAATGTGCGTGAGCGTGATATCGGGTCCTTCGTTGAAGACGGCCAACGGGCCGTGGCTGCCAATATCGAGCTTCCGCCAGGATACTTCATCGAGTGGGGCGGACAGTTCGAGCTTCAGCAACAAGCGAATGCCCGTTTCGCGGTTGTGATCCCGATCACACTCGGGGTCGTCTTCCTGCTGCTGCTGTTCAGCTTTGGCCGGTTGAAAAGTGCGCTTCTGATCATGGCGAACGTGCCACTGGCACTGGTCGGCGGCATCGCGGCTCTCTGGCTCACGGGTCAGAATTTGTCGGTACCCGCGACTGTAGGGTTCATCGCTCTGTTCGGCATCGCCCTCGGCAATGGCATGGTTCTAGTCTCATTCCTGGACCGTCTCGCCAAGGAACGGCTGGACATTGATGTGTTCTCGGTCGAGGCCGCCGTGCGCCGTGTTCAACCCGTGCTGATGACCGCGACCACGACAGGCCTCGGGCTCATGCCACTCATGTTCGCGTCCGGTATCGGTTCAGAGGTGCAGCGGCCACTTGCTGCCGTGGTGATCGGAGGCTTGGTGACGTCGACCGTGCTGACCCTGTTGGTGTTGCCAGCGGTCTACAAGTGGTTCGCACCCCACACCTTGAACAGCGATACCGATCATTTGTCGGCGTCGTAGCTAGCGAGCTTCGCAGCCCGGGCGTTTTGGCGCACTCTAGAAAATGCCCGGGTCTGTTCGCTCAACTATCCATGATTAAACCCAGCCGGGTTAGTAGGGACGGAGTACTCCTTATGAACTCTAATTTCATCCGACCAACATTGATTGGCCTTCGGCAGCTTCGTCCTTCACAGCTGGTTGGCGTGGCGGCGCTGACCGGATTGGATTTGGTGATCAAATTCTATGTTGAGCGAGGGCTTGGGACCTTGGGCGCCTCAATCCCAATATTCCCCGGCCTCAATCTCACGCTGGGTCACAATCGAGGTGTGAGTTTCGGGCTGCTGGACAGTTCGTTCTGGCTCACACCGGTTCTACTTGCATGCGTCGCAGTCGTCCTTGTGGCGTTCGCCCTAGGCTGGACCGCCCGGCAGAAATCGAAATTGGTCAATGCCGCGGGATTATTCTTCGCGGCTGGCGGTTTTGCCAACGCCATTGATCGGCTCGGAGATGGAGCGGTGACCGACTATTTGGACTTTGGCCTGCACGCGATCCGATGGCCGACGTTCAATCTGGCAGATGTGTTCGTCTTTTGCGGCGTCATGCTATTGCTCGCCGGATGGAAACTAAGACCGCAGGCATCGCAGGAAGTTGAGCAATAGGCTCTACTGTTTGCTGGCCATATTGTGTTTGTGGTCAGAGAGGCATCTGGAATGATCAAAGAGACTATTGACGATTTCGCACGTTCCGACCTCTCCGCCTGAACAGCCTTCAATCATTCGTTCCAGCTCGCGCTCCAGGGCGCGCAACTGTTCAATGCGCTTGCGGGTCCCAAGGAGATGGTGACGGGCAAGCTCATCCGCCCTCGTGCAATCTGTGCCCGGGTTGTCCTGGAGGTCGAGCAGCCCCCTAATGGCCTCCACGGAAAATCCCAAGTCGCGTGCGTGCCGAATAAAGCCCAGCAGACCCACAGCACCTTGACTGTACACACGACGCCCGCTTTCCACACGGCGTGGCTCGGGCATCAAGCCGGTGCTCTCGTAATAGCGTATCGTTGTCACTTTTACGCCAGAGGCGTTTGCCGCTTCGCCGATTGTGAAATCCCGCTTCATTTTTACCTTGCTTCTACAGTCGCTGTAGAAAGTAGACTCCAGATCAATTACCGGGTCAAGAATATGAGTTCCTGTTCAAACGATCAAAAATTCGACGGCGCTTCACCGGCTTATCGCCGGGCACTCTGGGCTGTAATTTTGATCAATAGCGCAATGTTTTTCGTCGAGGCATTGGCCGGGTTTGCGTCCGGTTCGCAAGCTCTGATAGCGGACGCGCTCGACTTTGCCGGCGATTCGATGACCTACAGCATCAGCTTGTTGGTTATTGGCTCAAGTCTCGCCCTTCGTTCGAAGGCAGCATTATTCAAAGGTGGGTTGCTGTTTGCGATTGCGATTGCGGTCCTGGGCATGACGCTCTTTCGCGCGCTTACGGGCGAACCGCCTGCCGCTGAGACGATGGGGATTGTTGGTTTCGCGGCACTGCTTGCCAATGTGATCAGTGTTTTCATTCTTCTGAAATGGAAAGATGGCGACGCCAACGTTCGATCTGTGTGGCTGTGTTCAAGAAATGACGCGATCGGCAATGTTGGCGTGATGGTCGCGGCCGGACTGGTTGCGATCACTGGTGAGGCATGGCCTGATCTTGTTATAGCATTCGTATTGGCAGGTATTTTTTCTCGCTCAGCATGGCTAATTTGTGCGCAAGCATTGTCTGAGCAGAAGAACCATGAGCTCCACTCATGAGACAACTGCCGCTCCCGTGGAGCAATTCATAAGATTTTTTCGCAACGGCTTTTGTGAATTCGTTTCACAATTGCGGTCAAATACATCTTGATCCAATAACCGCTACCGCGTGTATACACCGTGATTTCTTCTCACAATATCGCGTAGTTTGAAGGCTTGTGAGACTAAAGGGCGAGGCAAGAATGTGAATCGGTTTACGCTAATCATCGTCGGGATCGCGCTACTTTTTTCTGTTGGTACCGGGGCGTCGGCATTAGCTGCTGCTCCTGGACAGGCCGACGCGGCGATAGCCTGGCGGCTCCTTGATTATATTGCGGTCGACTATCCCGGAGCGGTTTCCGACGGGGCGGTAATTAATCGCGGCGAATATGACGAGATGCTTGAGTTTTCTCAATCCGCAAGCGAACGGATCGCAGGTCTGCCCGCCACCGGTGCCAAAGCCGATCTTGTGAGGCTGGCCAATCAGCTACAGCGCGCGATAGCGGACCGGGCGTCAGCCGAGGTCGTGGGCGCACACGCGCGCGCACTCGGGCGTGAAGTGCTGCTCGCCTATCCCGTGCCCTTGGCTCCGTCCGCCCTGCCCGACTTGTCGCAATCGGCGGCGCTTTACGCGGATCAATGTGCCTCCTGCCACGGGCCAACTGGGGACGGTGACGGTCCGGTTGCGGCTGGTCTGGACCCGCCACCAGCCGTGTTCACCGACTTGGTCAGGGCTCAGGAGCGTAGCGTTTTCAGTCTCTACCAAGTTATCAATCAAGGTGTTGACGGAACGGCAATGGGGAGCTTCGCGCATCTCGACAGTTCGGCTCAATGGGCATTGGCCTTTCGTGTCAGTGCATTCGCCTTCTCCGATGCGGACGCACGCCGAGGCGAGTTGATCTGGAATGCCGAGCCGGACTTGCGTCGGCGGCTTTCGACTCTCGAGGCGCTTACCCAGATCACCCCGGCACAGCTGAACCGAGAGTTGGGCGCCGAAAGGGCTCCTGCCCTAGCAGCATTCCTTCGACAGATGCCCGGAAGAGCGACAGCCAGTCGAGCGGCGGGGCTCGATGTCGCTCGCGCTCGAGTGCGAGAAAGCGTGTCAGCCTATCAGAATGGCGATCGGGATCGGGCAGTTGACCTTGCATTATCTGCATATCTTGACGGTTTCGAGCCTTTTGAGCCGGCATTGGCGATGCGAGATGCGGAACTCCTGGCTCAGATAGAGCGCTCGATGGGAGCACTCAGGGCAGCGATTGGTCGAGGTGCGCCAACCTCCGAAGTGCAAATTCAGGCGGATGAGCTGAGCGGTCTAATCGACCAGGCCGACGGCGTGCTTGAACAGGGGGCGGGAGACTGGATGTCGAGTTTTGTGGGCTCCCTGACGATCTTGCTGCGGGAAGGGCTTGAGGCGCTTCTGATCGTCGTCGCCATGGTCGCCTTTTTGCGCAAAGCGGGGCGTCCGGAGGGTATACGCTACGTTCATGCAGGCTGGGTCACAGCGCTGGTGGTGGGAACCGCGACATGGTTCGTAGCCACTGAACTGATAGCCGTCAGCGGCGCGAGCCGTGAACTTACCGAGGGATTCGGCTCTCTGCTCGCGGCAGTCGTGCTCGTGTCAGTGGGTATTTGGATGCATGGCAAGTCGCAGGCCGGCGAATGGCAACGCTACATCCAGAAAACCATGAGCGAGGCGCTGTCTCGGGGATCGAGTTGGTTCCTGTTCGGTCTCGCTTTCCTCGTCGTCTACCGAGAGGTATTTGAGACAATCTTGTTTTTCGCGGCACTTTGGACCGAACAGAATGGCGCCGCCATTCTGGCAGGCGCGGGCGCCGCCATATTACTCCTGGCAGCGGTTGCGTGGGCGATGCTGCGATACAGCCGCGAGCTGCCCGTCGGCAAGTTGTTCAATTATAGCGCGGTCCTTATCGCCATATTGGCGGTGATATTGATCGGAAAAGGCGTGGCCGGGCTCCAGGAGGCAGGAATGGTAGGCATAACGCCGTGGCCATTCGTGCCCCGTATCGCCATGCTCGGCGTCTTCCCGGCGCTACAGCCGGTAGCGGCTCAGTTCCTCTTGATGGGCATCATTGCGTACGGATTCTGGAGAAATGTCCGGAGGGTCAATCCGTGAATGGTCCGGCTCGGACGTACGCCGCGCTCCCACATCGGGATTGAGGTCTCGGCACAGTTCAGCGAGTGCGACAGTGGCAGTTGAGACCATCCACGCAATTTTCGAAATCGCGTCAGCCTCTGGCAAAACGACCCGGCTTCCAGCCAATCATCATCGGCGGGAAATTCGACAATCGCCGGGACATGTTTCGCACTCGGTGGATGCTCGGCTTCCTCCCAGCGACGGATGATACCGGGGTGACGCCAATCTCTACGCCACCGAAACCATGCATGATTCCGCCTACCCGCTGAAGCTATTCCAGCGGGTGATCACGGTCAGTCTGGAAACGATGAAGATCGTGCGGCGATTACCGGCGTTGGATATCGCGGAGTAGGGGACGGAAACCTGCGGGCGAGTTGTCGGTGGAATTGTTCCATCGATGCGTCTGAATCCAGTATTCCCAACCGTTCCCGGTAACGAAGAACGGCGCGGCGCCGGTCGAAGTAGGTGCCGTCGAATTTGATGGGTGGGGCATCCGGGCCGATCTTCCGCCAAATGCGATCACGGTCGAAGATCATGACCTCAACATGGCTTCGGGTAGAGGCTGACGGAGTGCCGCCCTCGTCATAGATCGGGAAAGGGAATTTCGAAACCTCGGTCCACCATCCCCTCATATGCCAATTCAGGTTTTCGGGCAGCAACACGACTAATTGAGGGCTGCCGTCATCATCGACCCCCATCTCTACCCCAGCGATTGCCATCTCGTATGGGAGGACAACCTGTCCTTCATCAACCAGCGTCTGGTACGTGTCTTTAAAAAAGGCGGTTGCGGCTGCTCTTGCAGCTTCTAGGCCTTGGGGATCATTATCTGGGTTATCTGTCATATTATTATTCGCGTTTCCTAAGTTCGGAAGCCCGCGACCATGCGCGTCATTCGGCTTCTCCATTACTTAGGGGCGCACCAACGTTTATGTGTGCCTGAATATTTCTTCGCCGTTTTGCCGCGTCCGGACGCCGTAGTGTTATTCACCTTGTGCACCCGCGTCAGTTGCGGCCATGATGCGTGCGACGATTCATCACAATATATTAATTTGAGTAGTGTTGACTTATATGGCAACAATTCAACAGGCGATATCTAAGGGGGCGTTGGAGCTATTTGCCTTACCGTGCATCGAGACAAGGGTGGCCCAACGAGCACTCTATGTGGCACCAGAACTGGATGAGTGGTCAGACAACCACCCTAGCTTGACCAGCAAAACTCACAGCGTGGGTGGAAGATTGCTCGTTGAACATCTGATTCAGACACTGTGCGACTTCCGCTGTGCCCAGCGCCCCGGTGGTGGCGACCTGCGACGGTTGATGCCTACGAGAGATAGAGTGTGGACGCTACGCCCGCCCAAACTGCGCATCTACGGATGGTTTTGCGAGCCAAGGGTGATGGTTTTGGTGTCGGGGGCATTGGAATCCGAAACGAAGCTGGACAAGGGCTTGAACGATAGAAAACGGAACTCAGTGCTGGCCTTCGCGAAAGCGCACGGCCTCGAAAACACAATGATGCAGGGAGACTTAATTGCGGTCATACATAAACAACGTTGATAATCGAAGGCAGGTCTACCTTTCGCTTGTCTCAGACGTCGAATCTCAAATTCGCGACGCCTACGCTGAGCGCCACGAACAAGGGATCGAAACCCAAACGAGCCTTGCGGAGAAGCTGGGCGTCAATCGATCTGTGGTCAATCGCAGGCTACGGGGCCTCAACAACCTCACGCTTGAGTCTCTCGCGGACTTGGTTTGGGGATTGGGTCAGTGCATTAAGGTTGAAATCTTCGACCCGAGCACCAACCCAACAAATCATGTGCGGGTAGAATCCGAACATTCATATGCGGCAAGCCTACAGCAAACGAGAACTGGGCAGATAACCTTTCAGGGCCGCCCGCCTACGCACCTGACTAGCACCAATGGACGAACCCTGAACGTTGATCACAATGCCTAAAAACAAAAACACCCTGACCATAACCTGCAGCAATGTTGTTATATGTGATGATGTGCGCCGCGAAGATAATGGCAAGGTTATTCTCATCGGTGTTTACACTGGTGAGATTGTGGTTACTGAGTTTCCGCACGCTATGGATTTGACCTGCTGGTTCGAAATTGCCTCACGCGGCGACGGAAAGGCTCCATTTTCCGCCAGAGCGCTTTTCGAGCCGGACGGTATAGAGCTTTTCTCAGTGAGCGCCGGCATCGAGCGAGAACGCGGACCATTGGGCGAGGAAGTGACTGAAGACTATTTCGCTGCGCCCTGCGGTCAGGTTCAAATTGAGCGGCCCGGAACAATTGTGGTTCAGTTCAAGTCTGGCGAATCGGACTGGCAAACTGTTCGGTCGAAGAATGTCGCGTCCGCCGCCGCCATAATGGAACGGGCCGCCCCAAAGCAAACCAACGCAACGGCAAACGCAGCCCGCAAGAAGAAAAATTAGTTGGTATCTTTGTTGGTATTTTTATTGGGTCGCGACAACGCCAATCCATTAAGGTTCTGATTTCAAAGATAAATATAACGAGATTGCCGCTTAGTTCGAGTCACCCATGCGGCACCACCCTTCGCCCTGCGGGCTTCGGGTGGCAAGCTACCCGCAGCGCGCACTTGGGGCGAAGAGGTGCCCTCCGAAGACTTGGCGAAGGAGGGCCCGCGCGCAACATTTCTCCATCCTGTTTTTGTGGCGCCCTGCGGGCTTCGGGTGGCAAGCCACCCGCAGCGCGCACTTGGGGGCGAAGAGATGCCCTCCGAAGCCTCGGCGAAGGAGGACTGCGCGCAACCTTGATCACAAACTGCCAGTTCCCCGCCCCCGCTACTCCCGCGGCAGGCGCGCGATCATGACACGGTTGGGGCTTCCTGAATTGGCGAAAACCAGGTCGGGCAGGCCGTCGCCGTTCAGATCGCCGATCGCGACGCCATAGGTGTCCTCGGCCCCGTCTTGCAGCTCAATCGCCGTGAAGCCCTGGCCGCCATCATTCCAGTAGATGCGGTTGGGCTGTTCTCCCGCACCCTCGATCAGGTCGATATCGCCATCGCCATCAAGATCGGCAGCCGCCAGGGACTGCACGGCGCGGCCGGCCTCGCCGATTGTGAGGCTGCTGCCGAAGGCGCCTGAGCCATCGCCGCGATAAAGCGCATTGGTGCCGTCGGTGGCGGCGAAAATGATATCAAGCGCGCCATCGCCGGTGAAATCCGCCGCCACGACCTGGCGGTGATCGCCCTCGCTGCCCGCCAGCGCGGCCGGCACGAAGCGGGCTTCGCCCTCATTCAGCAGGACATAGCTGGCATTGCCATCGCGGCAGGCAAAGACGAGGTCGGGATCGCCATCCTGGTCGAGATCGGCAATCGCCACACCGGTCGATCCGTCCAGTGCCCCGGGCAATTCGCCCGCCGGCCCGAATCCGCCTTCACCATCGCCGCGAAACAGAAGATTGGCCCCGCGTCGGCGCGCCAGGACCAGATCGGGCCAGCCATCGCCATCCAGGTCCTGCAACAGCGCCGCTCGAACGGCACCGCCGCTGCCTTCGAGGCTGCCCGCCAATGCAAACCGGCCTTGGCCATCATTGTGAAACACCAGCGCCGGCAGGCTGTCGCGTGCAACCGCCGCGTCGAGATCACCATCGCCGTCGAGATCCCCGGTGCGGATCGCATAGCTCGCGCCCATCGCATCTCCCACGGGCAAGGCCTCGAGCAGGCGGCCATTGCCAATATTGAGAAAGGCGAAATCCTGTTGCGCCCAGTGGCGGCCATTGGCGGCGAGGACATCGAGATCGCCATCGCCATCAATATCGGCCAGCTCGACCGCAGCGGTGAGGTTTTCGCTCATGTCGAACAGCAGGAAGGGGCTGTCGATATAGACCGGCGTCTGCGCCCGGGCCGCGCCGGACGCGAGCACCAGCGCCGGCAGGGTGGCCGCCAGCATCCGGAATGCAAAGCAAGCTGACATCATCATCTCCGCCTTTTACACGCCGCCAGACTAGATCATGGCGCCAAACCTGTCGCCCGTTACCGAACCGCCTCAGGCCTTGTCCCGCGCCGCCATGGCCGCGAGCTGCTCCGGCGTGGCCGGGGCCTGGAAATCGCGCTTCCAGTCGGCATAGGGCATGCCGTAAATGCGTTCACGCGCCGCTTCGTCACCGAGTTCGACGCCGCGCTCATCGGCGGCGGCCTGGTACCATTTGCCGAGGCAATTGCGGCAGAAGCCGGCCAGGATCATCAGGTCGATATTCTGGACATCCCGGTTGGCATTGAGATGTGCCAGCAGGCGGCGGAACGTCGCTGCGTCAAGGGCATCCTGTTCGGCTGAGGGCAGATCTTCGTGTCGCATGGTGTCGACTCCTGTAGGCAGACGGGGCCAACCGCGCGGCAGGCCCCGACTGAACCGGTGATCAATTACCGCGAATGATGCTGCCAAGCGGACCAAGCACCGAGCCTTCGCCCTGTCCGGAACCGGTGACCGGCAGGTTGGCCATGATGCGGCCGGCGAGGCGCGAGAACGGCATGGATTGCATCCACACCTTGCCCGGCCCCTTGAGCCGGGCAAAGAACACGCCCTCGCCGCCGAAAATCATCGATTTGATATTGCCGGCGCGCTCGATCTCGAAGTCGACCGTCTTGGTGTAGGCCACCACACAGCCGGTATCGACATGGATTTCCTCACCGGCTGCCAGCTCGCGCTCGACCAGCGTGCCGCCGGCATGGATGAAGCACCAGCCATCGCCTTCGAGGCGCTGCATGATGAAACCTTCGCCGCCGAACAGACCGGTCATGATGCGTTTCTGGAGCGCGATCCCGATCGAGACCCCTTTGGCGGCAACGAGAAAACTGTCCTTCTGGCAGATCAGCTCACCATCGACATCGGGCAGATGCACGGCGATGATCGTACCGGGGAACGGGGCCGCAAAGGCGGCGTGGGCCTTGCCCTGGCCGTTATGGGTGAAGGCGGTCATGAACAGGCTTTCACCGGTCAGGAGCCGCTTGCCGGCACCGGCCAATGCACCCATGAATCCCTGGTTTTTCTGGGACCCGTCGCCGAATACCGATTCCATGGCAATGCCGGTCGACTTGTACATCATGGCACCGGCTTCCGCGACGACGGTCTCGCCCGGATCCAGCTCGATCTCGACATACTGGATATCTTCGCCGCAAATCTTGTAATCGATTTCGTGCGCACTGCTCATGGACATTCCCTCACCGCTTGTTGGGCGGCGACTATAACGCGGGATTCGCAGGGATTGTAAGCTGTGTGCCGGAAACCCGGCATGGCAGGGACTCAGATGCTCAGAAAGTCATCCGTGTCGACCGCATTGCGGATGCTCTGGGCGATATTGATGCCCTTGCGGCCGCGTTCGGACTTGAAGCTGGCATTCTTGTCGAGGCTGGCAATTTCGCCGCCGAGATGATTGCGATCAACAGCCATCGAACCGGACAGGACCAGGACAGGCGTATTGCCGGCAGTGCTGCGGGCAACTTCCAGCGTCTCGGTGGGGTGCACCGAATCCGGCAGGCGCAAATCAAGCAGGATCAGGTCAAACCCGCCGGCCTGCATGCGCTGCTTGGCTTCACGCAAGGTGCGGACAACCTCGAAGGAGATGTCAAAATCACCCGCCTCACAAACAGCCTGCTGAACGAGCATCGCGTCCGCGAAGTCGTCTTCCACATGCAGCACGTGCAGTGCCTGATTGGCCATTTGGACTCTCCCTTCGTCCCAGTGTCGCCGAGTTGCGTTATTGAACCGTTTACAGATGCAAGAATGTCCGGCGTCAAAGCTCCTCAGGCGGCGCAAGCCCGGCCCGGGATGCGGCCGCGAGCACGGTGTTACGCAACAGCATGGCGATCGTCATCGGGCCGATACCACCCGGCACCGGCGTGATCCAGCCGGCATGGCCGACGGCCTCGTCAAACGCGACATCGCCGACCAGCCGGGTGCGGCCTTCACCACGCTCGGGTGCATCGATCCGGTTGATCCCGACATCGAGCACGCAGGCGCCCGGCTTGATCCAGTCGCCCCGGACCATTTCCGGCCGGCCAACCGCAGCGACGACAATATCGGCCGTCCGAACCAGTGCGGGCAGATCATGGGTGCGCGAATGGGCGATCGTGACGGTGGCGTTCTGTTCGAGGAACAACATCGCGGCCGGTTTGCCCACCAGGATGGACCGCCCGATCACCACGACCGACTTGCCCGAGAGCGAGCCCATCGCGCGCTCCGCCAGCAAGACACAGCCGGCCGGCGTACAGGGCCGCAGCCCCGGCTTGCCGAGCAGCAAGCGGCCGGCACTGGCCTCGGTCAGTCCATCGACATCCTTGCCGGGATCGATCACGGCCAGCACGGCATTGGCATCGATATGACCGGGCAGCGGCATCTGCACCAGGATACCGTCAACCGTGTCGTCGATATTGAGGCCGCGAACGATCTCGACCACCTCGGCCTGGCTGATATCGGCCGGCCGCCGGATCTCGATCGAGGTCATGCCCGCCGCTTCGGTGCGCCTGACCTTGGAACGGACATAGACATCGCTGGCCGGATCGTCTCCGATCAGGACCACGGCCAGACAGGGGGCCCGGCCCAGCGTCCGGGCCAGCCCGGCGCCGGCCCGACCGGCACGGGCATCGATCTCGGCCGCAACGGCCTTGCCGTCAATCAGCATCGCGCTCATCTTCAATCTCCCCCAGCAGGGCGGACATTCGCTGCCGCGCCGCTCTATCCGCCGACACACGGACCGTCTTCAAACGCGACGTCGTGCCCCGGATCACTTCGATATCGCGCTTCGGCACACCGAGGAAGCGTGACAAAATGACAATCAGCGCCTTGTTGGCCTTGCCCTTTTCCGGCACGGCCCGGACCCGGACGGCGAGATGACACAGGCCGTCTGCAGTCGCGGCCACGCCCGCCACCGCATCCTGCGATGCATTGGGCGACAGGCGGACTCGCAGCGTCAGACCTGCCTGGTCTTCGAGCCAGGCTCCGCTCAAAGCGCTCGCATGAGAGTCGGCACCAGATAGCCCTGCGCGAAGGAGATCAGCAGCAGCAGCACGACCGGTGAGAAATCCATCCCGCCAAACGGCGGCAGAATGCTGCGGATCGGCCGGAGCAGAGGCTCGGTAATCGTATTGGTCAGACGCCAGACCATGCCGACAAGCTGATTGTGCGGATTGACCACATTGAAGCTGATCAACCAGCTCAACACCACGCCGACAATGACGACGATCCACAACAAGCCAAGGATCGGATTGAGAAAATAGACCACCAGGGCCTGGCCAAGGGACAATTCGAGCGGCATAGCGAAATCCGGAGCGACAAACGATGACGGGCTATGTAACCGCCCCGCCCGCCCGCGTCCAGAAGCGAGCGCTTGACACCACCCGCACACGCTCGTAGTTGACGCCTCCTTGGTTCGGGGCCGTAGCTCAGTTGGGAGAGCGCGTCGTTCGCAATGACGAGGTCAGCGGTTCGATCCCGCTCGGCTCCACCATCCTTCGCTCGCTGCGCGAGCTACGGCCGGGCAGGCCCAACGCTCAATTCGAGCGAAGGATGTCCCG